>CACYYM010000022.1:0-58194 GCA_902778625.1 uncultured Bacteroidales bacterium
TCGCTTTATTCTCTTCCAAAAGTGCAACGACTTCCTTCAGATGTCTATTCCTCTTCCAAATATGGTAGATGAAGCCGAGACAAACCAACAACAAAGCAGCGAGACAGACAATAAAAAACATGTTCTTGTACTGCTTCTTTTCGTCCTTCAAATCCTGCTCCTTCTTCTTGTCAAGGTGATACTTGTACTGGTTGTTGACCGTAGCAGACAATTCCTGACGCCTGCCGAAGTCCATCGCAGAACTCATGTCCATGTATGCTTTGGCATAGCGGGCGGCATTGTGCTCGTCGCCCAATTCATCGTAATAGGTGAAAAGATGTTTTGCCGCATCATACATATAGAGCGTGTCCTTTGCGTCCTCGAGAACCTTCTTGCAATAGATGGCAGCAGAATCTTTCTTGCCCAATGCCTCATAGTAGAATGCGTAGGTCATACAGGTACAGTAATCGCCATTTTCCAGTGGATTGCTTTCCATCAGCGACATACACTTCCTTGCCGCCTCTGCCAGTCGCATACTATCCATATCGATGTACGTAGCCGCAATGTGATTGAACGGCAACACTACATCGCTCTTTGTCTGCCTGCAGCTCTCCAGTTCCTTGAGTCCATATTCCTGCGCATCAGGATAATCCTTCACCATATAAAAAAGGTAATGAAGGTTAGAGTAAGTGTTCCTAAGCATGATGGGGTCGCACTCCTTCGGGTGGTCAAGGGCAAAGTCAAGCGACTTGAAAAAGTTCTCCAGGGCGCTGGGCGTGTCCTGAAGGTCGCGATATGTGCTACCGGCATAGTAATAGACCTCCTGCCAGCCCCTTTATCATGATGTCGGAGCTTGGCAAATGGTTGGCCTTGTCGTGGAGCCTGATGCGTAGCAAGTCGTACTTGTTCCTGACGTACTCGCCCCCGTCGCGGATGTCGAGTTCCAACGAATCGAGCATCGTCAATGCCAGTTCCGGGTCGTGGTTCCCCACAGTCTTTATCTGCTCCATCTTCTCTATGATGCCGTCATTGGAGCAAGATGCCATCAGCAAAATAGCGAGCAAGCAAACAAATTTTTTAGCTTTCATTTTACCTCTGTTGTTTGTTAATATGCTGCAAAAATACAAAGAATTTCGGGAAAAGAAGCCAATTATTTGTTTCAATGTGTTTCATGAAACAAAATGAAACAAGATTTATTTGGTCGTTTGGCTCTTTAACTGTAATTTTGCCTCGGTTTTTAGAAGTTAATAAAATGGCGCCACGAAGCTCCTTCGTCGTGAGATGCGGGAGCTTTTCTATGGCATGGGATAACCCAATAAGCTATAAAACGTGCGGTTTTATCCTAAAAATACTTAAATCATCGCCCATTTCTGTCAACATTTTGCCCCTTTGTGCGTTTTATATATAGATAAGGATAGTATATGAAGAAAGCACTCATCTCATTTGCGGTCGGCTTGCTTTGCCTTTCGGCTTACGGCCAGACAGACTCGACAAAGACGAAGAAGCGGGAACTTAACGTCTATGCCACAGTTGCTGACCACTTGACGCACGACGGCATTGACAGCCTGAAGGCGACACTCCTCCGTGCTGCCGACAGCAGTTTCGTCGATACTGTTCACGTGCAGAGCTATAAATACGACGACAAACTCCACACTTATGTCGATGCAACTGTCAAGGAGGCGGGCAAGTACCTGTTGCGCCTCGAAGCAAAGGGCTACCAGACACGCTTTACTCCCTTCGACATCCAGAAGATGTACAAACGCGAAACCTACCGCGAACTGAAGCCCATCTACCTGCATCGAGCACCGAAGGCAAAGCAGCAAAGCCTCATGTTGGACGGTGATTCCACCACCATCATGGACGAGCTTGTGGTGAAGGCCACTAAGCTGAAGTTCTACATGGACGGCGACACGCTGGTCTATGATGCGGATGCCTTCTCGATGGCAGAAGGCTCGATGCTCGACGCACTCATCAAGAAGCTGCCGGGCGTGGAGCTTCATGGCGGCGGAGAGATAACCGTGAACGGCCGCAAAGTGGATGCCTTGCTGCTCAACGGCAAGGACTTCTTCGACAGCGACCGCGAGCTGCTCCTTGACAACATGCCGTCATACATGGTGAAGGACATCCGAAGCTACGAACGGACACCCGACAACGTGAAGGGCACCATTCGCGAGAAGACGACACAGAAAGAGATGGTGATGGACGTGCGACTGAAGCGCGACTACAACACGGCATGGCTCGCGAATGCGGAAGGCGGCATAGGCAAACGCTTCGGCAGTCAGGAGGACTTCGGAGAGACGACGAAAGCCCCACCCTTCCTCGGCCGAGCCTTTGCCATGCGCTACTCCACGAACTCGCGCATCGCACTCTTCGCCAACGTCAACAACCTGAGTGACTACCGCACGCCAGGCGAGAAGGGCGAGTGGTCGCCACTGAGACAGGAACGGGGAATCACCACGAGCTACACCTTGGGAGCCAATGGCCTTTACGAGAAAGGCGAGGACTTCCGCTATCAGGGCAGCATCAAGGGAACCTACTCCGACAGCAAAGAGGCCAACCACACCGCGAGCGAGACCTTCCTCGAGGGCGGCAACACCTACGGTCGCTCGTTCTTCACGCGCCGCAGCTACGACGCTCGTCTGAACACAGACCACTCTATACGTCTGCGAAAGTCTGGCTTATTGTGGGAAACCTTCAAGGACATATACCTCGACAACAGCGTCTCGCTGGAATACCTGCATTGGTCGAACTACTCCAACTCCGCGAGTGCGACGCTGGCAGAGGACGTGGCCGAGGGCTGGGGCAAAGCATGGATGGACAGCCTGATGACGCCATACGCGGGAAACCTGCTGCGACGCTATGCCCTCAACCGCGACATCTCGCGTCGACAAGGCACGGGTCGCCACATCAACATTAACGACTATGGCTTCTTCAACGTCAGTCCTGCCCACAACGACTACATTAACCTCTTCATCAACTACAGTTACTCCTTCCGCGACAGATACGAGGACGTCTTCGAGCATTACCTGCTGGATTACCCAAAGACTGAGGCGGCATCCGACTTCAGGAACCGTTATCGTCCCAACATCGACCGCACGCACAACTTCGGTTTTATTCCCGAACTGTCTTTCGCCCTCGACCAGAAACACAACCACAGCATTGAGTTCTCCAATAGAGTCTCTTATAATAATAATGAAAGCAACCGAAGTCTCTACCTGCTGAACCAGATGGAGGAATGGGCGAACACAGAGCTGCATCCTCTCGGCACGTTGCCTTCGACAGAGGAAATGCTGCGGACACTCGATGCCGACAATAGCCAGCGCTCGCACAGCAAGACCGTCAACAACGCACCTACCATAGGCTACGGCTTCTACCATTACAGCGACTCAACAGGGACACATAATAGCCTCAACGCCAGCCTCTCGTTGCCCATCATCCATGAGACGCTCGACTATTGGCAAGGCTCGCAGGTTGATACCACAATGAGCCGCCGCACCACCAGTCTGTCGGCAAGCCTGTACTTCTCTCACTCCCATCATAAAACCAACCGGAACATATGGGGTGGCTATCAGACGAACGTCTCGCAACCATCCATGCGCAGCCTGCTCAATATCCGCACCGATAGCGACCCGCTCAACATCCAGCTCGGCAACCCAGACCTTCGCCCTTCGCGCAGCCACAGCATCTACGGCAACTACCGCGAGAAGCTGCGTCGCACCTTGGTCAATGCCTCGTTCAACTTCGATGCCACACAAGATGCTGTTGCCACATCCGTGCTCTACGACAAGCAGACAGGCGTGCGGACAAGTACGCCGCAGAACATCGACGGCAACTGGAACACCAATGCTTCTGCCGGCGTTGACTTCCCGCTCGACCACAAAGAGCGTCTGCGCCTCAAACAGTCGTTTACCCACAGACACAGTCACAGCGTCGATTTGATGAACAATGCCCGAAGCGTCGTGGCCTCCAACTACTTCGACGATGAGCTTTCTCTCTCGTGGAAGCCTACCGACAAGCTCGACTTCACGGCAAAAGGCGACCTTCACTATCAGCGTTCCACCAGCGCTCGGGCTGACTTCACGCGAATCAACGTCTTCGACTTCGACTACAGTCTCGCCGGACAGATTGAGTTGCCATGGAACTTCCAGTTCGCCACCGACCTGACCATGTACTCGCGCAGAGGCTACAGCGACGCGACGATGAACACCAACGAACTCGTCTGGAACGCCCGCATCACAAAGCGACTCATGCATGGCAACCTGCTCCTTCAGCTCGACGGCTTCGACATGCTCGGCCAGCTCTCCAACGTTCGCCACACCATCAACGCGCAAGGCCGCACCGAGACCTTCTACAACGTCCTGCCCTCCTACGCTCTCTTCCACGTCACCTGGCGCTTGAACAAGAAGCCAAAGTCAGAGGAGAACAAGGAAATAAGAAAATAAGAGGTCACTTGGCTGTTCACAATCATACAAAAACAAAAATATGGATTGTGTTAGTAAACAATGCCACCCATGAATTGCATAAGCTTGTGATTTAAGCAATGTGTTTTTACGTCAGATAGTGGTAGTGCTTTCTCTTTTCCAGATACGTGGGGTCGTGCTGGTGGCGGTAGGCCGTCATGCGGTCTCTGTATTTCGGGAGTAGGACGAACCACCCGATGCCGTACCAGACGAAGAGGGGCAGATAGAGCAATTCCCTGTAAAATCACATCTTTTCCGCGTAATCTCCAAATACTACGACAATGGGTAATGTTAAAAAAGCGGCACGCCGAGTTTGTCAATTCGACGTGCCGAGTTTGTCAATTCGACGTGCCGAGTTTGTTGATTCGACGTGCCATGTTTGCCAACTCGGCACGCCATGTTTATGGACTTGGAATAAGAAAGCCTTCCTGCTTGCCAGCGGGAAGGCTTTCTTTGTATCTGCAGTTTTCTTTATTCGGTCGGTACGCCGCCCAGTTTGGCTGCCTGCTGGTTGGTGAGAGGCACGTTCCAGAAACGAATCTCGGACGTGGCGATGGCTTTCTCTTCGCCATCGTTGTCGGCAAAGAAGAGTGCGCCGGTGGTAAGCTTCCAGTGCAGGTTGTAGGCGTTGTTGTGCTCGCAGGAGCTTACCTGAGAGCCGTCCACGTAGAGGGTCGCCCTGTTCGGTGCTTCCACGACGAAGACGATACGATACCACTGGTTGTTGTTGATAGTGCCGTTGTAGCCGAGCGAGCCGCCGAGTCCCACCTTGTTCTTGTTAAGGAAGAGGCTGCCGTCCTTACTGTTGGTGAGGCTGTTCTGCAGGAGTGGGATGTAGCTGGAGATGTCTGCCGCCTTCACGTCCCAAAGGATGGAGTAGGTTCCTATCTCGCTTGTGCCGAGGTTGGCGTTCATGAGCAGGCTGGAACCGAATGGGACGAGGATGGCTCCATTGCCTTCTGCAGGTCCTTCAGTGATCCAGGAAGCGGGGATGGGGTCGGCATAGACATGCACGCCGCCCGAGCCGTCTGTGGCGTGCTCGGTGCTCGCCAGCGTAGCCGTACCTGTGCCTGCCAGCAGGTCATTGGGATTGTCGAACGTCCAAACACCCAAAGCCTCGGGTATGGTGACCTCGACAGGCTCGCCGCTTGTCTCAACCTTTCCCAGTTCAGCAACCTGAGTGGTCGTCAGCATCTTGTCCCAGAAACGCAGGTCGGCAATCTCAATCGTGTGCTCTTCACCGTCTTGGTCTGCGAAGAAGAGGGCACCAGTGCTCAGCTGCCAGTTCAACTCGCTGGCAGATGTGCTTTGGCTGACAAGGGTGCCGTCTATGTAGAGCTTTGCCTTGTTGTCGCGAACAGCAAAGACTATGCGATGCCATCCAGTCGAGGTGATCATGCCGTGGTAGCCAAGGTCGGCAGCGCCCTTACCTATGGTGCCGTTATAGACGAAGAGACTGGCGTCCTTCGTGTTCGTGAGGTCGTTCTGGAAGAGAGAGGTGTAGCCGCTGATTTGAGGCAGATGGATGTCCATGAGCCACGTGTAGGTGGAGAGTTTGTTGGTGTTGAGGTTGGTGTTCATGAGCAGGCTGGAGCCTACGGGCACAGAGGCGGCTCTGTCGCTCATCGACGGACCATCTACAGGATTAATGTACGCAAAGGCAGGTCCTTCGACTGGTTCGACATTGCCTGCGCTATGGAGAGCACCCTGAAGAGTGGCAACACCAGTGCCTTCCAGCAGGTTGTCAGGATTGTCGAACGTCCACCAACCGACAGGCTCGGGAACGGGAGCATCATCGGTAGGCGTGGTGAAGGTGGCTGAGAGAGGCACGGATTGGTTGTCCCAAGAGTCATAGGCAATGACCTCGGCCGTGTACTTCGTGCCTGCAGCCAGGCCATCGACGGTGTAGGAGAGCGTCTGAGGCATGTCTGTTGTAAGGTAGAACTGCGAGAAGACGAAAGCACTTTGAACTTCTGTCTCGCCGTTAAGGATGCGAACCTTATAGCGGAAAACGCACTCGTTGTCGGTGGCTTGCGGGAAGGTTATCTTCACTTCGTTTGGATAAACATCCAGCATCAGTTCTGCGCTCTTGTAAAATGCAGGAGCGGGCCAACCCGTGCGCAGCGGTACGTTGTTGGGATTGTCGTCCTTGTCGCGAATGTCTGCATACTGGAACGCGCTACCGTCGAACGGGGCCTTCAGCACCCAGCGGTGTTCGGGATCGATTTCCACATCGCGATAAGTATCGTAGCGGCGCACTTCGAGGTCGCCATTGGGCTGTTCCTCGATGATCAGGCCCTCGGTCACTTGCTTGAAGCCTTCGGGGTGAATGCCTGCAGCCACTGCGCCCGGATTGATTTCCGAGTATGTTACACTGGCCGTATTGATAACGGTGTAGTAGTTCATGTTTGCGCTGTTGGGGTTCGCGCCCTGATGAATGCTGCGCGGGTCGCCGAGGGGATAGTGACTGTGTCCGCAGAAAGCCACGACTTGCGGGTATTCATTGAGGAGCGAGTTCAGCCGCCACATTGCCCAGGCTGCGCCTTCGAGGTCGCCCCAAGTGCTGTAGCAGGTGTTGCGGGGAGCTACGTGGGCAAAGACGAAGATTGGCTTGCCTGGTGCATCCTCAGCGGCTTTCTTCAGATAGCGCTTTACGGTTGTCAGGACAGTGCTCGGGTAAGATACTGCGCCGTTGGCGCTGTTGTCGTCGTTGTTGGCGCCACCGCGAACGCTTATCGTGATGAAGGGATAGCCCTTGATGAGGACGTACTGATCGAGAGGATAAAGTCTGTTGCCGTTGAACTTCTTCAGGCCGCTCTTGTAGTTCGTCTGTCCCTGGTTGTCGCTGGGATAGTTGTCGTGGTTGCCCATCATGAAGAGGAAGTTGTCGACGGGGTTGAGGAAGTTCTGGCTGTCACCGAAGAACTGCACGAACTCGGTGTATTGGGCAGGCGTGCCGTTGTCGGTGAGGTCGCCCACCACGGCCAGGGCATCGAGCTTGCCTTTGCTTGTCAGGTTCTGCAGTGTGCGTGGAACCTTAACGTTGTATTCTCCGCCGTAGTTATTGCCAACGTGTGTGTCGGAGATGACGGCAAAAACGAGTCGTGCTTCCTGCTTGACGGTGAGGATGAGTGGATGGAAGTCCTTGCTGCGAACAGAGAGTTCTGCGGTGCGGGCATCCTCGCCGATGTTCTCGGTGACGGTGAGGGTGAGTGTCCCATTTGCATAGCTTGCTTCGCACCAGTTTTCATTGCTGCTGACGGTTGCGGCATTCTGATTAGTCTCAATCTGAATGGCCTCTGTCGTTGCCGCGAAGGGAAGGGTAATGGTGCCGTTCACAATCCGGTTCGACGAGAAGGTTGCGGCTTCAGGTGTTGCCAGCGATGTGACGATATAATTCTGTGCCTGCATCTGGGACATCCACAGAGCAGCAAGGAAGAAAAGGAGAATATGCTTTTTCATAGTCGTTATCTTTAGTTGTTCAACAATCATCTTTGTTATGGAATGAGGACTTTAATGGACTTCTGCCCCATCTTGACCAAATAGACGCCTGTCGGCAGAGCGACGGTGCGCGGCATTTCCTCGCCCGAAGCGTTGAACAGTTGCCATTCAGGGCAGCCTTTCACGAAGATGCGGCCCTTCATCACCTGGACGACCATGCGTCCGGCCTGCATCGTGCCGATGCCTGTGTCGATTTCCACGGGGAAGAACTTCCAGCCGATGGCGGAGGTGCTTTCGCCGGCCTCGGGATAGGTGATGGCTTCGGCGGACCGGTCCGCGAGGGCGAGACAGCGGTTCACACCGTCGTCCTCCACGCTCTCAAGCTTAAAGGCATAGTCGCCGAGGGACGTGACGGTGAAGCCCGGAGCGCCTGAAGCGGTGAGCCATGTCAGGTTGTGGTCGCCGACGCTCTGCGAGGTGTTGCTGATCTGGAAACCAGTGGCGCGGTTGGTGATGACGACCTTGCCGTCCTCGCCTGCCGTCAACTTCCACTGCGAGCGGTAATCCTCCGTCTCTGTCGGCAACAGGTACACCCCCATCCTCAGCGCATCTTCGTGGTCTTCGCCTTCGACTTCTCCGTTGAGGTCCGTCATGGCATACCCCTCCATACCGGGCACGGCGCTGCAGATGCGGTACCAATACACGACATCGCTGCTCAACTGCAACTCGGAATCAAACTCTTGTGCGCTTGCCGACAGAGAAGTCAGCAAGGCCAAGCCCATAAACAATCGTTTAAGAGAAATGAATGTCATAGTTATTAGTAATGATAGAAGGTTAATAATTCCACTGCAAAGTTAGAGAAAAATGCAATACCACACCAATACTGGAGCCACAAAATTGATGGTTACTGAAAAAATAGTATCTGATTTTATCACACAAAGAATAGAAAAGGAAAAGACAGTCGTGGCTTGGTTGCATACTGGACTGCCTCCTCGGCTAAAGTATTATAATACCTTTGCCTACCCCTTCATATAATGATAGTGCTTCCTCTTTTCTAAATAAGAGAGGTCGCTTTGGTGGCGATAGGCTTCCTGTTCGAAGCGGAGGTGCTTGTAAGCTTTCATGCTATCCCTATACTTAATGAAGAGGACGAGCCACTCGATGCCGTACCAGATGAAGAAGGGCAGGTAGAGGAGTTCGCGCTGCTGTGCTGCGTGGATGAGCTCGTGGTTGAGCTCCACCTTGTTCAACGGACGGACGGAGAAGATGAAGCCAAAAAGGCAGACTGCCAAGAAGCTTTTTCCCAGCAGCAGCCGTTTGACTAAGTAAACCTTATGCCGATTTGCCATTCTGTTACTCGATGAACGACGGGTCGAGCTTCGAGAACTCCTGTTGCTCTTCTTCGTAGTCGATGGCTTCCTTGTTCTTGGGAATAGCGAAGGTAAGCGCTAGAGCGATGAGATAGAGCACGGCGAGCACGACGTAGAGGTACTCGTAGGGCTTTTGCCACTGGTTGATGATGAGGTTCGAGAGCTGGTTGCCGCTCAAGCCTGCCCAAGCCCAGGCACTCAGCGCAAGGCCATGAATCGTGCTGATTTTCTCCATGCCGAACTTGCTTTGCAACAAGGTTGGCAACGTCGAGAAGCCACCGCCGTAGCCTGCGTTGATGACGCAGAGCATCACAACTACGATGGCGACGCTGCTGCCGAAGGCGAAGCCCAAGAGCATGACGAGCACCGACGAGGAGAGCAGTATCTTATAGATTGTTTGCTTGTTCTCGGTATAGTCGGACACGGTGGAGTAGCCGAAGCGGCCTGCCGTGTTGAAGAAAGCAGTGAGCGAGGAGAGCAGCCCAATCATGACGGCAGCGATGCCGACGGTCTGGGCGATGTTCTTCTCGAAGGCGATGAGCGCGAGGCCGCAAGTGATGTTGATATAGAAGACGAACCAAATCTTCAGGAACGTGCCGTTCTTGTGAACCTGCCAGTAGTCCTTGAGCTTCCACTTGACCTTCGGCTCCACCCAGTCCGCAGGCTTCTTGATGAGCCAGGCAGCCGTGAGCATCGAGAAGATACTGATGACGGACATCGAAACGAGCGTTGTGCTGATATCGTATTTTGCCGTGCACCACTCGATATAGGGCGAGAAGATGACTTTTGACAGGCCGAAGCCGCTGATGGCAATGCCCGTAGCGAGGCCCTTATGCTCCTTGAACCACAGCATCAGCGTCTTGACGGGCGATAGATAACCGATGCCCAAGCCGATGCCCATCAGGCAGCCGTAGCTCAGCATGATGCCAAGCACCGATTTCGAATAAATAGAGAAGACGGTCAGCAGCAGGCCGGTGCTGAAGCAAAGACAGGAGACGACCGAAGCCGCCGTAACGTTCTTTTCGACGAACCTGCCGCCGAAAGCTGCCGACATGCCGAGGAAAAAGATGGCGAGTGAGAAGGCAAACTCGATTTCCTTGACCGAGCAACCCACCTCTGTCGCGATGTCGCCCTTCAGGAGCGACCAGCAATAAACACTACCGATGCAGGCGTGGATTAGCAACGCAGGCACTGCTGCACGCATCCATTTGTTATCCAAAAATGATGTTCTCATGACGATGTTTTTTCTTTTCGCTGCAAAGGTACGAATAAGTGAGGACAATACAAAAGAAAAACCGGTGTTTTTCTTTTTTTTGTTGAGCGAAGGCCGATTCGCCAGAGGGCAAAAAAATCCCCGCAAGCGGCGATTTAATTTCCGCGTGCGGGGAAGGGCAACGCCGCGTGCGGGGATTGCAATCCTCGCGTGCGGCGTTTTATTTGCTCAATTTCCAGAGGAGGTCGTTCATCCGCTGAAGCAGTGCAACGGGGTCTACGTCCTTCTCGTATTTATTGGACGCGAAGTAGCGGAGCATCTCGTCGAGGTCCTTGGCGCCCTTGAGATTGAGCTCAGGACGGAGCAGGCGGATTTTCTCGTACGCCTGAATGCCTTCCACGAGGCGCTCGAAGCGGATGCTGCTGCCCTCGGGATAGACGAGATAGGTGTCGCCGGCAGGCCAGTTTCCGAAACGGCTGTCTTCATTCGGCTGCTTCGGCCAGCTGTTGTAAGCCCAACGCAAATAGCCGTCGTAGCCGCAGGCAGCGGCGTGCAGGCCGAGGTAAGCGGACTCTGCTGGCGGCGAGAAGGTGAAGGTGTTGGGGCGTTCCGGTCCGCAGCAGGTGTAGAAGGTAATCTTCTGTCCCTTCGCCGTGCGTCTTCTCAAGCCCTCGCCCTTGATGAGGTCGTATTGGAAAGCGACGCTGATGTCGTCCACGCGGTCGGCTGCCTCACTGTCAACGCTGTAGTTTGCGGCTCCTTCAATTTTGAACTCGGGGTCGGCATCCTGTATCGTCTGCCAAGCAGCTTCCATCTGATCCTTTGGGCGTTCGTCCATGGCGATGTGCGTGCGCTGAAACCAACCCTTCTCCCTAAGGTGACGACTGAAGTCGCGAAGGAAAGGCACGATGAAATCGTGGTATTTCTGCTCTCCGGGACGGCAGGCGAGCTCCTTCACACTGTTCGTTGCGCAGTCGTAATAGTCGAAACGGTAGTGCCAGGGAACGAGCGTGTAGCAGTCGATTTGCTCCGTGATTCCGCACGACATCATGAACTCTACCCAGCGGTCGAACACGGTGTAGTCGTAGCGCCAACTGCCGTCGAGTTGTTTCATCTTGGCTATCATGCTCTCGAACGGGTCGTAGGTTTGGCCGTTCCAAGGATGGCTGATGACGGAGCAAGTGATAACTTTCTGCCCGGCAGCCGCGAGTAGTTGCATGAGCGGACGCATCCGGTCGAAGTGCTCCTTGCTCCAGAGCGGCACGTCAAAGATGCGAGCAACGGCGTAAGGATTCTGCCAGAGGTCGAGGTGGAAACGCCATTCTCTTGGTTCTGGTAGCACGCGGTCGGCAACCTGTACCTGCAAGGGCAGCGACAACTTTTTACCGTCGGCCGTTACAGTCATGGTGCCGCTGTAGGTGCCGGCTTTCACTTCGGCTGGCACGTGGATGTCGAGCCAAAGGGGTAACGTCGTTCTTGCTTCCACCTGTGTCGTCTTGACAGGATCGAGGCGGTCGCTGACCATCATCGAATCCTTCTTGTTGTAGAAAGGTTCGGCCATCACTTCGCGCACGAAATATTTCTTCACGGCGGCAGCAGGTATGATGCTCCGTCCGTTCTTTAAGTCGCTGACGGCAATGGAGACGTCCTGCAGCTCGTTTTGTGTGGTGAGCACGGCTTGTGCTGATACTCTTTCGCCACGCCACGCACGCAGCAGCGGCGACTTCTTCGAGGTCTGTGCCGGCATCTCTGATTTGGAGTAACGCACGTCGATGCTGCCCCAGCCAAGACTCGTTTGTGCATTGGTGCAAAGGCAAAAAATTGCGATGAAATGGGCAAAAATGAAACGTTTCATGATAATTGTTAGTTATAGTAGTCCTTGTCTTTTGAGTTCGTTTGCTGTCTTGCAGAGTTCGTCGTACCATTCTTTTCCGAAGCGTCGGATGAGTGGTTCGCGCAGGAACTGGTAGAGACGGATGCCGCGTTCTGTGCCGAGACGGATGGCATCCTCGCAGATGTTCCAACGGTGATAGTTCAGTCCAGTCAGCGGTCCGAGCTTCTTCTCGCGGATAGGATATAGGTGGCAACTGATGGGCTTCTGCTTGAGGAGGCAGCCTTGCGGACCCCTGAAGGCGCAGTTGCCGCCGCACACGATGCTCGTCACGAGTTCGCCTTCAGGGTCAGGATAAGCAACGCCTTGCTTGTCGATGACTGCCTGAGCGCCAGCCGAAAGCCTCGGCCACAGGTCGTCGAGTTGTTCCTCAATGTCTCCTATCTCATCCAACGTGACGGGCGCTCCCGCATCTCCCTCTTCGCAGCAGCGTCCGTGGCAGCGTTCGATGTCGCAGCAGAAATACTCCGTCAGGATATCCGAGTGCAGGATGACGTCGCCCACCTCAATGAGGTTACCAAACGATTGGCCTTTGCCCATGCTGCGTGAGGTATTCGTTGCACTTAAGGAAATGCCCGTTGCCCATGAAGCCACGCATCGCGCTCAATGGACTGGGATGTGCACTCATCAGGACAAGGTGGCGGCTCTGGTCGATGAGGGCAGCCTTCCGTCCTGCCGGAGCGCCCCAAAGCATGAAGACAAGATTGTCCCGACCTCTGCTGAGGGCTGAAATGGCTGCATCCGTGAAGGTTTCCCATCCCTTTCCACTATGGCTGAAAGCCTGGTGTTCCCTGACTGTGAGGCAGGTGTTGAGCAGGAAGACGCCCTGCTGTGCCCAACGTGTCAGGTTGCCGCTCTGCGGGATGGGTGCTCCTGTCTCGGCCTGTATCTCCTTGAAGATATTCTGGAGTGAGGGCGGGAAAGGTATGCCGTCGTTCACGCTGAAGCATAGTCCGTGCGCTTGCCCGGGGCCGTGATAGGGGTCTTGACCGAGGATGACGACGCGAACCTGATTGAATGGCGTCGTATCGAAGGCGTTGAAGATGAGCCGACCAGGTGGGTAGCAGGTACCCGAAGCGTATTCCTGCCGCACGAACTGCGTCAGTTCTGCGAAGTAAGGCTTGCTGAACTCTTCGGCCAATTGCTGCTTCCAGGAAGGCTCTATCTTGACGTCCATAGTTAGTTTAAGTTCTTTCCTAGGAGAGGATTTAGGAGAGGCTACTTGATGAGGCACTTGCCTGTCATTTCCTTCGGCTGCTCGAGTCCCATGATGTGCAGGATGCTGGGAGCCACGTCGGCCAATACGCCGTTCTCTACGGTGACGTCCTGGCGGTCGGTGATGTAGATGAAGGGCACGGGGTTGAGGGAGTGAGCGGTGTTGGGTGTGCCGTCGGGGTTGATGGCATTGTCGGCGTTGCCGTGGTCGGCGATGATGATGGCTTCGTAGCCAGTAGCCTTAGCTGCCTCGATAACCTCGCCGACGCACTTGTCGACGGCTTTCACGGCGGCCTCGATGGCTTCGTAAACGCCAGTATGACCCACCATGTCGCCGTTCGCGAAGTTCACCACGATGAAGTCGTACTTGTCCTGCTTGATGGCTTCCACCAGTTTGTCCTTCACTTCGTAGGCGCTCATCTCGGGCTTGAGGTCGTAGGTCGCAACCTTCGGACTAGCGACGAGGATGCGCTCCTCGCCTTCGTAGGGAGCTTCTCTGCCGCCGTTGAAGAAGAAGGTGACGTGTGCGTACTTCTCTGTCTCGGCTGTGTGGAGTTGCTTCAAGCCTTTGCTGCTGATGTATTCGCCGAGGGTGTTCTCGACATTCTCCTTCGGGAAGAGGATGTGCACACCGGTGAAGCTTGCGTCGTAGGGCGTCATACAGTAGTACTGCAAGCCGGGGATGGTCTTCATGCCCTGCTCGATCATGTCCTGCTGCGTCAGCACGATGGTGAGCTCCTTGGCGCGGTCGTTGCGGTAGTTGAAGAAGATGACGACGTCGCCTTCCTTGATTGTGCCGTCCACCAGGCAGTTGTTGATGGGCTTGATGAACTCGTCGGTGACACCTTCGTCGTAACTTTCCTGCATAGCCTCGATGAGGTCCTTTGCCTGTTTGCCCTCACCGCTGACGAGCAAGTCGTAGGCAATCTTCACGCGTTCCCAGCGCTTGTCGCGGTCCATTGCATAGAAGCGACCGATGATGCTGGCAATCTTGGCGTTGCCTGCCTCGTTGCACTTGTCGATGAGCTGCTGGATGAAGCCGATGCCACTCTTCGGGTCGGTGTCGCGACCGTCCATAAAGCAATGCACGAACGTCTGCTTTACGCCGTATTCCTTACCAATCTCGACGAGTTTGAAGAGGTGGTCGAGCGAACTGTGTACGCCGCCGTTCGAGGTCAGACCCATCAGGTGGACGTTCTTGCCGTTAGCCTTAGCGTACTCGTAAGCGCTAACGATTTCGGGGTTCTTCATGATGCTGCCGTCGGCACAAGCGCGGTTAATTTTCACAAGGTCCTGATAGACGATGCGACCGGCACCGATGTTGAGGTGACCGACCTCCGAGTTACCCATCTGTCCATCGGGCAGACCGACGTTCTCACCGCTTGCCAAGAGTTGGCTGTGAGGATAGGTTGCATTCAGTTTGTCGAGGTTTGGAGTCGGTGTGTTGAAGATGACATCTCCCTTGCCATGAGCACCGATGCCCCAGCCGTCGAGAATCATCAAAAGAGCTTTCTTTGCCATAATTCTATTTTTTTATGTTTGTCTTTTCCTTTATTGCGGGTGCAAAGTTACGAATTATTATTCATAATTCATAATTAGCAATTCATAAATTTTCGTTCAGGCAGGCTTTGTGAAAAAACAACGCGTGCCTAGTTGGCCAACTAAGCACGTCATATTTTAAATTTAACACGTTAAGTTTGTGAAATAGGCACGCTATGTTTTCTGATACTCTGCTGGGCTGTTTCTGATCTACCGGCTCAGGTTCATCCAGAAGACCTTGTCGTTGTGGATTCGCGACACAGCCCACCAGTTGCATGGGACGGCAGAACGTGGAGCATCGGCAGAATTGAGTTCAAGGATATAGAGCTTGTCGCCTAACACTTGAACTTTTAGGTCATAAAGTTTCCGACGTCTTTGCCTGTCAAAGATTCTGAAGGCTTGCATATAATAAAACTTCCACTTCCCTCCGGGATAGAACGACGACAAGTATGCTCCCTTGATGGGTCGTTCAGTAATCAGTGCCGTCATGCGCTTGTTAAGTTCTGCCGACAGTTCATCGCTGCGCCCTTCGCCCTTGATGGTGACAATGTAAAGTGTGCCTGTAATCTTTGCCGCAGCCAATGAGTCTGTACCAATGCCTTTGTATCGAAGGTCGAGCTGTTCGTTCTTGAAGTCAGTGAAGGGCACGCCCTCGTCCCATTCGTAGCAGACGTCTTGTGTTTTCACGTCCTTCTGCTCTTTGAGGAACTTCTGAAGGACTGCTTGAATAGGCGTGGCATCGTATGGGGCAGTTTCATACTTGGCAGGCCTCATGTAGGTATGGGTAAGGCTGACGATTCCTCCCATTTGCTTGTCCTTGTAGCTCTTGAAACTGAGCAGTTCCAGAGGCTTGCTGCTCATGGTGATGCTGTAGTCGAGCGAGTCGCCTTCCCAGTAGCGGTAGCTCTTCTCTGCTTTCTCAGACAGCTTGTCCAGCAAGTCTGGCATCTTGTCTTTCAGGAAGAGGAGGCTGCTTTTCTTCACATAGCTGTCCTTCTCATCAGTGAAATAGTGGAACCAGCGCTCGTCCTGGTAAGTGGAATCCCCTCCGCAGATGATGTAGCGATACACTTGCTCTCCTCTGTTTATCAGGCTGTCCATCAGTTCGCCCACGGTCTCAATCTGCCGCTCATGCAGGGGCTGTTTGCATGATGCAAGGCTCAGGACGGCGAGCATGATGGTTGTAATCATATATAAACGTCTCATAGTGTTTTATTGCATTTCGTTTGTTGTGTATTTTCGGACGTAGGCGGCCAGCCTTTCGCCCTTTTCTTTTATCTCTTGCTGGTGTACGAGCTGGGCCTCCAACCCGCCTGCCACCCGCCATTGACCATTGACCATTGTCTGTTGTCCGTTGTCTGTTGTCTGTTGTCCATCATCTGTTCGTGGCGGCATGAGAAGGATGAAGGCGATGCCTGCGGCACAGGCTGCGACAGCCAGTGGCCAGAGGCGAATCGTTCGATGCGGCTTGGTCAACTGCTCGAACTCTTCGGTGAGGTCGGCCTCGAAGATGTCGATGTCCTCGGCTGCCTGGTGAATCAGTTCCTTGTCAATCATCGTTTGGCTTGCCAGAGCATCGTGCTTGCCGTGCGCTTCGAGACGCCTGTCTGTTCAGCCATCTCCTCGATGCTCAGCTTTTCGCCCTTCATTCGGATGAACCTTTGCTCGGAAGGCGTCAACTCGGCGATGGCTTGCTCCAGTTGCTTTCTTTGTTCTTGTTGTAGAAGAGGAGTGTCGGCTGAGGCCTCAGAAGGCATTATGAGAGGTTCAGTTTCTCGAAGTCTCTGCCTTCGCCAGACGCTCACGCACAGGTTCTTTGTTGCTTTGATGAGCAAGGCTTCTGTGTTGTCGCCGCTCTTCCAACCTCTTTCAAGCATTCGCATACAGACTTCCTGCACCACATCCTCAGCATCCTCCCTATTGTGGAAGAAACTCATGGCAACAAGCATCATCTCGTCGCGCGTCTGGAGGAGCAAATGTTCGAACTCTGTCTGTGTCATCTGCCTATATAACGCACGACATCACGAAATGTCAAGTAAGAAAACAAACTTTTTTAGGGATCGAGCTCCAACAGGTTGTTATTCTTGTCGAAGCAGCCGACGGCTCGAATCTTGGCTCCACCAGAGACGTTGATGGGCGTGTCTGCCTTGTAGCCCTGCATGCGGCAACCTGAAAGGAAGACTGTGGCTTCGCCGCGGACCGTGATGTAGTCCCACGATGCCTCGAGGTTCGTGAGGGCAGGATTGCCGCCCGAGAAGCACTCGACATTCGAGAGCGACGTGTGCCCCTTGCCTTCGATAAGGATGGGATGGACGTCCTCCAAGCGCTCACCTGCGTTGGCGATGATGCTCCCTTGGGCTATCTGCCAGTTGCGGTTCTTCCACTGACTGCCAAGCTTGTGCACACCGATGCTGACGCAGTCGAAGTTGAAGTTAGTGAGTTGTCCGTAGGTTTCGTTGCCCAAATAGATGCCGCCGTAGACGCCAAATGTGAAGAGGTCCATCAGTTGGGCGTTGTCCGTATGGTCTATCCAATATGTATATGTTTTCTGACGTACGACTTCGTCGATGACTTCGCGCGAGAAAGACCGCTTGAACTCCCTCATATTGGCGGGGTTTACGTGGCAGTGCAGGATGCGCGGCACGTCGTAGCAGCGGTCGATGGCGATGAATTGTCCGCTGAGCGGGTAGCCGTAGCAATGCTCGAAAAGAATCTGTTCACACATGTGTGGGGCTTTGGCACGGAAGTCCATCGCCATGTATTCTCCATAGAACGACAGGCAGCTCAGGGTGACGCCCTGCACGTTCTGTTTGGGCGACGTGCATATCGTGGGCGGATAGGGAATGATGCGGCTTCCGTCCTGATAAGTCTGTTCTGGATAGTAGAACTGTATGCCACGCACCTGTGTGGCGGACTCCACGGTGAGGAAGGGCTGCTTGCGGTCGGTGATGACGAAGAGTGAGCCTGTGGGGCCTGAGCGGTCGGGCAGCGCCGTGCCGCGTCCCGTTGGGCCGTGGGCGCCGAGAAGCGTCACGTTACGTCTGAGGACGAGACCGCCCTCCATGGGATAGCCGCCGCGGGCCGGCTCCACATACAGGACGCCGCCCAAGGGACTCATCTTATCGATGGCTTGCTGAAGGTTCTGGCGGTTTTCTTTTGGCGTGTTGGTTGGCAATACGCCTACACTCTGCACAGAGGCCCAGCCCTGTGCCTGTGCCAGCCCTGCCGCTGCGACGAGGGCAAGCAAGATGATGGTTCGTTTCAGGTTCATATCGTAGTTGTTAGCGTAGCGTCACTCGGTATAGAAATTGATGAGCCGCCGCAAGGCTTGCTGGCAGACGGGGCAGAAGTCGGGCTCCTCGTTGGTGCGCATCCTGCAGTCCTCCTTTCCGCGCCAGACGCCTTTCGACAGGTAGCCGCCGCCCTCGATGAGGCTGGCGCGTCCGTCGTCGATGAGGTTCTGCCACTTGCTGCTGAAGTCGTGCAAGGTGGTGAGGTTCGGTTCCCAAGGCTCGGTGTCGGAGAAGTACATGGGGTCGTCGTCGCCATAGGGATACTCGTCGGCCAGTCCGCCAAACGAATGCCCGAACTCATGGACAACGACGGACTCGAACTTCTCGCCGCCCGTGTAGCTCAAGTTGTAGGAATTGTAGATGCCTCCACCGCCGTAGTGCGACGTGTTGGCAAGGATGATGATGTGTTCGTAGGGCGTTCCGGCCAGAAGGTCGTGCAGCCGTTTCAGGTGGAGCGTGGTGAGATAGCGCTGGCTGTAGAACGTGTCGAAGTGGGAGTCAAGTGCCGTATTCAGCCACAGCCCGTTGCCCGGTTCGCTGACGCCGCTGTCGACCGACGGCGCAAGCAGGGCAATGATGTTGAAGCGGGCACGCATCGCCTTGAACGGCTCGTGGCGGAAGAGAGCCTCCATCGCTATGCGGCAGTGGTCGAGGAAGGAGAACATCTGCTCTTCGGTATAGCCTTCGGGCACGTAGGCAATGTGGATGCAGCGTGTGGTGTCGGCGGCTTGCTGCAGGGTGACGTACGGCGTTTGAAATCCCCGCGTGCGGCGTTGGCCATCCCCGCGTGCGGCGTTGGTCATCCCCGCGTGCGGCGTTTTGGTGCCCTCCCCTTTATGGCTAATGAGGATGTCCGTCGGGCTGATGGTATGTGTCATCGAAGCCTGCACGCGGCTGTGGAAGTCGAACAGTTCAACCGTCACGTCGACCGTGTCGCGGGGGAAGGGAACGAGGAAGACGTTCTCGAACGACCGCCGCACGTGCTTGGCCTCGTCCGTAGCCAGCCATTCCTGGAAAAGGGTGGAGAAGGCGTGGCGGTATATGACTTGCTGCGAGCGGTGCGCCCGTACCGTAATCTGCCCGTTGCCGGCCAGCGGCAGCTCGGCAAGCCGTGTGCGACGCCCGAACCATCGGGGCAGCTGCGAAAGCTGGTCGACATAAAGTTCCTGCCTGCTTGCATCGCCCGCAAAGACATAGTCGAGCCGCAAGGTACGGTCGTCGAACCATTCCTCAAATGTCTGTGCTCCGACCGTCAGTCCACAACACAGCATCAAGAAGGCAGCCGCCAGCCGTTGTGTTCTCTTTGACTTCATGATTCGTTGATTGCCTCGATGTAAAAGCTGAAAGGGCGGAAGCCGTCGTTGCAACTGATCATCGCACTCATCGGGTTCTTCATCCAGCCGTCGAAGAAGTTGCCTTCGCCCTTGGCCAGCGAGTCCACAAACTCGCGCATGGACTCCCAAGCCGAGGGGCACATACCTTCGGGCTGCTGTCCGTCAATAGAAATCCATTGCTGACCTTCTCTGACATCGCAGGTGTGCTCGATGGGATTCTCGTATCTAGCCATCAAATCAGGATAGACCGTCTGACGAATGGCTGTTATTCGTACCTTGCTCATCTTTTCCATAAAACATCGTTTGAACTCGCTCTCGAAGTTCGGAGCCAATCACATTGCCGTCCTCGTCAACGAAGGGAAAGATCTCTTTCTTCTTATCCATTTCTGGTCATATTCCATGTTATTTACCAAAGCACTTTACGACCGGTGGTGACGAGGATGCCTTGAGAGGAGTTGTTATTTGCCTTTTTCTTGCCATCGAGGTCGTACCAGGCGCCCTCATTTTTCTCTTTTAACTTTTCACTTTTCACTTCCTCGATGCCTGTTGGGTCGGTATAGGTAAGGATGGCCGAGAAGGCAGGTGCTTCGTCCGTCTTCTGGAAGGTGCCAACGATGGAATAATAAGAATGTTGTCCATCAATCCTGTAGGATGCGTCTTGAGTATATTCATCCACTGGAGAATCCCTTGTCACACGTACATGTTCCAGAATGATAGGCGAGGGCAGAGCGTCTGTGGGACGAATGCGAAAAGGCCAACCGGCTTCTATTACATTAGACGATATGTATTGTGGATGAGACTCGTGTGATGTTTCTTGTCCTTCTTCAACTCCGCCATAATACCCAAGGGGTTCTAAGAATTCCACCTTTGTTCCTTTGCCGAAGATTGTCTCGATGTCTGCGGCATTGAGCGAGAAGGGCAGGCAGACGAACTGCCACTCGTTGTTGACAAAGGTCTTGTTCAGCACTACCTTATTATTATACGCGCGAGGGACAATCTCGTTCTCTGCGGAGTTCTCGTCGTAGGTGACAGGCAGGTCGCTGACTTTCCAAGTGCGGACGAGGTCGACGTAGAACTTGCCGTGATTGGCGCCGGCTGTGTTGTTGCTCTCCAGGCCGTAGCCGCTCTTCACGCCTATCTCGAGGTCTTCGCCTTCGCCCACCTCAATGTCGAGCATCATGTCGTTCACGCGACCGGTCGTGGTGTTGGCAGAGAGCCCGGCGAAGGTTGCTGTCTCGCCTTCGGTCAGCACGCTGGCATTGTATTTGCTCTCCATGCCGTAGTACTGCACGCTGCACTTGTCGCCGGCCTGACCATAGAGGCGCGTAATGCCGAGCTTCGACGCGTATTGCCACATGCGGGCGTTCACCTCGTAGATGCCGGGTTCAAGTTCCTCAGCAGGTATCGTCTGGTAGAGGCGAAAGTCGTTGGGAATAACACTACTCGTGCTTGCCACATAGCCAGCCCATTTCCATTCGAGGTTCGTGCCGTCGCTGACGCCGCCGTAGTTGTCGGTCCAAGCGTTGCTCTGCCAGCCGTATATGGGACCGTTGCCGGCCTCGTTGATGGTCGTCTTGAGGTTCGGGTCGTAAGTCACGCCTTGGGGATTCTTTTCGAAGTCGTAGTTGATGAGCACGCTGTCGCAGAACGTGTCTTGCGAGACAGGCTTCCCTGTGAGTTTCTCGACGTGGAAGTCATCGACCATGAAGTAGCCGGCGCCGTTCTTGTCGCTGCCCTGATTGGCACTGTTTGTGCGGATGCCAAGCACGAGGTCGTCGCCGTCCTGCAAAGTGATATAGACCACCATGCGCTCCATGTTTTGGGCAGCAGTGAAGCCGCCTGCGTGGCGTGCAAACGTCGTGCGGTAGTCGGTGTAAGTTATGTTGTCGTAGCCTTGTGCGCCGTTGCGGTAGTAAGGCTCCGTCGTCCAGTACTGCACGTTGCAGTTGTCGCCGCGCTGGTTGTCGGCAAAGAGGCAAGCGGTGCCGTAGAAGTCCTTCTCCACCCACATGCGGCAGCTAACTTTATAAATGCCTGCGCCAAGCTTCTCGGCTGGGATGTGCTGGTGCAGTTTCAGCGGCGTGTTGATAGTCTTGCCCGAAGCAGGCTTGCAGACGTATGCTTGTTCGCCATCCTTGTTCTTGGCGGTCTTGTTAATGCTTCGCTGCAACGTCATGCCCTCGGGCAGCTCGAGCCAACCCGTAGGCGGCTGTGTGGTCTTTGTGAAGCTCTCTTCGAAGGATGGATTGACGAGAACGCGGCTCGTGATGTCGACCGAAACGCTGTTCATCACCTCGGGCAACATCTCGTCGCGCTCGATGCTGAGGCCGTGTTCGAGTTGTGCGATGCAACGGGAAGGGTCGACGTCCTGCACACAGCAGTCGTGCTCGTCGATGGCTTGGATGGCAGCGAGGGCTGTTGTCTCGCCAAGCACCATATAGACAGGCTCCATGCGGATGCTGCCGTATGCAATATGCGAGGCGGAAAGGCAGACGGGCACAAGGACGTTCTTTGCGTCTGCCTCCTTGGGCGTTACGGCTCGGTAGGATATATTGTACGGCCCTTTTGTCAGGTGACGCTGCACGTCGCCCTCGTTCTTCACCTGGCCGTTCACGACGTAACGTCCGCAGTTGTGCGAGTCCATCGTGTATGCTCCCCAAGCAATCGGGTCGTTGGCTTCAGTGTTCTTGAGGCAGTGGTCTTCAGTCATCACCATGCGGCCAATCATCCTTCGAGCCTCACGGATGTAGAGCTGAGGCGTGAAGTTCTCGTTGTCCTCGTACTCGTCGAGTGGATAGCCCCAGAGGTTGTACTCGTCCCTGATGTTCTTGGGCACACGCGGGTCGGTCCAAAGTATGTAGAGCAGACCTTTGGTGTAGTCCTCGTGCAGCTTGGCAATCGAGTCGCGCTGCTCGTAGGTCGCTTCTGGATAGTCCCAGCTGTAGCCAATCATGTCGGTAGAGAACGCGCCATTATTGTTGTTGTCTGTCTTGTAGGCGTTCCACGAGTTAGGCCCCGACGAGTCCTTCATATATGTCCATTTCAGGCAATCGCCGTAGCCGCTCCAGCCTTTCTTCTCCATCCAACGGAAGAGCAACTCGTACTTCGAGGGGTCGTAGTTGTCAGGTACTTGGGCAGTTACCGAGCGGAAAGGCTTCGTCTTAGTCAGCGTCAGGCGGTAGTTGTAGGCTTGGATGTGGTTGTCGCCCGTGCCGTTGGCCGGCATCGGGTCGCTCATGATGCCCCACAGCAGTCCGCTCGACGGGTTGCCCGGGATGACGTAGGGGTCCACGCCATCGCAGAACTGGTGCTTGTTGAGGCATTGCGCTCCGTTCTCAGGCTCGCCGTATTTGTTCTTGCTTTCGCGGCCGACGGTATATGTGATGCCAGCCCGGGCCATGAGGTCGCCCTCGTAGCTGCAATCCATGAAGATCTTGGAGCGGACCATCCTTTGAGGTGTCACCTTGGGGTTCGTGCCGTCTTCCAGCGTAATGCTCTTCACCTCGTTCCCCTCCTTCTCAGCACTCACGATGCGCCACTCGTACCAGATGTCGGTGCTGTCCTTCAAGCCGACCTCCGAGAGGAAGCCTTTGAAAGTGGCGAGCGCGACCTTCGGCTCGAAGTAGAACGTCGGCGAGGCCATGCCGTAGTGCTGTCCGATGCGACGGTAGAACTCGCGGGCAAAGCCTTTGATGATGCGGCGGTGGCTCGTGCTGTCACCAATGTCTGTCCAGCCCAAACCGCCAGCCGTCATGCCGCCAATGCGCTTCGTCGGCGACACAAGCAGCACGGACTTTCCTTTCAACTTGGCCGTATAAGCCGCCATGATGCCTGCCGGCGTACTGCCATAGACGCAAATGTCAACATCCTTCACAGTGCCTTGAGTCTCGTCAGCCCGGACATTCTGAGAGGTCATGAGGCACATCGCCACAAACAAAATGGTGCAGAAAAATCTCTGTCGTTTCATCGTTATTTAGTAGTATTTATTTGCTTAATTGTATCGATTAACATGTACTTTCGTTGCAAAGATAGTATTAAATAACGAACTATGCAAGCAAATTAAAGAAAATTTGTCGTTGCCTGCTGCCAAACTATTCAGGGGCCAGAGGGAGCGGTGATGGCGGTGAGGTAGTCGGCCATGATTATCTGCTATCCTCCACGAAAACTTTCTTCACGGCATCGAGGTAGCCGTAGCCATAAATATTGTCGGGTTGGAGATAGCTTGTCTCTGTCCATTCGTTCCAAGAATTGATGGTGACGAGTGGCTGGAGATGAGGTCTTGCATCGAGATATGCCTTTGCCTTTCGCAGAGCTTGCTCGAAGCGTTCGGGCGTGTTGTCGCGAGTGACGGCGCTTCTGCCCGTTCGCGGGCTGTTGTCCCATCCGATGCTAATGTGCGGGTAATAGGGGATGGTGAACTCCTCTTCGAGTTTCTCCCATTCCTGATAAGCCTGCTCGAGGATGTTGGCATAGTCGTCGTCCACGTTGATGAAATGGCAGAACTGGTAGTGCGACATGCTGTTGAACCCGAGTTTCCTGACGAACTCGTCGCGTGGCTTGTCGGTCTTTGCCGCATCGAATCCGCTGTAGTTGAACTGCGGAGCCCACATGGTGAACTGTAGCTCGAGGTCTGGAAAGCCAGCCTTCTTCACTTCCTTTCGGAACCATTTCAACGCATCCCTGGCCTGCTCCACGCCTCCGATGCCCTCGATGAAGGTCGAGAGTTCGTAGATCATGAACACGGGCTTGCCGTCTATCTTATAATAGTTTGGCTGACGGAAGAAGAGTTCGATGTTGCGTCGGCACATTTTCTCGAAGGCTTCCCTGCTCACGCCGCCCCGCCAGATGATGTTGTTCTCGCCGAGATGGGCGATGCGCGTGTCCCAGTAGTTCTCCACGTTGTGGTTGGCCCACATGAGGTAGAACTTCATCTTGCCCGAGTTGCTGGCTTTCAGGAAGCCATTGGTAAGTGTGGTCTCCATGAAGGGACGTTCGTCGAACCAATACCAGTCGAAGATGAAGACGTTCACGCCGTGGCTGGTGGCTTGCTCTATCTCCATTTCCATGACGGAAGGGTCGGCCTCGTTGATGTATCCCCACAGCGGACGACGGTTCCAGTAATGTCCGGGATTACGTTGTTGCATGGTCATGACCGTCTCCCATTCGCCCATGCCCGTTGGCCAGAAAGGCCGCAGACGGGGGTCGTCGGCAGCATAGGCTGGATAGAGGTAAGCCGCAACGTCATAAGTTCTTTTCGGTTGAGCGAGGCAGGCGATGACAGACATCACCAAGCCCAGCATGATGGTTGTTCGTTTCATGACAGACATTTCTAATGGTCTTCCTCTTTTTCTTCGAGGAACGAGGTTGAGCCCAAGGATTTCTTTTTCTTGCTTTCTTGTGCACCGAACTTGAGGAGGTTGCGGGCGGCAGTGGTGATGCTGGGGCCGGATGGGGCGGTGACGGTGTTGAGATCGTCGAAGCTGCGGCGCGTCTTGTCGAGCATTTCGCCGACGCGCTCGAAGCGCTCGGCAAAGAGTTGCACACGCTCCACGAGGGTGTTGGCGCACTGCATCATCTTCTCTTGGTTCTCTACCTGGCGTGTCTGCTTCCAAGTGAGTTCGAGCACACGAAGGGTCATGTAGAGCGACTGGCTGCCCGAGATGACGACGCCCTGGTCGTAGGCTTCCTTCCAGAGTGTCGTGTCGCTTTGCAGGGCGAGTTGCAGGGCGCTCTCCTGAAAGACGTACATCAGGACGAAGTCGAGCCTGCCTTTGTCGCTCTTGGCATAGCGGAAGTATTGCTTCTGAGCGAGTTCGCGGACGTGTTGTCGCATGCTGGCAAGGTGGCGTCGCAGGGCCGCATCACGTTCGGCATCCGTCTCAGCGTTCTGGTAATCTACGAAGGCTGTGAAGGACATCTTGCTGTCGATGATGACGTCGCGCCCGTCGGGGAAGTGCAGCACGGCATCGGGCACCATGCGTCGGCCTTCGTCGCTCGTGATGGTGCGTCCCTGCTCGTCGCGCATCGTCTCCTGCGTGTCGTACTGCAAGCCGCGCTCCAGTTCCATCTGCTCCAGTATCTGCGTCAGCTTGAGTTCGCCGAAGTTGCCTTGTATCTTGTTCTGACCGGTAAGAGCCTGAGCCAGGCGTTCCGTCTGCTCGCCCATCGCCCGTTCACGCTCCATATTGACCTGTATGGCAGCCTTAAGCTGGAGCAGCGAGTCGTTGTGGTCCTTCTGCATCTTCTCTGTCTGAGAGCGCATTTGCCGGAGGTCATCCTGCAGCGGGTCAAGTATCTTGGAGAGCTGCTCGCTGTTGACGGCTGAGAGCTCTGCCGCACGTTCCTTGAGGACGCGCTCGGAGGTGGTGCTCATCTGCTCGCGCAGGAGTGCCATCTGCTGCGCCATCTGCTGTTGTTGCGACTCTTGCTGCGAACGCAACTGTTGCTGAAGGGATTCGCGCCCGTCGCGCATCTGTTGCTGCTGTTGCTCCTGCATCGCCTGCATCTGCTGCCGGAATGTCTCCTGCTGGTCACGCATCTGCTGCTCCGTCGAAGTGCTGCGCTCCCTGGCAGCCTGCACTTGCGACCGCATGGCAAAGAAGACAGCCAGTGCTCCCAAAGCGATGCCGATGATGAGATAGAGAAGATAAATGAGTTCCATGATGTACTTCCTTTTCTTGGTTATTTTGCGCAAAGATACGAAAAAAACATGAATGCTCAATGTTCAATGCTCAATAATTTTCGAAGCGTATCTGTTCAACTATATATAAGGAAACAATATAGTAGTTGGCACAAAATGGTTTTCCACTATGCATAATAGTATAAAAAATGGTTTTGGGCGGCCGCTCGCACAGATAAGGTCGAGCGCTCCAAGACATTGGGGCGGCCGCCCCAACATATGAGGGCGGGCGGAATGGAACGGAATCGACAGCACGTTTACCCCTTTTTCTCTGCACATTTCCCCTATTTTCTCTGCATCACCTATCTATTTTCACAGTACCTTCTATCACCTCTCTCAGTACAAGTCACTCTGTTTCTGTCATTCCAAGCCTGATTAATTCGCGAATTAAAGTTGAAAAGGTAAATAGAGTATTGCTATATATCCTGATAGTCATCGTAGCAGCCACGGAATGTGCCGGAAAAACGGTTTACTCCTTCAGCAGGACGTATTGTCTGGGAACTTTCCTGAGGCGTTCCTGCATCTGGTAGCGGCGGCTTTTGGAGTTTAGTATCTCGACGCTTTTTGGGGGATAGATGTCTATGAGGTCAGGGAACTGAGCCTTTCGTGAGGTGGGCTGGAGGCGGAGCGAGGCTCGGCAGGTGGTCTTGTTGTCCATCCACTCGCGACCGTTAAATAATCATAATGGAATGTTAAGAGTAAACAAGAAGTTTTTATGGACGTTAAAACAAAACGTGAATCGTTAATTATGCACTATGGACTATGCACTATGAACTATGCACTATGGACTATGCACTGGCCCCCAGGTCCTTGTCGATGAACTGGATGAGGCGCTCGACGGCTTCTTCTTCGGGGATGTTCTTCTCGATGCACTCCTTATTCTTATATAAAGAGACCTTGCCTCTTGCTGCCCCAACGTAGCCATAGTCGGCATCTGCCATCTCACCGGGGCCGTTGACGATGCAGCCCATGATGCCTATCTTGAGCGTCTTGTAGCGAGTGTCGGTCTTGGCTTTCTCCTCGACAGCAGCCTTGATGCGACGAATCGTGTCCTGCAAGTCATAGAGTGTGCGTCCGCAACCCGGGCAGGAGATGTACTCCGTCTTGTGCATCTGGACGCGAGCCGCTTGCAGGATGCTTTGGGCAACAGGAATCTCGCATTCTGGCTCTTCGCTGAGCGATACTCTGATGGTGTCGCCGATGCCGTCGATGAGCAAGGCACCGATGCCTACGGCACTCTTCAGGCGGCCGTCCTCGCCCTCGCCGGCTTCCGTCACGCCGAGGTGCAAGGGATAGTCCATGCCTTCTTTTTCCATCTGCTGGCAGAGCAAGCGAACGCTCTGCACCATGATGACCGTGTTCGATGCCTTGATGCTCACCACGACATTGCGGAACTGCTCACGCTCGCAGATGCGGAGGAACTCCATGCACGACTCGACGATGCCCTCGGGCGTGTCGCCATAGCGCGACATGATGCGGTCGGAGAGAGAGCCGTGGTTTACGCCGATGCGGATGGCTGTGCCGTGCTCGCGACATATATTAAGGAAGCGGCAGAAGCGCTCGTCCAGCCTGGCGAGTTCTTGCTTGTACTCCTCGTCTGTGTATTCCAGCGTCTTGAACTGACGGGCAGGGTCAACATAGTTGCCCGGATTGATGCGCACCTTCTCCACAATCGTGGCAGCCACATCGGCCACATTGGGATTAAAGTGAACGTCGGCACAGAGAGGCACATCGCCATAGCCGCGTGCTGTCAGTCCGGCCTTGATGTTGCGCAGGTTCTCGGCCTCGCGCGTGCCTTGCGTGGTGAGGCGAACAAGCTGTCCGCCAGCCTCGATGATGCGTATGGCCTGCGCGATGCAGCCCTCGGTGTCGAGGGTTGAACAAGTCGTCATGCTCTGCACAGCCACGCGGTTCTCGCCACCGATGCGCAGTTTGCCTATCTTTACTTCGTGTGTCTTGCGTCTCATAGCTCTTTTGGAGATATGGTGGTTAGTTTGTCTTAAATTTATATTTCACTTCCTTCAGTTCCTCGTTTGCCTTGACAATCTTGTCCTTGAGGCCCTGCTTGTAGTTGCGAAGTTTCTCTGCTAGTTCTGTGTCGCTCAAGGCAAGCATTTCAGCAGCGAGGATGGCTGCATTCTGTGCACCATTCACGCCAACTGTTGCAACTGGGATTCCGGGAGGCATCTGTATGATGCTGAGCATGGCATCGAGGCCGTCGAGCATTCCCTTGATGGGCACGCCAATGACGGGAAGTGTTGTGCTTGCAGCCACTACGCCAGGCAAGGCTGCTGCCATGCCAGCTCCTGCAATGATGACCTTCAAGCCACGCTCTTCTGCAGAACGGGCAAAGGCTTCAACTTCCTGAGGTGTACGATGAGCGGAGAAGGCGTTCATCTCGAAAAAAATGCCCATTTCATCGAGAAATTTGGCTGCTTTCTCCATAACGGGCAGGTCGCTTGTGCTGCCCATAATGATGCTAACGATTGGAGACATAATGGAATTTATTATTTACTTACGAGTTGACAAGTTGACAAGTTAACGAGTTTTTTGTAACTTTGATTTCTCACTCTTCACTCTTCATTCTTCACTTGCGAAGCATACTTCTATCGCGCCACAAAGTTAAGCTTTTTTCTCCAACCCTCCAAATCAAACCCTTCAAAAAGCAGACAATTCACCAAATGAGAGAAAAACTGAATGGAGTTAAAAGGTAGTGGTTTTTAAGTTCTCCAGTGAACTTGTCCAAATCCACACGTGGATTTTACAAAATCCTCACGACGATTTGAGCAAATCCACACGAGGATTTTGCAAACCTCTTACGCTATGTGTGCAAACGGACACATTCTCCTCACGATGCCGCTGAGTGTCCTACCGCGGACTGCCCAACAGCTTCCTCTGCTCCGCGCCCGACGTGCTGACCTTGATGTATATGCTGCCCAGTGGACGCGAGGTCTTGATGCCGCTCAGGGTATAATAGCTGATGTTCTTTAGTTCTTCATCTCGAATAGCAGGCGGCAGAGCATTCACGCCCGAGTTGACAGGTCTGTCGTAGGAGGTCGGGATGCTGGCAGTCCCGATGGAGGGATGGTAGAACGTCCATATTTCGTTTCCGCCATCTGGATACCGTCCTACGCTTTCCTTCGACGAATGACTGTCATAGCGCAGGGAATCGCTCCATTCGCCATTTGCCGATTGCAGATACAAGGTGCTGTTATCAGTGTTTTTCAGTTTGAAGGGAAGATGCAGTTGTGTTATTGAAGGCTTTCCATCGCACCACACGACCAGATGCTCGCCGGGCTGAATGATTGTACTGACTTCGCCCGAAGTATCGATTTGATATTTGGTGGGACTATTCTTATCGTCACTAAAGAACCACCTGGCTACATCCACCGGCACCTGCCCCCGATTGAACAATTCTATCCAGTCAGCCCGCTTGCCGTAGTCGTTCACATAGATGTCGTTCGCAGCGCTGACCTCGTTGATGCAGAGGGGCGAGACGTCGGGATCCCGTTGCTCGTCATAGACGGCCGTATAGTTGCCGCCGGCTGCAATCAGACACTCTTCCTCGTGGCTCAACCACTTGCCCTGCCGGTCCTTCCACCCGATGAAACGATAGCCATCGGCAGAGTTTGTGGACAAAGAAACAGGGCCGAAGAGCACGCCGTCGAACAGGCTGAAAGGCACGTCCATGCCGTCTATCTGAATTCTTGCAAATGGGCAGTTCGTGTTGATGCTCACATGAATGCTGTCGGAGAGAGCGTATGACTTCATCAGAGCTTGCATGCGGGCCTCCCTGTGACTTTCCTCCCACATCGTTTCCTGCAGCTTGCGGTAGGTGGTGGCAGTGTAGCGACTGTCGAAAGCCAAGGCATCCTTTACCAAGGCGCAGATGCTGTCGGCTATGTGCCGGCAGCGTTCTGGCGTGTAAATACTGCCGTGCAGGATGCAGTAGGCCATCACAAACTGCCTGCGGAACGTCTTGTTCTGTTTGAGGTTACGGTAGAGGTAGATGATTTCGTTGTTGTCCAACTGCTCCACATTATTGGTTTGCTCCCATGTCAAGTCCTGATCGAAGAAGACGAAGTGGAACCTGCCGCCGTCCTGCAAGCGGTAGCCCTTCACGTTGTTGCTGTTCAGCACCCAGTCCCCTGTGCCCGTGTAGCATATTGCAGCCATGTAGCGAATGAACTCGTCGATGTCGAGGAGCTCTGCGATGCCGGTATATCCCTCGTCAGATTCAGCTTCGTAGGACATCTGTATCATCCTGTCGAATGCTTCGCGCGTGCCTCCCTTTTGATGATAACTGCCGCTGCTGTACTCGAAGGCATCCATCTCGTCGTCGTCGTAACCGTAGTTGGCCTCACCATGAAAGCGACCCGTTGGTTCCCGCACGTTCATCATGGCCAGGTACTTGCCGTTGACGAAGACATGAGCGGGCTGATACTCCTGAGCATCGACATAGAAGTCACTTGAAGTCAGAACCTGTTGAGTGATGGCATCCATGATGCGCGGCCCGCCGTATGTCCTGTTGTTGTTGCCGCCATTGCGTATCAGCAGTTGCTTGTACTCCTGATGAGGCTTGCCTGCAAAGACAGGAAAACTGAAGTGGCTGTTCCCGTCGTAGAGCTTTTTGGCCTGCAGCTTGAACGATGCCGGCCTGAAGTGTCGGCTCCATCCACCTGCCACCTCGAAGCATGCCTCCTGATTGATGACCATCCCCTTGTCTGGCGTCATATACTCGAAGTTGACAGGTCGCTCCCAATCCATGTTGAGGTTGGACTTGCCTGTTGAGCCTCGTCCCTGTATGCCGTTCTTGCCATCTACATAGCAACCAATCATGTTGTCGTAGAGATTGTCTGGGTCGGTTGTGACGGCAACGATGGGCAGATAGTAGTTTCTGTCTTTGTAGATGTAGGTTCGCGTGACCACACTGCTTGGAAGTTTGTCGTCAGCAAACAGGCGCAGCCGCAGCACCGTTGTCTGCGAGACGGTGAAGAGGCCGTCGGAGCTTGTCAGTCCGTTTGAGAGAGTCGGCGTACTGCCATCCGTCGTATAGCGAAGCGTCGCGCCTTCGGGAATATCGACCTGAACGGAGAAAGCTTCGTTGAAGAGCCTTGAGTCGCAGTTGACTTTGGGAGCAGGCAGCTGTTCCTGGCTATAAGGTCCAGCATTGGCCTGGCCTGGAGTGGGAGTGCCGCAATACTGCCACTCGTCTGCCTCCAGATTTACTCTCGCAAAGCTGCAACGTGGGACAGAGGCCGGATAGGAGAGGGACAAGTCCTGGTCTGTGCCATTCTGGGACAGGAAGAGCATGCCGCCTTTCCTGTTGAGCTTGAACCTCACTTGCTTTGCAGCATCGGGCCCGTATTCGCCATCGGCAGCGTTATGGTCGAAGAAGAGTGGCGCATAGCATCCCGGCCTCAGTACATCCTGATCGGTCAGCCTGTGTTTCTTCAGGTTCATGGCATCGTCGCTTACGTACCATCCGTTCAGCGAGACATCCGCGTCACCGGCATTGTACACTTCCACCCAACCACCGTAGTTGTTCGAGTGGTCAATCGTCTGGTCGATGTTCGCCACACAGACTTCCGTGAAGAGAATTGAATTGTTGGCATGTATATGCAATCCTGTTGCGACCAGAAGTACAATAAATAGAATTCTTTTCATACGAATTATTTTTGTAGGTTTGGTTACCGCTTCTCTTTATAGCAAAGCAAATACCAGGCGGAAGTGGTAAGGAAATTGCGCAGGTAGGGAATCCGTGCAAGGAACGTCCACATGCGTCGAGGCTTGAGGTGGAACTTCTGCTTGTAGTGGGGATTGATGAGCCAGAGGGTGCGCTGCAGGATGGTGAAGCCGGCAAGGGATGCTTGCTGCTCGAAACATTCGACGGACATGCGTGAGGCTCGTATGTTCATCAGTTCGCCTATGTTACTTGTCGTGGCTCCGCTCATTTTCAGCAGGCATTTGTAGAGTGGCTTTGGCAGCAAATGGATGAATGGAAGCATGGAGGCAAAACCGATGCTGATTTGCTGATGACCGCCGAAAGGGTTCTGCCAAGCTGGAAAGCCAAAGAAGACGATGCCGCCCTGTCGGAGGAAGGGCTTGATGTGAAGCATGAAGGTTTGTTTGCGAGTGGGCTCGATATGTTCTATCACATCGTGAACAAGAATAAGGTCGTAGCGCTCCGCCTCGCTCTTTGGCTCTTCTGAAAGGATGAAGTCTTGGCAAACGAACGTGCCTTGTCGGTGGTGCTCCCCGAAAAAAGTGCGGGCTTCATCGATGCGCTTCTGATAGATGTCTATGCCTGTCACTTGGCATCCCTTTTCAGAGAAAGGAAGCAGATTGCCGCCCTCGCCACAGCCTATTTCCAGAACGCGAGAGGATGGCGTCAGCGTGATGTACGGTTGCAGGTAGTTCCAGTAGAATTCTTGTGCGGTGTTTGCCAGCTCGCAGAAGTACAGTCTGCGGTTCAGATGTCGTTGCTGCATCGTCTTTTCTTGTTTTGTTTCTCTATAGGGATAGATACCACAAAGCAAGAAAAGACTGCACTACTTCAGAAGGAAAACTACCATGTTATGCGGATTCCCAATGGCAGGGAGAACGTGAAGGGATGTTCAGAATGGTAGGTCTCGATGTCGCTGCCCGTCGGGATGTAGTATTGCAGGCTTGGCTCAGCAAAGAAGCCGACGTGGGGCGTGAGGTTGTACTGCAAGCCGAGGCCTGTGCCTATCGACCACTGCAGCGGAGCATGGAGCGTAGATTTCTCTTCCAGTTCTTTCATGCCATTAACGAAATAGCTTGTGCTGAACGGAGCATAAACAGGTATCTCCAACTTCGCGCCAAGACTTCCGTAGAGGCTCCATCGCCTTACATTATATATATTATAGGAGGCCTTTAGCGGTATGCCGAGGTAATGGATGGTCTGCTGTTCGTGGACGGCGTTGCCGCCTGTGCCTATTTCGGATTCTGATTTCAAACGGTTATAGGTCAAGCCTGTCTCAAGGCCGAAGCGATGTGTCAGTCTGTACTTCAAGGCAAACGAGAAGGTGACGGGCATATAGTGGTGAGTCTTACGCTCAATCATATCCGTACCAGGCAGAGCAGCGTTGTTTTGGGCAATCTTCAACAATATACCCTGCTTCTTGAAGTCACCGTCGAGGACTCCGCTTTGTAGGGCTTCGGCATAGTCGCTCCAATTGTCGAAGGAGCGGATAGGCGGGACTTCTCCCGTTATCACTTCTATCATCTCTGTTTCTGTGAATGTAAACGGACGGCTGTAGTTCTGTTCGCCAATGCTGCCCGAGTATGCCAAATCCACCGACCACTTCTGCCCTTTGCTCTCTACCTCTATAGGCTTTTCTGGGAACAGTTCAGCAACATGAGTGTCTTTGTCAGGGCGGGGGTCGGGCAGTGGCTTGTTGTTGTGTAAGATGGTTGCCGTGTCGGTTTGCTCCTCATTGTCGGGAATGGTGTCGGTCACCTCAATGCTGTCCGTCACATGTTGTATGATGGGTGGTAGTACCGCTATCTTGACAGTTGTGTCTCTCTGCGTGTCAGGAACAGTAGGACGTACCTTCGGCACCTCCTGCTTAGTCACGGTAGGTGTGGACTCTTCTTGCTTGCCAGCTGGCTTGAGGAAGAAGTAGGCAACAGGCAACAGCAAAGGCAGGAGCCATAGCATCCAATAGCGTGCGAGCGACTTCCGCAGCATCTTCTTCGCCCTTGTCAGCTGTGACGACGACGAATGTGCTGCGATGCCCATGATTTCGGCTATCTCTTTGTGTGACAACTCTTCAATGACCGCCAACTTGAACACCTGCCTGTACCCTTTTGGCAAGGCGTCCACGGCAGCCATCAGCTCAGCCATTGTCGGCAAAGGTTTTTCTTCTGTCGGTTCCGTTTGCTGGAGCAACTCTTCTTCCCGAAGCGTAGAGAGCGAGAGCATTGCCGGCTCATGATGACGCTGCTTGTAGCGAAGTGCCACATTGGTCGTGATGCTCGTCAGCCATGCCTCAAAGCGTCGTGGGTCGCGCAGCGAGTCCATTTTGGCAAAGGCTAGCAGGAGCGCGTCATGTGCCAGCTCTTCAGCAGTCTGGCGGTTGTCCACAATGCGCTGGCAGAGCCTCGTCATCCGCCCGTGATACGCTTCGTACAGCCTTTCGAGGGCTGCTTTGTCGCTCTGTATGCCTTGCTCTATGAGTTTTTCTATGTCCATCGGGAACACATTGCCTCTATTGACATAGATACCTCTTTTATAGAAAGACTGCACGGGTTGGGAAGATTTTTCTCTGTTTTTTCTTTTTCTGAAGATGATGAGGCGGAAGATGGGGTGCAGGGCTACATGAGTATTGTCCCAACGATGCCGCAGACGATGCCGATGAGGGTGCCGCCGAGGACTTGGCCAAGGGTGTGCTGACGGAGCAGCATGCGACTGGTCATGACACAGCCTGCTACGAAGATTGCCAGCGAGAGCCACCAGATGGGGTTGAAGCCGAAGATGGCTGAATAGGCTATCAGGGCTCCGATGACGCCTCCTGCGCCAGCCGAGTGCATGCTGACCTTCCACCATATATTAATGATGATGCAGGTGCACTGGATGAGCAGCGATATGCCCACGATGGCCATCAGGAAGTGTGGCATATGGGTGATGGCGAAGATGTGCATCAGGCAGAGATAGCTGCAGATGCTGATGATGTAGGGTACGGCACGCTTGTGGCGTAAGCGTAGTTCAGCAGCGCTCCAGCCATGAAGCCTTCGATAGATGTAGATGGCAAGTGTCGGCAGGCAGAACGTAAAGCCATAGACGAGTCCGAGAATCCATAGCTTGAAGCCCCAAGGGAAGAGACTCAAGTAGGTAAAGCTCAGCAGGATGAACGTTCCGACGGTAGGGTAGTACGAAGGTCGGAAGACTGTCGAGAGGATGCGTGCTATGAGAATCGTCTGTTTCATTTTCTCATTCTTGCAACAGGGATGCCCATCTGTTCCCTGTACTTGGCGACGGTACGACGGGCGATGTTGAAGCCGTCGGCTTGGAGGAGTTGCGTGAGGCGTTCGTCGCTGAGCGGCTGACGTTTGTCCTCCTGTCCTATGAGTCCTCGCAGGGCAGCCATCACCTGACGGGCAGTGACGTCGTCGCCCTCTTTGTTCTGTGTGGCTTTGTGCGTGAAGAACCATTTGAGGGGATAGGTGCCAAAGGTGGTTTCGACGTACTTGCTGTTTGCTACGCGACTGATGGTGCTGATGTCGTAGCCCGTCAGTTCTGCCACATCGTCGAGCTTCATGGGTCTCAGTAGCGTTTCGTCGCCTTCCTGAAAGAAAGGTTTCTGCAACTTGACGATGGCCTGCATCGTCCGCATCATCGTCTCAGAGCGTTGTTGCAGAGCATTGATGAACATTTGTCCGCGTTCCACATACTGGCGGACGAAGGCATCCTGCTGACCTTCTGCATCCGGACTGATGACAAGCGAAGGCTGGTTGCCACGACTCAGGGTGACAGTGATGGTGCCGTTCTCGTCCGTATCGACGTAGAAGTCGGGCTGGATGCTTTGAGCGCGGTCGGAAGTTTTTGCCCCGATGGAGCCGCCCGGTCGCGGGTTGAGCTTCAGTATCTCTCGTTGCAGCAGCTCAGCCTGCGCTTCGTTGATGTGGAGCCTCTGCTCAATGCGTTGCCAGCGTTTGTGGATGAAATCGTCGAAGTACTTATCGAGCAGCTTGATGAGTAAGTCCTTGTACGGATTGTCTTCGTTCCTCTTGACTTGCAAGAGCAGACATTCCTGCAAAGAGCGCGCCCCGATGCCTGCCGGGTCAAACAGCTGAAGGATTGTGAGCACCTGCTCCAGCTCTTTGGGATTTGTGTTGAGGCCCTGATATATTTCTGCTTCGTCGGCAAGGATAGCGAGAGACTTCTTTAAGAGCCCGTCCTCGTCGAGCGAACCGATAAGGTATTCCATGAGCTCCTTCTCGTGGTCTGTCAGTTCGAAGTCCGCCATCTGTTCCCTGAGACGGTCAGTCAGGGAGAGTGTGTCGTCGTAGGCCATATACTCAGCCGCATTGTTGCTGTGGCTGGCACCCGTCAGGAAGTCGGGGATGTCGTCCTCAGAGCGATAGTCATAGGAAGAGTCATCGGTAGCGTCTTCTCCGCCACCCCCCTGTGGTAGAACTTGTGACAAGTCCTCTTCTTCGCTTTCTTTTCTTTCCAGCCAAGGATTTTCCAGACACTCCAACTCCACACGATGTTGCAGTGCTTCGACAGGCATTTCCGTCAGCCTTACGAGCAACACCTGCTGGGGCAACATCTGCTGCACCTGCACCTGCCCTTGCGTCTGTTCCTGTATCTGTAAGTTTCTCTGACTCATACTTTCGCTTGCAAATTTACGAATAAGTGAGGAGAATACAAAAGAAAAATGCAAAAAAGGCAGACTCTTGCAGGGTAATCATAAAACTTCACACAAGAAACTCGCCAACTTCACACGTGAAAATGTCAAACTTCACACGTGAATTTTACAAACTTCACACGTGGATTTTATCAAGTGCTCGCATGCCGTTCGCAAGCCTTTACTGGCTCGAGGCCGAGCTCTTTGGCTTTCTGGAGCATGAATTGGAAGGCAGCATCGTGGTCGTTGGGAATGACGGAGTCCCAGATGGCGTCTTTGACGGCTTGCTTCAAAATGCCTATCTCGCGGCAAGGTTGCAGGGCGTAGGTCTCCATGATTTCTTCGCCTGTGATGGGATTATGCCAAGTGCGGTAGTTGTCACGGGCTTGCAGGTCGATGAGCTTCTCGCGGACGAGCTGGAAGTTTTGCAGGAAACGCTGCTTCTTCTCGCGGTTCTTGCTTGTGATGTCGGCTTCGCAGAGGCGCATCAAATCGTCTATGTCCTCGCCTGCCTCGAAGAGCAAACGGCGAACGGCACTGTCGGTCACCTCGTCATCCGCAATGGCGATGGGTCGCATGTGCAGACCGACAAGTTTCTCAACGTAGTTCATGCGCTCGTCCATTGGCAGCTTCATCCTGCGGAACAGCGGTGTCACCATCTTCTGTCCGATGTAGTTGTGGTTGTGGAACGTCCAGCCGGCAGTATTGTCCCAGCGTTTGCTGCGAGGCTTCCCGATGTCGTGAAGCAAGGCGGCCCAACGCAACCATAAAGAAGCCTCGTTTGAGGCGACGTTGTCTAAGACTTCGAGCGTGTGGTAGAAGTTGTCCTTATGGGCTTTGCCGTTACGGGACTCGACGCCTTCGAGCGCAGCCACTTCTGGCAGGATGAGTGGCAGCAACCCACTTCGACTAAGCTCGATGAAGCCGATGCTTGGCGAAGGTGTCATCATTATCTTGTTGAGTTCGTCGATGATGCGTTCCTGCGAGATGATTTTGATGCGTTCGGCATTACGTTTCAAAGCTTCCGCCGTTTCTTCCTCTATCTGGAAACGCAGCTGTGTGGCGAAGCGGATGCAGCGCATCATACGCAAGGGGTCGTCGCTGAACGTGATATCTGGGTCGAGAGGCGTGGCGATGATGCCGTCCTCGAGGTCGAGTAAACCATCAAAAAGATCGATGAAATGGCCGAATTTTGCTTCGTTAAGGCAAACGGCGAGGGCGTTGATGGTGAAGTCGCGACGGTGCAAATCGTCATCAAGCGTGCCGTCCTCGACGATAGGTTTGCGGCTGTCTCGGTTGTAGCTTTCGCGACGAGCTCCTACGAACTCGACCTCGTGTTCGTGCCACTTGAGCTGTGCCGTACCGAAGTTGCGGAAAACGCTGACGTGAGCGCCCTTGCCTAATGCCTTTGCAAGGGCTTGTGCAAGCTGGATGCCAGGCGAAGGCGTTTTGTCGGGCGAGACCACAACCACATCGATGTCTTTCGAAGGCCGTTGCAGAATGATGTCTCTCACATATCCGCCCACGACATAGCACTCCAAGCCCAGCGCGTCGGCTGTTTCGCCAATGCGATGCAGAAGCGGATTGTCGATGGCCTGCAAAGAGTCAGTTTGTCGAGTCTGCTGACGGAAGTCGTCGTATTCCTGTATGGCCTCTTGGATGGTCATTGTTTGTTGATGTCCTCTTGCAATTTGCGTTCGAAGAATTGCTTTTTGACGTTGAGGCGTTCCCATTCCTCGCCTGTTACGAGTTTGAGGCTGTCGGCGGCGGCATTCATTTCGATGCTGTCGAGCAGCAGGATGGCTTGCTTACGTGCCTCGATGGCTGTGGGGCAATTGCGCCTTAGGGAGAAGATGGTGTCGCGAGCCTCGTTGTATAAGTGATGATGCAGGGCATAGCGAGCCTCTTTCAGCATTTCGGCAGCGCGCTCATCGGGTGTTTGCTTTGCGCAAGCGGCAAGCAGAAGCATGAGGGAAAGGACAGTGATGGGTTTCATGGGGGTTGTAGGAATTATAGGAACTATAAGCCGAAGAGCGGCAGGATGAAGTTGCGGATGTCGTTGCTCAGGGCAAGCAGCATGAGTGCGATGATGATGCCGATGCCTATCTTTTCTATCCATTCCATTGCTTTATCCGAGGGCTGTTTGCCTGTGATGCCTTCGTAGAAGAGCAGCACGATGTGGCCGCCATCGAGCCCGGGAATGGGCAGGATGTTCATGACGGCGAGGATGATGCTGATGAAGGCGGTGAGCATCCAGAACTGTTGCCAGTTCCAAGCCGACGGGAAGATGTTGCCGATGGTGATGAACGAGCCGACACTCTTTGCTCCATCAGCGCTTGCCACATATTTCAGGTCGTTGACGTAGCTCTTCAGGACGCGCCAACCGTAGCTTAAGCCAGCTGGGAAGCAGTTCCAGAGGTTGTAGCTGAGGTGCTCTGTCTTGTAGTCGGGAATGTGTCGAGTGACGCCCATCATGTATTTCTCGTCGAGCTGCAGGCAGAGGGTGTCTGTGCGGCTTCCGTCGGCAGAAGCAAAGACGGCATTGAGTGTGCGCCACTTGAGGCTGTCGGCAGCCGTGCAATCTGGCGAGCCGAGCACATCTTCGCGACGGAACGTCACCTCGTTGTCGAAGTCGGCCCACGTCTCAATCGTTTTTCCGTTGACAGAGAGCATTCGCATTCCTTTCTCTATGCCAGCCTTAGCCGCCGCGGAGCCGGGCACGACAGAGTCGATGTAAGCCTCTGCTAAGGGCTGGAGGAACTGCGGCTGGGCCTGCAACATCTTCAGCAGTGAGAGTCCGTCTTCGGGCATCGTGAGCACGACCTCTTCGCCCTGACGCAGCACTGTGACCGTATTGGCGTTGGAGATGGTGCGCATGATGGCGGTGCTGAACTCCACAATCTCCTTGCCGTCGGCACTAACGGGAATGTCGCCGTCCTGGAAGCCAATCTCGTGCGCCTGCTCGTTGTACTGAAAGCCGTTCTCGATGCTGGTCATGGGCACGTAGTCGCGTCCCCAGGCGAGGAGGACGAGCGAATAGATGACCCAAGCCGTGATGAGGTTCATCAGCACGCCGCCGAACATGATGAAGAAGCGTTGCCAAACCTTTTTCGAGCGAAACTCGTTGGGCTGTGCTGGCTGCTTCATCTGCTCGGTGTCCATGCTCTCGTCGATCATGCCGGCAATTTTGACGTAGCCACCGAGCGGAATCCAGCCGATGCCGTACTCCGTCTCTTTGTCCTTGAAGCGGGGGAAGAGACGGGTGAACCACTTGCTCTTCGTGCTAAAGAGCTTGAATTTGTAATCGAAGAACATGAAGAACTTCTCGACTTTCACGCCGAAAAGCTTGGCGAAGCCGAAGTGGCCGCCTTCGTGCAGAACGACCAACAGGCTGAGGCAGCAGAGTAATTGTAAAGTTTTTATCAGAACTGTTTCCATATTTTGAGTTGAATTTTTACGCGTTTCTAACGCCCTGATTTTCAGCGGGGCATTCTGTGTTGTCAAACGCCGCCTGCGGAAATCGTCAACGCCGCGTGCGGAGATTGCCATTTCCGCGTGCGGGGATGACCAACGCCGCACGCGGCGTTTGAACGTTCGGCTTGCTGTTTGTCAATTTTTTATCCTTTTGTATTAATTATTTCTTCTGCCACGAGGCGCGACTCTCTGTCGCAATCGAGGTAATCCTGCAGCGTTGGCTTCTCCTGATGCGGCACACGGCGGAGTGTCTCCTCGATGACGTCGGCCATCTGGAGGAAGCTGCAACGTTCCTGACGGAAAGCAAGGTTGGCCACCTCGTTAGCAGCATTGACGATGCAGGCTGCGTTTCCGCCCATCCGTATCGCTTCGTATGCCATCTGCAGGCAGCGGAACTTCTCGGGGTCGGGCTTCTCGAAGGTCAAGTCCTTGAGGTCCCACCAGTCGATGCGCGGGAAGGAGCTCCTGAGGCGCAAAGGGTAGGAGAGGGCAAGCTGAATGGGGACGCGCATGTCGGGCATTCCGAGCTGTCCCTTCACGGCGCCGTCCTCGAACTGCACCGCGCTGTGGAGGATGCTTTGCGGATGGACGACAACCTGAATCTTGTCGGGTGTGACGTCGAACAGCCAGCGGGCTTCAATCACCTCGAAGCCTTTATTCATCATCGATGCGCTGTCGATGGTTATCTTCGCGCCCATGTCCCAATTCGGATGCTTCAAGGCTTGGGCAGGTGTGACGCTCTTCAATTGCTCCAGCGAGAACGTCCTAAACGGTCCTCCGCTGGCCGTCAGGATGATTTTCTCGATGGGACTCACCTCGCCCATCAGGCTCTGGAAGATGGCACTGTGCTCGCTATCGACGGGCAGCAGAGGCACCTTGTGCTCCAAGCAAAGCGCAGTGATCAGTTCGCCAGCCACAACCAGCGTCTCCTTGTTGGCCAGGGCGATGGGTTTGCCTGCCCGGATGGCACTGATGGTGGGTCGCAATCCGCTGAAGCCCACGAGAGCCGTCAGCACGATGTCCACCGGCTCCATCTGCACCACCTGGCAGAGAGCGTCGGCTCCAGTATAGACCTGTATCGGCTCGTCTTTCAGGGCTTCTTGTACGTAGTCGTACTTGCTCTCATCGGCAATCACGACACACTGCGGCTTGTACGTCTTGGCCTGCTCTATCAGCAGGTCGGCTCTGGTGTTCGCCGTGAGCACGTAAGCCTCGAAGAGGTCGGGGTGCTCGCTGATGACTTGCAAGGTCTGTGTTCCGATGCTGCCGGTCGAGCCTAATATGCAGACCCTTTTCATTTTATCGTTTACCATTTGTCTATTTTCTATTTGTTCCTCCCTTTGAGGGGGAGTTAGAGGGGGCTTATAGTTCAAGCAGTCCTTCGGGGAGCGACATGTGGATGGTTCGCTCCTTGTGGTTGATGTCGGTTATCCAGTCTTCGGCAGCGGGGATGAGGCGTTTGCCGACTTGGAACAGGATGTTCTGTGTCGAGTCGTCCACACTGTCGATAGTGCCGATGAGGCCTGCGTTTTCGTCGAAGAGCTTGAAGCCCGTGAAGTATCGCCATGTGTATTCGTCGTCCTCGCTTGGTTCGGGCGTCAGCGAGTGTGGGAAGAAGACTTCGCAGCCGAGCAGGAACTGCACGTCGTTGGCGCTGTCGTAGTCGAAGAACTTCAAGAGCGCCGTCGTGTCACTGCGGAAGCGGTATTCCTCAAGGAAGAACGGCACGAGGATGCCTTCCACCCGCAGGAAGAGGTACTCCGCATCAGCGCGGTCCCAGACATCGTCGGTGAAGTTGAACGTCACTTCGCCCTTGATGCCGTGTGTCCGGCCAATCTGACCTATCTTATAGACTTCGTTGTCGCTGATCATTCCACTCTCTTTATCTTTGCACCGAGGGCACAGAGTCGTCCTTCGATGTTCTCGTAGCCGCGGTCTATTTGTCCGATGTTGTCGATGCGGCTGGTGCCTTGCGCACTCATAGCAGCAATCAGCAGAGCTATGCCGGCACGGATGTCGGGGCTCGTCATGCGGCCAGCATGAAGCTGGCGCTCGTGGTTGTGACCGACGACAACGGCTCTGTGCGGGTCGCAAAGGATGATTTGTGCACCCATATCGATGAGTTTGTCGACGAAGAAGAGTCGGCTCTCGAACATCTTCTGATGTATGAGCACGGAGCCCTTGGCCTGCGTGCTGACCACGAGCAGGACGCTCAACAGGTCGGGCGTGAAGCCTGGCCAGGGCGCATCGCTCAGTGTCATGAACGAGCCGTCGATGAAGCTCTCTATCTCATAGTGTTCTTGCTTCGGCACGAAGAGGTCGTTGCCATCCTGCTCAATGCAGATGCCCAATCTCCTGAAGGTGTTCGGGATGATTCCCAAGTGCTCCGGAGCGACGTTGCAAATGCGGACGCCATCGCCCACCATTGCTGCCATGCCGATGAACGAGCCGACCTCAATCATGTCGGGCAGAATGGTGTGCTCTGTGCCATGAAGACTCTCGACGCCTTCGATGGCGAGCAGATTGCTGCCGATGCCACTTATCTTTGCGCCCATCTGGCAAAGCATCCGACAAAGCTGCTGAATGTATGGTTCGCAGGCAGCATTGTAAATAGTCGTCGTGCCCTGAGCCAGAACTGCCGTCATGATGATGTTGGCTGTGCCAGTCACCGAAGCTTCGTCCAAAAGCATGTAGGCTCCCTTCAACTGCTCGGTCTCGACATTGTAGAGGCGCAGAGTTTCGTCGTAAACGAAGTGGCCGCCCAACTTCTGTATGCCGTGGAAGTGCGTGTCGAGACGTCTTCTGCCAATTTGGTCGCCACCGGGCTTCGCCACGATTGCCTTGCCTCGGCGGGCAAGCAAGGGACCAAGCATCATCACGCTGCCGCGCAACTTTCGGCAAGTCTCGATGTAAGCCTCGCTACAAAGGTATTGGTCGTCGAGTCGCTTGGCAGAGAACGTGTAGTCGTGGGCATCGTGCTTCGTTACCTCAACGCCCATGTCTTCGAGAAGTTTGATTTGGTTGTTAACGTCGACAATGTTGGGGATGTTCTTGATGCGGACAGGCTCGCTGGTCAGCAAAACAGCACACAGCACTTGCAGCGCTTCGTTCTTCGCTCCTTGCGGCACAATCTCGCCCTTCAGCCTGTGCCCGCCTTCTATGATGAATGATGCCATACTTATTTCTTTCTTTTGCGTTTCTTTCCGCTTTCAGCTTGCTGCAAAGGAGACTCTCCAACAGGCTCGAAGGTAAAGTCGTCCAGGTCAAGGTTGAGCTTGCCGTCGGAATAGCGTTCGATGTCTTGAGCCACAAGTGCATTGTCCATCGAGTCTCGGTTCCAAATGAAGAGGTCTTGCTTCATCTGGTTGGCCACGCACTCGGTAATGTATTGGCGCATCTCCTTGTCTTCAACTGTCTTTGCATAGTCGAGGGCTTGCTCCACAAGATAACCATAGTGGCGACGCTTGATGTCCTTCATCGGATAATGGAGCGGAGCCGGATGTGCCTGCACTTCTTCCTGAGGCACGATGTTGACGGGATAGTCGATATCGAGCTTGTAGTGGCTGATGCGAGCGAGATGATTCCAAAGGCGATGTTCGTTCTCTTCCTTGTTGGTAGTAGAAGGCAGCAAAGAAGCCATGATCTTCACAATGGTATTGGCACATCGCTGACGCTCTTCGCGGTCCTCTATTTGCAGGGCCATGTCGACCATCATCTGTATGCCGCGACCATACTCGGGCATCACAAGCTGCTCTCTTTGTGTGTTGTACTGCATTTATAGTAAGCTTTTTGATTTTATCGCAACAAATTCCTTTAGGTAGAAAGGCTCGAAGTATGCCACATCTTGCTTCTCTCCGAGGTGCAGGGAGCGTTCCGCCAAGGGGAACATCCACTTGGCCAACGGCACAATTCCTTCGATGAAATGGGCGTTTTTGTGCTGAATGACGTCCTTGCACTTCATGGCTCCTGTGCCGAAGAAATAGACGGGATGCTCTTCGAGGTAAGGGAGATAAGTGTCTGTTTCGACGATGTCTGCGTTGATTGGACGAACTTCACGAAGTGCTCTGTCATAGATGGCACTATAGACTTCCATCCGTCGAGCGTCGATCATGGGAACGAGCCAAGCGTCTTCGGGCAGTTCCTTTTTGCCAAGCAGGACAGGAACGCACAGAAGTTTCAGTGTCGGCACGCTCAAAAGCGGCAAGTCTCGCCCGTAGCAAACACCTTTTGCCAGCGATACACCGATTCGCAAACCAGTGTAACTGCCTGGACCTTCGCTGACGGCTACAGCATCGACGGGTATGGCGTGCGAGTTGGCAAAGGACAGCGCTTCGTCGACATAAACACCACACACGACGGCATGGTTCGGCCCATCGAGGTCTTCCTTGTGGAAGATGAGGCTTCCGTTCTCACTTAGGGCCACAGAACAGGCTTTCGTACTCGTCTCAATATGCAGGATGCATGACATTCTTTACTTCTTCTTTATTTTCGCGCTGCAAAGATACAAAATAAAATCCACAATAAAGAATGAAGGAAGAAGAATTAAGATTATTTATAGTAAGCCCTTATCGCTTTGAAGCCATAATCAAGGAGAATAACAGACTCTTTGAAACGTAAGGACCTGCCTCGACTGCCAAGAAGTACGAGGAAGAGAGTTGTGTTGTCGCGCGTAACAGCAGACGCAAGGCAGCCGGAAGCTTGCCGTGTGTAGCCTGTCTTGATGCCGATGCAGCCGTCGTAAGACGTGAGCAGCAGGTTGGTGTTCATGCAAGGCAAATGCCTTCCATCAAGAAGCGGAATGTCTTTCTCCGCAGTGCCGACAATGTCTGCAAAGAGGCTGTCGCACATGCAGTATCTTGAAAGCCTGACAAGGTCGCTGGCAGAGCTGTAGTTGTCGTCGTTCGGCATACCGTTTGGGCTGGCGAAGTGCGTGCTGTCCATGCCCAGATACTGCGCCTTTTCGTTCATCATGTTGTAGAACGTCAGCGTGTCACCTGCGATGTGTTGAGCGATAGCATATGCTGCGTTGTTGTCGCTCATCATCATCATCTCATAGACGAGGTCGCCCAGCCGATAGCTGTCACCAATCTTCACCCACGAGTCCCTGACGATGAAGACATCTTTCGTAATACAAACAGTGTCGTCGAGGTTCCCGTTCTCGAGCGCCAGCAGACAAGTCATCATCTTGGTAATTGAGGCGATGAAAAGTTTCTCGTCCGCGTTCTTCTGGCTGATGATGAAGCCCGTGGAGTCATCTATAAGCATCCAGGCTTCTGCCGACAGCCCTTCAAGTTGGTCGAAGCCTTCAACCGAGTCAAGCCTTACATAGTCCTGAAGCGTTGAGTCAATCAGCGCTATCTTGCGCAGCCGCTGCTCTTCAGGCGTAAGCCTCTCTCCGCTTCCGCAGGCATAGCACGACAGCAGCAGTAGAAGCGACGGCAGTACATTTGTCCATTTCATGCTGCAAAGGTAATGAAAAAATGTCAAATGCGTGTGCTTTTCAAAAAAGTTTCGTACCTTTGCAGCAAAAATACAGAAGTATGATATTATCGATGACTGGATACGGCAAAGCAACTGCCGAATTCCAAGGAAAGAAGATTTCAGCAGAGATTAAGTCGCTCAACAGCAAGGCGCTCGACCTTTCGACGCGTGTCGCTCCCATTTACAGAGAGAAGGAGATGGAAGTGCGTTCGATGGTGACGCAGGCATTGGAACGTGGCAAGGTGGAGTTCAATCTGTGGGTTGAGCAACTGGACGGGGCAAACGCCTGTCCCATCAATGGCGACTTGGTGGCTGCCTATTACCGCCAAATGCGTGAGATATCGGCAAAGCACAACATCCCTGAGCCCGACGACTACTGGCACACTATCATACGCATGCCTGATGTTCTTTCCCGAAACGAAGCTCAGCAGGAGCTTTCCGAAGAGGAGTGGCAGGTGGCCCAAGGTGTCGTGCAAAAGGCAATAGATCAGCTTGTTGCGTTCCGCAGGCAGGAGGGCGAGGCTTTGCAGAAGAAGTTCGAGGAGAAGCTTGACAACATTGCTGCCCTGCTTGCCAGCATCGAACCCTACGAGAAGCAGCGCGTGGAGAAAATCAGGCAGCGCATCATGGACGGACTTGCCTCAATTCCTGACGTTCAATACGACAGCAACCGCCTCGAGCAGGAGATGATTTACTACATCGAAAAGCTGGACATCAACGAGGAGAAGCAGCGTCTGGCAAACCATCTCGAGTACTTCCGCAAGACGATGGAAGAGGGTCATGGACAGGGCAAAAAGCTCGGTTTCATCGCGCAAGAGATGGGACGCGAGATCAACACGACGGGCAGCAAAAGCAACCTGGCTGAGATGCAGAACATCGTGGTCAAGATGAAGGACGAGCTCGAGCAGATTAAGGAACAGGTATTAAATGTAATGTGATATGGGAAGACTGCTTATCGTTTCGGCTCCGTCGGGTTCGGGCAAGAGCACAATCGTGAACTACCTGATGAAGGAGCATCCCGAGTTCAGGCTGGCATTCAGCGTAAGCGCCACCAGCAGGCCGCCGAGAGGCAAGGAACAGAATGGCGTCGAGTACTACTTCCTGACGCCCGATGAGTTCAGGGAGCACATTAAAAACGATGATTTCCTCGAATATGAGGAGGTTTACGAAGGCCGTTTCTACGGTACGCTCAAGTCGCAAGTCGAAGAAAAATTGGCTGCAGGCATGAACGTTGTGTTCGATGTTGACGTGAAGGGTGGCATAAATATAAAGAAATATTATGGCGAGGAAGCCTTGAGCGTCTTCATTCAGCCACCTTCGATTGAGGCTCTTCGGGAGCGCTTGATTCGAAGAAATACCGATGAAATGGCGCAAATTGAACAAAGATTGGCAAAAGCGGAGTACGAAATGACGTTCGCTCCGCAGTTCGATCGCATCCTTGTCAACGACGACCTCGAGGTCGCAAAACAGGAGGCCGTCGCACTGCTGAATGAGTTCTTTCAAGTTGGTTAGTCTAAAACGCCGCATGCGGAAATGCCAAACGCCGCACGCGGAAATGCCAAACGCCGCACGCGGGGATTGCCAACGCCGCACGCGGGGATTTTAACATTTGCTAAATGACTGATACTGCGAGACATACTACGGGCATCTACGGAGGCAGTTTCAACCCTATTCACAAAGGGCATCTTCAGCTTGCTAAGGCTTTGGCCGACAGCGGTTTAGTTGATGAGATGTGGCTGCTTGTCTCACCACAGAACCCGTTCAAGGTCAATGCGGAGCTTCTCGACGATGAGGAGCGACTGCATTTGGCTCGACTTGCCGTCAAGGACGTACCTGGCGTTGAGGTCTGCGACCGCGAGTTCTCCCTGCCGCGCCCTTCATATATGTATAATACGTTGAAAGCGTTGAGCAAAGAGCACTCGGACCGGGAGTTCGTGCTCGTCATCGGTGCCGACAACTGGGAACGCTTCCCGGATTGGTATCGCAGCAAGTCTATCCTGTCCAAATACCGTATCATCATCTATCCCCGTCCGGGCTATGTCTTGGAGAATGTTCCGCGAAAAGTGACCGTTGCCGATACACCTTTGCTCGACATCAGCAGCACAGACATCCGCCAGCGCATCGCAAACAACCCCGATTACGACGGCGAAGGACTTCCTGCAGCCGTTTGGGAAGAAATAAAGGCAAAGGGCTTGTATGTTTCACAAAAAGTCCGTACATTTGCCGGGCAAAACCCATGAAAATGAAAAGAAACAAGGTATTATTTGCAGCAATCTGCCTGCTGTTCTCTTTCAGCATGTTGGCACAGGAGGAACTGGTCAAGTTCGGCAACTTTGACTCGTGGATAACGCGCTCCATCAAGGAAAGCGTGCTCGTCGGCGGTAATACTCAGACACTCTACGAGGTTGGTCCCAAGGGTAAGTTCGACGGAGCTCGCGCCTACACCAACCAGGGCGGCTCGCCTTGGGGAAACAGTAACGTCTATGCGAAGGTGGCAGGCGTTGTCAAGACCAATGTCAGCGTCTATCCCGACAAACATCAAGGCGGTCAATGCGCTAAGCTTACTACGCATATCGTCAGCGCAAAGGCTATCGGCGTCATCAACATCAGCGTCCTCGCTACCGGCAGCATCTTTCTCGGCACACTCATAGAGCCCATCACTGGTTCGAAGAACCCTATGAGCAAGATGAGCATCGGCATTCCGTTCACCAAAAAGCCAAAGGCCGTGAAGTTCGACTATAAATACAATTCGCCGAGCGCCGAACGCATCCGCGAGACAGGCTTCAGCAAGTGTCAGAAGGTCGCCGGAAAAGATATGGGACAAGTCACATGCTTCCTGCAGAAGCGCTGGGAAGACGCAGAGGGCAATATCCACGCCTTGCGCGTCGGAACAATGCGGCACCGCTTTTGCCAGAACTGCGACTGGAAGGAAGGACAGAGCTTCGCCATTCACTACGGTGACATCACGGGCGAAAGTTTCTATAAGGACTGGATGGGACTGACGAGCGGCGGCGAAACATTCTATTCGCTCAACAGTAAAGGAAAGAACGTGCCCGTCAAGGAGGAAGGCTGGGCAAGCGCCGACGAGACGCCGACACACATCATCCTGAAATTCGACAGCAGCCACGGTGGCGCATACGTCGGCACAATCGGCAACACGCTCTGGGTGGATAATGTTAAGCTCGTGTACTAAATGCGTCCGTATTACCTTGTTCAGGAGTCGTTGCTTCGCCGCAATTTGCAGCTCATCAAGCGCGTTGCGGACGAAGCCGATGTGGAGATAATCCTCGCTTTCAAAGCCTTTGCTTTGTGGCGAACCTTTCCAATTTTCCGCCAATTCATCGAGAAAACTACGGCGAGCAGTCTCTGTGAAGCACGCCTGTCGTTGGAAGAATTCGGCTCCTTTGCCCACACTTATAGCCCGGCTTACGAAGACGATGAGTTCGACGAGATACTGCATTGCAGCGGACACGTTACCTTCAATTCCCTCACGCAGTACGAACGCTTTTTCCCCAAAATGTCCCATTTCATCGAGCATTTTGTGTCTTACGGCCTGCGCGTCAACCCGGAATACAGCGAGATAGAAACCGAGCTTTACAACCCTTGTGCACCAGGCAGCAGGTTCGGCGTGCTTGCAGAACAGTTGCCGGAAAAACTTCCTGCTGGCATCGAGGGCTTCCACTGCCATTGTCATTGCGAGAGTCCGGCGTCGGCGCTGGAGCATACGCTGGAGCATCTCGAAGCAAAGTTCAGCCGTTGGTTCCCGCAACTCAAGTGGCTGAATCTTGGCGGCGGGCACTTGATGACGCGCAAGGACTACGACGTCGAACACCTTATTAATATATTAAAAGGACTTCACCAGCGCTATCCGCATCTGCACATCATTCTCGAACCTGGCAGTGCCTTTGCTTGGCAGACAGGGCCCCTCGTGTCGGAGGTGGTCGATATCGTGGAGAATCATGGCATCCAGACAGCCATCCTGAACGTTTCCTTCACTTGTCACATGCCCGATTGCCTTGAGATGCCTTATCAGCCCGAGGTTCGTGGAGCCGAAAGCCTTCCTTTCGAAGCAGCCTCACAACCTGACGCGAAGGGACAGAACATATACCGACTTGGCGGCAACAGTTGCTTGAGTGGCGACTACATGGGCAGTTGGCGATTCCCCAAACCGCTCGAAGTCGGGCAGGAAATCATCTTCGAGGACATGATACACTATACGACGGTCAAGACCACGATGTTTAACGGCATCATGCATCCCTCCATTGTCCTGGAGCACGAAGACGGAAGCCGTGAGACGCTGCGCACCTATACCTACGAGGACTACAGAGACCGCATGGATTAAGCTTTAGGACATTTCCCCTTTTGTTTAGGGAAAACCCTCGTTTTACTGTTGTTTTATTGCCTTACCTTTGCACTGTGATTCAGAAATAAAAGTGCAAAACCTATAAAACAACACTACTATGAAAAAGTTAGTTCTTTCCCTGATGATGATGGCAGCCTGGATGGGTGCCAGCGCAATGAGCTTCGAACGTGCTCAGGCTGAGGCTCTCTACCTGACGGATAAGATGGCGTATGAGCTTAACCTCAATGAGCAGCAGTATAACGATGCCTATGAGATCAATCTCGATTACTTCCTTCGTATCGATTCTCCTTCCGACCTCTATGGCAACTACTACACCTATCGTCTGTACGACTTGCGTTGCATTCTGCACGACTGGCAGTACAGTCTGCTGACGGCAGCCGACTACTTCCTCCGCCCAATCTTGTGGCGTGCAGGCGGCTGGTACTTCCCGATCTACAGCTACTACAATCGCGGTTACTTCTACTACAGCCGTCCCGGTGTTTGGGTTTCATACTATGGCGGGCATGGTCGCAGCTACTACCGCGACGGCTTCTATGGCAATCGTCGTCCGCATTGGAACGGAGGTTTGAGAGGTCACGACATGCATCGCCCGGCATTAGGATATACAAGAGGTCACAATGGTGGCGGTCTTCGCTCTGGAGCTGGTGGTCATGCAGGTGGTCGTCGCATCAGTGGCAATGGTTACCATATTGATTTCCCTGGCGGTCGCAATGGTGGAAGTGTCGGTCATGGAGGTGGCAATTCTGGTAGCGGCGGTCGTTCTGACGGCAGCGGCAACTACGGCGGTGGCAACCACGATGGCGGTCACAGCGGCAGCGGTAACCACAGCGGCGGCATGAATCCTGGTGGCGGTCACAGCGGCACGAACCCTGGCAATCATGGCAGCATGAGTTCTGGCGGTAGCAGTCGTCCTTCCGGAGGCAGCATGACTCGTGGTAACTCCTTCGACAGCAGCAGTTCTCGCATAAGCGGCAGCACGAGCAGAGGCAGCAGCATGAGTCGTGGCTCCAGCATGGGCAGTAGCCGTAGCATCAGTCCCAGCATGGGCAGTAGCAGTCGTGGCATGAGCGGAAGCAGTTCACGTGGAGGCTTCAGCGGCGGTGGATCTCGCGGTGGTGGCATGAGCCATGGCTCGAGCATGGGTGGAAGCCGCGGTGGAGGCGGCTCTCGTGGCGGTGGTCGCAGGTAATAAAAAAAACGCCGCAGGCGGGGATTTAATTTCCGCGTGCGGCGTTGGTCATTTCCGCGTGCGGGGATTGCGATTCCCGCACGCGGAGTTTTTTATTATTTACAGCCAGGACACCAAGGCTTGAGCTGCTTGAAGAAATCGTTGCCTTTGTCGTCGACGAGGATGAAGGCGGGGAAGTCCTCTACGGTAATTTTCCAGATGGCCTCCATGCCGAGCTCGGGATATTCCACGCATTCGATGCTCTTGATGCTACTTTGCGAGAGGACTGCTGCCACGCCGCCAATCGTGCCGAGATAGAAGCCGCCGTGCTTCTTGCAGGCATCGGTGACTTGCTGGCTGCGGTTGCCTTTTGCAATCATCACAAGGCTGCCGCCATTCGCCTGGAACTCATCGACGTATGGGTCCATACGACCTGCTGTGGTCGGTCCCATCGAGCCACAAGGATAGCCTGCAGGCGTCTTGGCAGGACCGGCGTACAACACGGGATGGTCTTTGAAGTATTGAGGCATGCCTTCGCCTGCATCGAGTCGTGCCTTGAGCTTTGCATGGGCAATGTCGCGGGCCACGATAATGGTGCCGCGAAGGTTGACGCGAGTGGAGACGGGATATTTGCTGAGTTCAGCACGAACGGCATCAATGCCCTTGTCGAGGTCGATGTCAATGCCCTTGCCGCCTTCGCCAGGGAGACGCAGTTCTTCAGGAATGAGTTCGCCGGGACAGTCGTCCATCTTTTCCAGCCAAATGCCGTCGCGATTAATCTTTGCTTTAATGTTGCGGTCAGCGGAACAAGAGACGCCCATGCCGATGGGACAACTTGCACCATGTCGCGGCAGGCGAATGACGCGGATGTCGTGGGCCAGGTACTTGCCGCCGAACTGTGCACCGAGACCAATCTTGTGGGCTTCCTCCAAGAGTTTCTTCTCGAGGTCGATGTCGCGGAAAGCACGACCGGTCTCGTCGCCCGTAGTAGGCAAGGAGTCATAATACTTGATGCTCGCCAGCTTGACTGTTAAGAGGTTCTTTTCTGCCGAGGTACCGCCGATGACAAATGCGATGTGGTAAGGCGGGCAGGCTGCCGTGCCGAGGTGCTTCATCTCTTCAACGAGGAAGGGCAGAAGCGTGCCTTCGTTCTGGATGGTTGCTTTCGTCATAGGATAGAAGTAGGTCTTGTTGGCAGAACCACCGCCTTTGGCGACCATCACGAAACGATATTCCGCACCCTCACACGCCTCGATGTCAATCTGAGCAGGCAAGTTGCACTTCGTGTTCACCTCGTCGTACATATTGAGAGGCGCATTCTGGGAATAGCGCAGATTGTCTTGTGTGAAGGTGTTGAAGACGCCACGAGAGAGCGCTTCTTCGTCCTCGAAGCCCGTCCACACCTGTTGGCCCTTCTCACCGTGAATGATGGCAGTGCCGGTGTCTTGGCAGAAAGGCAAAATGCCCTTACAAGCGGTCTCGGCATTGCGCAGGAACTGGAGGGCGACATATTTGTCGTTCTCGCTTGCATCGGGGTCTTTCAGGATTTGTGCGACCTGCAGATTGTGTTCGCGACGAAGCATGAACTCTACATCATGGAAAGCTTGCTGAGCTAACAGCGTCAGTGCCTCGGGGGAGACTTTTACAATCTCCTTGCCTTCGAACTCGCTAACGGTAACGCCTTCCTTCGTGAGAAGTCGGTATTCCGTCTTGTCCTCGCCCATCTGGAACATTGGGGCATACTTGAAGTCCATAGTTTATAGTTTTAAAGTTTAAAGATTATTCCTCATAATGTTGGAACAGGAAGTCGTTGTATGGGTACTTTTGCACGTGCAACTCCCTTACCTTATTATATAGCACTTGCTTCAAGGTGTCGAGGTTGGTGCGCTCTTGAGCCGAGATGAACAAGCAGTGTCCGCTGAGGCGCGACATCCAGGAGTGGATGAGTTCATCGAGCGAGACGTTGCGACTGGTGGCAGGCGTCAGGTCGTCATCATCCTTCTCCTCCCAAGTGTAGGCGTCAATCTTGTTGAAGACTATCATCTGCGGTTTCTCACTGCAACCCAAGTCGGCAAGTGTCTTATCGACAACCTTTATCTGGTCTTCGAAGTCGGGATGGCTGATGTCAACAATGTGGAGCAGCAGGTCTGCCTCGCGAACCTCATCGAGCGTTGATTTGAAGGAATCGACGAGGTCTGTAGGAAGCTTGCGGATGAAGCCGACGGTGTCGCTCAGGAGAAAAGGCAGGTTATCGACGATGACCTTTCGGACGGTCGTGTCCAAGGTGGCGAAAAGCTTGTTCTCTGCAAAGACGTCGCTTTTGGAAAGCAGGTTCATCAGCGTGCTCTTGCCGACGTTCGTATAACCTACAAGTGCCACGCGAATCATCCTGCCGCGATTGCCGCGCTGAGTTGTCTTCTGCTTGTCGATTTCTGCCAGTCGTTGCTTGAGCAGGCTCATGCGGTTGAGGATGATACGCCTATCCATCTCAAGCTGTGTCTCACCAGGTCCACGAAGTCCTACAGAGCCTTTGCCGCCGCCGCTTCCACTGCCGCCGCCCTGTCGCTCGAGGTGTGTCCAGAGGCGTTGCAAGCGCGGAAGCATGTAGCGGTATTGTGCCAACTCGACCTGTGTCTTGGCATTTGCTGTCTGTGCCCTCATGGCGAAGATGTCGAGGATGAGTGTCGTGCGATCCAGTATCTTGACCTTCAGCTCGTTCTCGATGTTACGGAGTTGCTTGGCAGACAGCTCGTCGTCGAAGATGACCATCGAGATTTCCCTTTCCTCATCCTCTTCCGCCTGTATGTATGCGCGGATTTCCTGCAGTTTGCCTATGCCGAGATAGGTGACGCTGTTAGGACCTCCCAGACGTTGTGTGAAGCGTTTCACTGTCTTTGCCCCCGCCGTCTCGGCAAGGAATTCCAGTTCGTCGAGGTACTCCTTGGTCTTGCGCTCGTCCTGATTGGGTGTAATGAGGCCAACCAGCACTGCCGTTTCGGGTGAATCATCGACGACGTTGTGGTACTTGACGCTGGTCATTCCGTCCTCGAAGGGCAGTGACGAGCGCGAAGAGTTATAGTGCTTGCTACGGGATGTACGCATGGGGCTTTGTTCAACTAAGCGTGCTGAGTTGGTAAACTAAGCGTGCCGAGTTTATAAATTTGACGTGCCGAGTTGAGCAACTTGGCGTGCCGAGTTTATTTCACCTGCACAACAAGGTATTTGCTGACGCTCCAGAACTTCTGCGGGTCTGTGATGTGAAGCTCGTACTGACCTTGCTTGTCCTTCACGAGCTGATAGGTTCCGGCGGGATGAGTGGAGAGCAGTTGGGCGCTTTTGCTGTAGAACTTGATGTCCTTGTCGTAGCGGATGTCGACCTTTGTGAAGTAGTCCTTGTTGAAGTCACCGCTCTTGAGGACATCGCCCTTGTCCAGAATCTTCTGTTCCTTCAACTCGCTCTTAGTGCCGAAAACAAACCAAGCGGTGTTGAGGTCCTTATCCTGCTGCTGCATCTTCTCGGCCTTCATCTTGTTGTCTTCTGTCAGGGAAGCCACGTTGTTGCTAAGTCCGGCAATTGCTTCGCCTTGCGACTCGATGAGTGCTTCTTTCTCGGCCAGGGCAGCCTCAAGTTCTTGGATGCGAGCTGCTTGGGCATCAATCTGAGCCTGAAGGTTCTTGATGGTTTCCTGCATCTTTGTGTTTTTGATGCTACTGTTCTTGAGTTTCTCCTGCAGTTGTGCAATCATGTCGCGGTTCTGCTGCATAGCCTCCTTGATGAAGTCCATGTTGTCGCGAATCACTTCCTTCGTGCTGGCACTTTCTGGGTTGCCTTCGGCAATCGTGACACGACCTTCTGCCTCATTGATGCGGCGAATGCCTTCCTGTACTTCGTTGAAAGTGGTCAGGATGTCGTCGAGCTCCATGTCCTTTTCATTGATGATGCGCTGCAAGGAGTCGCGTTCCTGCTGGGCAGCTTCCTGCTGTCCGCTAAACTTTTCACATGCGCCCAAACTGAGGGCAAAAGCAACGAAAATAAGAATCTTCTTCATGACGTTTATCGTTTAATCGTTTATGTCTAATCTTTTCCTGCGAGCACTATCACGAACTCACCTCGGGGCTCGGTTTCTGTGAAGTGTTGCAGAACCTCCTGAAGGGAGCCGCGGACACTCTCTTCATGTATCTTGCTTATCTCTCTGCAGACACTCACTTGCCTGTCTGACCCGAAGACCTCGATGAACTGCGTAAGAGCTTTCACGACGCGATGTGGCGACTCGTAGAAGATCATGGTTCGCGTCTCTTCTGCCAACGCTTGAAGCCGTGTCTGCCGACCTTTCTTTTGAGGCAGGAAGCCTTCGAAGCAGAAGCGGTCACAAGGCAAGCCGCTGCTCACCAGTGCCGGCACGAAAGCCGTTGCGCCAGGTAATGTGACGACTTCTATGCCAGCCTTAATGGCTTCGCGAGCCACCAGGAAGCCCGGGTCGCTGATACCTGGCGTGCCAGCATCGCTGATGACAGCTATCGTCTGTCCTGCCAACAAACGCTCCACGATGCTTTCCACCGTCTTGTGCTCATTGAACTTGTGGTACGAGAGCATTGCATTCTTGATGTCGAAGTGCTTCAGCAGGTTGCCGCTCGTTCTGGTGTCTTCGGCAAGGATGAGGTCAGCCTCGCGCAACACTCTCAGTGCCCGCGCCGTGATGTCCTCGAGATTGCCGACAGGAGTCGGCACCAAGTAAAGCGTTCCCATACCTTATTATATAATAATATCGCGGGTACAAAGATACAAATAAAAGGCGAAAGGATGAAAAGGTGAAAAGGGGAAATTAAATGTTTTTAGCATTTTTCTGCCTTTCCTTGTACATATATTGAGGGAATTTAGTATATTTGCCGTTGCAAAACACAATACAAACGATGAAAGACGTTGGTTCAAGCAATGGTGAGATGATGCGGCGAGGCAGAGTGGAAGTCGTGTGTGGCTCAATGTTTTCTGGCAAGACAGAAGAGCTCATACGTCGTCTGCGCCGGGCACAGTTCGCAAAGCAAAGGGTAGAGATATTCAAGCCTGCCATCGATGTGCGCTATAGTGAGGAAGAAGTTGTCAGCCATGAAGGCACAAGCATTCCCTCCACTCCAGTCGATTCCTCTGCAAGCATCCTGCTCATGGGACAGGAGAGCGATGTCGTGGGCATCGATGAAGCGCAGTTCTTCGATGAGCACATCGTGGAGGTTTGCAACGAGTTGGCAGCAAGAGGCATCAGAGTCATTGTGGCAGGTCTTGACCTCGACTTCAAGGGTCAGCCGTTTGGTCCGATGCCACAACTCTGCGCGATTGCCGACGAAGTAACAAAGGTTCATGCCATCTGCGTTCGTTGTGGTGCCCTTGCCTACGTCAGCCATCGTATTGTGGCAGGCGACAAGCAAGTCCTCCTCGGCGAAAAACAGGAGTACGAACCGCTTTGCAGAGAGTGCTATAAATTGGTAGCCCCCTCCGGCTCCCCCTTAGGTGAGTGCCCAAAATAGTAAATAGTAAATTGTCAAATTGTAAATGAATTGATGTTAGAGAAAGAGATAACCTTCGATCGCGTTGTCAGATGGCTCATTGCAGCAATCATCGCAACGGCACTTGTCTGGCTCATCAACCGCCTCTCCAGCGTGTTGCTGCCGTTCTTCATCGCTTGGATTCTGGCTTACATGATTTATCCTTTTGTCATCTTCCTCGAGAAGAAATGCCGACTGAAATACCGCGTTGTCAGCATCGTGGTGGCTCTGCTCGTCGTGCTTGCAGTGCTTGCTTTGGCAGTCTTTCTCGTCGTGCCTCCCATCATCGAGGAAAGTCTGCGGATGGCAAAGTTGATAACTGTCTATTTTAACGACACTCTTGCCTCTTCCGAATTCTTCGCCAACATTCAGAACATGCTTCAAAGCTATGCCAGCGACAATTCGCTGATGCAATTGGTTCAGCACAGCAGCGTGATGGATGTGGCAGAGAACCTTGTCATGAAAGCGTGGAACTTCCTCTCTGGAACGCTCAATTTCGCCCTTGGCTTGCTTGGCAGCTTGATAGTCATTCTCTATCTTTTCTTCATTTTAATGGACTACGAAAAGATTTCCGAAGGTTGGATTCGCTATATTCCTGCAGGACAACGAAACTTCGCAAGCATGGTGGCTGGCGACGTCAAGAGCGGCATGAATGCCTATTTCCGCGGACAGTCGCTCATCGCACTCATCGTCGGCATCCTGTTCAGCATAGGTTTTCTCATCATCGACTTCCCGATGGCAATAGGTCTTGGACTCTTCATCGGCGTTCTCAACCTGATACCTTATCTTCAACTTGTCGGCTTCATACCCACCATCATACTTGCTTTGGTAAAGGCAGCCGACACAGGGCAGAGCTTTTGGCTCATCTTGTTCTGTGCCCTCATGGTTTTCGCTGTTGTACAAACCATTCAAGATGTTGTCCTGACACCCAAAATCATGGGACATGTCACAGGTCTGAACCCAGCCATCATCCTGTTGAGCCTCTCCATTTGGGGCAGCTTACTAGGCATCATCGGACTTATCATTGCCCTGCCGCTCACGACCTTGCTCATCTCATATTATCGTCGATTTGTCCTCAAAGAAACAGACAAAGACATACAAAAACAGTCCAATAAAGAACAAAAAGCAGAGGAAAACAAATAATTTTGAATTTTGAATTTTGAATTTTGAATTAATTGTCTTACCTTTGCAGCCGCAAATGAATAATTTGCATTTAGGTTGACTCGCTAGCTCAGTTGGTAGAGCATCACACTTTTAATGTGGGGGTCTTGGGTTCGAGCCCCAAGCGGGTTACCAAAAAAGAGAGGCTTCGGCCTCTTTTTTGTTTTCCGCAGGGGCTCTCACCCAAGGGTTCTTGCGCTCCAGTAGGTGCTCAGGCGG
>CACYYM010000022.1:58199-64413 GCA_902778625.1 uncultured Bacteroidales bacterium
CTCTTTTTTGTTTTCCGCAGGGGCTCTCACCCAAGGGTTCTTGCGCTCCAGTAGGTGCTCAGGCGGCAAAGCCGGAACGACCCACCAAGCGGGTTACCAGAAAGAGAGGCTTCGGCCTCTTTTTTATTTCCTGTAGGGGCTCTCACCAAAGGGTTGACATTTGTCGAGCAAAAGCTTTTTCGCCTTCGGCTCAAGCAAGTATGATTATATGATTTTGTTAATAGAGTCTAGTTGTGCTTTAAGAGCAGATTCAGCATCTTGCGATCCAGCTTGTGACCGTGGAAGTCTTCATAATCAACATCTTGGCGGTCGCTGTCCATGATGCCGAACGAGCCGGAAAGATTCCACAGAGCCCATCCCCAATCGTTCTGCTTGAAAACGGAAAGGTTGTCGTCCAACCAATCAAGAGCCACTTGGTGAGGTGTGCGGTTGTGGCTGCCAAATTCACCGATGAAGACACGTCCTCCTTGCTTCAGCAAAGGCGTCCACGACTTATGAAGCATCTTTTGCAGCCACGCTTTGTCATAATGCTGGCCGTCCAAGTCTAAAGGCCAAGTCAGTTGTTCTCGAGGAATTTGCATCGGACGATTACCAAAGACCCATGATGCTTCGTAGTGAGAGATAATCATCGGTTGATAACCACGTCCGCACTGAATGATTTGTGGCAGGTCATTAATGCTAAGCAGAGGTCTTCCGCCCCATTGAAGGCCGTCTATCATGATGACGCGCTTCGGACTTACACTGCGTATCTCATTTACCAGGCGTCGCACCACACGTTCGTAATCCGCATCAGGGATGTCGGCCACTTCGTTCAGGAGGTTAAAGCTCAGATGCTTGCTCGAAATGCCTTTGTAACGTTTTGCAAAGACGCTCCACTGATAGGCACAGCCATCCAAAGCACTTTGGTCGTGGAAGATGTTTTCAGGTTCCTCTGGTTTGTTCACACAATATCCAGGAGCACGATGCAGGTTGATGCAGATGTGAATGCCATATTTCTGTCCCCACAGAACGGCATTATCAATGTCGGCAAGCACCTTTTCGTCCATCTTATAGTATTCGCCTGGCTTGCTCCAATTCCAATATGAAAGAGGAAGTCGCACGAAGTTGAATCCCCAATCTCGAATCCATTTGAATTCCTCTTCGTCGAAAGGCTTTGGATAACCTGCCGTGAAGTAGTTCAAAAGATTGAAGCCTCGCCACTTGTTATCTTTCAGCTTTGCCTTTGCCGAAAGTTCCTGTGGCCATCCGCTTATCATGCACGCAGAGGACAAGCCTATCATGGCCTTTAGGAAGTTCCTTCTTTCCATTTGTATTAATTATATAATGTTCAATCTTTATTCCTTAATCTCCATCTTGAAGTAGTCGAAACGAGCCAAGCCACTGTTGCCGTAACAGAACAGCCCGACACGAATGCCTTTCCAATGGCCGTTGTGCATTGGGAACGGCTCTCCTGCCGGCTGGAAAGTCTTGCCGTCAAGGCTATAGGAGAATTGATGGGTGTGCCTGAGGCAGTCGTTTGTAACACGAAGATACAGCCGTTTGAAGTGACCTTTCTTGACCAAAGTTCGCTGACCGTCGGACTCAACAAAGATGCCTTCTTGCGTCAAGCCTATGCCACGGAACTCACGTCCTGTGCAAGCAATGCCGGCAAAGCTTTTGCCACGTGCCTCGACAAGCGTTGTGCTCTCGCAGACGTAGCCCATCACCTTCTGCATCAGCATGTTGTGGCTTTCCTGCAGGTTCTTGGCAGGCAAAGCATGAAGCGTCAGGAACCCCTTTCGTTCTGTCAGGCTCCAAGCCTCGTCCCATGGGTTGTGGTTCCATTGCCATTGCAATCCAAGAGAACTGGAAAAGTCATCGTCCGTCTGAGGCAAAGAGCGACCAGCCGACTTGATAGGCTTTTGCCAAGAGCTGACAGGCTCTCCAATGCCGTTACCGTCTTTGTCAACGCCCATCAGAGGCCATTCGTCCAGCCATCGAGCCGGTTGCAGATGAAGCACTCGTCCGCGCTCGGGTGTGTCCTGGAAATGATAGAACCACCAACTGCCGTCGGGGGCATCCACCAAAGAGCCTTGATGAGGACCGTTGATGTCGGTAGAGCCGCGTTCCAGCATGATGCGCCGCTCGTACGGACCATAGATGTTTCTTGCCCTGAGAACCGTTTGCCAGCCACTGCTCACGCCGCCTTCGGGAATGATGAGGAAGTAATAGCCGCCTCGCTTCAACCACTTCGTGCCCTCGGCTACAGGTCCGCGATAGACCGTCTTGCCTTCGTCGAGCAGTTCCCTGCCGTCTGCCGACATCTTATGCACGATGATAGGACCGGCCCCGTGCTGACTGCGTCCCAGATAAGCCTGCCCATCATCGTCCCAGAAAGGGCAAGGGTCTTCCCATTTGCCAACACGCTTCACCAGATGCAAAGGCTCCCAAGGCCCGCTGGCACTGGTGGCAGTCGTCATGTAGAGACCTTCATCGGGTGTACAGAAGTAGACATAGAACCGACCGTCGTGGAAACGTATGGCAGGAGCCCACGAACCGCCGCCGTAGTGCTGATTGTCGTTCCATCCAGGCTCGTCTATGCGATTGTAAATCTGACTGATATAGCGCCAGTTGACCATATCGTCGGACTCCAACACCTGCATGCCCATGAAGTGGAAATCGGAAGCCACCATGTAGAACTTCTCTCCGACGCGGATGATGTCAGGGTCGGAGAAGTCGGCATTCAGCACAGGATTGGCGAAAGTGCCGTCGTTCTGGTCGCCCCACGAAAGCGGGGCGCTGGCAGTCTGGGCATTTATGTTCTGAGCCAACGAAAAGGCCAACAAAAGGGAGGTAACGGAGGCATTAAAAGCTTTCATGTCTTGTCTTTGTTTGTGCGTTCGTAATGATGTTTCGCTACAAAGTTACGCATTTTTCCCTCAACCCGCAAATCTCAGAGAAAATAAAGCGTATTAAACACAATAAGCATTCAAAAAGAGAATAAAATCCTCGTGTGAAGTTTGTAATTTACTCGTGTGAAGTTTGCGATTTTAACGTGTTAAGTTGCCAAACTCACCATGGTTAAGTTGCAAACTTAACGTGGTGAAATTGAAAACTTAACGTGGAGTGTTTGACATCACGCTGTGGAGTGTTTCCCATCAACCCCAGTTGTCCCGTTCGTTCCATCTTGCCCATAAAAAACACGCAGCCAAAATCAAAAACACTCGTCACTCGTCAGGATTGCCCGCAAAATGTTGATTTTCAGAAGGTAACAGCCTGATGAGTGCCTGACGACTCATCAGGGCACTCATCAGGCTGTAAGCCGCTGATATTCTTTGCGTTGAGCCCATAACCTGATGAGTGACGAGTGTTTTTAATTTACGCAGCGACTTCAATCAACTTATATGCTGCCCCCTTGTAAGTGTGCCTCATTTGGTATCCCAAATACTTCAAGGTTTGGCCGATTCGGATGTTGGTGGAATTGCCACGCTTCATCGAGGGATAGACCTTCTGCAAGGCCTCGCTGACCTGCTTGCATGTGAGCCAAACACCCTCTTCTTCCTCACTTGGAAGACGGAAACATTGATGCAAGAGTCCTTCCATATCATCAGTTCTGAGGAAAGGAAGATTGGACGTCTGAATCCGAGCCACTTCATCGTTGCTGAACCAAAAAGGCGCCATTTCATCGCAAATTTCGTGCTTCACTTGAGCATAAAGCTGGGCATGATTGATGGGCGAAATGTTGTCGATAAGCAGACCTTTCTTGATCTTCAAACACAGATAGCGACGGCTTCCTGTCGTATCGCAGAGAGGATGAGGGTCGTTGGTCGTAGCCAGGAAGCTTGCATAACGAACTCTGTCCTCTTGCGACTTGCCAAAAATAGGACGACCGTTGACCTTTACCTTCGAGAGTGTCTGCTTCAGCTTACCCTGTTGCGAAGGTCCCATATTGGCAAACTCATCGATGTTAACAATGAGGTTGTGGGTGAGGGCCATATCGCAGTCGAACTTATTGCCGAAGTTGATGTGGTCGAGGTAGTACTGACGCAGATGTGCAGGCAGAAGCCTTACTGCAAAAGTGCTCTTGCCGCAGCCTTGAGGCCCAATCAGGACAGGCACACACTCGTTTCCGTGCAAGGGGTCCATTCCCATCCAATGAGCCACAACCGACCTCAACCAGACAGAGCACCAAGAGAGTTGCTCAGTTGTGATGCCAGGAAGTCGGCCAAAGAGGTCGGCCACATGGTTCCTGCCGTCCCATTGAGGCAACGAATCCAGATAATCGCGAATAGGATTGAAGGCAGGAATGTCATTGGAGCAAACGTATTCTTCAATCTCCTGTCTCGGAGATTTCTTGCCTCCGATACCAGCTTTCTTGGCTTGGCGAACGATGGAGTTCAGCACCTCAGCCGTAACGGGTAGCCACTCAGGTTCAGCCTCTTTGCCAGGACAGACAGGAGCCATCTCCGTCTTGCCACTCAAGAGGTTACGACGAAATTGATAATTCTCACTAAGGAACGTCTCTACCTGGTAGATGACGCCCTGCATCTCGGTCATCACCTCGGACGACTTAGAGATAAGATTTTTGGTTTTTTCCATAATTGTTAGTTTTTAGTTATTAATCGAGAACAAATTTACAATGTCTGTAAGGAGCATTGTCTGTCTTTGTCTGTTATTGTCCGTTATTGTCTGTCTTTGTCCGACTTTGCGAAGTTACGACACATTTTTTGCGCGACCAAATTCCGGCCATCGAATTGGGCCGATTTTCAGCACGAACTTCGTGAATTCCGCTGCAAAGTTACGACAGTCCGGATTGGCGTTGAAAACTTGCGAACAGATTTGACCAGATCTGAACAGATGATTAATGATTAGAAAAGTTGCCGCGAATTTACGACATTCTCATTGCGGTTTTCGAATAAAAGTCGAAAAAAGACACAAAAAAAAGCACACCAGACGAGTATCTGATGACTCGTTAGGGCACTCATCAGGCTCTATGTCGTTGATTCTCTTTACATTAACCCCAAAACCTGATGAGTGACGAGTGTTTTTGATTTCGTTTGAATTTCTTTGAGTAGTTGTTGGTATCAGTTTATTCCGAGACGGCCAGCAAGTCGCTGCAAGTTTCTTCTGCACGCTTCACCCTGTTCCAAACCGTTTGTATCTTGGCATCCATCACTTGCGAAATCTGTCCGGGCTTCATGCCAATCTTGAGCAGACATATCGTCTGGAGCAAAGGCACTCGCATTTGCCCATTCAGTCTTTCTTGAACCGTTTCCAGGAAGTTGGGATACAGCGTTTCTATTGCAGCCATCAGTCCTTCCCACGAGCCTTCCTTCAGCTTCGAGCGTCCAGATGCAACTTCGTGGAAGTGAGCAATGACGTTTTCCGCCTTTTCTGTCGCGATGTTCATGAGGGCGATGCGCGTCAGTTCCTTATTGACCATTGCCTTATGTTCCAGCAATTTGTCTTTTCCGACGAGCTGCTCCGTGAGTTTCTTCTGCTTGTAGTGATAGAAAGCCATCATTCCCATCACGAGGCTCAGAAGTGCCAGACCTGCTATGACGGAGAAGAAGACGATGCGTTCGCCTCTCTGCACGATGGCTCTTTCCGCTTCCTTGTCGCGGAGATAGCGGTACTCGTCTCTTGCCCTTTGTGTCTGCTCGAAAGCCCGCTCTGCGACGATGGTGTCGTTGGTCTCCTGCAAACGTTGTCCCCAAAGTGCCGCTTGCCTGTAGTCTCCCTTTTGCAGATAGCACCTTTGCAGGCCTGCAGAAGCCTCATACCTTCCTGCCACATTATCCGTTTTATTATAGGAAGCCTTGTAGTAAACGATGGCAGAGTCGGTCAGGCTCTTGTTTTCATAGCATTTCGCAAGGCAAAGATCATAGTTTTGTGGACGCAGTTCTTTCGGCAAGCGGTAAACGATGGGCAGCAGACTGTCAATCTTATCATATTGATGATAGTCGGAATACGTAGCCAGCAAGGAAGCCTGGATGCGTCCGTGCTTGGACTGAGTGCCTTCTTTCTTGATGACGTCATACGATTGGTTGCAATACAGAAGGCTTTGCGCAGAGTCGTTCAGGTGCTTGTATGCAGAAGCCGCATCCATCAGATAGCATTCCAGATTCTTTCCCGACTGCTTTGCCAGAGCCACGGACTGCAAAGCCACATTTAGCTCCTCCTCATAGTTGAGCTGGAGCATATAGAGGTTCCTCAATTGTGAGAGAGCGTTTTG
>CACYYM010000023.1 GCA_902778625.1 uncultured Bacteroidales bacterium
AAATATCATTTGTGGCTGCAACTAAGCAGCTACATGTCTGATTGAAAAGACGCTTGTCCCGGACTGCTTTCAAATATCCATAGGATATTGACGGTTCGCATTCGATTATCTGTGTTGCCACAAACAATCGGCTTGTACTTGTTTCTTGTACTACAATCTCTGTCTATGTAAATCTTTCAAAGAACGTGCTCCACAAGAGAGCGCATCAAAGGTCGGCCACCTCACGAAGAGGCGGCTTCACCTCATTTGCGGGTGCAAAGGTACGCTTTTTCTGCGAATTGACAAAACTTTTCGAGACTTTTTTCAAAAAAAGATGCATTTTTGCCTCTTATACATTATATATTATATACGCGCGCGAAGAAAAGAAAGAAAAACGGCAGCTACTCAATGTAGAGAGACTGCCGCTGATGTTATAGGAAAAGAATCTTAAGCGGACTACTTCACCATGACTTTTTGTCTGTTCTTGATGTAAATGCCTTGAGCGGGCTTAGAGGGAAGCATGCGGCCTTGGAGATCGTAGAGAGTGGCCTCTCCCGTCTCCCCGAGGGGAGATGTGATGTCTGTTTCATAATCACGGAGGAGGATTCCCCTTTTGTTCAATGGAGGAACTCTTGTGCCGCCCTGATTGTATGGGTCGTCCCAGCGGACAAGCAAATAGGCTCGCAAAGCCCCTATGACACAAGATTCTTCGAATCGGCAATCATGTGTAATGTCAATGAAGTCAATATAGAAACCGTCAGGGTAATCGAACGTTTCGCTGACGTATGAGCCGATGAAGGAAATACCTGCAATGGAAACGGTGTCGCGAGACAATCCTGTCAAGTCCAAGGTTCTGAGGTCGATGCTGAAGTCTTCGTTAGGCACTATAATATAAGGTATATGGGCCTGAGGCTGAAGTTCTTGCTCAAAGATTATCTGTCCATCTTCGTACCTGTCGAGCCTGTAATACTTTCCTTTGCTTGCGTCTGGCTCTGTTGGCAGGATTATTGTTGCCATCTGCCCAGCGGTAAAGGCGACAGGTTCGCTGGCTACAGGCTTTTCCGGCCAGACATCATAGAGCACTTCGCCGTCGCGCTCGAAGTGGACAAGCATCGAGCGGTAGTGACGCTCACCGTATGACGCAGTCTTGACAAGGTTGGGGTTTGGCGGTCCGAAGAGACATTCGCCGTCATTCCATTCCGTGATACCTATTCCTTGAATGATGCGGCCACCTTTCGTGTCAGTATTTCCTGGTTCATGAGGATCATAAGGAGCTTTGCCATCCAAATCTACATATTTCAATGGTCTTACACCTCCAAAATCTCCCTCCTTTATTTCTTTTATTATGCCAAAGTAGTAATTATAAGGATACTCACCTGTTGAATTTGATTCCATTATATCGCGGTAATAAAGTCCCTTACCAACGCTCCAATCGAATTGGTAGATTTCTGCTGAGCAGGGAAACTTCAAAAGACTTCCCCAGTTATCTTCATAAAACAAAGGGATATTGACTTCTACCGTATTCTCATACATTCTTTCGCGCACAAGAAGGGAAAGAGAGTCCGTCCATGTCGGGCCATTGGTATAGACACACTTCAAAGGTACGTCGTCATATCTTTCGAGATATTCTCCTTGCACATAGTACTCTATTGTTTCAAAGTTCGGCGCCCATTCATTCCCGACCTCTGAGTACCAGTTGTCGTACTTCAAGGTATCTAGACGAATCTCTGTCCACTTTGTTCCCTCGGGATAGTACTCGCCTTTCTTGAAGTCCGTCATATTGAAGACGGTCTCCCCATTTACCTCGCAATTCAGGAAAAGAATGTAAGCCCCTGTGCTACCAAACTGAAAATTATCGAGAGGACCAAGTTCACTGCCAATGCCTTCTATCCACCATCCAGACGGTAAAGTGTGAGCAACCCAGTTCACAAGAAGGCAATGTCTGCTTATGCCATTTGTCTTAGTAATACCGTTCCTGTTATTTCGCATCTCTATGTTCGATTCAGGACTGGAAACAGATGAAATAACCGTTGATGTGCCAACAGGAATTGTGAAGTCATAGAGGATGTAACTCTCTGTGGAACCGCTTGGAATGAAATAGACCTTCCCTTCTGACTCATGGAGAGCCATCTTGTATTCGGTTTGGTTATTGTAGTGTTCATTGAATGAATAAAACTTCTTACAGTTCTGTCCAGCTATCAAGGTGTCACCTTCAATGAAGTACTTGAACTCATAATCAGGAACTACATCAACGAACTCATTACTTTTATAAAACATGTTCCAAGCCTTCCCTTCCTCCACAAAAGGACGATACTCCAATTCTTCTTGTGCATAGAGACTTACTTGCACAATGAATAAGAAAAGTAAGATTGACTTTTTCATAGTTCTTTATTTGTTTAGTTTCGCAATTCTGGGAGTAAATTTATGTTTTATTGCAGTTGCTTCCAAAAAAAATCACTCCCAAGTGCTCCCAACTTATGAAAGTTTTTATGTTTTGGGAGTAGTTGGGAATAGAATTACTTGCCTGTTTTGTGAGAAAGGCATAACTTTGCGGTTGAAAATATTAACAAGGAGTAGAGGAGTTTTTTCAGGAGAGACTCCTTTCCTCCTAAACTCCTTAGCCATGAAAATCCCAGTCGCGAGAAACTATCGCTAAAGCGTGTAAAATCCTTAATTTAGAACAACGGATTGAACTGATTAAACGGATTTGTCAACCGTTAAACTTTTAAACTCTTAAACTTTTCAACTTTTTATAGGGGCGCGTCCCTAAAATCCACGTGAGGATTTGGCAAAATCCACAGGAGGATTTCATCAAATCCACAGGAGGATTTCATCAAATCCACAGCAGGATTTGGGCAAATCCTCTGCAGGATTTTTCCGGGTTTTGCAAGTGATTGGAAAACAAAAAGACTGACAACAGAGAGCAGTCGTAATTTAATAACCAGTCAACTATATCTAGTCGTCAGACAGAAAACTGACAACCTAAATCAGCGAACTACAATTTGGAAAGGGCGCCTCCGCTGAGGTGACATTTCATGCCCTACCGACGACAAAGATACGAAGAAAAATTAAAACAGGAAAAGGAAAAGGCGTTTTTTTATGATTAGCCTGCGATTATACATCTCAAGCACTTGTCCAAATCAACGTGTTGGGTTATCTAACTAAACGTGTTGGGTTATCCAATTAAACGTGTTGGGGTTTGAGGACTGACGGGAGTGCTTCCCAAAACAACTGTTGGGCAGCGGCATTTTCCGTGCTGTGAGGCGATGGGAGGTCCGTGAAGCGAGAAATTATTCGGCGACTGGGCAATAAAAGCAGAGGCTGGGTCGTTCTATAAGAAAGACCAACCAAAAACATCATTACAGACCATGAAAATGAGATTTCCCTTTCTCCTTCCGGAGAGATTGATGCGGCGCGCAACCTTGATTCTGACGGCTGCGGTGCTGACGACGCTGACGGCTTGCCGAAACAACGAGACACACCGCACGCATCTGACGACGACGGAGATGGACTCCTACGGCAAGGCAATTGCCGGTCAGTATGAGGGCTCCTACATTATTCTGTGGTCGAACAGCACGATGCCTTGGCACGAGACGGAGGACGGACGCAAGACGAGAGAGAATGTACGGGAAACGGTGGAGAATGTGAGCATCACCTTGACGGACAATTCCATGAGAAGCATCGCTTTCCACAAGTTCCCCATCCGTTTGCTGAGCAACATCATTGAAGACGACGAGGCCCTGAAGGAAGCGCTTGCCGAGGTGCCGGACATGGACTTGACGACTCACTATGGCTGGACTCTCCACACGGACGAAGTGTCGCCCATCTGGGGCATGTATGACATGATGACGCCGCTGACGCTGACCTACGGCGGACAGGAACATACTATCATCCTGAAGTTCAAGAATGACGTGAGGCAGATACTCGACAAGGCAAAGCTGGAAGGCAGCATGTGCTTCAGTCAGGTGAGAACCCTGCAGCTCAGCTTCGACGAGCTCCATGTGGACGGAGAACTGGTGCTGAAGGACGACTCGTGGGAGGCAAACGGCGGCGACCTGCTGGTTGTCTTCAGAATGAAGCAATAAGGGTATCAGACACGATGCGTCGCAATGGCAGACACGATGTGTCGTGTCTTATTGTATCACCTTTTTTCATTGTTTTTGAGCAACGTCGTTTCTCATGTCAAGAAAAAGCCGTATCTTTGCATCACTATGAAGAGACATTTCCTCCTTCGCTACGGCACGCTGGCTTCGGCCATGCTGCCCATTGTTCCCACTCTTGCCAAGGACAAGAAGGGGAACGTGGCTGTCGATAAGCGCGAACAGCCGAATGTGATTATCCTCTATGCCGACGACCTAGGCTATGGCGACTTGGAGTGCTTTGGTGCTACAAGGGTGCAGACGCCGAACGTCAATGCGCTGGCAAAGAGCGGCATACGCTTTACGAATGTTCACGCGATTGCTGCCACGAGTACGCCTTCCAGATACGGTCTCTTGACGGGCGAGTATGCTTTCCGCCACGCTGGAACTGACATCGCGCGAGGTAATGCGGGGATGATTATCCGACCTGAGCAGTTCACGATTGCCGATGCTTTCAAGAACGCAGGTTACGCTACGGCGGCCATCGGCAAGTGGCATCTGGGCTTGGGCGACAAGGATGGCGAACAGGACTGGAACGCGCAGTTGCCTATGCACCTTGGCGACATCGGGTTCGACTACCACTACATCATGGCTGCGACGGCTGACCGAACGCCTTGCGTCTTCATTGAACAAGGGCACGTTGCTAACTACGACCCGACCGCTCCGATACAGGTCAGCTACGAAGAGAACTTCCCTGGCGAGCCGACGGGCAAGGAGAATCCGGAGCTCCTCTACAACCTCAAAGCCAGTCACGGCCACAATCAGAGCATCGTGAACGGCATCGGCCGAATCGGCTACATGAAGGGTGGCGGCAAGGCTCTCTGGAAGGATGAGAACATTGCCGACAGCATAGCAGCTCATGCGCTTGGCTTCATCCAAAAGCATCAGCAGGAGCCCTTCTTCATGTACCTCGCCACGAACGACGTGCACGTGCCTCGTTTCCCCCACGAACGCTTCAGGGGCAAAAACCCGATGGGCTTCAGGGGCGACGCCATCGCGCAATTCGACTGGACAGTCGGGCAGATTGTCGGCGAGCTGGAACGCTTGGGCTTGAGGAAGAACACCCTTATCATCCTCAGTAGCGACAACGGTCCGGTGGTGGATGACGGCTATCAGGACAGGGCTGTTGAACTGTTGGGCGACCACAAACCTGCTGGTCCGTATCGTGCCGGCAAGTATAGTACGTTCGAAGGTGGCACGATAGTTCCGGCGATTGTGTCTTGGCCGAAGCGGGTCGAGGCTGGTCAGGAGTCGGATGCTCTTGTGTCGCAGATCGACTGGCTTGCTTCGTTGAGCGCTCTCGTGAAAGCGCGTATTCCCAAAGGTGGCGCGACAGACAGTCAGAACCGACTCGGCACGCTTCTCGGCGAGAACAAGGACGACCGGCCGTACGTCTTGGAACAAGCTGCCAATCATACCATCTCGGTGAGGACAAGAATGTGGAAGTACATCCCGCCCAGCCAAGGTCCAGCCATCATTTCAGGTCCGAACATGGAGAGCGGCTACAGTCGCGAGCCTCAGCTCTACAATATGAGTCAGCCCTATGAACAGCAGAACGTGGCGCTCGAGCAACCCAAAGTCGTGTTCGAGATGCAGGCATATATAGAAAAGGAACGCGCGAAAGGCACGACCTACACGTCGCCCATCTCCAAATGAAAACGCTCAAGTCCATCCTTTTGCTGCATTTGCTGCTGACGGTCTCCATGCTTTGTGCCCAAGAGGTGCAGAGCTTCAAGCAGCACAACATGAAGCGGTGGGGCATTCCTGCTGGTAATTACAGCGGCATCGCCCACATCAGCGGCGACCGCTATGCGCTCATCAGCGACAAGCAGACTGCCGACGGATGGACAGAAGTGAGCATCAGCTTCCTGCCCTCAGGCGACATCGACAGGATGACATTCATTGCCCATCACTTCGACGACCAGACAAAAGGCAAGGCACGAGACAGCGAAGGCATCGTTTACGTGCCTGGACAAGGGTTCTTTGTCAGTGCCGAAAGCGACCAGAAGATACTTGAACTCAGCGAAGACGGCACGCCGACAGGCAGAAGTCTTGCTGTTCCGACATGCTTCGAGACTCAGAACATCTTTCCCAACTACGGGTTCGAGGCGCTGACATATCATGTCGGGAAAGGCGTCTTCTGGACAACAACGGAGCAAGGACTAAGGTCGGATGTGGCAGCGCCAACAACCCTTGCTTCGCCCACGCCTGCACTGCTTCGCCTTCAAGCCTTTTCCTCCGACCTGCAACCTCTGCAGCAGTTCGCTTACACGACGGAAGCTCCAGTCACGAGCCACACACCCAAGCACTTCGCTTTCGGTGTGCCGGAGCTGCTTGCCCTGAATGATACGACGCTTATCGTCATGGAACGCGAGCTCAACATGCCAAAGAACTACAACCGCAGCCAGTGTCGCATCCGTCTGTTCATCGTCAATCCAAGCCCCGACCGAGCCATCGCGGACACTTCCCTCCCACTTCGCGAAACAGACACGAACAGCTTCCTGCAGAAGACGCCACTCTTCGCCTTTCGCACAGGCATACGTCTGATGGGCAAAAAGAACTTCGCGAACTACGAGGGGATGTGCCTCGGGCCAAAGCTCGCAAACGGAGGGCAGACCGTCCTTCTCGTAGCTGACTCGCAGAATCGAGCCGGCAACTCGCTCTTTCACCTGAAGGATTACATAAAAGTGCTCGTGATTTCAAACAAATAAAGACATGATGAAGATGAACAAGACTCTGGCTATCTGCCTGCTCATGGTGCTTTGCGCGACATCTTCTTCCGACGTGATGGCGAAGGTTAAGAAACGTCGCGCATGTATTGAATTCTCGAAGAAAGAGCTGAAAAAAGCGCTGACATACGAACGAGAGGGCTGGCAGCTGGTGTGGCACGACGAGTTCGACGGGAAGGAGCTTTCCGATGTCTGGACCCGCATCCCACGTTTCAAGAACCCACCCGAATGGGATAAATTCATGAGCTCGCACGACAAGCTCTACAAGGTGAAAGGCGGCAAGCTCATCCTCTACGGCTTGGTGAACGACTTTCTGCCAGAAGACACGGCCCACTTCCTGACTGGCGGCGTCTATACTCGCGGCAAGATGTTGTTCCAGCGAGGCAGGATAGACATCCGCTTGAAGATGGACGATGCATCGGGTGCCTGGCCTGCTGCGTGGCTTTTACCTGAAGGCAGGTGGCCCGACGACGGTGAAATCGACATCATGGAAAGGTTGAACAGCGACGACTTTGCGCACCAAACGATTCATTCGAAGATTACCGAGTACGACAAAGAGAAGAGGAAGACGCAGTCGTGGCACGAGACGGCACCCATCCGGAAAGGTGACTGGAACGTTTACAGCGTGGAGCTAACAGAAGATAGTGTCAACTTCATCATCAACGACAAACTGACCTTCACCTATCGCAAGGAGTCGCAGCACGGACCGGAACAGTTCCCTTACGACAAGCCGATGTATCTCCTGCTCGATATGCAGCTGGGAGGTCATTGGGTGGGACCAATCAAACCGAAAGAGCTGCCGTATCGCTATCAGATTGACTACGTGAGATTCTACAAAAGACATGAGAAATAGTTTGTTTATATCGCTTGTTTTGCTGATGGTTTCGACGGCTTGTCTTGCCCAGCAGAGCGCGACGGCAAAGCGGATGGCTGAGCAGGGACTTGTTGATATTCTGTCGGTCGATTCCACGATTCAAGTGAGCCTGATGTACGCTCGACCTGACAACTTCACCGGCAAGATACTTTACACCGACCTTCGCGAAGCGTATCTCCACCCGAAAGCTGCTGCCGCGTTGGCCCGTGCCCAACAAGCTCTCAGGAAACTTCACCCGGAGCTGAGCCTGAAGATTTATGACGCGACACGCCCGATGAGCGTTCAACAGAAGATGTGGAACACGGTGGCGGGCACGAAACAGCAGAACTACGTGAGCAACCCCCGCAATGGCGGCGGCATGCACAACTACGGTCTGGCGGTCGATATAACGCTCTGCAAGGCTGCCACAGGCGATACTCTCGACATGGGCACCAAGGTGGATTTCCTCGGTTCATACGCCCATATTGATGACGAGGCAGGTCTCGTTGCCAAGCACATCATTTCGAAAGAGGCGAAACAAAACAGGGAATTGCTCCGAAAAGTGATGTCGGAAGCCGGTTTCAAGCCGTTAAGGACAGAGTGGTGGCACTTCAACCTCGTCTCCCGGGCTGAAGCAAAAGCACATTACAAAGCGGTGAAGTAGAAAACACGGCACGTCGAATTTACAAACACGGCACGTCGAATTTACAAACACGACACGTCGAATTTACAAACACGGCACGTCGTGTTATCTCCCTATCCAGGCCTCGGGATTAAGTTTGACTGTTTCCTTTCGCAATTGGAAATGGAGAGTGCAGTTGCCGCTACCGTCGTCGGCGACCGTTCCGAGGATATCTCTCGCCTTTACCTTCTGGCCTTTCTTGACGATTGTACTGGAGAGGTTGCAATATACGGAGATATAACTGCCGTGACGCACAAGGACGTTTCGGGTGCCGGCAAACTGGAAGACGCTTGAGACGACACCGTCGAAGACCGAACGTGCACGGGCACCCGGACGACCGATATAGTTCGTACCCTTATTGTCGAGCTGGACATTCTTCATGCCTGGCACGTTGTAGAGCCCGAAGCGACTGCCCAACATGTATTGGCCGGTGATAGGAACAGGCAGACGTCCCTTGTTCTGTTCGAAGGAACCATTGAGCTGGCGGTCTTCTGCCGTGAGCCAAGTGCCCGATTTTGCTGTTTTTGCCGGTGCGGAAGGAGTAGCAGATTGCTTCGGCTTTGACGTCGAACCCGAGGACTTGCCACTCTTCTCGGCTTCTTTTTGCTTGCGTGCAGCTTCCTCTGCAGCTTTCTTGCGAGCCTCTTCCTCTGCCTTCTTGCGCGCTTGCTCAATCTCATAAGCAATCACTTGCTCGATTTTCTTATCGAGCGCCGCTAGTTGTTTCTGCTGCTCGGCAACCTTACCTTGCAATCCAGTCTCCTGTTTCTTCAGTCCTGCCACTTTCTTCTTCTCCTGCACCTGTTGCGCATTCAAGTCCTTACGCTGGCGCATCACTTCGTGCAGCACACCGTTCTTCTGACTTTTGGCAGCGAGTAAAAGGTTTTGGGCGTCGAGCAACTCATTCTGCTTCTGCAAGATCTGCTCTCCGAGGTTGTGCTGATAGGCAATATACTCTCGTGCATAGCGCGACCTCCTGTACATCTGACGGAAAGTCTTTGCAGAGAGAACGAAGACGAGGGGGTCTGTGTTCACGCGTTGTGCTCTGGCATTTCTTACTGCTGCCTTGAGGCGTTGGCGACGCATGCGCACCTCGCTGTCGAGCTCCGTTATGTTCTTTTGCAGACGTATGATGTCGGCCTCGAGGGCGTCGAGTTCCTGTTCCAACTGATGGATGCGCGAGAGTCGGTTGTTCAGCTGCAAGCCCAGGAAATCGACGTTCTGCTGACCGGTCTTCACCTGCTTGCGCGTATTGTCGAGTTGTGTTTTGGACTTCTGCAGCTCGCTCTTGAGCTTCGTCTGCTGCTGCTTCAGCTCCTTCACCTTCTTACTGTTCTGTGCAGCAAGCGGAAAAGCGAGAATGAGTGTTATGAGTAGGACAAAGAATTTCTTCATTATCTAAATTACATAGTCAGATTCATGATGCGCGACATCGCCTCATCGACGGTAACTTCCTTATAACGCGACGGCACTTCTGTCCGCTTTTCCCATTCGGAATCGGTGTTCAGGTTGGAAAGCGTGAGCTCTGCCTTGATGGTTCTGCGGCTGGTAGGAATCGTGATGTTGTGACTGGTGGGAAGGCTTCTGCCGCCGACGTTGACGTAGTCTTTGCGTTCCCAGCCAGAGAGGTTCGAGGTCTGTTCGTCCCAGAAGTACGCTTGAATCGTATAGAAATCGACGTCGGCATCGCGCAGGAACGGCACCTGGCTGTAAGATGCCTTCACGTACTGTCTGCCAACTTTGTCAATGAGCATGAAGTAGTCGGGCGTCATCTCGATGCGTGCCACTTCGAGAATGCCAAAAGTAACAAGCGAGAGTTGTATGACGTCGTCTTTCTTCATGCGCAAAGTGCCGCCGACGGAAGCGCTCTTCGAGCCCGAAGAGAGATCGAGACGAAGGCGCGATGTGATGCATGCCTCCTCCTTCTTCTGAGGTTTGGCGGGTTGGGTGTTATCCTGAGAAGGCGTCACAGCAATTGTCGTCTCGCCGGACTGGGCAGTTGTAGAGGTGACTGCGTGTTTCTTGCTGGCGCAAGAAGCAATCATGCCGCAGAGCAGCAGCAGGAAAAGTCTGGTGAAAGCTTTCATCGTGTTTTCTTATTTAATGTATTTCTTACGTTTGATTTTCTTTTTCAGTTGGGGCGTACAGGTTGTGTCGCCTTTTTCCTTGGCAAGTTTCCATAGCCTGAGCGCTATCTCTGGTTCGTCGAGATGTGCGTAGATGTCGCCGGCATGTTCGATGAGGTTGCCCATGAGTCTGTCGTCGGCAAGGATTTCTTCGTCGGTCTTCTCGGGGTTTACCACTTTGTCCATGTAGGTTCGTGCATGGGCAAAGTCGCCTTTCTTGAAGAGAATCCAGGCATAGGTGTCGAGATAAGTGATGTTGTCAGGCTCCTGACGTATGGTCCGATAACTCATCTCTTCGGCCCTGTCGAGTTGCTCGCCTTTGAGGCTCAAGTAGTAAGCGTAGTTGTTGAGGCACATAATGTTGTCCTCCATATAAACGAGCGCCGAATCGTAGGCTGCGAAAGCCTCCGTCTCCTTTTGTTGCTGATAGTAGATGTCGCCGAGCACGCCGAAGACGTTCGACACGAGTCGCGGATGTGCATCTTCTGTCCTGACGCGAAGCCCTTGCTTCAATACGTCGGTTGCATCTGTCAGCTTCCTCTGTTCGGCAAGCGCCATACCGAGATAGTAAGCGTAGGCAAGCTCCTCTGGATGGTAGTTAAGGCCGCGACGGCTGATGTCCTCCACGCCTTTGTCATCATTCTGTTCGGCATAGTATTGCAAGAGTTCCCGGAGGGCCGTCTCGTTGCCCGGCTCCACCTTAAGCACTTGCCGCATGGTTTTGCAGAGCTCTTCCTGAGGTTGCTTGCTATAGACCTGATAGGCGGCTTTCATGATGAGCACTTCGGCATCCTGTTGCGGACGGGCGAGAAGGGTGTCGAAGGCAGCAACGAGTTTGGGCGCATAGGTCGAGTCGCGTTGCACATCGGCTATATACGACCTGAGCAGGAGCACGCGCAGTTGCGAGGGTGTTTCGGAATGGAACAGCAGCGAGTCGCGCATCGTGTCGTACTTGGCGAGCTGATTACTCCCGTGCAGATATTCCAACGTGGCGAGCTGCAGGTTCGCGTTTGTCGGTTCCTGTCGGCGCACCTCGTCATAGATCTTGAGAGCCTTAGCTGTGTCGCCTGCCTGCAGATACTGACTGCCTACGACGACGCGCAGGTTCATGTCGTGGGGCGCGTTGTCGCAAAGTGCCTGCAGCTGCACGAAGGCTGAGTCGAGCTGGCCCTTCTCCTTGTAGAGTCTGAACTTCTCGACGCTGAGTTGCGGGCTTGGACCTTCGAGCAGTTCGATGCGGTTGAGCGCTCCGATGGCCTTGTCTGCGTCGCCGACTGTGCTGTAGAGCTGTGCCAGCTGCGACAGGATGTCGCTACGGCTTCGCTTCAACGATGACAGCCTCTCCAGGACGGGAATGGCTGCCTCGGCATCGCGCCTGTTGAGATAAAGCGCGGCCAGCGTCTCCAGATAGTAGGGATTGTCAGCATCGCGCTCGCTGGCTTTCTTTATGTAAGCTGTTCCGAGGCTGTCGGAGCGCAGATAAAGATGCAGCAGCCCGATGTTGTAGAGTGCCTCGGGCGCTTCGGGATTGATGTCGAGGCAATGGCGGTAGAGGTCCATCGCCGACGAGTAATCATCAGCAAGGCGGCACTTCTCTGCCTCAATGTAAAAGTAATCGAAGTTTGTCTGTGCCTTTATGTCCATCTCGCCAAGCAGGAAGACGAGCACGAAGGCAAGGGTATGCCAAAACGCCGCACGCGGAGATTGCAAACGCCGCACGCGGGGATTGCCATCGCCGCACGCGGGGATTGCCAACGCCGCACGCGGCGTTTTTGACCCTCGCTTGCTGCATCCTTCTGTATGCTGCTCTGGAAGGGCGCTGACGGTGTGTTGCCAGACAATCATTCCTACTTCGTTCCGCTATGCCCGAAACCGCCGGCTCCGCGTTCGGTCTCCGAAAGAACTTCAACCTCTTCCCAATCCGCCTGTTCGTGACGGGCGATAACCATCTGTGCGATGCGCTCGCCGTCGGCAATCAGGAAGGGCTCGTCGGAGAGATTGACAAGGATGACGCAAACCTCGCCCCGATAGTCGGCATCGATGGTGCCGGGCGTGTTGAGGACGGTAATGCCGTGCTTGATGGCCAGTCCGCTGCGAGGACGCACCTGCGCCTCGTAACCTGGAGGCAAAGCCATGAAAAGACCTGTGGGGACAAGTCGGCGCTCCATCGGCCTCAGCTCGATAGGCGACTCGATATTGGCGCGCAGGTCAACACCTGCGGACTGTGGCGTTGCATACTGTGGCAACGGATGATGACTGCGATTGATAATCTGTACTTTCATGTCATTCTATTTTATTATACATCGGGCAGGCTCATGCCGTTTATCTTGCGATAGAGGTCGAGCGCATAGACGTCGGTCATGCCCGATATGTAGTCGAGCACCGCAAGAATGCGCTCGTAGAGTGTCGGTGCCAGGATGTCGTACTGCGTGCTGACGCGGTTGATGAGCAACTTGGAGAAGGCGCGGTCGGAATGCGTGGCAGCCTGCACCATCAGCTCCGTGAGCGTCGTGATGACTTTGTAACCGGCAATTTCGATATCGACGACGTCCTTGCAATGATATATCTTCTTGTAGGCAATGCTTTCGCAACGCTTGTATGCCTTTCGGGGCAGGTCGTCGATGTGCTCGATGAGTGAGCCCTCGAAGGTGCCGCTCAGGATGGCTTGCTCGTTCCTGATGAAGACCTGCACGCACTGCTGCTCAAGGCAGTTGATGACGCAGGAGCGGAGATAGACAATCTGTTCGTTGACGTCGTCCACGAGCTGGGCCATGCGCTCTTTGATGTGGCGCTGCTGCTCCAGCGGGAAGTAGGCAAGGAAAAGCTGCTTCGTCTCGTCGGTCGTCAGGAGCTTCAACTTGTGCGCATCCTCAATGTCCATTATCTCATAGCAAATGTCGTCGGCAGCCTCAACGAGATAGACGAGCGGATGGCGGGCGTAGCGAATAGAGCCGTCGGGAGCAGGAAGCTTCAGGATGCCCAGCTCGCGGGCAATTTTTTCGTAGTCCTCCACCTCACTGCGGAAAAAGCCGAACTTGCGTTTGTCGCCGGCAAGGTCGGACGAGAAGGGGTACTTGACGATGCTTGCCAGCGTGCTGTAAGTCATGACGAAGCCGCCTTTGCGACGCCCTTTGAAGTGGTGGGTGAGGAGACGGAAGGCGTTGGCATTGCCCTCGAAGTGCGTGATGTCCTCCCACTGCTCTGGCGAGAGTCCGTCGCCCGTCTCTGGACAGATGTAATCCCGAAGGAAGAGTCCGTCACCCTCGCTGAAGTAAGTGCCGATAGCGTTCTCGCCGCTATGTCCGAACGGCGGGTTGCCAAGGTCGTGAGCAAGGCAGGCGGCAGAGACGATGCTGCCGAGCTCGGTGAAGTGCGTGCTGTAAAGTTCCGGATGCTGCTTAAGGATAAGGCGGCTGATGTCGTTGCCGAGACTGCGGCCCACGCTGCTCACCTCAAGACTGTGTGTGAGACGATTGTGCACAAAGATGCTTCCGGGCAGAGGGAAGACCTGCGTCTTGTTCTGCAGCCGACGGAAGGGAGCGGAGAATATCAGGCGGTCGTAGTCGCGCTGGAACTCCGTGCGGTCGTCGCTGCCCTGCTGCATGTCTTCCTGCCCAAGGCGTTTACTCGAGAGCAGGCGCTCCCACTTCATCATCTCTTCCATCGCAAATCGTCTCTATTCCGTTGGTTTATAGAAGATGCGGTTAGCGCCGCTTGTTATCTTCACCAGCTCGGGATGTTCTGCCGCAAACGTATCGATATGACGCATGCGCTTCTCCTGAAGTATCTCGTCAACGGCAATCAGAATGCCGGTCTCTTCGACGTCGCCGAAGCCGTCGTTGATGGCTGTTCCAAAGAGCTTCATCGTAGGACTCAGCCCCATGTAAGCGTTGACCAGGGGCGGAATGTTATAGCCCAAGGCACGCACCTCGTGGTTGAGTATCCTGTAATCTGCCTTGAAGTCGTCTTCGGTGAAGAGCTTTTTGAACTGCTCGGGATCGTGCCAGAGCTTGAGGGGCTTCATGGGATAGATGAGGTTGTCGGGATCCGGGAAGTGTTTGTTCAAGAAGTACAGTATCATGTCTCGGGCCATGCGGTCGTAGCTGGGATACATCGTGAACTTGCCGAAGAGGTAGCGCACTGTTGGCTCTATGACGACGATGGCGCCGAGTCCGTCCCACAGGTTGTCGAGGGCGAAGATGCCTTTTCTGCCGCGTAATGTGCTTTGGTACTCGACGGTGACAAAGCTTCTGCCCAGTTCGATGGTCCACGGCGCGTAGTCCTTCATGAAGCGCTCCGAGAAGCGGAACATATGGCTCGTGGCGAGAATGGGCTGCCCGTCGGGCGCAATCTCCCAATCCTTGCCGAGAATGTATCGGTACCCGCCAACAATCTCTTCCGTCTCGGGATCCCAGACGATGAGCTGCTTGTAACAGTTCTGGCAGGTGTCGAATTCGTCGAGGTCGAAGCTTTTGCCTGTGCCGCCGCCGGCAGCGCGGAAGGCTATTTCGCGCAGTCGTCCTATCTCACGGACAACATGGGGCGAGTCTTGCCACGTGACGACATACGCTTCGTTGTTGCTTTTGTTTGTCATCCGAAGTTTCTTGTCGGGCGTTAGCTCTGCTTTGAGCACCTCGACGGGGATAGGGTCAGCGATTTGTTCCATATTCCTTATTATATTTCGTAAACTTTGTCCTGCACCCACTTGCCCCACTCGCCAGGCGTCTTCGACTTGTCGAAAGTCTGCCACGGAATGGGCTGTCCGATGCGGACGGTGTAGTGATTTCCTTTGCTGCGGTACATCTCGTCTGGCAGAAGCGCCATGGCGAAGTTGGGCAGGTGCAGGCGTTTGCACCAGCGGGCAACGTTGTAGAAGCGCTCGCTGTTCCTGCCTTCGAAATGTATCGGCACGATGTCGCGCTCGTGCTGCACGCTTTTTGTGATGAACGCTTTGTTCCAGGGGATGTCGCGAATGCTGCCATCGTTTTGTTTGCGGCTGCAGAGGCCGGCGGGGAACATGATGACGTGGCAGTCGCTCGCGAAGGTACTTTCCACGACGGCGGGGAAGGAGCGTGCCATCTTGCCTATCTTGTTGACTGGCACGCAGAGCGGAGCGAGCCCTTCGAGGTTCATGAGGAGGTCGTTGACGAGGTATTTTATCTTGCCGTTGTAGTGTTCGCCGATGACCCATCCGAGTGTGACGCCGTCGATGGCGCCGAGCGGATGGTTCGAGACGAAGGTGTAGGAGCGTCCGTCGTCGGGCAGGTTCTCTTTGCCCTCGACATCGACATCGACGCCTACGTAATCGACGACGCCTTTACAGAAGTCAACGCCTACCCTGCCCTGTCGCAGGTAAGTATTAATGAAGTCCTGATGGATGACGCGCGCCAGCAGACCTGTCAGCCACTTTGGGATGAACTTTGCCTTTTTGCCGGCACGTTCGCGGACAATGCTGTCTATGTCAATTTCCTTTATCATTCAGTTTATTGTTATTGGCCTGTTGTTGATGAAGTACCTGCCGCGCGGCAGTCCGCCGAGCCAATTCTTGCCCTTGTTGAGGCGCGCCGTCAGGTAGAGCACGCCGTTCTGGTTGTAGATGGGCAACAGTTGGCTGCGATCGCTCTGTATCTGGACGACTCGTCCCGTGACGGTTATCTGCACAGGGAACGCTGAGGTGTTCATCCTCCTCGACACGGGCATTTCGGGCGAGGGCATCGAGAGGATCAGCGAATCAGGGTTACGACGCTCCCGCACCTTACGTTTACGTATGGCGCCATCAGCGGGCATTGCCATCAGGGCTGCCAGCACGAACAAGCATACATGCAGTATCGTTATCCTTCTTCGCATAGTTTGGGGTGCAAATGCGGCTCGCAGAAGCCTTTTTCCACTTACAAGCGACAAAATTACACTTTTCGGGGCAATTTTCCAAATAATCGGTTGAGTTTTTCTGTCAACTATAGTAACTATCGTTTAGATAGGTACTATAAAACGCCCCTGAGGGAAAAATAAAACGCCGCGTGCGGCGATTGCAATCCCCGCGTGCGGCGTTGGCAATTTCCGCGTGCGGCGTTTTCAATCCCCGCAGGCGGCGTTTGAATTTTCCCTTCGCTATGACTTCAAAGCCTCCCAGCCTTGAGCCCTGAGCTGGTGCTCTCCGCCGTCCCTCGTGATGAGGGCCTGGCCCTTCTCCTGCTCGGTGATGTAGCCGATGACGCGGACGTCCTCGAGGGCCGAGACGGTCTCGTTGAGCGAGAGGGGTACGGTGAAAAGCAGTTCGTAATCTTCTCCGCCATTGAGTGCGCAGGTGCTGACGTTGAGGTTCAGCTCTTCAGCCATTGCGGCGGTCTGATAGTCGAGCGGCAACCTGTCTTCGTAGATGCGGCAACCCGTCTGGCTTTGCTTGCAGATGTGGAGCAGTTCGCTGCTGAGTCCGTCGCTGATGTCCATCATGCTTGTCGGATGAATACCAGCCTCGCGGAGTGCGGCGATGATGTCTCCCCTTGCCTCCGGTTTGAGTTGTCGCTCGAGGATGTACTCTCTGCCGCTGAAGTCGGGCTGAGCGTCGCGCAGCAGCTCCATCTGCTCCTTGCTGCCGCTCTTGCGAGCCTGCTCAACCTGCTCGTTGTAGATAGCTTTTTCCCTTTCCAAGAGCTGCAAGCCCATATAGGCAGCGCCGAGGTTTCCGCTGACGCATATCAAGTCGGTCGGCTGCGCGCCACTCCTGAGGACTATGTCCTCGCTGCGCGCCTCGCCTATGGCTGTAATGCTGATGCAGAGGCCTGTCAGGCTGGCAGTCGTGTCGCCGCCGACAATATCGACAGCCCACTTCTTGCACGCCAGCCGTATTCCTGCATAGAGCTCTTCGATATCCTCGACCTGGAACTTGCTGCTGATGGCGAGGCTCACGGTCACTTGTCGCGGCTGGGCATTCATGGCAAAGACGTCGCTGAGATTCACCATGACAGCCTTGTAGCCGAGGTGTCGCAAGGGAACGTAAGTGAGGTCGAAGTGTACGCCTTCCACCAGGAGGTCGGTCGTGACGACGGTTCGCATGCCCTCCGTCGGAGCCAGGACTGCGCAGTCGTCGCCGATGCCCTTGATGGTGGTCGGATTCTGTGTGGTTATGTCTTTTGCAAGGCGGTCAATAAGACCGAACTCGCCGAGTTCTGATATCTCCATAGGCGTCTGAAAGTTCTAAGTATTCTGAGTAATCTGAGTATTCAGAGTATTCCGATTACTCCGATTTCACCATTTCCACTATGATGGTTGACATCAGGGGCTGAGCGGCTTCGGCAGCCCTGAGGACCTCTTCATGCGTGATTTTCATCGGATTTTCCATGCCGCCGAGGTCGGTGATGATGCTCATGCCGAAGACTTCGATGCCGCAATGATGGGCAACGATGACTTCGGGAACGGTGCTCATGCCAACGGCGTCGGCACCCCAGCGAGCGAACATGCGGTACTCGGCAGGCGTCTCATATGTCGGGCCCTGCGTTGCGAGATACACGCCATGCTGCACCTTGATGCCATGCTTCTTGGCAATCTTGTCGGCCTTGGCGAGAAGCTCCTTGCTGTACGCCTCGCCCATATCCGGGAAGCGCGGTCCAGTCGGCACATTCGGGCCATGCAGCGGGTTCTCGGGCATGAAATTGATGTGGTCCGTGATGAACATAAGATCACCTATCGAGAAGTTCGGATTGGTGCCGCCTGCCGCATTGCTGACGAAGAGTGTCTTAATGCCAAGTTCGTACATGACGCGGACAGGAAACGTTACCTGCTGCATCGTCCACCCTTCGTAATAATGGAAACGTCCCTCCATCGCCATCACATCCCTGCCTGCGAGCTTGCCGAAGATGAGCTCGCCTGCATGACCTTCCACCGTGGAGACCGGGAAGTTTGGGATTTCGCTGTAGGGAAACGTCTTCAGCCTCTCGATGCGTTTTGCCAGTTCACCTAAGCCAGAGCCGAGCACGATGGCTGTCGTCGGCGCGTTGGGCATCCGTTCACGGAGCCACGCTGCTGTTTCTTTTATTTTCTCGTACATAGTCGTTTATCATTTTGTCGAATTTGTCTTTCTCATTTCGCATGATGCTTATCTCGATGGGAAGCACATAAGTGCTCTCTCGAACCTCATCGCTAAGGCCTTGCAAATGCTTGAGCCGGGCTGCGTCCTTCTCCGTCGTGACGATGATGTGCGGCTTTGGCAACTCGTGGAAAGCCTGGTTGATGGCTTCGGCATCGCGTTTCGTGTAGTAGTGATGGTCGGGAAACGTGAGCGGCGAAATGTGTTGCACAAAGCGACGGACGTCTTGCTCCATTTGTCGAGGGCCAGCGATGCCTGTCAGGAGCAGTACATGCGTGTTGTCTTTTCGCAAGGCTTCAGGGTCGAGCGTGTCGTCGCCCCACAGCTGATGCATCGTTCCGTAGCTGAACGTACTGAAGAAGAGCTGTTGGTAAGGCCTGAGATTCAACGACGACATGATGACCCGAAAGCCCATCGCATTGATGTGCTGCGGGCATTTCGTGACGATGACGGTCGTGGCGCGACGGCTTGCGGAAGGTCGTTCGCGCAATCGTCCTGCAGGAAGGAGGCGATCGTCGGAGATGAGGCGATGGTAGTCGACGAGCAGGATGTTGTATCCGGGTTTGACATAACGGTGTTGATAAGCGTCGTCCAACAGGATAACCTCAACGTCCTTTGTCGCCTCATCGTTCATGAGTCGCTCTATCCCGTGCCGCCTGTTGGTATCTACCGCGACATAAACCTCAGGGAACTTCTGCTTGATTTGCCACGGCTCGTCGCCGATTTCTTCCATCGTGGTCGATGTTGATGCGAGCAGATAGCCTTTTGTCTTTCTTTTGTAGCCGCGACTGAGCACCGCCACGTGGTAACGTCCCGACAGGAGCCTGATGAGGTACTCGACGTGAGGCGTCTTACCAGTGCCGCCGACCGTGATGTTGCCGACGTTGATGATGGGAATGTCGTATGACACAGAACGCAGTGTGCCCATGTCGAACAGGGCATTGCGGATGTCCACTCCGGCTCCATAGAACCAGCTAAGCGGCAGCAGCCATCGGTGTATCTGTGTCAGGTCACTCTCCATTCGGCGTTACTTGATGTTCGGGTCGAAAAGCATTCTTGCCTGAACGGGATCCATCTTTCCGATGCGGCGAACGAGTGCGAATGCCGGGTAGTACTCGCCAAGAGCGGCACGCATCTTGCCTTCCATGTAGTCGTTGGTGCTCTTGTTGAACAGGCCGATGTACCAAGGTTCTGCAGCGGGATAGCGTCCTACCGTGTAGTCTTCAACCTCTGCCAGCTTTGCAGCAGATGCGATGGCGTCTTCGAGGTTGCCGAGCTTGTCAACGAGACCGATCTTCTGCGCTTGCTCGCCAGTCCATACACGACCTTCGGCAATGACTTTCACGCTGTCTTGAGCCATACCTCTGCCACCGGCAACGCGTCCGGTGAACAGGTCGTAACCGTGGTTGATGTAGTTCTGCATCTTTGCGGACTCAGCGGCATTGAAGGGACGGCCCATGGCGCCGAAGTCGCTCATCGCGTTGGTTTTCACTACGTCGAAGGAGAGGCCGAGCTTTTGCGTCAGCAGTTCGCTTGGATCTGGTATCATGCCGAATATGCCGATGCTGCCCGTGAGGGTCATTGGCTCAGCGAAAATCTCGTTTGCGCCGCAGCTGATGTAGTAGCCGCCACTTGCAGCGACGCCGCCCATGCTGACCACAACGGGCTTCTCAGCACGGAGCAGCTGCACTTCGTGCCAGATCTGTTCGCTTGCGAAGGCCGAGCCGCCAGGGCTGTTCACGCGGATAACGACTGCTTTCACGTCTTTATCCTTGCGGAGCTTCTGCAGGTCGGTAATTGTCGCCTTTGTCGTGATGGTATGCTCCTGACTGAAGCCCATGCCCGGGCTGTCGTTGATTTCGCCATACGCATAATAGACCGCCACCTCGTCGTCCACCTTCTTGCTGAGGTCGTCTGCAGCTGCCACGTCGGCCAGCGTTGTGAACTTCAGGTCGTCGTCTTCGTCAAGTTCAAGGCGCTGACGCAGGGCTTCCTTCACGTCGCTGAGGTAAGCGAGTTTGTCGGCAAGCTTGTTCTCAATCAGCACGTTCGCTTCGCAAAGGACTGTCGTTGTGTCAGCAAGGCTGTTGAGCGTTTCGACAGAAAGTTTGCGGCTTGCGGCCACGTCCTTCAGCATGCCGTTCCAGATGCTGCTCAAGTAGCTCATCACCTGTTCGCGGTTCGCCTCGCTCATCTCTGTATTGATGAAGGGTTCTACGGCGCTCTTGTAGGTGCCTACCTTGAAGACCTGCATCTTGACGCCCACCTTTTTCATCAGTCCTGTGTAGAACATGGGCTGGCTGGACATACCGCTCCAGTCGATCATGCCGATTGGGTTGAGGAAGAGCTCGTCGGCAACGGAACAGAGATAGTAGGCTCCGCGAGAGTACTGGTCGCCATAGGCAACCACCCATTTGCCGCTTTCCTTGAACTCTACCAGAGCACGGCGCAGTTCCTGCAGGTCGGCTGGATAAGCAGCCAGCGAGCCTGCCTCGAGATAGATGCCCTTCACTTTATCGTTCTTCGCAGCCTTCTTGAGGGCATCGAGCGCTTGGTCGAGACCGATGCTCATCTGTTCGCCCTGGCTGAGGAAGTCCATCGGAGAGCCTTCTCCTGCTCTGTCCACAATCTCGCCTTCGAGTTTGATGCGGAGGACGCTGTTCTTGGGAACCGAACTTGTTGCTCCTTCGCTTGCCACCATGCCTGCAACGGAAACAATGCTAATCACCATGAAAATGATGCTGGTCAGGATGATACCTACGATTGTCGCCAGCACGTACTTGAAAAACTCTTTCATAAAAATACAATATTATTGGTTAGTATATTCCTTATTATATATAGTTGGAGCGACAAAGTTACGCTTTTCCGAGCGAAACGCCAAACATTTGCCCGAGTTTTTCTGTCTTCGATGAGGACTAACGCAACTCGGGGTATAAAAAATGCCGCTAAGGGGAAAATAAAACGCCGCGTGCGGCGTTGGCAATCCCCGCGTGCGGCGTTGGCAATTTCCGCGTGCGGCGTTTTAATCCCCGCAGGCGGCGTTTTTTTTCTTCAGTGCCAAAACGACCGAAGACCATACGCCCAAAAGCGCTACCAGAAGAGTCTGCAGGGTATGCACGATGAGCACGAAAAGGGCTGCGTCGGTCTGCCCAACGCCATAGAGCACGAGAACGGTCTTCACGGCGAAGTGCCAGGAGCCTGTGCCGTTGGGCGTCGGAACAAGCACGGCGAACGTTCCGACCACGAACGCAACGAGGGCTGCCAGAGGGCCGAGACCTGCCGTGAAGTCGAAACAGAAGAAGGTGAGGTAGAAGTGCAGGTAGTAGCTCACCCAGATGCCTACGGAATAGAGGATAAAGAGCAACGGGCTCTCCACGTTACGGACGGAAAGCAGTCCGCTCTTCAGGTCGGAAAGTACGGAATGGGTCTTTGAGAAAAGCCGGAACCGACGCGACACGAGCACGATGCAGACGATGGCAAGCATGGCGCAAGCTACCGTCACAAGCCAACCCGTCAGGGAAAATTGGCAGAACACGCTGCCGAGCGATACGCCTGTGTGCTGGAAAAACGTCAGGAAGACAGGGATTTGTGTCAGGAACGTCAGCAGGGAAAGCACGAGGATGAGCATGGTGTCGATAATCCTCTCTGTGACCACCGTACCGACAGAGCAACTGAAGTTGGTGCCTTCGTAGCGCTTCAGGACACTGCATCGCAGCACCTCGCCCACCCGTGGCACAACAAGACTGCTGGCGTAGCTGAGGAAGACGGCATGTGTGCAAGTGGAAAGGCGCGGCCTCTCGCCGGCAGGAGCCAGCACCTGACGCCAGCGGACAGCTCGCAGGACCTGCGCCAAGATGCCGAACGGCATGCTCAGCAGCATCCACGTCCACGACATCTTGTGCGACAGAGCGTCCGTCAGCTCTTCCCACTTGATGCCACGATACATCCACCACAGTATGCCTGCTGCCAAAGCCAAAGGCACAACTATCTTTATCGTTTTCTTCAACCTTTGCACAAAAAACCTAATCTCTAATCCCTATTCTCTAATCTTTTTATTATCTTTGCAGTGCAAAAGTACAAAAAAACTTGAAAACTTGTAAAGCTGAAAAGGGAAAATGAGAGCTGTTAGGCCGAAAAAGTTCCTCGGACAACACTTTTTGACCGATTTGAGCATTGCTTCGCGTATTGCCGACACGGTGGATGCCTGTCCTGAGCTGCCAATATTGGAGGTCGGGCCAGGCATGGGCGTGATGACGCAATTCCTTGTTCAGAAATCGCGGCAAGTGAAAGTGGTCGAAATCGACTACGAAAGTGTGGAATACCTGCGACGAACATATCCGGAACTGGAGGACAGCATCATCGAAGACGACTTCCTGAAGATGCATCTCGAAAGGACGTTCGAGGGCTCGCCCTTCGTCCTGACCGGCAACTATCCCTATAACATCTCCTCACAAATCTTTTTCAAAATGCTCGACTACAAGGCGCTGATTCCTTGTTGCACAGGCATGATTCAGAAAGAAGTAGCGGAGCGAATAGCAGCAAAGCCCGGCAGCAAAACCTACGGCATACTTTCTGTGCTCATACAGGCTTGGTATGATGTGGAATACCTGTTCACGGTAGAACCCGGCGTCTTCAACCCGCCTCCAAAAGTTCGAAGCGCAGTCATACGCCTTACGAGAAACGAGACAACCAAGCTCGGTTGCGACGAGAAGCTCTTCAAAAGGCTTGTCAAAACAACGTTCAACCAGAGGCGCAAGACTCTCCGCAACAACATCAAGCCACTCCTGTCGCAACTCGAAACAGAAAGCGTGGCGAAACCGGACTTCACGGAACTGCTGGCCGACCCAATCATGACGCAGCGACCGGAACAACTCTCGGTGCAAAACTTTATCGACCTTACCCTGCGACTTGAACACGAATTGAAGAAATAAGCATCCACTTAACAAAAACACTATGCAACAAGTTTTGGGATTTCTGATACTGATAGGCAGCGTCGCCCTCCTGATGTACGGCATGAAGGTGATGAGCGAAGGACTGCAGAAGATGGCGGGCAGCAAGCTCTCCAACATCCTCGGCACTATGACCACGAACCGCTTCACAGGCCTCCTGACCGGCACTTTCATCACAACATCCATCCAGTCCTCGACGGCTACCACAGTGATGACAGTCAGTTTCGTGAGCGCAGGATTGTTGACACTTTCGCAAGCCATCAGCGTCATTATGGGCGCCAATATCGGTACGACGGCAACGGCATGGATCATGGTGCTGGGCTCCTTCGACATGAGGCTCGTTGTCTATAGCGCCATCATCATAGCGATAGCCCTTATCTATACGAAGAGGAACATTAACCTCGGCGAATTCCTCATGGGTCTCTCGCTCATGCTGCTCGGTCTCTCCACGTTGAAGACGAACGCCATCGAAATGAACCTCGGTGAGAATCAGGCTTTGCTGAACTTCCTGACAGGTCTCTCGGGATGGGGTTACGGCAGCTACTTCCTTTTCCTTCTCATTGGCGGAGTACTGACATGCGCCGTTCAGAGCTCGGCAGCCATCATGGCGATAACAATGACGCTGTGCTCCACGGGTGCTCTTCCCATAGACATGGGCATCGCTTTAGTAATGGGAGAAAACATCGGCACGACCATCACGTCGAACGTCGTCGCCATGAGCGCCAGCGTCCAAGCACAGAGAGCGGCTCGTGCCCACCTTATCTTCAACCTTTTCGGCGTGGTGTGGGTGCTTTGCATCTACAAGTACTTTGTCTATTTCGTGTGCAGTCTCGTTGGTTGCGACCCGACAGCAAAGCAGCAGGACATGGTGACGCTCAACGCCGCGCTTGCTGCCTTCCACACCGCCTTCAACGTCTGCAACGTTCTCATCCTTATCTGGTTCATTAAGCCCTTGGAGAAGATTGTGTGCCTGCTTGTGCCACATCGTGAGGGCGAACACGAGGACGACGACATGAAGCTCAAGTACATCGGCGGCGGCTTGCTATCGACGGCAGAATTGTCAATCCTGGAAGCAAAGAAGGAAGTCGATGTCTTTATTGTTCGCTTGCTGAGAATGTACGGCATGGTGCAGGACTTGCTGCACACCACAAAGGACGAAGAATTCAACCAAGTCTATTCGCGCATCGAGAAATACGAGGGCATTACGGACCGCATGGAGATAGAGATTGCCGACTACTTGACGCAAGTCAGCGAAGGACGCCTCAGCGTGGATTCGAAATTAGAGATACAGCGGATGATGCGTGTCTGCTCGGAACTCGAAAGCATCGGCGATTCGTGCTTCAACATGGCACGAACCATAAAGCACAAGCGAATGTATGGAAGCGAGGACTTCACCGATAATCAGTACCAGCATATACATAGCATGATGGGGCTCGTAGGCGAAGCGCTTTCGCAAATGCAGGTTGCAATCAGCCAAGGCGAGCATCGCCACATCGACCTCAACAAAAACTACAATACCGAGCACGAAATAAACAACTACCGTGACCAGCTCAAGAATCAGAACATTCTCGATGTGAACAACAAGCTCTACGACTATCAGATGGGCGTGTTCTACATGGACATCATCTCTGAATGCGAGAAGCTGGGCGACTTTGTAATCAATGTCATCGAGAGCGCGGGGCTGAAGAAATAAAAGGTGAAAAAGTGAAAGGGTGAAAAGGTGAAAGAAGAATCTTCAATGAATAACACCGACATGCGGCTGCTGCAACTGCTTGCCCAGACGTTCCCGAACAGCGAGAGCGCAAGCACGGAAATCATAAACCTCGAGGCGATACTCAGTCTTCCGAAAGGCACAGAGCATTTCGTGGCCGACATCCATGGCGAACACGAAGCGTTCCTCCACATCCTTCGCAATGCCAGCGGCAACATCAAGCGAAAGGTCTATGACCTCTTCGAAGGCTCGCTTCCAAAGGACGTGATGCGCGACCTCTGTACCCTCATTTACTATCCTGAGAAACGGCTCGAGATGATAGAAGAGGGCACTGACGACGACCTCTCGGACTTCTATGCGAATACACTCTTGCGCCTCATTCTGGTCTGCCAATCCGTCAGCAGCAAGTACACGCGAAGCAAGGTCCGCAAAGCCCTGCCCCAGCAGTTCGCATACATCATCGAAGAGCTCCTTCACGAAAACCCGAACGACGAGGATAAAGATGCCTACGTGAACCGTATCGTCGAGACTATCGTACAGACTGGGCAGGCAAGGAACTTCATCGTCGCCATCTGCAACGTCATCCACCGCCTAAGCATCGACCAGCTACACATCCTTGGCGACATCTTCGATCGCGGTCCGGGCGCACACATCATCATGGACTATCTCCTGACTCGCGACAACTTCGACTTGCAATGGGGCAACCACGATGCCCTCTGGATGGGAGCCGCAGCCGGTCAGGACGCCTGCATCGCCATCGTCCTTCGCCTGTCGCTTCGCTTTGCCAACATGGCAACTCTGGAAGAAGGCTACGGCATAAACCTCCTGCCTCTCGCCACATTCGCAATGGAAACCTATCGCGACGACCCGTGCCTGCAGTTCCAGCCCATCGGGACGCCTGCCGAAGTCAAGGGCGACGAGAAGCGGCTCCGGCTCATTGCGCAGATGCATAAAGCCATTTCCGTCATCCAGTTCAAGCTCGAAGGGCAGCTCGTCCGGCAACACCCAGAATGGAACATTGACCGCCGGGGCACGCTGGAGAACATCGACCTCGCCCGAGGCACCTATCGCTTCTGCGGAAAGGACTACTCCCTGCTCGACACCAGCTTCCCTACCGTCCTTCCCGACGACCCCTACCGACTGACTGCCGAAGAGGAAGAGCTCATGAAGCGCCTCCACCACTCCTTCCGCATCTCCGAGAAGCTGCAGAAGCACATCCGATGCCTCTTCAGCCATGGCTCGATGTACACCGTCTGCAACAGCAACCTCCTCTACCACGCCTCCGTACCCCTCAATGCCGACGGCAGCCTGCGGCAAGTAGAGATAGACGGCAAGCTGTACGAGGGACGCCAACTCATGCAGCAAATCGAGCTCAAGATGCGTACCGCTTTCCAGCACGATACACCCCGCGAACAGCGACTCCTGGCGCGCGACTTCTTCTGGTACCTCTGGTGCGGACCCGACAGCCCGCTCTTCGACAAAGACCGCATGGCGACCTTCGAGCGATACTTCCTTGCCGACCCGGCCACACATCACGAAGAGAAGGGTGCCTACTATCAGTTGAGGGAAGACCCTGCCGTTTGTGCGCGCATCCTGGACCACTTCGGAGTGGAGGGCGAGACACGCCACATCATCAACGGCCATGTGCCTGTCCATGCCAGTCAGGGCGAGAACCCCATCAAGGCCGACGGCATGCTCATGGTCATCGACGGCGGCTTCGCCAAAGCCTACCACCACACGACGGGCATCGCAGGCTATACGCTCGTCTATCATAGCCGCGGCTTCCAACTCATTCAGCACGAGCCGTTCACCAGTACCGCCGAGGCCGTTGCCAATGGCACCGACATCAAGAGCAGCACGCAAATCGTCGAGATGATGGGCCGCCGCATCCGCGTTCGCGACACCGACAAGGGACGTCAGCTTCAAGAGCAGATAAAAGAGCTCCGCAGCCTGCTCTACGCATACCGTCACGGCATCATAAAAGAAAACACCAAAAAGTAGGGGTCAAAAAACGCCGCCTGCGGGGATTGCCATCGCCGCACGCGGAAATTGCCATCGCCGCACGCGGAAATTAAAACGCCGCCTGCGGGGATTTTTTTTCAGCCTTTTGAAATCCTCGGAAAAGCTATCGAAATTGCCACGTACCAAACGATGATAGCGGCGAGGGCGGAGTAGCCGAGCAGCAAGAGCGGCAGACAGCCGACGAGGAAGATGTAGCGCTGCTTGTTGTCTGCCCAACTGAGGTTCTTGAACTTCAACGCCAGCATCGGAACTTCGCAAACCAGCAACATACAGAAGAGCAGCATGAAGAGGAAAAGGAAGACTGCGTTGAACTTGAGCGAAACAAGAAAGGCGTGTTCGCCCAGCACGAGGCTTCCCCAAAAGAGGGCATTCGCAGGCGTCGGCAAGCCGATGAACTGCTGGTGCTGACGCTCGTCGATATTGAACTTGGCGAGCCTCAGAGCCGAGAACGCAGCCATCAGGAAAGCCGTATATGGAAGGAAACTCTTTATTGGCAACAACACTTCAGGCACATGCACCTCATGGAAGAGGTAAAAAACGATAGCGCTGGGTGCAACACCGAAGGTAACAACATCGGCCAGCGAATCAAGCTCCTTGCCTATCGGCGAAGAGACACCGAGGGCTCGGGCCACCATGCCGTCGAAGAAGTCGAACACGGCACCGACAATTATCATCAGCACTGCATAGTGGTACTGTCCGTAGAAAGCACAGCCAATGGCAAAGCAGCCGCAGATGAGGTTGCAGCAAGTAAGGGAGTTGGGAATGTGTCGCTTAATCATCTGGCATGAGGTTCTTTAGTTTTGCTATGACGGTCTCGTTGCCTACGGTCTTCTGATGAAGCTCAACGAGCACTTCTGTGCCGAGCGGCAAGTAGAGGTCAACGCGCGAGCCGAACTTGATGAAGCCCAGGTGCTCGTCGACATAGCAGTCTTCGCCGACACTGGGATAGGTGACGATGCGTCGAGCCATTGCGCCAGCCACTTGCCGCGCCAGTATCTCCGTACCGTCGGGTGTCTCGATGACGACTGTGCATCGCTCGTTCTCTTCGCTCGCCTTGGGCAGCCAAGCTTTGTGGAAATTGCCGTCGTAATGGCAGACATGCTTGACGGTGCCGTCGACGGGAATCCAGTTGGCGTGGACGTTGAAGAGACTCATGAAGATGCTCACCATGATGCGGCGGTCGTGGAAATATTCTGTCTCTTCCGTCTCTTCCACCACGACGACCTTGCCGTCGGCAGGCGCCAGTACGAGTCCTTCCGTCTCGCCCTCGAAAGTGCGGATGGGACATTGGAAGAAGTTCAACAGGACGGCATACAGAACAGCGCTTACCGCTATGCAGATGTCGAACGGAAGTCGGGAATCGAAGACGTGGAGTATGGTAAAGTTGAGCACCCCAAGCACGATGGCGCTCCAGAGAAGCGTGGTTTTTCCCTCGTGATGAAGGCGTATCTTTTTCAGTTTTCTTAGTCGTTTGCCCATGCTTTTTTGATATAGTGCGCCTCAAAGTTAACACTATTTTTTGAACTTGCAAAGGAAAAGTTGAAAAAAAGAGAAATTGGGAAAATGAAACTCAAAAAATGTCTCTTTTCTCCAACCTTTTTTGTATCTTTGCTCTCTCAATTTCAATTATCAACTTTCAATTTCCCATATACTATGCAGGACTTCGTACACCTTCATGTCCACTCCCAATACTCTCTCCTCGACGGACAGTCGAGCATCAAGGGCATGGTGGACAAAGCCATCAAGGACGGAATGCGCGGCCTGGCTCTCACGGACCACGGCAACATGTTTGGCGTCAAGGAGTTGTACGATTATTGCAAGGATGTCAACAAGGCAAGGAAGAAGGAAGGGCTGGAGCCGTTCAAGCCTATCTTCGGCTGCGAGATGTACGTAGCACGAAACGGCGACAAGAACGTGCGCGAGGGCGGCAAAGAGTTCCAGTCGGGCTGGCACCTTATCGTGCTGGCCAAGAACCTGAAAGGCTATCACAATCTCATCAAGCTCGTCTCGCGCTCCTGGGTCGACGGCTTCTACATGCGACCCCGCACCGACCATAAAGACCTTGAGCTGTTCCACGAAGGCCTTATCATCTGCTCCGCCTGCATCGGTGGCGAAGTGCCAAGGAAGATACAGAACGGCGACATAGCAGGAGCAGAGCAGACCGTCAAATGGTTCCACGACATCTGGGGCGACGACTACTACCTCGAGCTGCAACGTCACGAGGTAACGAACCCGACACTGGAAGCCAATCGCGAGACATTCGAGGTGCAGAAGCGTGTCAATCCCGTCCTTATCGAACTGGCAAAAAAGCATGGCGTAAAGCTCATCTGCTCAAACGACTCGCACTTCCTCAACGAAGATGATGCCGAGGCTCACGACCTATTGCTCTGCCTCTCGACCGGCAGAGACCTCGACGACCCCAACCGTATGCGCTACAGCAAGCAGGAGTGGTTCAAGACAAAGGCTGAGATGAACGCCATCTTCGCCGACATTCCCGAAGCACTTGCCAATACCTGCGAAATACTGGACAAAGTCGAACTGTACGACCTCGAGTCGAACCCCATCATGCCCTTCTTCCCCATCCCCGAAGACTTCGGCACAGAAGAACTATGGCGGCAGAAGTACAGCGAAGAGGACCTCTTCAAGGAGTTCACCTCCGACGAGAATGGCGAGAACCCCTTGCCTCGGGAAGAAGCGGAAAAGAAAATTGAAAAACTTGGCGGCGTTGACAAACTCTACCGCATAAAGTTCGAGGCAGACTACCTCGCCAAGCTTGCCTACGAAGGCGCCGAACGTCTCTATGGCTCGCCCCTTTCAAAGGAACTGGATGAACGCATCCGCTTCGAACTGCACATCATGAAGACAATGGGCTTCCCGGGGTATTTCCTTATTGTGCAGGACTTCATCAACAGCGCTCGCCACGAGCTAGGCGTTTGGGTAGGACCAGGACGAGGCTCGGCAGCAGGTTCGGTAGTGGCTTATTGCCTTGGCATCACACGTCTCGACCCGCTCAAGTACGACCTTCTGTTCGAGCGTTTCCTTAATCCAGACCGCATCTCCCTGCCTGATATCGATACCGATTTCGACGACGACGGCAGAGGCAAAGTCCTGCAATGGGTAATGGACAAATATGGCGCAGAGAACTGTGCCCACATTATTACTTATGGCGCAATGGCCGCCAAGAGCAGCATCAAGGACGTGGGGCGAGTGGAGAAGGTTCCCCTTTCCGTCGTTAATGCTTGGTGCAAGGCAATGCCCGACCGCCTGCCGGATGGCAAGAAGCCAACCTTGGAGAACTATATCGAGGCGACACCCGAGCTGAGAGAAGCGAAATACTCGCGAGACTTAAAGGAATCCGATACCATCAAGTACGCCCTGAAACTCGAGGGAACAGTGCGCAATACAGGCATCCATGCTTGCGGCTTCATCATCTGTCGCGACCCAATAAGCGACCACGTGCCTGTCTCAACTGCAGACGACCCGGACTTCCCAGACCGCAAGACTGCCGTAACACAATACGACGGCCACGTCATCGAGAGCACCGGCCTCATCAAGATGGACTTCCTTGGCTTGAAGACCTTGTCTCAGCTGAAGGAAGCATGCCGCATCGTCAAGGAAGCTCACGGTATTGACATCGATATCGACAATATTCCCATCGACGACCCGCTTACCTACAAATTATATCAGGAGGGCAAGACCGTCGGAACATTCCAGTTCGAATCGGCAGGCATGCGTAAGTACTTGAAGGAGCTGCATCCGACAGTCTTCGAGGACCTCATAGCGATGAACGCCCTTTATCGCCCCGGACCCATGGACTACATTCCGCAGTTCATCAGGCGCAAGAACGGGCAGGAGCCCATCACCTACGACCTGCCGGCTTGCGAGGAATATCTGCGCGACACATACGGCATCACTGTTTATCAGGAGCAAGTCATGCTGCTCGCACGAAAGCTTGCAGGCTTCACCAGAGGCGAAAGCGACGGACTTCGAAAGGCAATGGGCAAGAAGAAGAAGGACATTGTGGACCAGATGAAACCCAAGTTCATCCAGGGCGGAATAAAGAACGGCCACGACCCGAAGATTCTCGAGAAAATTTGGGCAGATTGGGAGAAGTTCGCCTCCTACGCCTTCAACAAGTCCCATGCGGCTTGCTACTCTTGGGTCTCGTATCAGACGGCCTACATGAAGGCACACTATCCTGCCGAGTTCATGGCTGCTTTGCTGACGCGAGGCAAGGACGACGTGAAGGAAGTGACGAAGCTCCTCGAAGAGTGCCACGCCATGAAGATTGAGGTACTTGGTCCAGATGTCAACGAATCACATCGTGACTTTGGCGTCAACAAGCTACAACAGATACGCTACGGCCTGATGGCCATCAAGGGACTTGGTGAAGCAGCTGTGCAAGCCATCGTGGACGAAAGGGAGAAGAACGGCCCGTTCAAGGACATCTTCGACTTTGCCGAACGCGTCAACATGTCAGCCATCAAGCGCAATGGAATGGAATGCCTTGCCCTGAGCGGTGCCTTCGATACCATTGCGGGCAACATCCGCCGCGAACAATTCGTTGCCGAGAACCAGAAGGGCGACATCTTCCTCGACTTGCTTGTTCGCTACGGACAGCAATTCCAGCAGACGCAAATGGAAGCGCAGTTCTCGCTCTTTGGCATGGATGCCATCGAACTCAACAAACCTGCAGTGCCAGAGGCAGAAGAATGGACTGCTCTTGAGCGACTCAACAAGGAGCGCTCGCTGGTCGGCATCTATCTCTCGGCGCATCCGCTCGACGAGTACTACGTGATTCTTCAGCACGTCTGCAACCTGAAGATGGCAGAAATGGAGTACCTCACAGCCTTTGCCGGGCAGAGTGTTCAACTTGGCGGCATTGTCACCGAAGTTCGTTCGGGCACTTCAAAGAACGGAAAGCCTTGGGGCGTCGCCACCATCGAGGACTTCAGCGGCACTGGCGAAATAGCGCTCTTTGGCGACAACTGGGTGAAGTGGGGCGGCTACCTATGCATCGACCGCTCTGTGCTTATCAAAGGTACTATTGAGAAGCATCGTTTCAAGGAGGGCGAGTTTGAGCTTCGCATAGGCCACATCGACTGGCTTGCCGACGTGAGCGACAAGGTGATAGAGCACATCACGGTAAATGTGAACACGGCCACCTTGAGCAAGGACGACGTGGAAATGCTGACCTCATACGTCGAGGAGAACAAGGGCAACACGGCTTTGCGCCTTGTCTTCATCGACGCGACCAATCCTCACAACCAGCTCCGCATGGTTTCCCGCAAGCATCGCATCAAGGTGACGCGACAGTTCCTGAACGACATAGAAGCAAGCGAAGCACTTTCATACAGCATCAACCAATAAACAAACAAAAACTATGGCACAAGCAATCAACACAGGAAACTTCGAGGCTCTGGTAGCAACCGGCAAGCCTCTCGTATTGGACTTCTGGGCAACGTGGTGCGGTCCCTGCAAACGTCTCGCTCCAGTCATCGAGGAATTGGCAAAGGACTACGACGGCATAGCTATCGTGGGCAAGTGCGACGTGGAAGAGGACGAAGACCTTGCTATGCGCTTTGGCGTCCGAAACATCCCTACTGTAGTCTTTCTGAAAGACGGCAAAGAGGTGGATTGCTGCGTCGGTCTTGTACCACGCCCTGTACTTGAAGAGAAAATCAAAGCACTGTTATAAACTATGGGAACTTTTGAAGAAGACCTTCTCCTCGATGCTGAGGATGATCGCCAGACGGTCGAATACATCAAGAACTACTTGCCACAGGACCTCAAGGACAGGTTCACGGAGGACGAGCTCTACTATTTCATCGATGTCATCGGCGAATATTATGTCGATTTGCTCGACAAGCACTCGGGCGACGAAGACATTGATATCGACGTAGAGGACGTGGCAAAGTTCGTTGCCAAGCAAGCCAAGAAGGACAAGATGGGCGACTTCGACCCCGAAGACCTCCGTTGGGTTGTGGACGGCGAACTGGAATACGGAGAGCAAAATTAAAAATTAACAGTTTGAATAGGTGAAAAAGTAAAAAGGCACTCTCTCGCCTTTCACCTTTTGACTTTTTCACCTTTTAACTTATTCACCTTTTTATATGGAACAACCACTCCTGATTTATAATACCCTGAGTCGGCAGAAGGAGCTCTTCAAGCCGCTCAATCCCGGTCGCGTTGGCATGTATGTCTGCGGCCCAACTGTCTATGGCGACGCTCACCTCGGGCACGCACGTCCTGCCATTACCTTCGACCTCCTGTTTCGCTATCTGCAACACATCGGCTACAAGGTGCGTTACGTGCGGAACATCACGGACGTAGGCCACCTCGAGCACGATGCCGACGAGGGCGAGGACAAGATTGCCAAGAAGGCACGACTCGAGCAGCTCGAGCCGATGGAGGTGGCGCAGTACTACACCAACCGCTTCCACGAGGCTATGGACGCGCTGGGCTGCTTGCCGCCAAGCATCGAGCCACATGCCACTGGCCACATCATCGAACAGCAGGCTCTGGTACAGCAAATCCTCGACAACGGCTATGCCTACGAGAGCAACGGCAGCATCTATTTTGACATCGAGAAGTACAACAAGGACCACCGCTGGGGCATCCTCTCGGGCAGAGACCTCGAGAACATCAAGGACGCAAGTCGCGATCTGGCCGGCGTGGGCGAGAAGAAGAACCAGGCGGACTTTGCCCTCTGGAAAGCCGCACAGCCCGAACACATCATGCGATGGCCCAGTCCTTGGAGCGACGGCTTCCCTGGATGGCACTGCGAATGCACAGCTATGGGACGCAAGTATCTGGGCGACCACTTCGACATCCACGGAGGCGGCATGGACCTCATCTTCCCGCACCACGAGTGCGAGATAGCGCAGGCTGTCGCAAGTCAGGGCACACAAATGGTGCACTACTGGATGCACAACAACATGATCACCATCGACGGCAAGAAGATGGGCAAGTCCTACAACAACTTCATCACCCTGCCGCAGTTCTTCAGCGGAGACCATCCGCTGCTCTCGCAGGCCTACACGCCCATGACCATCCGCTTCTTCATCCTGCAGGCACACTACCGCTCAACGGTCGACTTCGGCAACGAAGCCCTGCAGGCAGCAGAAAAGGGACTGGCGCGACTGATGGACGGACTGAAGAACCTGCGCCGACTGCAAGAAGGACAGAAAGTCAAGGGACAACCACAAGTCGAGATGAAGTACGTCGACGAGCTGCGCACGAAGCTCTACGATGCAATGAACGACGACTTGAACTCGCCCATCGTCATCAGCCACCTGTTCGACGCCTGCCGCGTCATCAACACCCTCATTGACAAAAAGGCGAGCATCACAGCCGAAGTGGCTCAGGCTTTGCTCCGACTCATGGAGACCTTCACGACCGAGATTCTCGGCCTCCGGCAAGACACAGGCGTGAGCAACAAGGCTCGCGAAGAAGCCTTCGGAGCCGTCGTCAATATGCTCCTCGAACAACGTCAGACTGCCAAGGCTGAAAAGAACTGGGCGCTGAGCGACAAGATTCGCGATGACTTGGCTGCTCTTGGCTTCGAAGTGAAAGACACCAAGGACGGCTTCTCGTGGACACTCAATAAGTGACAAAAAAAACGCCGCGTGCGGGGATTGCAATCGCCGCACGCGGAAATGGCCAACGCCGCACGCGGAAATTAAATCGCCGCCTGCGGCGTTTTTTTTGCCGCTTTTCAAATTACCTGCTTTTTCGTCTTGAACTTGAGCTCGTCGGGCGCATCTTTTGTGAACATGTTCACGGGCGGTGCCTCGCGCTCGAAGAGGTGGCGGATGACGTCCGGCTCAACCTTCGTGGCGGGCTTGAAGTCCTTGCCCTGCATGTACTTCAGAATGGAGTAGCGCAGCTGGCGGGCGACGGGACGGCTGTCGAGACGACTGGAGATGTCCATCGTGGTCAGCAGCAGGCGCCCCTTCAGCACCTTCACCTCAAGCAGCATTCCCAGCTTGCGCGACACATGCCAGGTGTCGATAGGCTGCACAATGGGCTGGAACTCTGCGGGGAACTCCTTCAGGTTGATGGCCTGCGTCCGGTTGACCAGCTCCCACCAGTTCAGGTCCTGCCAGTCGTCGGTGGGGAACTCGCCGAACACGGGGTGCTTGCTCTGTATGTAGGCCCCGGTGGTGTGCGGCGGACGCATCTTGAACCACGACGTGTTCCAAAAGACTGGCAGGAAACTGTGGACGACGTCGTTGCCGTAGCGGATCTTTCCGGCCGCCGTCAGCAGCACGTCCCCGCCCTGCTCCAAGACTTTCAGTGCCTTGGCGTCCAGCGTGTCTGTCTCGTAGAAAGACGTCTGAGCGCTGAGGGCAGAGAGCTCGGGCAGGTCATGAGGATATACCCAAAAGTCCCAATGGTTCTTGATATTGTCGGACAGGCTTACGGTCAGCGTCAGTTTGGTAGGCTTTGTGTATTGCGTCAAAGGGAACTCCACGGTGCCCAGCTCGGTATTCTTGCCGACGGGGATGGTCGCAGCGGGCAGCGAGCCGGAGGCCTCAGCGATGTGCCAGACGGCCTTGGCATCTGCGATTGCTCTCTCCGAGGCATTATAGACCTCGATGGGAACGCGCAGCGTCTCATCGTTGGTAAAGACGAAGCGAGGAAACTTAGCTAGAGGGACGATGGGCGAGCAGAACTCCGTCCAGTCCTCCTTGGTGCAGTAGCCCTTCTCGCGCCAATGCACGTTCAGCGGCCCCACGAGCGCCGTACCCTGTCCGCTGTAGTCGTTCAGTCCGAGCAGCTGGAAGCCGCTGTAGTCCTTGGTGCGCAGGTTGCGTTCTATGTCGTACTTGTAGCACAGCACCTGCAGGCGTCCGCTGGCCATGAGGAAGCGCTCTGCCTGCTCAGCCATGCCGTTGTCGCGCAGCAGGTCCTGGAATATCTCGAAGTTGCGTGCCTTATAGACGCCCGTGTACTGCGGTATCTCCTTGAAGTCGGGGAAGACACACCATTGTCCCACTTCATGAGCCACGACCGGGTCCGTGTTGGGCTCCTCCTTCTTGTAGTTGACGGGATACTGCAGCAGCTGATAGTAGTCGTCGTCGCTGTGCGGCGCTCGCTTATCCCAGTCCAGGCCTCTTGCTCCGGACAGCGCAGTAGATGCGGTTGGAGTCGTACTCCCGCATCGTCTTCACCCAGTTCTGGCAATAGGGCATCCAGTCTCCGGCAGGTTCGTTGCCTGCCGCCATCATGCAGAACGACGGATGATGTCCGTAGGCATCGATGATTCTCAGTCCTTCGTCCAGAAGATACTGGTCGATGGGCATCCCTCTGCGCAGCCTCACGCCGTGGTTAGGCCAGGAGGGACCTTCGGGCTGCAGGTAGAGACCCAGCCGGTCGGCCACGCAGAAAGCCGCTTCCGGCGGGCAATAGGAATGGAAGCGAATGTGGTTGAGGCCGTACTCCTTGCACTTGCGGAGCACTCTCTCCCACGACGCTTCGTCTGTAGGCGGGTAGCCCGTCTCGGGGAACGTGCAGTTGCCCACCGTGCCGCGCAGGAAGAGCGGACGTCCGTTGATGTAGAGCTGCTGTCCCCGGGCACGTATCTCACGCAGTCCGAAAGTCACGCTGACGGGCACGCCTTGATAAGTGACCGTTCGCGTGTAGAGCTGCGGATGAAACTCGTCCCAACGCAGGGTGTCGTCGCCTAAGGCGAGGCGGTAGGTGGAGTCGTTGATGATGATGTCTATCGTGCCATCCTCGAAGTGGGGAAGCACGCGCTTGCGCCAGATGGCCGGCCCCGCCTGCAGCTCTATCCTGCCTACTATGCCGTTCCAGTTGCCCTGCGTCTGGTCCGTCACGGAGTGGGAGTCCTGCCCCACGCTGACATTCTCGATGCCATTGTACACCTTGATGCTCAGCGAGTTCTGGGCACCATATTTTATATAAGGCGTGAGATCGAACTGATGCGGTACGGAGAGCGACATCTGGTGCCCCACCTCGTGTCCGTTCAGCGTCACTGTCGTCTCGATATGCGGGCGTTCGAGGTAGAGGGTCACTGGCCGACCGGTCCACGACGCAGGAATGTCCACCGTGCGCTCGTACCAGGCATTGCCCACGTAGTGGCGTTCGGGTGTCAGGAAGAAGGGGTACTTCATCTTCCCCTCCACGCGGTATTTCTCCATGTAGGGATTGAAGAAGAAGCTGGAGTCGTAGAGCGAGCAGGTCCATCGCGTGTCGACGCTCAGGGGGTCGCCCTTGCCGTTGGTCAGCATCGAGCCCGGCAGCGTCACCGTGCCTTGCTCGCGTTCGGAACGGAACTGCCATTTGCCGCTCAGGTCTATTGTCTGGGATGATATCCGCGTGATGCTGACGATTGAAAGCACCCACGTCAGCAGGATGATAGCCTTTGTCTTGTTCTTCATGATTCGGTTTTGGGTTGGTTAGTTTCTTATGTCTCAAGATGTTTTTTGCGGAAGCAGACCACCTCACCCCCTACAGGGGGATTTCAAACGCCGCACGCGGGGATTGCCATCGCCGCACGCGGGGATGACCAACGCCGCACGCGGCGTTTTTTACCCCCCTTATCGCTCCTCGCCGTTTATGTATAGTTTCCTGGTCACGCAGCCTTCTATCATCGTCGGGTCGAACGACTGCTTCTTGTCGCTCACCCTGCAGTTGTCGAAGGTGAAGTTCAGGAGCTTGTATTTGTCCGACGTGCCTACGTCGAAGAAATCCTGTGTGTCCACATCGATGTCCTTGAAGGTGATGTCGTTGCACCTGGAGAGCGGCATGTCCTCGCGGTCGCCGGGCTGGAAGAACTGCGTCCAGGGACGTACTACGAGGAAGGAGGTGCACGAGCCCGAGACGTTTTCTATGCGTATCTTCTCGTAGTGCTGGGGTGTGTCGGGCCTCATCTTCAGCCAAAGCACACGGTTGACGCCATTTATCTTTATGTCGGAGAGTACGATATTCCAATCGTGTACCGACTCCGAGCCGAGCGTCAGGCATCCGTGCGCCTTGCCGTAGCGGCACTGCTTCACCAGCACGTTGTACACCGGCCCGTTGTTGGGGTCTTTGTCAGCCCAAGTGCCCTTGCCGCCCTTTATCACGACGGCATCGTCGTTCACCTGCATGTAGCAGCCATGCACCAGTACGTCGTGGCACACGTCGAGGTCGATGGCATCGCTCGACGGAGCGCCGTGCTGCTTGGTGTCGCCAGGCGGAATGACGCCCTTCGTCGGCGCGTAGATGAAGTTGTCGAGGTAGCGGACCCGCTCGCAACGGTACAGGTGGTTGGTCCAGAACGGCGAGTTGATGAGGTTGACGTCCTGCACGGTCACGTTCCTGCAGTTCGAGAGATAGACGAGCCTGGGGCGCATGGCCTCGAGGTTGGTGCAGGCCTTGTTGTACATCCGCCTCAACCAGAACTCCTCCCAATAATTGAAGCCGTTGCCGTCGATGCAGCTCTGCTGCGAAGTGAAGCCCAGCTCGTTCGGCGTATCGTCCCAATCCAGCTTCGCTCCGTCGCCCGTGATGCAGAAGCCGTCCAGTCCGTCGGCATTGATGAGGGCAGCGAAGTACTGCAACGTCTGCCCTTCCATGCGCGTCTCTAAGAGTCGGAAATCACGTATGCGGTCCGAACCTTTCAGCCGTCCCTTGACGTAAAGATGGGTGCCTTGCTTGAAGAAGAGCGCCCCGGAAAGAAACGTTCCCTCGGGAATCACGATGACGCCGCCGCCCTCGCTGGCGCAACGGTCTATCACGGCCTGTATGGCCTCCGTCTGCACGAGCGTCGAGTCCTTCTTCACGCCGTGGTTCGTTATCACGTATTGTTTGCCAAGCTTCCCTACGTCCACCTTCTTTGTGTCCTGGAAGAAAGCGTCCATCTGGCTGCCGTCGGGCCACAATGTCTGCTGTCCTTTGGGCTTCGCGGTATTGGCCAAGGCAAATGTCAATATGAGCAACAGAAGAAATATCCTTTTCATGGTTTCAATGTGTATATTCTCACGTACGAGTTCAGGCCCGATGGCATGGGCGTCCAGTCGGCGTAGGTGGTGCGTTTGTAGTTGATGTCCACCACATTTATCTCGTTGAACTTGCGCCACTTGATGCCCCGTCGGTCGTACTCCGCGATGCGGTTGGCGGGAAGGTTCGTCACCTCGATGCGGATGGTGTTCTCGCCCTCGCGGAGCAAGCAGTCGAAGTCCAGCGTGAAAGGCACGCACCAGGCACAGCCAATGTATGTGCCGTTGATAACGACACGTGCCGACTCCCTCACATCGCCCAGGTCGAGCTGGTAGGCCCCCTTCGCGACATCGGCGGAAGAGAGGCTGAATGTTGTCTCGTAAACGCCGGTGCCCATGAGCGTGCTTAGGCTGTCGTATGGCAAAGCCTCCCACGTCTTGAGCTTGTCGAGGGTTATCTCTTCATCAAAAGCAGGCTGCGACTCAATGAAACGAAGCGTCCACTTGTTGCCCGTCAGGTCGGCAAGCAACGCCGTCCCTCCCCTCTCCGTTCGCCCACGACCAGGCTGCAGCTCACCGACCGGATAAACCACCGTGGCTTTGCCGTCAGGCAAAACATCAATGAAGCAGCTCTCCCCGCTACGGAGCGAGATGCCGACGCTCCCGCCCGTTGCAGCAAGGGCTACCTCTCTCTCCACATCATTTGGCGTAAGGTTCGACACGAAATAGCGATAGCCGTCGCCTATCCTGCGGCGTATCATCTTCATGTGCAGCGCCGTGCGCAGCTCTTCTGCCTTTGCGTATTTCGCCAGCTCCTGCCTCTCTATATTATATATAATGTGTGCGCCCTGATGCTTAAGCCGCTCCAAATGCTTCTGCACGGCCTTGCTGAGGATGCAGCCCGGCGGCAGGATGAGCGCAGCGTAGCGAGTCCCGGCTGCCGTTTGCAGCTTGCCGTCCGTGAAGGTCGTGCTGAGCAGGTACTTCTCGGATATGTAGTCGCAGTCGTAGCCCAGGGAGTCTATCTTCATTATCGAGGTGATGAACTCGGGTGCCTTCCTGTCCATAGAATTGATTTCAAACAGCATCAGGCGGTTTTGAAGGTTCGTCCGCCACATGTTCCTCACGGGCAACAGCACGATGAAGTCATTGTCGGGCTCTCCCTCTTGCAGACGTTGCTGACAGTAATCGATGTAGCCGGTCAGCATCGACGCATCGCGCCAAATGGAGTTGGTGGGCGACATGTCCACCGAAGCATAGAAGCGCCAGCCGGGCCACGGGTCGTCCTTTGGCGAATAGCACGCGCCGTGGAAGAACATCCTGTTTACTCCGGCACAGAACATCAAGTCGAGGTCGGGCTTCATCTGCGAGAGGGAGGTGCGGAAGTGCTCCGTGAGCCAAGTGAACGTTTCGCTCGACACAAGCCGCTTGCCTGTAACATGAGCCGCCGAAGAGGCGTACTTCAGCATCGAAAGGTCGGAGAAGTTCTTGCGCGTCATGCCGGGGTCGGTGCGCAAGCCCTTGATACCAAACTCCGAAAGCCCAAAGCCTTCTATCTCCGGTATGTCAACCGCAGCATAGATGTCGATGAGGTTGGCTGGCGAGCCATGCGCCTGGTTCCGCACCTTCACGCCGCGCTCATGACTCCAGCGCACCCATTGCTCCGTGAAGTTCTTCAGCAAGAGGTCGGAAAGCGTCTCGCGATAGTCGCTGATGACCTGCGCGTCGCCATCTACAAACGCCTGCAACTTGTCCTCCAGCCTGTAGCCTCGGCGGGCATGGAACTCGCTGAGCAACGTCGGCGTCCAGTCCGCGCCGAACACTTCGTAGGAATCATTGAAGAAAGTGGCCGGCAGGGATGCACCGGAGGTCTTGAAGGCTCGGTCGAAGCGCGCCAGGTAATGGGCCACGGCAGTCGAGTCGAAATGGTCTATCACGTAGCCCTCGCCGCCCGGAGCCGCCCTCTTTACCTTTTGCCGCGTGCGGCTTTCGTAGAGGGCGATGACTCTGCGCTTGCCATTCACCTTGCTCTTAAAGTCCTTTTGCACTATCAGGCGAGCGTATGGCTGCTCTTTCTTTGGAGCAGGCAAGACGATGCTTTGGGCTAAGTTGCTGTCGACAAGCGAATCAACCACCACCAACTTGCAGGCAGCTTCGGAGAGAGGTGTCTCGGGTGAGCCGAAAGGCCAGCCCGTGCCGAGGTTCATGTCTATCTGTATGCCCTGCCGCTTGCCCTCGCGGATGGTAAAGTCCAGCATCTTCATCCACTCGGGAGAAAGGAAGGGGATATTATTGGCATCGTTGCCTTGCACGCCATACAGCGGCGTTATCTCCAAAGTCCGGATGCCGTAGGATGCCATCTGCTGCATCTGCCAACGCAGTCCCGGCTCCGTGACGGCCGAACCCAGCCACCACCATCTTGCGCCTGCCTGCGATGTGTGCTCCTTTATCAGCTTGTAGTACTCCACGGCGGCCAGCAACACGCAACCCGCTCCGTAGTCCTCAAAGTCTGGAACCTTGGTGTACGTCACCGGCTGCCCGTCCTTCGGCTCCTTGCCTGTACCTTGTATGTATCCGATGAAGCCGTTCGGGTGTATTGCATTAGTGGCAATGGCATTCCAGGCCTTGTCTGTGGCCGCACGATATTCCTCAGCAGGCAGCAAGCCGTTGCGCACGCCCCATCCCATTCCCATCAGGAAGAGGGCTGTGCCGGACGTTTCGGGACCGCCGTATGTGACGGGCGACATCAGGCTGACGTTCCAGAAACCATCCTCGCGCTGACACTTCAGCAGGGCTTTCATCATGGCCTTGTAGTCCGCTTTCAGCTCTTTGCAGAAAGCGCCAACCTCCTGATTCTCGCTGTAGCCTCTGGTCTTCTCTATGTCTTCGATGGTCTTGACGTATGCCGCCACTACCCAGCCGTTGCCGCGACTCCAATAGCAGTTCTGCCCGTCGCTCTCCTTGTAGGGAGGCACAAAGTTGGTGTCACGCCACCACAGCCCTTCCTTTTCATTCCACAGCCCGCCGCCGCAGACGTTGCGCGACCACTCGTAGCAGTCGCGGGCAAAGAGGATGTAGCGCACGTCGACCGTGATGCTGTACATCTTTGAGTATGCGGGCATAGCCATCTGTATGGCATCAATCCACGTCCAGTAGTCGCACCGATGCTGGGCCATCTGCTTCTCCATGTTTGCCCGGCAGCTGTCGAGCATCTGCCTGTCACCAGTCATCTCGTAGCGGTCGAGGTAGGTCTGCATGCAGCACTGGTCGTCGGCATTCGTCGTCCCGGTGCCGTTGCGCGGTGTCCAATGATGGTGATTGCCCCATTCATCGACGTACCTTATATAATTAGGCTGGGAGTCTATGCTGTTGAGCGCCATCAGTCCCTCGTAGTACACGCCACGTGTCCAAAGCGAACTGGGGCGCCTTCTGCCCACAAAGGTGTCCTTGGTGGGGTCGGGCCACTTCATCATAAAATAGCGGTTCACGCGTTGTGCCGCTTCGAGTACATCGTCAGCACGCTGAGCTATGACTGGCGATGAACAAAAGAGAAGAAACACAAACAATAGCCTGTAATACATTGTCTATATTTGTCCCGTTTCCACTTGGCGGACGACGCGTTCTATGAGCTTGTCCTCCTCTTCCGGATGATACTCTTTCTTCAGGCTGGCGCGGAAAGTCCAAGCAAAGACCTGATAGAATGCCGCCCGCGTGGGGCCCAGGAAGGCCTGCACGATTTCATACGATGACTGGTTGCACTCCCTGTCGACCAGCTTGATGAGGAGTTTGCCTTGCGAATAAGTAAGCTTCTTCATCTGCGGCTTGTACGTCTCGAAGATTTCATGCTCGACAGCCTTGATGTGGGCGTTCTTCTCCTTTTGCGTAGGCAATGCTTCCAGCGTCTCGTAGGTCTCGCCAATCATCTCGTTGACCTGCTGGGCGATGGGCAGAACTTTCTTGACGTTATAGACGAGACGGTTATATGCCTTCCTCTGCTTCTCGCTTTTGAACTTGAGGGGCGGATAGACCCAAAGCTCGGGAAGGAGGTAGCACCACATCGTGTCGCCATTCTCGATGATGGGTTTCACATAGCGGAACCTTTGGAGCTTGAGCTTGTAGCTGACTGGCTCCTGTGGCAACAAGTCGTCCTCTTCCTCCTGAGCCCAAACCAGTCCGCTCAAGAGCAAAAGCGTGGTCAATATGAACGCCTTACGTATCATTCCGCTGCAAAAATACAATTTTTTAGTTGACACAGCACCATTCTTAATTCATTATTATGTTTTTTTAATTCTTCCTCGTCCACTGCATAATTTTGAATTTAATAATTTTGAATTTTGAATTATTACTCGTAACTTTGCAGAAGTTATGAGTACTATTATCTACGATTCGCCTATCTTCGGGCCTGTTCACAGCCGGAGACTGGGCATATCTCTCGGCATCAACTTGCTACCGAAAGGCGGGAAGGTGTGCAGTTTTGATTGCATCTATTGTGAGTGCGGACTGAACAAGGAGCGGCGAACAAAGAACCCTTTGCCCACGGCTGATGAGGTGGTTGAGGGACTGGAAAGCAAATTGCTGGAGCTTAAGGCAGAGGGCATCGTGCCCGATGTGCTGACCTTTGCCGGTAACGGTGAGCCGACGCTGCACCCGCATTTCCCCGAGATTGTGGAAAGGGTGCAGAAGGTTAGGGATATCTACTGCCCGTCGGCCAAGATGAGCATCCTCTCGAATGCCACACAGATTCGCCGCCCCGAGATACGCGAAGCGCTGCTCCTCTTCGACAACAATATCCTGAAGCTCGACACGGTCTGCCCTACGTATATAAACAATGTGGACCGTCCGCAAGGACACTACGACGTGGTGGAGCAAATCGCGTGTATGGAGCTATTTAAGGGACAGTGTATCATCCAAACGATGCTTATGAAGGGCTATTACGAAGGCCACGACCTCGACAATACTGGCGAGGCTTTTGTGCAACCCTATCTCGAAGCCTTGAAGCGCATCAAACCGCGTGCTGTCATGCTTTACACGCTCGACCGTGAAACGCCCGTCATGGGCCTTGAGAAAGCAACGCCAGCAGCGATGGAAGCCATTGCTGCTCGCATCCGTGAACTCGGCATTGAAGTGTCGGTCAGTTACTAACGAAATAAGATTTTTTGAGATGAATAAAACGTATTTATTGTCCGTCATCTTTAGTCTGTTGTCTGCTGTCGCTAATGCTCAGCCTCATCGTCTTTGGTACTCGCAGCCAGCTTCCCATTGGCTCGAGGCATTGCCCATCGGTAACAGCCACTTGGGGGCAATGGTCTATGGCGGCACAGAAACCGAGGAGATACAACTGAACGAAGAGACATTCTGGAGTGGAAGTCCCTATGAGAACAACAGCAAGGAATCGCTCGAAAGGCTGCCCGAAGTGCGTCGCCTCATTTTTGAAGGCAAGGAGCAGGAAGCCACAAGGCTTCTCGACCGCTACTTCGTGAAAGGTCCTCACGGCATGCGTTTCTTGCCGATGGGAAGCCTGAAGCTATCGCTCGGGCACAAGGACGTGAAGAACTACAAGCGCGATTTGAACCTCAGCGATGCCACAACCACCACTTCCTATATATATAATAATGTAAAGTACGAGCGGACAGTCTTTGCCTCGCTTGCCGACAATGTCATTGTCTGTCAGCTGAAGGCAGGCAAGAAGGGCGCCCTGTCGTTTGGCATCGACTTCGCAAGCCAATTGCCTTTTGAGCTCCTGAGCGAGGTCGTCACGGGAGGGAACGGACAGGTGAGCTTCCTCACCGCCACCGTCGATGGTGTTGACCAAGAAGGCGTCAAGGCAGGCCTGAAGGCTGATTGCAAAGTGATGCTCAAGACGGACGGCAAGACATCGTGGCGCAGCAATGGGCTCGACGTCAGCAAGGCTTCGACGGCAACGCTCTACGTTGTGGCAGCCACGAACTTCGTCAACTATCACGACATCAGCGGCAATGCCGAGGAGAAGAACAAGCAGACGCTGGATGCCCTCGAAGGCTTGTCGTACAAGACGCTCCTCAAGCGACATGTGAAAAAGTACCAGGAGCAATACGACCGCGTTTCGCTCGTCTTGTCCAAGAACTCCAGGAATTCAAACCTTCCCACCGATCAGCGGCTTGCAGCTTTCGAAAAGGACCCGAGCGACTTCGACCTTGTCTCGCTCATGATGCAGTACGGCCGCTACCTGCTCATCTCGTCGAGCCAGCCGGGCGGTCAGCCTGCCAACCTGCAAGGCGTGTGGAACGATAAGTTCGAGGCTCCGTGGGATTCGAAGTACACCATCAATATCAATGCCGAGATGAACTACTGGCCGGCTCTCGTCGGCAACCTGGCAGAGACACAGCAGCCGTTCTTCTCGATGGTGAAGGACCTTAGCGAGACTGGCTCCCTAACAGCACAGACGATGTATGGCTGCAAAGGTTGGGTGGCACATCACAACACCGACCTCTGGCGCATTGGCGGTCCTGTTGACGGCACACCTTGGGGCATGTTCCCCACTGGCGGCGCCTGGCTCGCAACACACCTCTGGCAACACTACCTCTTTACGGGCGACAAGGCCTTCCTCGCCGAGTACTATCCCGTGCTGAAAGGCGCCGCAGACTTCCTTCTGGACTATATGCAGACCTATCCCGAGACGGGCGAGGTGAAGCAGGCTGCCGGTTGGCTCATGACTGTGCCTACCGTATCGCCGGAGCATGGACCTGAAGGCAAGGGCACCAACGTGACGGCTGGCTCGACGATGGACAACCAGATTGCCTTCGACATCCTCTCCGCCACCGCACAAGCCGCTAAGGTCCTGGGCAAAGATGATTCGGAACGCTACACTTTTCGTTCTTCACTCTCGAAACTTCCGCCCATGCAGATCGGCCGATACGGTCAACTTCAGGAGTGGCTCATCGATGCCGACAATCCGCGCGACGAGCATCGCCACATCAGCCACCTCTACGGCCTCTATCCCTCGAACCAGATTTCGCCCTACAGCCATCCCGACCTCTTTACCGCTGCTGCCAACACCCTCAAGCAAAGGGGCGATATGGCAACGGGCTGGAGCCTCGGCTGGAAGACCAACTTCTGGGCACGCATGCTCGACGGCAACCACGCGTTCCTCATCATAAAGAACATGCTCCACCTCTTGCCGGACGACTCGAAAGCAAAGCAATTCCCGCTCGGCCGAACCTATCCGAACCTCTTCGATGCACATCCGCCCTTCCAGATCGACGGCAACTTCGGCGTAGCTGCTGGCATCTGCGAGATGCTTCTCCAGAGCCACGACGGCGCCGTCCATCTCTTGCCGGCATTGCCCGATGACTGGCAGAACGGCGAAGTGAAAGGACTGCGTGCTCGAGGCGGCTTTATTGTAGACGAAACTTGGACTGGCGGCAAACTCACAACGGCAAAAGTGGCTTCCACCATCGGCGGCACCCTTCGACTGCGTTCGTATGTTCCCCTGAAAGCGAAAGGACTGAAAGAAGCCACAGGCAGCTGTCCCAACGACCTGCTCGCTCCTGCCCAGATACGCAAGCCTCTGCATTCAACCGAACTGAAGGACTTCGAACTACTGCCAATCAGGAAGGTTTACGAATACGACCTCGAGACCCTCGCCGGCAAGACGTACGAAATAACCCCGCAGGCGGCGTTTTAATCCCCGCACGCGGCGTTGGCCATCCCCGCACGCGGAAATTGCAATCCCCGCGTGCGGCGTTTTTTATCCCTCTACAGGGGAGTCGAAAATCTGTCTCTCGAAAAAGGGTGTCATTTCCTGTCCTTCCAGTAGTTTGGCATCAGCAGGAAGAGAACCGTGAAAATCTCCAGACGACCGATAAGCATGTAGGCACTCATGAGCCATTTGCCTGGGGCGGGAACGTTGGCGAAGGTGCTGGCGGGACCTGTGGCGCCTGTGGCCGGACCGACATTGCTCAACATGCTGATACTGCTGCCCAGGGCTGTGTCGACGTCGGCACCGAGCAGGGAGTAGCAGGTCATCGCGATAACGACCAAGAGAAAATAAATGAAGACGAAGATGAGAGCCTGCCGCACTTTATGGTCGGGCACGATTTGCTTGTTGACGCGGACACCGAGGACGGCTCTTGGATGCAGCATCTGGATGAGTTCATTGAAGGCGCTCTTGGCACAGATTATTATTCTAATGACCTTTATGCCACCTGCCGTGCTGCCTGCACACGAGCCGATGGCCATGATGACTACTGTGGGCATCCAGAACGAGGCTCCCCACGCGACGTAATCAAACTTCTGTGCCGAGAAGCCGGTGCTGGTCGCAACGCTGCTCACATGGAAGAGTGCAGAGCGGAACGACTCTTCGAATCCTTTCGGCAACAACTCTTCAGCACTCTCCGGAACTGGGGCGAAGTAGAAGAGCAGCATGAAGATGACGACTGCGATGCTTATGTAGGAAAGGAACACACGCACCTCCTCGTTCTGGAAAAGCACGCGGTTGCGGCGAATGGTCATGTAGTAGTAGAGCGAGAAATTGATGCTGCTCACCACCATGAACAGGCTGGCAATGTATTCTATGTAGCTGCTGTGAAAGTAAGCAATGCTTTCGGAATGCGTGCTAAAGCCACCGGTAGCGATGGTGGTGAACGCGTGGCAGACTGCGTCGTAGAGGTTCATCGGCCCGATCCAATAGCAAAAAGCACAGGCGCTGGTCAATATAAGATAGATAAGCAGCACGCGACGAGCGGTGGCTCCTATCTTCGGGCGCAGCTTGTCGAGTCCCAAGCCAGTCACTTCGGCCGAATAGATGTTGCTGTTCTTCATCTCATAGACAGGGATGAGGGCAAAGGAAAAGACCACGATACCAAGACCGCCTATCCATTGCGTCAAAGCCCGCCAGAAGAGCAAGCTTTTCGGCAAAACATCTATCTCGTTGATGCAAGTGGCACCAGTCGTCGTGAAGCCGCTCATCGTCTCGAAAAAAGCGCTTGCCACATCCATGTCGGTCTGGCAAAGATATGGTACCATGCCGACTATCGAGAAGATAATCCAGGAGAGAGAGACAATGAGGAAGTTGTCGGCCCGGCGCATCCGCTTCTGCTCGCCCCTGCGGCTAATGAAGACGCACAACGCACCGACTGTTATCGCGCCGAGTACGGTAAGCAGAAAACTCACCCACGCCTCTTCACCATTGAGAAGCGCGACAACCATAGAGAGCAACAGGAAGAAGCCCTCCATGATGATGAGCATGCCGAGGATTCCTTTTTTCACTTTTTCAACCTTTTACCTTTTTCACTTCTTGTCCAAAGCGTGCTTGGCGTAGTCGATGGTGTAGTGCAGGCCGCGGCTTTCTTTGCGTTCGAGGGCTTGGCGCGTGATGAGGTAGCCGACGTTTATCATGTTGCGGAGTTCGCAGATGTCCTTTGTGGGCTTGACGCGCTTGAAGAGGTGCTCGGTCTCTTCGTAAAGCAGGTCGAGACGCTCCCAAGCTCGATGCAGACGAAGGTCGCTGCGGACGATACCCACATAGGTGCTCATGATTTGGTTCACCTCCTTGACGTCCTGGGCGATGAGGACTTTCTCCTCGTTCGTCATCGTGCCCTCGTCGTTCCACTCCGGCACTTTATCGTTGAAGTCGTACTGGTCGACAACTTCCAGCGAGTGCTTTGCGGCGGCGTCGGCGTACACGACAGCTTCGATGAGGGAGTTGCTGGCCAGACGATTGCCGCCGTGAAGTCCGGTGCAAGAACATTCGCCGACGGCATACAGCCTGCGTATGCTGCTCTGACCGTCGAGGTCGACCTTAATGCCGCCACACATGTAATGGGCACTTGGAGCGACCGGGATGTACTGCTTCGTGATGTCGATGCCGATGCTGAGGCACTTGGCATAGATGTTGGGGAAGTGGTGCTTGGTTTCCTCCGCGTCTTTGTGTGTGACGTCGAGGCAGACGTGATCGAGGCCGTGAATCTTCATCTCGCGGTCGATGGCACGCGCCACGATGTCGCGAGGTGCAAGAGAGAGACGTTCATCGTACTTCTGCATGAACTCCTCGCCATTCGGCAACCTCAAGATGCCGCCGTAGCCTCGCATGGCCTCGGTAATGAGATAGGCAGGATGCGTTTCCTGCGGATTGTAAAGCACCGTTGGGTGGAACTGAACGAACTCCATGTCCTTGACTTTTCCCTTGGCGCGATAGACCATCGCAATGCCGTCGCCGGTCGCGATGTTCGGGTTGGAAGTGGTGGCATAAATGGCTCCTGTGCCGCCCGTTGCCATGAGTGTGACCTTGCTCAGATAGGTGTCTACCTTGCCGGTCTCGGGGTTGAGGACGTATGCACCGTAGCATTCTATGTCGGGTGTGCGGCGAGTGACGCGGATGCCCAAGTGATGCTGAGTAATGATCTCGACCGCAAAGTGGTGTTCCAGAATTTCGATGTTGGGGTTCTGCTTCACTGCTTCCATCAGTCCGCGCTGGATCTCGGCTCCGGTATCATCAGCATGATGCAAGATGCGGAACTCCGAATGGCCGCCTTCCCTGTGGAGGTCGAACTCGCCGTCTGCTTTCTTGTCGAAGTTGACGCCCCAACGGACGAGGTCTCTGATGCCCGCCGGGGCATTACGCACCACTTGCTCCACGGCAGCGGGGTCGCTGATGTAGTCGCCCGCAATCATCGTGTCTTCAATGTGCTTCTCGAAGTTATCGACAAGCAGGTTCGTCACGCTGGCGATGCCGCCTTGCGCCTTTGCCGTATTCGCCTCTTCCAAAGTGGTCTTGCATATGAGCGTAACCTTTCCTTTACCTGCGTTCGCAACCTTCAGCGCATAGCTCATTCCGGCCACACCGCTACCTATTATCAGGAATTCTGTCTTCTTAATCATGGTTTTCTTTCTTGTTTTTGAAGCCATTTGGCGCTGCAAATTTACGAATTACTCAGCGAACAACAAAAGAAAAAACACTTTTTCTTTTTCTTTCTTGGGCAGAGGAGTCTGAAAACGCCGCACGCGGGGATTGCCAACGCCGCACGCGGGGATTGCCAACGCCGCACGCGGAAATTGAATCGCCGCACGCGGCGTTTTTACATTTTGAATTTTATAATTTTGAATTTTGAATTATATGTCGTACCTTTGCACGCAGAAATGGAGCAGACGTTTAAGGACATAAGAGATTTGTTGGCTCAGCGCATCCTCATCCTCGATGGGGCGATGGGCACAAGGATACAGGCGATGGGACTTTCCGCAGGGAGTTTCCACCGCGGACGCTTCGCTTCGTGGCCAGTCTCGCTGGTAGGCAACAACGATGTCCTCTGCCTGACCGAACCCGAAGTCATCAAGTCGATTCACCGCCTTTACATCGATGCGGGAGCCGACATCGTTGCCACCAACACCTTCTCCTCCAATCGAATCAGTCAGCAGGAATACGGTTGCTCAGACATCGCGGCTGAGATGGCTCGCGAAGGTGCCCGCCTGGCAAGAGAGGTTGCCAATGCCTCACCGCGCAAGATATTTGTGGCCGGTTCGATGGGCCCAACAGCAAAATCGCTGACGCTCGCTTCCGACATGAGCCAACCAGCAAAGAGAGTCGTTTCTTTCGATGAAATGGCCGATTCTTATCGCCAGCAAGCGGAAGCCCTCCTCGAAGGCGGTGCCGATTTCCTCCTACTTGAGACTTGCTACGATGCCCTCAATGCAAAGGCCGCTCTCGCTGCCATAAGTGACATAAATGCCCGATTCCATCGGGAAATTCCGGTCATGGTGTCGGTCACCATCAACGACCGAAGCGGGCGAACTCTAACGGGTCAGACGCTTTGGGCATTCTTTACGAGCATCAGTCACTATCCCCATCTGCTCAGCTTCGGCCTGAATTGTTCCTTCGGCGTCACTGATTTGCGACCCTTCGTCGAACAGCTCGCCGCCAATGCTCCCCTACCGGTATCCATCTATCCGAATGCCGGCTTGCCAAACCAAATGGGTGAATATGAGGAACTTCCAGACTTTACAGCAGCGCATCTGCGTCGAATGGCGGAAGACGGGCTGCTCAATATCGCCGGTGGTTGCTGTGGTACCGACGAACATCACATCAAGGCGATTGCCGATGCTCTGCGCAACGTCAAACCGCGTGTCGTTCCGACTTCAGACGCAAAGCTGCGCGTATCAGGTCTCGAACCATTGCTCATCGACCGACAAACACAGAACTTCACGAACGTTGGGGAGCGCACAAATGTCGCTGGCTCAAGGCGTTTCGCACGTCTTATCGCAGAAAAGAAGTACGACGAGGCACTCTCCGTTGCCCGAAATCAAATAGAGGGAGGAGCAACGGTCATCGATATAAATATGGACGACGCGATGCTCGACAGCCGACTCGAAATGCAGACGTTCTGCCGATACATCAGCGGAGAACCAGCCGTGGGCAAGGCCGTCCTGATGATCGACAGTAGCGATTGGCAGACGGTCCTCGCCGGACTGAAAAACGCGCAAGGCAAGTGCATCGTGAACAGCATTAGTCTCAAGGCAGGCGAGCACGACTTCCTTGCCAAAGCCACAGAGCTGAGGCGCTTAGGCGCCGCTGTGGTCGTGATGGCTTTCGACGAGGAAGGACAAGCCACGACGTACGAAAGGAAGATAGCTATCGCTCGTCGTGCCTATAACCTGCTGACTTCCATAGGTTTCCCACCACAGGACATCATCTTCGACTGCAATATACTTTCGGTCGGCACGGGCATCAAAGAGCACCAGACATACGCCGTCGATTTCATCCGCGCTGTTGAATGGATCAAGCAAAACCTGCCCTACTCGAAGACAAGCGGCGGCGTCAGCAACCTCTCTTTTGCGTTTCGTGGTAATAATAAGGTAAGGGAAGCGATGCACTCGGTGTTCCTCTATCATGCAATTGCCGCAGGCCTCGACATGGCAATCGTCAATCCGTCGATGCTTCAAGTGTACGATGACATCGAACCCGACTTGCTTCGAGCCGTTGAGGACGTCATTCTGAACACCGACGACGAAGCAACCGAAAGGCTACTCAAAACAAGTGAAGAGGTTTCTTCAAACGCTTCCACAGAAGCACTCCCCCAAAAGGGGAGCGGGGAGGGGGCTTCATCTTTGCCCATTGAACAGCGTCTTCAATATGCTTTGACAAAGGGCGATAGCAGTCATCTTGCGGAAGACATGCCCGAAGCACTTGCCAAGTATGGTCAGCCTATTAATGTCATCGAGGGGCCTCTCATGCAGGCAATGGAGCACATCGGTGTCTTGTTTGGCGACGGAAAGATGTTCCTGCCGCAAGTTGTCAGGTCGGCTCAGGTCATGAAGGACGCTGTAGCGATTCTCCAGCCATACATCGACGCTCAGGAAAGCGCTTCGGAAGAGAAAAAGAAGCCTTGCGTGGTGCTTGCTACGGCCAACGGCGACGTTCATGATATCGGCAAAAACATCGTCGGCATCGTGCTTGCGTGCAATGGTTTCGAAGTGCTTGACCTCGGTGTTATGGTTCCTTGCGAGACGATTCTCGAAGCGACGTTGAAGCACAAACCAGTCCTCGTCGGCATCAGCGGCTTGATAACTCCGTCTTTGAAGGAAATGGAAAAGCTCTGCGAAACGTTCCAAGCGAAGCATCTCAGCACGCCTATCCTGGTCGGCGGGGCAACGACGTCTGCCGTTCACACTGCTGTGAAGTTGGCTCCTCTCTATGATGGCCTGGTCATTTACGGCGGCGACGCGTCCCAAACATCCGTGCTGGCAAAACGATTAACGTCAGTTTTGCCCCATTTCATCGAGAGTTATAAGGCCGAACAACAACAGATTCGTGATGCTTACAACGAGCATCATGCACCCCTCACACCGTACCTTGAGGCCAATCGCCTTGCAGAAAAGGTGAAAAGTTTAAAAGGTGAAAAGCCGAACTCTCAACTGTCAAGTGTCAACTGTCAAGTGGAGGAGCTGCTTCCCCTTATCGATTGGCGAATGTTCCTGCTGTTCTGGGGCTTCAAGGGCGAAACGTTACCTCAGCTCTTGGTCAATCCTGAAGCGGAGAAGACACTTCGCGAAGGCAAGCAACTCCTCGAGTCGCTCGTGCAGAAAGGGCAACTCAAAGTGGAGACTTTATATAAGGAAGAGGCGGCTCTTCGAAGGGGAAACGACATCGTGCTCTGTGCCGACGGACAGACTTTGCCAATGCTTCGCAGCCAATCCGGCGCGTACCATTACCGCTGCCTCGCTGATTATTTCGACGAGGAAGCACCCTCGCCTATCGGTCTTTTCCTGGTGACTGCCAGATCTTTACAGGAAGCAGAAAGTGAAGAGGAGCGCCTGATGACGCATTCTCTCTGTGCTCGTTTGGCAGAAGCTGCTGCCGAATGGCTTCAGACGCAACATTACAAAGATAATAAGACCTTGCGTGTTGCCTTCGGATATGCAACTTGTCCCGACCATTCGCTGAAACGTATTGTCTTCGATAGGCTGGAAGCTGAACAAAGATTGAACGTCACGCTGACCGACCACTACAGCATTCAGCCCTCAACCTCCGTTTGTGGTCTGTTCATCAGCCATCCCGAAGCCGCTTACTTCCCTGTAGGCCGCATCGACCGAGACCAATTAAATGATTATTGTCAGCGTCGCGGCATCACCATCGAGGAAGGCGAAAACCTCTTGTCCAAGTACATAACACAACAATCATAACATGAAAGTCATCGATATTCTTCGTTCCGCAGAAAAGCCTTTCGCCAGTTTCGAGCTCGTTCCTCCCTTGAAAGGAAGCGACGCGAGCCGTCTCTACCAGAGCCTCGACCCGTTGATGGAGTTCCAGCCTCCCTTTATCAATATCACTTGTCATCGTGATGAAATTGAGTTCGTGCCAAATGGCGACGGTACTTTCACAAGGATGACTTTGGCTAAGCGGCCTGGAACGGTTGCCATCGTGGCTGCCATCATGCGTCGCTATCCTGAGTTGGAGATTGTGCCGCACGTCATCTGCGGCGGTTCTTCATGCAGCCGTGTCGAGAGCGAACTACTGGACCTTCACTTCCTTGGGCTCAACAACATCATGGCTTTAAGAGGCGACGCTTTGCCAGGACAAAAGCATTTCCTGCCCGAACCCGACGGCTTCTCGCACAGTTCGGAACTCGTCGAGATGATTAGCAACCTGAATCGTGGACAATACCTCGACCCCACGGTGACCAATGGGCTCTGCACCGACTTCTGCATCGGCGTGGCAGCTTATCCCGAGAAGCACTTCGAGGCAGCTAACATCGAAACCGACATCGAACATCTCAAACAGAAGGTTGATGCCGGAGCGAACTATATCGTGACCCAGATGTTCTTCGACAACGAACGTTTCTTCACGTTTGTCGAGCTTTGCCGCAAGGCTGGCATCACCGTTCCCATTATCCCCGGCCTCAAACCCATCTCGTCGAAGAAGCAGATCGACCTGCTTCCACGTGCCTTCCACATTGACATCCCGCAGGAACTCGTCACGCTGATGGAGAAGACAAAGACTGCCGAAGATGCTTACAACCTTGGCATCGAATGGGCCATCAAGCAGAGCCGAGAACTCCTCGAGCACGGTTTCCCAGCCATCCACTACTACACAATGGCCAAACCCGACAATGTCTGTCAGATCGTTCGGGCTGTCTTCTGAGAAAAGATGGCTCGCCGTTTTTCTAAAAAACCTTAATCTCTGATTATAACTGAACGTTTTCCGTTTTCAGGTGTTTGCAATAATGAGAGCGCCTCAGAAATAGGAAATATAATAATGTATAGTCACAGATACGCTCGTATGCGGAACTTTAGCCTTCTCGCAGAAGGCAGAAACCATAGAATCTATCGTCTCAAACAGTCATGAGACGGAATGGTATGCTGCCCAAATGGAGGCTTGGCAAAAGGTAATTGATGCGAATCCACAAGACGAATGGGCTTGGAGGAACTTGTTCAGAGCCACTTATTACCATGATTCTTTTACCGCAGGATGGGGTAATAGTTGGGAAGAGCAAGACAAAACGAAGACGGCAGACGTGGTCCGTCAGATAGAGGACCATTTTCCGGACAGTTATGTATCAAACCTCTGCAAGTGCCGCTTTGCTTTAAGTAAGGATTCTATCCCAAGCAGGAGAGGAGATTTCGTTCGCCGAGCTGTAGAACTTATGCCGGAAAATGCTTGTGCGGAGGACATCAACTACTTGGCTTGCCGCATGTGGATTGCCGATCCTGAAAGCCCACTCGTGAATGAACTGTTCACCAAGTCGTACAGGAACAAGTACTATCCTGCCCGCATCATGCAGTTCAATCGGAACATGCTGCTCAGCATGGAGCCAAACGCGATATACTTCCCAAACGGAGACCTCGATTCGGCTCCGATGAAGATACTGCAGGAAGCACTTGGCGAACGCAAGGACGTGACCATCATCAACGTGTCGTTCCTGCATGCAGACAGTTTTATGAACGCCCTTTACAAGAAGCTTGGCATCAAACCTCTCACGCTAAATGTGCAGGATTACGGTAAGTACGGCGATGACTGGGCCAGGCATTACGAGGCGGACATCATTATGTATCTGATAAAGGAAAGCGGGAGGCCGGCCTACTTATCACCCACAAACCCCAAGAGCAGCATTCTTGACAAAGACAGCATCTACAACGAGGGACTTGTCTTGAAGTACAGCCCCAAGCCTTACGACAATTTTGCCAAGGCGATGCAGAACGTCAAGGAGGTCTATAACCTTGAGTATCTGGCAGAACCAGACTTTGTGTACGACTCTTGGGAAACAAGCGGAATGACCGACATGAACCATGTGACGCTCCTTGCCAACCTGATTTCGAAGTTCAGGAAAAAGGGCGACAAAGTCGAAGCAGAACGCCTCTATGGCATCCTCAGCAAGTGTCTCGAGAGATGCAGCAACAGTTTCCCGGCTAAATCGAAAGAGTATTACGAGATTCTTCTAAAGGAACAACTCGAAGAGAAGTAATGATAATCACCCATTTCTTCAAGCCTCTTGGCTCGCTCACGGACGATGAGCTGATGCAAAGGGTGAGCTGCAAGGACGATGATAGAGCTTTTAGCGAGCTCTACCATCGTCATGCTCGAAGGCTTATGGGCTTCTTCTTCAGGCAATTAGACAGGGATGAAGCTTTGGCTTCCGACTTTACGCAGGACGCTTTCATGCGTGTCTGGACGGCTCGCGACAAGTTTACTGGCACGAGTTTCCGCACCTGGCTCTTCACCATAGCGTTTAATCTCACCAAGAACCACATTCGACATTCGGTACATCAGCAGCATTATGAGCAGTTTCTCGCCCAGCATCAAGCAGTTACGGAGGACAGCAAAGTGGTGGAGTCGATGGACAACGAAGCCTTCGACCGCGCTTTGAGACAGGAATTGGAATGCATGTCGTCTGACGCCAGACTGCTCTTTTCCCTTCGATTCGAAGAGGAGCTTTCCGTACCACAAATAGCCGAAGTGATGGCGATACCTGAGGGAACCGTCAAGTCAAGGCTGCATACTTTAACCCAAACACTCAAGAAAAAACTCAATCCAGCATGAAAAACTTTGAAGATAAACTCAGCGAATCGGCTCAACGCCTTGCCTACGAGGACAATAAGAACCTGCGTGTCCCACAAAATCCACTCGGCCAAAAGGCTTCCTATTGGGGCTGGGTTGCCACACCAGCCGCAGCGGTTGCGGGTATTGTGCTCGGTATGTCCGTGAACTCGATTGTGGACGATGGTTCGGACGTCCAGCTTGTTCAGACGACAGACACAGTCGAAGTGGTTCGACCCGTTCACGACACCTTGTATCTCACCCAGGTTGTGGAGAAGGAAAGGATTGTCGAAAGACCTGTCTATATTCAAAAAAATGCCGATTCCATCGAGAAAATTCAGGTTTCTGAGCAAGCCGAAAGTATGTCCTCGCCTCAGCAAGATGACTCACTTCCTTGCACATCTATCCAATGTGACGGCATTAACTACGCCCTCTTAACGCTGAAGTAAAAAAGGGAAAACACGGGGCATTGAAACACACACCGTGGTTAAATCACAAACTTAACGTGCCAAGTTGGACAACTTAACGTGTTAAAAATTTTTTTTAGCGTGTTAAGTTGAGCAACTTAACGTGCCAAGTTTTCTCTGTTGGGCTGTGAAGCTTGTTAACGAGGCTGAGAAATAACCTTATTATAACATGTGGAATGACCCCACTCGCGCAGGGAGGATGAAAAACGCCGCGTGCGGCGATTTAATTTCCGCGTGCGGGGATGGCAATCTCCGCGTGCGGCGTTTTTTTTCATAGCAAAAGAAAATTCCTGTTTTCCTTTGTGATTCGCTCACTTATTCTTAACTTTGACATTTGTCGAAGTTACTCTCGTTCGGAAACACAAAACAAAATATTTTTTATTTTCCTTTGTGTTTCGCTCACTTATTCGTAACTTTGCACCCATAAATCGAATGGTCGGATGAAATACACAAAGTACCTTCTTCTGCTTCTCGTCTTGGCGTCGTGTGCTTCGAAGCGCTCGATAAGTCATCGCAGCCTGCAGGCCGATGTGCGTCCTGTTGCGCCTGTTGAGGTGCAGCAGCCCGTGGTGGTTGTAGAAGAGGAAGAGCCTGTGGTGGAAGAGCCTGTGGTGAGTGCACGGCCACTCATCTCGCAGGTGCATCGCTTCGAAGAGGGTACTTGGCAAGCAGCAAAGCAGCAAGCGCTCGACCAGCTCGTTCAGTCGCCCATCTTCGAGACGACTCAGCTCGGACTTTATGTGTACGACCTGACCGACGGACAGCCTCTGTATGCCGTCAACGCTGCCCAGAGAATGCGACCTGCTTCGTGCCAAAAGGTCGTGACGGCTATTACAGCACTCAACTTCCTCAGGAGCGACTACAAACTCACAACAGATTTCCGCATCACAGGCACTGTCTCTGGAGGCGTCCTGAACGGCGACCTCATTGTGGTTGGCGGTATGGATCCGCTCGTAACACAAACCGAACTGCTTCAGGCTGCTGCCTCCATCAAGGAACAAAACGGCATTCAGAGCATCACGGGCAACATCATCTACGACCTCTCGATGCGCGAAGACACTCCTTACGGCTGGGGTTGGTGCTGGGACGACGACTACGGACCGCTCTCCGCACTGCTGGTCGATGGCAAAGACAGCTTTGACCAGAACTGGCTTCAGGCACTCGAAAAAACTGGCATAAAAGTGAATTATAGCAGCAACAGCCAAGCTAAAAAGGGCAAGCAGCAGACGAAATCAGTCTATTCAATACGCCATGACCTCGATGACCTACTGGAGCCAATGATGAAACAGAGCGACAACATCTATGCCGAATGCCTTTTCTATCAGACCGCATCCACAACCGGAAAGAAAGGCGCGGGCAGGAAAGAAGCCGCTCAAAGAACGGATGAATTGCTGAAGAAGATAGGCGTGGACCCAACTCCATACAAGGTTGCAGACGGTAGCGGCCTTTCGCTCTACAACTATGCTTCAGCCGAAATGCTCGTTGCACTGCTCTGCTATGCCTGGCGAACTGAATCTATCCGCGAACATCTCCTGCCTTCTCTTCCCATTGCAGGCTACGACGGCACGCTTCAAAAACGCATGCAAGGCACTGAGGCTGAGGGAAATGTACGTGCCAAGACAGGCACAGTGACAGGTATCACCTCGCTTGCAGGCTACTTGACGACAGCCAGCGGACACGTTCTTGCCTTCGCCATCATCAATCAAGGCGTGGAATCTGCTTCGATGGGGCGTGCTTTCCAGGATAAGGTATGCATTGAACTTTGCAAATAAAAAACATAATAAACCTAAATTAAACAATTATGAAAAAGATTTTAGCTATGATGGCACTTGCCATCTCACTGCCCACAATGGCACAAAGCATGTACGACGGTAAGACTTGCGAACAGTGGAAGAACGAGTTCGAGGTTGAGGTTGCAACCCTCAAAGGCGAGCTTAACACCCTGAAACAAAAGGCAAAACTGGAAGCAGGAACAGTCACAAAAGCCGACATCAGCGCAAAAAGTGCTGAACTTAAAAAGGCTCAGGCAAACCTCAAGGTAGCTAAGAAGGCTGCAGACCTTGAGAAAAAAGGTGAATCTTCCCTTGAAAAAGCTCAGAACAAGACTGTTAAGTTGCAAGACAAGCACGCAAAAGCTGGTGACAAACTCTCTAAGCTTCAGTCGAAAGCGACTAAGGCAGAGGCTGCTGTGGCTAAGGCCGAGCAAAATCTTCAAAAGGCTCAGCAAAAACTTGAAAACATTCGCTCTGAAATAGAAAGCACCCAAAACAACATGGAGAACTTGAAGGATGAACACGAGCAGGCTAAGGACGACATCACCAAAGCTAAGGATGCAAGAGAACAAGCCAAGAAGTTCCTCATTAATGGCATAAGGAAGTAAGAAAACTTAGCGTGTTAAGTTGATTAACTTGGCACGTTAAGTTTACAATTTAAGCGTGCTTAGTTTGCAAATTAGGCACGCTTAGTTTTTCAACTTACAACAAGATGATTACTTCTTCGACAAGTGCCAAAGCACAATTCCGGCTGTAACGCTGACATTCAAACTGTGCTTTGTGCCATATTGAGGTATTTCGAGGCAGCCATCACACATGTCCACAACCTGTTGCTGAACACCTTTAACCTCATTCCCTAACACAACGGCATACTTCTCTTCAGGCTGCCGAACAAAGTCCTGAAGCATGGTGCTGCCCTCACATTGCTCAACCGCAAGAACCTTATAACCTTGCTGCTTCAACCAACTTACCGCATCCTCTGTATGTTCAAAGTACTTCCAACTTACACTCTCTTCAGCTCCAAGTGCCGTTTTATGTATTTCAGGATGAGGAGGCTGTGCAGTTATGCCACACAAACAAACACCTTCAATGCGGAAAGCATCACTGCTACGGAACACACTGCCCACATTATAAAGACTCCTTACATGGTCCAACACAACCACAATAGGCTGCTTGTCCGATGCTTTGTACTCAGCCAAACTGAGTCTTCCCATCTCCGTAACTTTCAGCTTTCTCATGCTTCGATTGTTCATTTAGCGTTGACAAAGTTAACATTTTCTGTGGATAACTTTGTTAATAACCGAACACTTATTCACACTAAATGCTGCTTTTAGATGCTACCCTACCCTTTATTCACACCAACCAAAAGTTATAAAACTTCTTTCAACTAAAAAAAAGAGACTTATCAAGGCAGGATGTCAGGGAAAATTATTAACTTTGTCGGTTGTAAGCAGATGTTGATAACTCTGTAATCAAAAATAAAGAAAAAGCTAATATATAAAGGAAAGAGAGAAAATATAAAATGGTGGATAATTAATGATGAAATGTTGAAGTAGTGTGAACAACGTTTTTCTCGATGAAATGGGGCAAAATGTTATGAACTTTTCAACCATACATCATCATCATATAGTATTTTATTATAAAAAATAAAAAGATAAATAATAATATAAAGATGGTTGATAACAAGTGGAAAGCAGCAGGTTTTGTGAATGAACCTGTGCCAGAAGGTGTCGATATGAAAGCTGAAATACGCCGTATGTGCAAGGAAAAGAATGCAGTTATCATAGCGCATTATTATACGCAGGGTGAGATACAGGACATAGCAGACTTTGTAGGCGACAGTCTTGCCCTTGCTCAACAGGCTGCTAAGACTGATGCAGACATCATAGTAATGTGTGGCGTCCATTTCATGGGCGAGACGAACAAGATACTTTGTCCAGACAAGAAGGTGCTTGTGCCTGACCTCAATGCCACTTGTAGCCTTGCAGAAAGCTGTCCACCAAAAGAGTTTGGAGAGTTTGTGAAGAGTCATCCAGACCATACTGTCATTAGTTATGTGAACACGACTGCTGCCATAAAGGCACTTACCGACGTAGTTGTGACGAGTGGTAACGCATTGAAGATTGTCAACTCATTACCTAAAGATGAGAAAATAATCTTTGGTCCTGACCGTAATCTAGGCAATTACATCAACTCGATTACTGGTAGGGAGATGCTTTTATGGAATGGTGCTTGTCATGTTCACGAGAAGTTCAGCCTGGAACGCATCTTAGAGTTGAAGGCCAAGCATCCTCAAGCAAAGATACTTGTGCATCCAGAATGCAAAGGACCTATCGTTAAGGTAGCCGATAAGGTTGGCAGTACGGCAGCTCTTCTCAAGTTCAGTCAGGAAGATGAAGCTAAAGAGTTCATCGTTGCAACAGAAAGCGGCATTCTTCATAAAATGCAGCAAGCATGTCCTAACAAGGTCTTCTTGCCTGCTCCACCTGATGACAGCACCTGTGCTTGCAATGAGTGTAACTACATGAAGCTTATCACGATGGAGAAGCTCTACAACTGTCTCAAGTATGAATGGCCGGAGATTAAAGTCAACAAGAAGGTTGCAGAAAAAGCTGTAAAGAGCATAAATAGAATGCTTGACTTGTCGGCTTCTATAAAATAGCATTTTGAAATTTGGAGTTATAAATTTTGAATTGTAATTAGGTGTCTCCTTTAATAACCGATCTGGCGTATATACTTGTTGTAGCAAGCGTTGTGACCATCATCTTCAAACGTTTGCGACAACCGCTTGTGCTTGGTTATATTGTTGCTGGCTTCCTTGCTGGACCTCACATGCCCTACACACCTTCGGTAAGTAGTTTTGAGGGTATTGAGGAATGGAGCCAGATGGGAGTCATCTTCTTGATGTTTACACTTGGCCTTGAATTCTCGTTCAAGAAGATTTTGAAGATGGGAATGCAGCCTATTCTGACAGCCATCATGATTATGTGTTGCATGATAGGTGTAGGCGGCATGACAGCTTCGTTGTTTGGTTGGACAAGTATGGATAGGCTTTTCCTCGGGGGAATGCTGAGCATGAGCTCAACCACAATCATCTATAAAGCGTTTGACGACCTCGGACTTCGTACGAAACGTTTTGCTTCGAACGTTATTTCGGTACTCATTATAGAAGATATTCTTGGCATCTTACTCATGGTAATGCTGAGTGCTTTGGCTGTGAGCAGAACCTTTCAAGGTACAGAGCTCATCAAAAGTCTCCTGCAGTTGGGATTCTTCTTGATGCTTTGGTTTATTGTTGGCATTTATGTTTTGCCGCTTCTTCTGCGTAAAACAAAGAAATACATCAATAGCGAAACTTTGCTTGTTGTCTCGGTTGGATTGTGTTTTCTGCTGGCAGTAATTGCCACAAAGGTAGGTTACAGTCCAGCTTTTGGTGCGTTCATGATGGGCAGCATCTTAGCAGAAACACTTGAAGCCGAGAATATAGAGAAGAGTGTAGGTTCGCTTCGAGACCTCTTCGGCGCAGTTTTCTTTGTGTCGGTCGGCATGATGGTAGATCCTTCTGTGCTGAAAGAATATTGGCTTCCAGTACTTGTTTTGACCTTTGCTGTCGTGCTTGGACAGATGTTCTTCGGTTCTCTAAGTTATTTTGCAACAAGCGGCAATGTCCAGACTGCCGTTCGAAGTGGTTTCTCGATGGTACAGATAGGTGAGTTTGCCTTCATCATCGCAGGCTTGGGAAACGAGTTGGGTGTGACAAGCGAGTTTCTTTATCCGGTCGTTGTGGCAGTAAGTATCATCACGACCTTCCTGACACCTTATGCCATCAAACTTTCTCCGAAGGCTGCCAACCGCATAGAAAAGTCGATGAGTAGCGAGTTGCAGTCGTTAATCAATCGTGGAAAAACCTTTTCTGTTAACAGACGATATGAGCGTTTAAGGCTGACAAAAGGCCTCGTTTGGAAGCGTCTTTTGTCTGCCATTCTGTTCCAAACGGCAGCTTATCTCACGATAAGTATTGCACTCGCCCTGTTTAGTTATGCGACGATATTGCCTTTGTTCCAACACATAGTTGGCGAGAAATACGTCAATATAGTGGGACTTATCATCACTCTGCTACTTCTGTCGCCTTGCGTCAGAGCGATTGCCGTCAAGAAAAACCATAGTAAGGAGGTAAAATACCTGATTTCATCGGGAAAAATGTCTGCTTTCCTGGTTCGCCTACTGCTGTTTGCGAAGGTATTGTTGGGCTTTGTAATAGTATATAATGTTGTGTCTTCCGTCCTTCCTCTCTGGTGGGTTTGGGAAGTGCTTATCAGCGTGGCAGCCCTCGTCTTTATGATTATGAGCCGACTTGTCAAGTATATAAGCATCAGGATGGAGCGCACGTTCAAGCAAAATCTTCGTCTGAGAGAGCAACAAGCCTCTTTGAGTTATGGAAGAAAACTGCGTGGAAGAGACCTTCAGATTGCTCGAGTTAAGATTCCTCAGCACTCTCGTTGGGGCGGCAAATCGCTTGCTCAGCTTCATTTCGGCAAAACCGACCGCATCCACATTGCGGCCATCATACGTGCAGGACACAGGATAAACATTCCCGGAGGCAGTCATCGCATCTATCCTGGCGATATACTCGAGGTAGTGGCTGGCAACGAAGCCATCGAGTCGTTGCGTCAACGAAGCGAACAGGAACTGATGCAACCACAGGAACGAAACAAGGACAACCACAACCTGACCATTATTTCCTTGCGACTTAACGAGAGTAGTCCGCTGATTGGCAAGACTTTGCAGGACATCGACTTCCGCATGCGTTACCATTGTATGGTGGTTGGAGTGGAGAACGAGGAAGGTCATCTCGGCACGATTCAAGCAAAGCGACAGTTCGCCCAAAACGACATCGTTTGGATTGTAGGCGAAGAAGCCGACCTCTCTATGCTTTCGATGGTGATATAAGTTCCAGTTACGTTTCCAAACAACCCTAGTTACGATTGCAAACTTAACACGTTAAAATGTCAAACTTAACACGTTAAAATGTCAAACTTAACACGTTAACTTTGCCAACTTAACTGCAGTCGTTTGAAAACTTAACTGGAGTTGTTTCAAAACGACTAATGTGCTTCGAGCCAATTTGTGCCCCAACCGCAGTCAGCAATAAGTGGAACGCTCAGTGTTGCAGCACCTTGCATCTCCTCGATAACGATGTTTTGAAGCCGTTCTTTTTCAGACGGAAGGACCGAAAAGTTGAGTTCGTCGTGCACTTGCAGTATCATCTTCGACTGCAGACCTTCTGCCTTCATGCGTCTGTGAACGCGAATCATCGCTATCTTTATGATGTCGGCAGCACTACCCTGAATGGGCGCGTTGATGGCGTTTCGCTCTGCATATCCACGAACTACCGAGTTGTTCGAGTTGATGTCTGGAAGCGAACAACGACGCTTGAAGATAGTCTCCGTGTAACCTCTCTCGCGAGCCATCTCGATGCTTTTGTCCATGTAGGCTTTCACGCCAGGATATGTCGCGAAGTATTCGTCGATGAGTTGCTTGGCTTCAGTCCTCGAAACGCCCATCCTCTCAGCAAGTCCGAAGGCACTTATGCCGTAGATGATGCCGAAATTGGCCGTCTTGGCTTTGCGTCTCTCGTCCGAAGTGACCTCCTCCAACGGCTTCTTAAAGATTTTAGCAGCAGTTGCAGCATGAATGTCGTTACCTTGCAGGAAGGCTTCAATAAGGTTCTTGTCCTGACTGAGATGCGCCATAATCCTCAACTCGATTTGGCTGTAGTCGGCACTGAAAAAGAGTTGTCCGGGATAAGGAATAAATGCTTTCCTCACTTCCTTGCCTTGCGCGTCTCGAACAGGAATGTTTTGCAGGTTAGGATTTGACGAGGAGAGGCGACCTGTAGCTGTAACAGTCTGGTTGAACGACGTGTGAATGTGTCCGGTTTCAGGGTTTATGAGCTGCGGAAGAGCGTCAATATAAGTGCTCAGCAACTTCTTTAGTCCTCTGTATTCCAGTATCTTGCCGACAATCGGATGCTTTCGTCTGAGAGCTTCCAACACTTCTTCGTTGGTGACGTATTGTCCCTTCTTTGTCTTCTTCGCCTTGCTGTCGAGCTTGAGTGTCTCAAAAAGAACTTCACCAACCTGTTTTGGACTGGAAATGTTGAAGTTTATGCCAGCCAAAGCATGTATTTCCTGTTCGAGGTTTTGAAGTTGCTTGGTGAAGAGTTTGCTTGTTTCTTTCAACCCTTCTGTATCGATAAGAACGCCAGCTTCCTCCATCTCGGCAAGCACAGGCATTAGCGGCATTTCTATCTCTGTAAAGAGGTCCCAAAGCCCTTCCTGCTTTAACTCAGCCTCCAAAGCCTGTTTAAGCTGGCAGACATCCTTGCAGTTATAGACCGAAAGCAAGTAGTCGAGGTAGTGACGCATCTCTGGATGAAGCAGATAATGGGCAATCTCAGTGTCGAACATCACATTTTCCGTCAGTCCTTGCGACTTGAGTTCCTTCCAGTTTGCTTTCAAATTATGACCGACAACGACGTTTTCTGCGACCACGAATGTTGTGTTTTGTTCGGTTTTCTGTTCGGTTGGAAGAGGTATTGTCGGCTGACTGAAGAGGTCGAGTTGCACGGGCTCTTGCTCTTTCTTTTGTGGCTCGGGAGCTGTGTTGAAGAGATCGAGCTGCAGGGAGCCATCGTTGTTCTTGACGGGTTCTGGTGTCGTTTCCTTGGGCTCTTCAGGTTTGCTTTGTGTTTTATTCAAGAGTTGGCGGAACTCAAGGCGTTTGAAGATTTCCTGAAGCTTGTCCCTGTCAGGCTCTTTTAACTGCAGAAGGTCCATGTCGAGACTGATTGGCACCTTTGTTGTTATAGTCGCCAACCACTTGCTTTGCTTGATTTGTTCGACATTATTCTCAACCTTTTCCTTCAACGCACCTTTCAGTTTGTCCGTCGAAGCCAGCAGATTTTCGATGCTGCCAAACTCTTCGATGAGCTTCTGAGCAGTCTTCTCGCCAACTCCAGGACAACCTGGAATGTTATCGACTGCATCTCCCATCAGTCCCAACATATCGATAACTTGCAAAGGTGACTGCAGTCCCCACTTCTTCTTCACTTCCTCGATGCCCAGAATCTCTGCTTCACTGTTCTTCCCAACTGGTGGGCGATACATCTTGACGCGCTCTGTAACGAGCTGTCCGAAGTCCTTATCGGGTGTCATCATAAAGGTCTCGATGCCCTTTTCGTCAGCCTGATGAGCAAGCGTTCCGATGACATCATCCGCTTCATAACCAGGCACTTCAAGCACAGGAATGTGATAAGCGGCCAGTATTTCCTTGATGATTGGCACAGCAAAACGTATCGCTTCTGGCGTTTCCTCACGTTGCGCCTTGTATTCTGGGAAGGCTTCGTGACGGAAAGTACCGTCGTGAGGGTCGAAGGCCACGCCTAAATGTGTAGGACTTCCCTTGCTGATCACCTCTTCCAGTGTGTTGACAAAGCCAAGAATCGCCGATGTGTTTTCACCTTTCGAGTTGATGCGCGGGTTCTTTATAAAGGCATAATAAGCACGATAAATCAGTGCGTAAGCATCAAGTAAATAGAGTTTCTGCATCAATCAAACAATTAATTCTTAATTCTTAACCCTTAATTCTTACCAGTTATCAGTGCAAAATTACGAAATAATTCTTAATTCTTCGTTCATTTTAACCTTTTAACTTTTTAACTTTTCAACTTTTCTTCGTACCTTTGCACTCTAAAGATGAGATAAATGGACGTACTTGATAAGATAAAGGCTCCTGTTGCTTCGGATTTGATCAGATTTAACGAGGCTTTCCGCGAAACGCTTTATGCCGACAATCCACTGCTCAAAAAGGCTGTCGAGCACTTTCTCAAAGCCCCTGGGAAGCAGATAAGGCCGCTACTTGTCCTGCTTTCGGCAAGAATGGTGGGCAATGTCGACGACAAGGTTATCAACGTAGCTTTGGCTTTGGAAATGCTCCACACGGCTTCCCTCATACATGATGATGTTGTGGACGAAAGCGATCGTCGGCGAGGACTTCCTTCCTTGAATGCCTTCCTATCTAATCAAGTTGCCGTTCTTGTCGGCGATTTCGTCTTGAGTAAAGCGCTCGAATGTGCTGCCAAGACACAAGACATCAGGGTGGTTCATTACGTTTCGCAGGTCGGCCAAGCGCTTGCAGACGGCGAACTTCTGCAGTTGGACAACAAGGATTCCGACGTCCTTTCGGAGGCTGCCTACTTTGATGTCATCTCTCGCAAAACGGCGAGTCTGTTCTCGACATGTGCCCGTTTAGGTGCTTTGACAGCAGGAGGCAGCGATGCAGAAGCGGAACGATTGGCACAGTTCGGCAAACTTATCGGCATTTGCTTCCAGTTGCGCGACGATGTTTTTGATTATGGAAAAGCAGAGATAGGCAAACCTGTTGGCAATGACATGAAGGAAGGAAAGCTGACTTTACCCGCCATCTACGCCGTCAAATATGGTGAAGATGCCTCGATGCACGAGTTGGCGCTGAAGGTTCGACGTCGCGAAGCCTCTGCCGAAGAGATACAAAAGCTCATCGATTACGCGATAAGTGGTGGCGGACTTGAGTATGCGCAATGGCATATGAAAGATATGCAAGGCATGGCCGACGGGTTGATCGACGACACTCGTGACGCCGCTGTGACCGAAGCCCTGCATCTCCTCGCCTCTTTTGTTGCGGAGCGCGTCTTCTGACTCCCTTTTTACCCGCGCCTTTCCAAGTATGGCAGCGTGTACGGACGCCTGTAATCGTAGTAGTAAAGACGATGTGCAAAGGCTTCCTTGTCGCCTTCGAAGGACAATGTTGCCGGGTTCCAACGCACAGGACGTTTCAGCTCGCGGGCAATGTTGAAGATGCAGCAAAGCGTGTTTGTGCTGCAACCATACTCGACAGGAGCAATCGGGTCTTTGTGTTCCTTGATAGCATCGAGGAAGTTTTGCATGTGTGGAGCGCTTACTTCATACTGTCCGGCAGCAATTTCTTGCTGTTGCTTCTCCAGTTTCGACTTGTCGGAGCATTCGATATAACCGCGTGAAACCTTCAACCAGCCTTTATCGCCGATGAACTTTATGCCTTTAGCTTCCTTGTCATCAGTAAACGGACGCTCCTGCATAACGATTCCGTTGGCGTACTTCATTGTGGCATATTCAGCACCATTATAGCCTTGAGGAATGAACTCGACAGGTCCAAGTCCGTCCATACCGATGGCAGCTTGGGCAATGTCATACATGTGAGCACCCCAGTCGGCAGGATAGCCGTTGCCAGTTTCCTCGTACCAACGCCATGCACCCCATAACGTCTCGTTTTTGTCGGGGTCAAGCGTGACCACAGGACAAATGTCGGGATGATAATGTATCTTGGGATTGTTCAACGGTCCGAGCCATAGATTGAAGTTGAGGTTCTCGGGAACAGGCATCTCTGGAAGGTTGAAGGGCTTCGGCGGTTCACCTACACGGACATATATCTCCTTGATGTTTCCCAAGGCACCACTGCGTACCATTGCAATCGCCGTTTGAAATTCCGAGCTGCTTCGCTGCTGACTTCCCATCTGAAGAATGCGGTTGTTGGCTCGCACAGCACGTTGTACGGCAAGACCTTCCGTGATGGTATAGGACAAAGGTTTCTGCACATAGACATCCTTCCCTGCTTGAAGTGCATGGATTGCAACGAGAGCGTGCCAATGATCAGGTGTTGCTATCTCAATCGCATCGATGTCCTTCCGCTTGAGTAATTTCTCGTAACGCTCGTACATGTCGCAACGTTCGGGCAATCCTTTCTCTTTCTGCCACTTCGTAACATAGCGACGGAAACGTTCGCGCTTGATACTGTCGACATCGCAACACGCCGCGACCTCCACGCCAGGACATGCTGCGAAGCTGCGGAAGTCGCTACATCCCTGTTGGCCCAAGCCTACAAAGCCAAGCACAATACGGTCGCTTGGTGCAACTCTCACGCCATCGATGGTGAAACTTGGCAGTATCATGAAACCTGCTAAACCTGTGCCGGCTGTTGTTAAGAACTCTCGGCGCGACATAGACGTCTTCTCTTTCTGATTCGATTTGCTTGTTTTCTTGTTCATGGTGTATAAGGTTATAAAGTTGAGCTTTCGTGATGCAAAACTAAACAAAAATACGCAATTCTCCAAACAATATCGGAAAATATGTGTATCTTTGCGACAGGAAACGTCACAGCTTTGCAAAGAATAATGATGACAACAGGTCGTTTTGCTCCATCGCCAACAGGACGCATGCATTTGGGCAACGTGTTCTGCGCACTTCTCTCGTGGCTTTCTGCCAAAAGCAAGGGCGGAGAGTGGCGTTTGCGCATCGAGGACCTCGACCCCGACCGCTCTCGTCAGGACTTTGCCCTGCAGTTGATGGAAGACTTGCAATGGCTCGGACTGCCTTGGGACGGCGAAGTCGTGTGGCAAAGTCAGCGCTCGGACATCTACGAGCATTATCTCAAGCTGTTAGAGGACAAGGGTCTCACCTACCCTTGCTATTGCACGCGAGCCGACATTATGGCAACGCAAGCGCCTCACGAAACAGATGGAAGAATCGTGTATGCTGGTACATGCAGAGGCAAAAAACGCGATGAAATGGGCAAAAACACGCCTCATGCCACTCGATTCCTCGTGCCGGACGAAGACATAACGTTTCAAGACGGTCACTATGGCGAGCAGAAAGTGAATCTGGCGAAGCATTGTGGCGATTACATTCTCAGGCGAAAGGATGGAGCATGGGCTTATCAGTTGGCTGTCGTAGTTGATGATGCTTTGATGGGCATCACGGAGATTGTGCGAGGTCGTGACTTGCTGTTGAGCACTCCCCAGCAACTACATCTCTATCGCACCTTGAGCTTCCCAGAACCTTCCTATTTCCATCATCCGCTTTTAATCAACGAAGCCGGCCAGCGTCTCTGCAAACGCGACCGTTCTCTCGACCTCTCTGCCCTTCGCGAGACACATAAAAATCCCGATGAAATCGTGGGTTTTTTAGCATTTTGGGCTGGCATCCTCCCTGCCCCCACTCCTTCTTCTCCCCAAGACCTCCTGCCTCTTTTCACCTGGCAAAACGTTCCGACGGAAGACATTACAGCCTGTCTTTGAAAACTTAACACGCTAAGTGAGTCAACTTAACACGTTAAAAATATTTTTTGGCACGTTAAAATGGTCAACTTGACACGTTAAGTAGGAAGTTTAACAACGTGATGCTGGCACCTTAGCAATGTGACACGGGTTCACAACGCTCGTTATCTTTTAGCCAAAGAAGATAGCTGCGACCGCAATGGCTGCGATAACGCCGCAAATATCAGTCAAGAGGCCTGCCATGACGGCGTGGCGAGTCTTGCGGATTCCTACGCTGCCGAAGTAAACGGCCAGGATGTAGAAGGTCGTGTCGGTGGCTCCTTGGAAGATACATGACAGCCTTGCAATGAAGGAATCTGGTCCGTACTGAGTCATCGCGTCGACCATCATGCCCCGAGCTCCGCTGCCAGAAAGGGGCTTCATTATGGCGGTGGGAAGTGCCGCCACATAATCTGCGTTGCCACCTAACATTTCGACAAACTTGCCGATACCGCCCACGATGAAGTCCATCGCGCCTGAAGCACGGAAAACTCCTATGGCAACGAGGATAGCGACCAGGTAAGGAATGATGCGGACTGCTGTGTCAAAACCACCTTTTGCTCCTTCGACGAAGGCTTCATAGACGTTTATCTTCTTCCTGATACCTGCCGCAATAAAGGCAATTATAATGCTGAAAAGCAAGACGTTGGCTACAATAGTGCTCCACTTGTTCATCGTCTCTTGGTCAACTTGTGTGCCGAGCCAAATCACACCGCTTACTAAAGCGCAGATGCCGATGACGAATGCCATGATGGCTCGATTGAAGAGGTTGATGCGTTGGTACAGACTCGTGATGACCATGCCTGCGAGAGTGGCGATGGCTGTTGCGATGAGGATAGGACAGAAGACGTCTGTGGGTTGTGCTGCACCTGCAACTGCGCGATAAGTCATTACGCCGACGGGAATGATTGTCAAGCCACTGGTGTTCAGCACGAGGAACATAATCATCGCATTTGTTGCGGTGTCCTTTTGTTTGTTCAGCTCTTGCATGCCTTCCATCGCCTTGAGTCCCAGCGGAGTAGCTGCGTTGTCGAGACCCAGCATGTTTGCGCTGAAGTTCATGAAGATGTGCCCAAAGACAGGATGACCTGCAGGGATTTCAGGGAAGAGACGCACCATGAGCGGCGACAACCATCGCGCAAGTGCATTCACAAGACCGCCCTTCTCGCCAATTTTCATGATGCCCATCCACAAAGATAACACGCCAGTCAGGCCGAGAGATATCTCGAAAGCGGTCTTCGCATTATCGAACGTGCTGTTCATGATTGCAGGGAAAACGTCGGTGTTGCCCATAAAGAGCTGCACCAAAGCAATGAGAAATGCTATGAGGAAAAAGCCAATCCAAATGTAATTCAGTACCATAAATCTTTTTTATAGAGTTTATGAAAAAAGGTCGCCTTGTACGTAGCCGTCTTTCGAAGGAGAAATGTGCAGATGTCTGTAGGCGAGTTCTGTCACTTCACGGCCTCTGGGTGTGCGTTTGATGAAACCTTCCTTGATGAGGAACGGCTCGTAAACCTCCTCGACCGTGCCTGCGTCTTCGCCCACAGCTGTTGCTATCGTGTTGATTCCCACAGGCCCCCCCTGGAACTTATTGATGATGGTGGTCAGGATCTTGTTGTCAATCTCGTCGAGACCATAGCGATCTATGTTCAAGGCTTCAAGAGCGATGCGTGCTATCTGCAGGTCGATGCGGCCATTTCCCTTGACTTGTGCGAAGTCGCGAACTCGGCGGAGAAGTGCGTTGGCGATTCGTGGCGTACCACGACTGCGGCTTGCTATCTCGCCGGCTGCTTCGAAGTCGATGGGAACGCCCAGAATGCCAGACGAACGCATCACAATCTTCTGCAAGGTGTCTGCGTCGTAGTACTCGAGGTGCATGTTGATGCCGAAGCGAGCTCTCAGGGGAGCTGTGAGGAGGCCACTGCGTGTGGTGGCTCCCACCAAAGTGAACGGTGCCAAGTCTATCTGTATCGAACGGGCCGAAGGGCCTTTGTCGATCATGATGTCGATGCGGTAATCCTCCATTGCCGAGTAGAGATATTCCTCAACGATGGGCGACAGACGATGTATTTCGTCGATGAAAAGCACGTCGTTCGGCTCGAGGGAAGTGAGGATGCCTGCAAGGTCGCCGGGCTTGTCGAGCACTGGTCCGCTCGTCAGCTTAAAGCCTACTCCGAGCTCGTTTGCAATGATGTTGGACAACGTCGTCTTTCCCAAGCCTGGAGGTCCGTGCAGAAGTGTGTGGTCGAGAGGTTCGCCTCTGTACTTCGCCGCCTCAACAAAGATGCGGAGGTTCTCGACGACCTTCTGCTGTCCACTGAAGTCCTCGAAGCATAGCGGCCGTAGCGCGTTCTCGAAGTCCTTTTCTTTCTGACGTCCTTCTTGTCTTATATCGAAATCTTCCACTGATGGATGGGTTTAATGAGTTTAATGTGTTTAATTGGCAAATTGTGTAAGTGCCTTGTCCTCAGCCTGTTGCATGTGGTCTCGCTCTTCGTCTGTCTTGTCGCGGAGACCGCAGAGATGCAAGAGTCCGTGTATGATGATGCGGCGGAGTTCTTGGTCGAAGGTGACACCGAACAGCTCGGAATTGGTCCTGACAGTGTCGAGGCTGATGTAGATGTCGCCGCTTAGGGCACCATCCTTGCTATAGTCGAAGCCGATGTGGTCTGTGTAGTAGTCGTGGCCGATGAAGCGTCGGTTGATGTCGAGCATCGTTTCATCGTCCACAAATATATAGTTGATGTCGCCTACTACCTTATTATAGCTTTTTGCTATCTGCCTGACCCACGCTGATACTTCTGCCTCGACGATGTCCGGCATCGCAACAGTTATTGTATTATAGGTTATCATGACTCTCGTTTTCCAAGCAGAGACGCGCTTGGCATGGCAGCTATTGGCCTTGCAGCAGTTCGACTGCTTTCTTGACCACCTCGTCGTTCTCGTAGATGAGGGCAAAGTACTCACTCATATCCCATAGATCTCGCGCGACGAGTGCCTTGATGATGAACCGCATGTTTTCCGTTGCCTTCTGCCGCTCTTCGTCATCTTTAGGCTTGATGTTTTGCTTTTCGCCTTCCGCAAAGATTTCGTCGATGAGCTCCTGCGGCAGTTGGTACTCGGCCTTGAACTGTTCGAAACTCGGATAAGCCTTCGCCAGTTTCTTTCGGTTCTTGTCCATATACTTGAGGTTGGCGTTGATGATGATGCTCTTGGCGGACATCTCGCGGTAGCACTTGGCATAACGGGTCGTGTCGAGCGGCACGAAGCAGTCGGGCATGATGCCGCCGCCGCCATAGACTGTGCGACCTTTGCGTAGCGTCTGATAGCGTAGCGAGTCGGGGAAGTGGATGCTGTCGGCGTTGGTCAGCTCGCCTTTGTTGTAGCGATTGATGACGTCCTTAGCGTAGTCGAGGCCTTTGCCCTTCTCGTATGGTTTCTGGATGCTACGGCCTGAGGGCGTGTAGTAGCGGGCTGTCGTGAGACGGATCATGCTGCCGTCGGGCATATCGAACGGACGTTGCACGAGGCCTTTTCCGAAGGAACGACGACCGACGACGATGCCTCGGTCCTGGTCTTGAATCGCTCCGGAGAGGATTTCGGCTGCCGATGCGCTGTATTCATCGATCAGTACGGCGACCTTACCCTCTTGGAAAGCACCGCCGCCGCTGCTGCGGAACTCCTGACTGGGCACGCTGCGGCCTTTCGTATAGACAATCATGTCGCCCTTTGGAAGGAACTCGCTGGCGATGTCTGCAGCAGCTTGCAGGAAGCCGCCGCTGTTCTGCTGGAGGTCTATGATGAGGTCCTTCATGCCTTGCTCCTTGAGCTTCTTGATGGCTTGGACCACCTCGTCGTGCGTTGTCTGCGCGAAGTTGTTGAAGCGAATCAGGCCGATGTTGGGCGTGACCATGTAGGCGGCATCGACCGAGTTGACGGGAATGCGGTCGCGTTTCACGTCGAAGTAGAGCGTGTCCTTAATGCCTCGACGCACCACGCCGAGGTGGGCGATGGTGCCTTTCTTGCCACGCAGCCGGTGCATGATTTCCTCGCGACTCATCTTGACGCCGGCAATGGCTGTATCAGCCACGCTGACGATGCGGTCGCCAGCCAGGATGCCTACCCTTTCGCTTGGCCCTTTCGGCACGGGCTGAATGACTAACAGCGTGTCTTCCAGCATATTGAACTGCACGCCGATGCCCTCGAACGAGCCTTCCAGCGGCTCTGTGAACTTCTTCGTGTCGGCCGCGTTGGTGTAGGCCGAGTGCGGGTCGAGCTTCATGAGAATGCCGTTGATGGCGTCTTCCGTCAGCTTTTTGCTGTCCACGCTATCGACGTAGAAATTGTTTATCATGACGCTTGCCATCACGAGCTTCTGGATGTTTTTCTCCAAGTCGCTTTGGACGTTGTTCTGTACCGGCTGGTTGCCGAAGCGCCACTGTGCCGACAGGTTCAAGCCCATGAACAGAGCGGCAACAGCCAATGTGAGTCTCTTCATATTATATAATAATGTAGTGCGTTTTTTCCTTAACGCCGACAAAGTTACGAATAAGCGAGCAAAGAGCAAAGCGAAAAGGCTTTTTTTTTTCGCTTAACTCTTTCGAGCGGAAGTAACTTCGGCAAGCCAAAGTTACGCTTTTTTTCGACATTCCGATGCGCTAGGCGAAAAAGTATGCGAAATAGGGTGTTCGAAAACCCCGCAGGCGGCGTTTTAATTTCCGCGTGCGGCGATGGCAATCCCCGCGTGCGGCGTTTGCAATTTCCGCACGCGGGGATTTTTTCCCCGCTAAGGGAAGTTATCACTTGCTCTCTTCGAGCATCTTGAACAGCTTGTCGAGACGCGGAGCCATGATAATCTCCGTTCGGCGGTTGCGAGCTCTGCCCTCGCTGCTCGTGTTGACATCGACGGGCTTATACTCGCCGCGGCCGCAAGGCTGTATCTGGAGGGGATTGACGCCGTAGGTCTGGGTCAGGATGCGTACGACGCTTGTGGCGCGAATCACACTGAGGTCCCAGTTGTCCTGGAAGACTGCCGTCTTGATGGGCACGTTGTCCGTGTGTCCCTCAATGTAAACGTCGATGTCGGTCTGCTTGTTGAGCACCTGCGCAAGCTTGCCGAGCGCTTCCCTACCCTGCTGGTTCACAATGGCTTTGCCCGATTCGAAAAGCAATTTGTCGCTCATCGCCACATAGACTTTGCCGTCCTGCTCGCGAACAGTCAGCTCGTCGCTGCTGAATCCGAGCAACGCATCCTTCACGCTGCTCAGCAGGTCCTTCACCTTCTTCTTCTGTTGGTCAATCATCTTCTGCAGTTCGGCGATGGTTTTTTCGCGGTCTTGCAACTCGCTGATCTTCTGCGCGAGGTTTGCATTCAGTTTCTGGTTCTCGTTCTGACCCGAGGCAAGCAACTGCTGATAGTTGCGGATGCTGCTCTTCAGCAGAGCGGTGTCTGCCTCCAAGCCGTTCTTGAGTTCGTCGAGTATCGCGTAATCCGTGCGACTCATGCCAAGCAAATCGGCGAGGCTGTCGCGGCTGTAAAGTGCTGCCAGTCTGCCAGCTTCGGCAATCTCGAACTTCTTCTTGCTAACTACACACGATGAGAGCAGCACACATGCCACTCCAAGCATCAAAATACTCCTTTTCTTCATTTCCTTTTCTATTTTGAAAAAAATCTTATTCCTTGTTTTATGGTTTAAATTCTTTTGTGTCAGGTGTTTAAGCGAAAAATTGGCCTCTGAGAATCGTTTCTTTTCGTCCGCCCTACCCTAAGGCTTCAAATAATCGATTCTCGCGAGGGTAAAATCGCGTTTTTGCTGATGAAAAATGTTCCGCCCGTTCGCACCTCGTCCTTTTTCACCTTTTCACTTTTTCACCCTTTCACTTTTTCAGAAGAACTTCGTCTCTTCACCAAGCACTTCGCTCAACAACAAATTTGCCAATCTGCTTGTGCCGAGTCGCAACCATTGGTTGGTGAGCCACTTCTCGCCGAGCACCTCTTTGACAATCGTGTAATAGACAAGAGCGTCGTGCACGGTGTTCAACCCACCCGCGGGCTTGAAGCCAATCTGGATTCCGGTCTTGTCGTAGTACTCCTTTATCGCTTGACACATGACGTAGGCGGCTTCCGGAGTAGCTGCCGGCTTCTCCTTGCCTGTGCTTGTCTTAATGTAATCTGCCCCGGAATACATCGCCAAAAGACTCGCTTTCTTGATGTCCGAAGCACTTGGCAGCAAGCCTGTTTCGAGGATGACCTTCATCTTCCTGTCTCCGCAGATTGCCTTCAGTTCGCTGATCTCATCACAAAGTGTCTCATAGTCGCCGCTCAGGTATTTGCCCACGCTCATGACTATGTCGATTTCTGTTGCGCCGTCCTTCAAAGCAAGGGCAGTTTCGACGGTCTTTATCTCGATGAGCGCTTGCGAAGATGGAAAGCTGCCACTCACGCAAGCCACTTCAACGCCCTCTACCTCAAGGCTTTGGCTGACTATCTTCGCAAAGCACGGATAGACGCATATCGTGGCAACATGAGGCAGTTCGGGATACGTATCCTCGAACTTGTTGACCTTTTCCGTGAAGGCAAGCACGCTTTCTTCGCTGTCGGTCGTCTTGAGGGTTGTCAGCTCGACGCTGCCCATCAGGAACCTCTTAACAGCCAGCGTGTCATTTTCGGGCACCTTCTTCTCGATTATCTCAGCCACTTTGGCTGCTATCTCGCTGTCATTCAGTGCAGTATTGTACTGCGAGAGCATCTGCTCGTACTTGCTTTTCTCGATTGTTTCCATGTTATTTGAGTTTGTTTTGTTCTGTGTTTCGATTGTTTCAAAGTTATTTGAACTTTATGTTATGCTTTCTTTTTTTGTTGTTTTGCGTTATTTGAGCTTTGTATTGTTTTGGTGTCTGTCCTTATCTCGCTTGGTCTTCTTCTCGATGCTGGCTTCCAAAGCAGCCGTCAAATCGACGCCCGTCTGGTTTGCAAGGCAGATAAGTACCCAAAGTACATCAGCCATCTCTTCACTAACGTCTTGGCTTTCACCATCTTTGAACGATTGTTCTCCATACTTTCGGGCAATCACGCGAGCCAACTCCCCCACTTCTTCGGTCAAGCAAGCCATGTTTGTTAACTCGTTGAAGTAGCGTACGCCGTATGTCTTAATCCACTGATCTACACGCTCTTGTGCTTCTTGTATGGTCATATTCCCTATTATTTAATCTCTGTTCCCTAATCTCTATTCTCGATTCTTCGTGTCCATGCAGATTGTTACGGGTCCGTCGTTGATGAGTTCGACCTGCATCTCCGCTCCGAAAACACCCGTTCCAACAGGCTTTCCAAGTCCTTCGCTGAGTACTTCGACGAACCTTTTGTACATAGGAACTGCATGTTCATGGCCTGCAGCACGTATCCAACTGGGTCGGTTGCCCTTCTTGTAGCTCGCATAAAGCGTGAATTGACTGACCACGATAGCTTCTCCGTTGACATCCATAATGCTTTTGTTCATCACACCTTCCTCGTCGTCGAATATCCTCAGTCCCAGTATCTTATGGCACAACCACAGGATGTCCTCCTCTGTATCTGCAGCTTCTATGCCAAGTAGTAACAGGAGTCCAGGCCCTATGCTTGAGACCTCCGACTCCCCTACCCTAACGCTCGCTTTCTTTACTCTTTGGATGACCGTTCTCATCGCTTTTCTTTTTGTATTCTTCTATCTCCCTTTTTATTCCTCTCACTACATTATATATTTATATGCAAAGCTACGATTTTTCGCTCGCTTCTGCAAGCATTTCCTTCAAAATCTTTGCTTTCTTGGCTCCGACAAGTGATGCAAGTTCACTCTCGTCAGCCTCTCTGATTCGTTTCACACTGTGCCATTTACGAAGAAGCAACGCCTTTGTCTTTGGTCCGATGCCCGGAATCGTGTCCAACACGCTTGCTACCTGATGCTTGCTGCGCTTGTCGCGATGGAACGTGATAGCATATCTGTGCACTTCATCCTGTATCTGCGTGAGCAAACGGAACAGCAAAGAGTCCGTTTTCATCGCGATAACTTGCGGTGGAAACCCGTAAAGCAGCTCATTTGTCCTGTGCTTATCGTCCTTCGCTAAACCTGCAATCGGTATAGACAGCAAGAGTTCATCCTCCACGACCTTCCTCACGACTTCCATCTGACCACGTCCGCCATCCGTGATTATCAAGTCGGGTAGGGGATTCCCTTCTTCTATTATTCGACTGTAGCGACGTCGGACGACCTCTTGCATCGAGGCATAATCGTCAGGTCCACTCACCGTTTTGATAATGTACTTACGATAATCTTGTTTACTCGGCTTGCATTTCTTGAATACAACACAGCCTGCAACAGCATCCGTGCCACTTATGTTCGAGTTGTCAAAGCACTCAATTTGCATCGGCAGGGTAGGGAGTTTAAGCGTTTCCTGCAGTTCCTTCATCAAACGCACCTGCTTTTGCTCGGGATTCAGCTTCTCGTTTTGGGTAATCCTGTCTTTTTTATATTGCAATACATTCAGCTTTGAAAGCTCGAGAAGCTTCTTTTTGTCACCCTTTACGGGCACAGTAACGAGCAGATTGTCCCCTAAATGTTTCACGGGGAACGGCGTGACAACTTCGTGACTTTCACTATTATATCGTTGACGCATCTCTATAATTCCTGCAGCAAGAAGTTCCTCGTCGGTTTCTTCGAGACGTTTCGCGTACTCGAAAGTAAAGGCTTGTGTGATGCAGCCATTGGTGACGTGAAGGTAGTTGATGTAGGCCACCTTCTCGTTATTCTCGATATTGAAGACGTCTATATTGTGTAGGGTGCTGCTCACGACCTCGCTCTTGCTGCGATAGTTTTCGAGAAGAAGGTATTTTCGCTTAATCGCTTCAGCCTCTTCGAACTGTAGCTTTGCAGCATGTTCCTGCATACGTTGGAGCATTTGACGTTCCAACTGAGCCGTGTTGCCTTTGAGAATCTCCTTAGCTTCCGCTATGTTTTGCATGTATTCATCATGGCTTTGGCGCTTTGTACATGGGGCTTTACAGTTCTTTATATGGTACTCCAGGCACTCTTTATGCTTGTTTTTTGCGATGGAATCAGCGGTGATGTGCTCTCTGCAACGCCTTAATGGATAGAGTTTTCCGATGAGTTCGAGCAGGAGAGACATTGTTGGTACGTGACTATATGGGCCATAAAATGTGCCCAAACGCTTGTCTATCTTACGAGTTTGGAAGATGCGAGGCAAGTATTCATTCGTGACGACGATGCTCGGATACGTTTTGCCGTCCTTTAATAATATGTTATATCGGGGCGACCATTGCTTTATGAGATAGTTCTCGAGTAGTAGTGCGTCCTCTTCTGTCTTGACAACTATGTACTTGATATCCCGTATTTTAGACACGAGAATCGCGGTCTTCCTGCTATCATGTTCTTTGGAGAAATAGGAATAGACACGCCGTTTCAGGTTCTTTGCCTTTCCGACGTAGATAATCGTACCTGTCTCGTCGAGATACTGGTAGCACCCAGGACACTCGGGCAAACTGCTTACTATGCCCATTAAATAGGTACGAAGTCTTTCCTTCTCGCTTTTCTCCATTTATTTTATATCTTGAGGAGAGTCGTAACCTCTGCATCCTTGTCGAAGACAGCCCTGCCGTTCAGGCCTTCGATTGTCAGTTCGATGATGAAGTTGATGTATATCTTCCTGGGATTGAACTGCTTGACGAGGTTGTAGGCTGCTTTCATGCTGCCTCCTGTGGCGAGGAGATCATCGTGGAGCAACACGACATCTTTCTCTTCGATTGCGTCCGTGTGAATCTCTATCGTGTCTTTGCCGTACTCCTTCATATAGCTTTCCTTGCGTGTTTCTGCAGGCAGTTTGCCAGACTTTCGGCACATCACAAAGCCAGCCCCCAGCTTAACAGCCAATGCGGCACCAACCACGAAGCCTCGGCTCTCGATGCCCACCACCTTTGTTATGCCCTTATCCTTGTAAAGCTCATACAGCTCGTTGACCATCGTCTTCAGGCATTTTGGGTTCTTATACAGCGTGCTCACGTCTTTGAACTGTATTCCTGGCACAGGAAAGTCAGGCACATTTCGCAGGTTTTTCAGTAAAAGTTCGTTGTTCATATCTTATATTTAGCATTTAATCATTTGCCATTTATCATTTCATGCGATGTGATTGTTTCACGTGAAACTTATCGATTCATCAAGACCAACAGGACGTTTATGTCGCTTGGACTGACGCCGGGGATACGGCTTGCCTGTGCCATTGTCTCGGGATCTATGCGAGAGAGTTTCTGACGTGCTTCCGTGCTGAGTGACAGGATGTCTTCATAGTGGAAACGTCCCTTGATGCGGATGTTTTCGAGACGCTGAATCTTCTCTGCTATTTCCTTCTCCCTGCGTATGTATCCGCTGTATTTTATGCGAACTTCGGCAGCCTCGATGATTTCTTCGCGACGGTCTTTGATGGTGTTCAGCTTGTCGGATAAGGTAGGGATGAGTGGTGCGAGATTCGTCAGGTTGAGCTGTGGTCGCATCACCAGGTCGATGAGTTTGCAACCTCGTTGCAGTTCCTCGCTACCCAGAGCCTTCAGGCCTGGATTAATCAGCGCGGCTTTCACGCTGAAGTTGCTGCAGAAATTCTCTATCTCGCTGATTGTCTGCTTCTTGCGTAGCCAATGGTCATAGCGTTCTCGGCTTGCTAATCCCATTTCGTAGCTGCGTTCTGTGAGTCTGGCATCCGCGTCATCTTGGCGAAGTAGGATGCGATATTCGGCCCTCGAAGTGAACATTCTGTAAGGTTCATCCACGCCTTTCGTGACGAGATCATCAATCAAGACGCCAATGTAAGACTCGTCCCTTCGCATGACAAACGGCTCGAGTCCTGCAATCTTGCGAGCTGCATTTACTCCTGCAACCAGTCCTTGACCAGCAGCCTCCTCGTAGCCTGTTGTTCCGTTCACTTGTCCAGCCATGAAGAGACCGTCCACAATCTTCGATTCCAGCGAGTGTCGAAGCTGCGTTGGGTCGAAGTAATCGTATTCGATGGCGTAGCCTGGACGGTAGATCTGCAGGTTGCGGAAAGCAGGAATCAGTTTCAGCGCTTCAATCTGAGCGTCGATGGGGAGCGAACTCGAAAAGCCGTTCAGGTAGAGTTCCCTTGTCGAACTGCCTTCTGGCTCCAGAAATAGCTGATGCTCAGTACGTTCAGAGAAAGTGACGAGCTTTGTTTCGATGCTTGGACAGTAGCGCGGACCGATGCTCTGAATCTGCCCATTATAGAGCGGAGAGTCGGGTAGGGCAGCGCGAAGGCGCTCATGCACAGCCTCGTTTGTGTAGGTAATCCAGCACGGCAGTTGTGGCAATTGTCGCGGCTCGCCCATGTAGGAGAACTTGTGGAAGTCGCTCTCTCCGTCCTGCCTTTGCATTAGGGAGAAATCTACGGAACGTCCGTCGATGCGAACAGGTGTGCCAGTCTTCATTCTGCCGACCGTAATTCCCTGAGCTGCAATGCTTTCCGAGAGGTGCAGGCTTGGCAATTCAGCACAACGACCACCTGGAATCTTGGTTCGTCCGATGTGCATCAGTCCGTTCAGGAACGTGCCAGCCGTGATGATGACGCAGGGTGCTTTGATGACCACGTTTAGCAGCGTCCTGACACCCAGCACGCCACGTTGTGCAACTCGGCACGCCGAGTTTGGCAACTCGGCACGCCGAGTTTGGCAACTCGACACGTCGTGTTGGTCAACTTGGCACGCTGCGTTTGAAAGTTCCTCTGTGAGAAGTTCTACGACTTGGTCTTGCCAGATAGAAAGATTGGGTGTGTTCTCAAGAATTTCGCGCCAGGTCCAGATGAATTTCGCCCTGTCACATTGAGCTCTGGGGCTCCACATAGCAGGTCCTTTCGAACGGTTCAGCATACGGAACTGTATGGCTGTTGCGTCCGTCACCTCGCCTGTGTGACCTCCAAGCGCGTCTATCTCCCTGACGATCTGCCCTTTGGCTATGCCACCGATGGCAGGATTGCACGACATTTGGGCAATCTTGTTCATGTCCATCGTAATGAGACAAGTCTTCGCTCCGAGTTTGGCGGCAGCCGTTGCAGCCTCGCATCCAGCATGTCCTGCGCCGACAACAATGACGTCGAATTTGAACTCCATCTGTACTTCGGTACGTTAATTTAGCTACAAAAGTACTCATTTCTTGCAACATTTCCTCGAAAAAGTTGCACATTTAACCTTTTTTGAGTACTTTTGCCTTCGTATTATACTTAAATTAAGGTACACGCGCACAAAATAACCTATACTAAACATAACAAAAATCATTTATCTATGTGGTTAATTAATTCATCAATCGGCAGGAAAGTAGTGATGTCTGTGACTGGCGTTGCACTTGTCCTGTTCCTGACGTTCCATGCTTGCATGAACGTCGTAGCCCTCTTTAGCGAGGAAGGCTACAACTGGATTTGCGAGATGCTGGGCGCCAACTGGTATGCCGTAGCGGCGACAGTTGGTCTGGCAGGCCTAGTGCTCATTCACTTCGTCTATGCTTTCTGGCTCACGTTCCAGAACTGGAAGGCTCGCGGCAACAACAAGTATGCTGTGACAGACAAGCCTGAGAAGGTAGAGTGGGCCAGCCAGAACATGCTTGCCCTCGGCATTATCATCTGCTTGGGCCTTTGCCTGCACCTCTACAACTTCTGGTGGCACATGATGGCAGCCGAGCTCATCGAGGGCGAGTACGCTCAGCATGCTGCCGACGGCGTGTACTGGATCAAGAAGACCTTTGGCTGCCCAGTCTATTCAGGACTTTACCTGGTATGGCTTGCAGCACTGTGGTTCCACCTGACACACGGCATCTGGAGCGCTATGCAGACGCTTGGATGGAGCGGTAAGGTGTGGTTCAACCGTTGGCGTTGCATTGGCAACATCTACGCCACCATCGTCGTGCTGATGTTCGCTGCCGTAGTTGTTGTGTTTGCTATCCAGGGCTGCGGCTCCTGCAGCAGTAGCTGTGGCCTTTGAGTTAAATGGTAAAGTGGTAAATCTTTAAATGGTAAATGCAATTATGGCAAAAGTATTAGATTCGAAGATTCCTGCAGGTCCAGTGCCTGAAAAGTGGAAAGAATATAAAGCTCACCAGCGCTTGGTGAACCCGAAGAACAAACTCAAGCTCGACGTCATTGTTGTCGGCACAGGTCTTGCTGGTGCAAGTGCTGCCGCTTCTCTTGCAGAGATGGGCTTCAATGTGTATAACTTCTGCATTCAGGACTCACCCCGTCGTGCTCACTCTATTGCAGCTCAGGGTGGTATCAATGCAGCAAAGAACTATCAGAACGACGGCGACTCAGTCTATCGTCTCTTCTATGATACAGTGAAGGGTGGTGACTATCGTGCTCGCGAAGCCAATGTCTATCGTCTGGCAGAAGTGTCGAACAACATCATCGACCAATGCGTGGCACAAGGTGTTCCCTTTGCTCGCGAGTATGGCGGCATGCTGGCAAACCGTTCCTTTGGTGGCGCTCAGGTAAGCCGTACATTCTATGCTAAGGGTCAGACTGGTCAGCAGTTGCTTCTTGGTGCATACTCTTCATTGAGTAAAGAAGTTCAGCGCGGCAAGGTGAAGCTTTTCACCCGTTATGAGATGGAAGATGTTGTGATTGTTGACGGCAGAGCTCGTGGCATCATCGCCAAGAACCTCGTGACCGGCAAGCTGGAACGCTTTAGCGCAAATGCTGTCGTTATCGCAACTGGCGGCTATGGCAATACCTACTTCCTTTCGACCAACGCAATGGGTTGTAACTGCACGGCTGCCATCCAGTGCTTCCGCAAGGGCGCAATGATGGCTAATCCTTCTTACGTTCAGATTCATCCCACTTGCATTCCTGTGCATGGCGACAAGCAGTCGAAGCTGACTCTTATGTCCGAGTCGCTGCGTAACGATGGTCGTATCTGGGTTCCAAAGAAGCTTGAGGACGCAAAGGCACTTCAGGCAGGAACGAAGCAGGGCTATGAGATTCCTGAAGAAGATCGCGACTACTACCTCGAGCGCCGCTATCCTGCATTTGGCAATCTCGTGCCTCGCGACGTGGCCAGTCGTGCTGCAAAGGAAAGGTGCGACAAAGGCTTTGGCGTGAACAACACAGGCCTCGCCGTGTTCCTCGACTTCTCTGAGAGCATCCAGCGCCTCGGCATCGACGAGATTCGCCAGCGCTATGGCAATCTCTTCGATATGTACGAGGAGATTACAGACGTCAATCCAGGCGAGAAGGCTTGCACAAAGGACGGCGTCGATTACTACTATCCCATGATGATCTTCCCTGCCATCCACTACACGATGGGCGGCGTTTGGGTTGACTACGAGTTGCAGACCACAATTCCTGGCCTCTTCGCTATCGGCGAGTGCAACTTCTCCGACCACGGCGCAAACCGACTTGGTGCTTCTGCGCTTATGCAGGGCTTGGCCGACGGCTACTTCGTGCTGCCTTACACCATCCAGAACTACCTCGCAGACCAGGCTATCTGGCCGCGTCTCTCAACCGACCTGCCTGAGTTTGCTGAAACGGAGAAGGCTGTCGAGAAGGAGATTGACCGTCTGATGAACATCAAGGGCAAGCGCTCCGTTGACTCCATCCATAAGGAGCTTGGCCACATCATGTGGGAGCACGTTGGCATGGGTCGCACGAAGGAAGGCTTGGAGGAAGGCTTGAAGCTGCTTAAGGAGCTTCGTAAGGAGTTCGACACCAACCTCTTCATTCCTGGAAGCAAGGAAGGCCTGAACGTTGAGCTCGACAAGGCCATTCACCTGCGCGACTTCATCCTGATGGGCGAACTCGTGGCTTACGATGCCCTGCATCGCGAAGAGAGCTGTGGTGGCCACTTCCGCGAAGAGCATCAGACCGATGAAGGCGAGGCAAAGCGCGACGACGAGAACTTCTTCTACGTCGGCTGCTGGGACTATCAGGGTAGCGACGACAAAGCACCCGAACTCGTCAAAGAGCCCCTCAACTACGAGATAATCAAGGTACAGACACGTAACTATAAGAATTAACAATCATGGCTAAGAATATAAGTGTTACGATAAAGTTCTGGAAGCAGAACGGTCCTAAGGACAAGGGTCACTTCGACACGCATGAGTTGAAGAACATACCCGACGACACCTCGTTCCTCGAGGCGCTCGACATCATGAACGAGGAGCTTATCAACGAGGGCAAGGAGCCTTTCGTGTTCGACCACGACTGCCGCGAAGGCATCTGCGGCATGTGTTCGCTCTACATCAACGGCACACCTCACGGCAAGACAGAGCGCGGCGCTACAACCTGCCAGCTCTACATGCGTAAGTTCAAGGACGGCGAGACCATCACCGTTGAGCCTTGGCGCTCGGCTGGTTTCCCTGTCATCAAGGACTGCATGGTCGATCGCAATGCCTTCGACAAGATTATGCAGGCAGGTGGTTACACCAGTGTTCGCACAGGTCAGGCTCAGGATGCCAACGCCATCCTGATTCCGAAGGAAGATGCCGACGAGGCGATGGATTGCGCAAGCTGCATTGGTTGCGGTGCTTGCGTGGCAGCCTGCAAGAACGGCTCTGCAATGCTCTTCGTCAGCTCGAAGGTGAGCCAGCTCGCTCTGCTTCCTCAGGGTAAGGTAGAGGCAGCCAAGCGTGCAAAGGCAATGGTAGCGAAGATGGACGAACTGGGCTTCGGCAACTGCACCAACACACGTGCCTGCGAAGCCGTCTGCCCGAAGTGCGAGACCATATCGAACATCGCTCGCCTGAACCGCGAGTTCATCTGCGCTAAGCTCGCAGACTAATCTTCCTGAGACAAAGACTTCGACCTTCACTTTCGACCCCAAGACATGTATCCTGAAGATGCCAGGCTTCACCTACTTTAATGTTCAAGTGAAGACCTTGACCAGCAAGAAACTCACGCTGTACGGCTTCCCCGATGACGACGAATCCACTACGTTCAAGAGAAAGCTGTAATAATTCATAGGGAATCGGTCAGGGTCATTGCATGGGAATCTGTGTCTGGAATCTGTGCAAGCCCTAGCCGAAAGCCAGTTTAGGTTGCGGGCCTGCCCTGCTCTTTGTGGTGGGGGCTCGAAAAATAAACTGTTATCTGTTATTATTGTGAATGGCTCAGGGAAGAGTTTCCCCGGGCCATTCATTTTCAGGGAGTTACGAGGGTTGCTCCGAAGCGGTTATGAGGTCGGACACAGCCACAAGGCCGATGTGCAGGCTTCCTCGCGAGCAGAGGCAAAGGTAGGAAAATCTCCAAATAACAGTTATAACAGTTTCACAGTTTTTTTTCAAGGGGGGGGGGGGGCCCTCGACAGGTGTCTCCCCCTCTCTATCTCTCTATATATCTATATATATATTTATATAATTATATATATATTAATAATATAAGTAATAATAAGTAGTAGAAGAAGACTCCTATCTACCTCTATCTATCTCTATATATATTTATAATTATATATATATATTAATATAATAAGTAATAATAAGTAGTAGAAGAAGACTCCTATCTATCTCTATCTATCTTTATATAATATTATATATATATATTAATATAATAATAATAAGAAAGAAAGACTCCCGCTCGGCTCGAGGTGGGGGCTCGAAAAATAAACTGTTAATTGTTATTATTGTGAACGCGCTCAAACACAGCAAGTTACGTTTTCCACCACAGCACGCTGATTTTGCCAATGCAGCACGCTGATTTCTCAACTCAGCACGTTATTTCCTCAAACTCAGCACGTTACATTTTCAATACAGCACGTCGACTTCCAAAACACAGCACGTTGTTTTCGCGTTTTATCCACGAAAAAAGCCCAACTTCGCTAGGAAGTCAGGCTCTCAACTATTAACTTTTATCTTTTATCTATTAACTCTTAACTATTCGCTCTTGAACAGGTCCTTGATGCCGCCGATGGAGCCCAGCAGGTTGGTGGCTTCGTAGGGCAGATAGACGGTCTTCGTCTTGTCGCCTTCAGCCAGTTCCTGCATCATCTGGATGTACTTCTGAGCGAGCAGGTAGTTGGCTGGGTTGGTGGATTTGCCGACTGCTTCGGTGATGAGTTCGATGGCCTTTGCCTCTGCTTCTGCCACGCGGATGCGAGCCTGTGCCTCACCTTCGGCCTGCAGAATGGCTTCCTGCTTGGCTGCCTCTGCCTTGTTCACGATGGCTGTCTTTTCACCTTCGGAAGCAAGGATTTCGGCTGCCTTCTGACCCTCGGAGGTGAGAATCTGGGCACGCTTGTTACGCTCTGCCTGCATCTGCTTCTCCATGGCTGTGAGGACGCTGTCTGGAGGTGTAATGTCCTGAAGCTCAACGCGATTCACCTTCACGCCCCACTTGTCGGTAGCGTCGTCCAGAACGGCAGAAAGCTTCTTGTTGATGGTGTCGCGGCTGGTCAAAGTCTCGTCCAGTTCCAGCTCGCCGATGATGTTACGCAGGGTTGTCTGCGTCAGTTTCTCGATGGCGTTGGGCAGGTTGTTGATTTCGTAGGTAGCCTTGAAGGGGTCAACAATCTGGAAGTAGAGCAGCGCGTTGATTTCGGTCTGCACGTTATCCTTCGTGATGACATTCTGCTTTGGGAAGTCATAGACCTGTTCGCGCAGGTCGATGGTGGTGGAGTACTGGTAGCGTCCGTGGTTGAGCACTACAATCGACTTTGCTCGGTCGATGAAGGGGATGATGATGTTGATGCCCGGCTGCAGGGTTGCGTAGTAGCGACCGAGGCGCTCCACAATCTTGGTTTCCGACTGAGGGATAATCACGAGTGCCATCTTGGCGAAAAGTACTACCAAAACGACGATTGCAATGAGAATGTAGGTCATAATGTCCATGATTTTATAGGTTTATTAATTGATTGTTTCCACTGTGATGATTGTGCTTTCTCTCGAGATGACGCGGACGTTGGTGCCTTCTGGAATGTCGTTCTGCTCGTTTGTGACAGCCTTCCAGATGTCGCCGTCAATCTGTACTCTGCCGAAGCTGTCGGCCTTGACTGTCTCTACGACTCTGCCTTTCCTGCCAAGCAAGGCATCTGCATTGCTGACGCGGTTCGACTCTCCCTTGTGAAGGAAGCGAACGGCAAAGGGACGCACGAAGAAGAGGCTTGCCAGCGTGAAGACAGCAAACACGATGAGTTGCAGGATGATGCCGCCACCAAGAGCGTCTGTCAAGCAGGCAAATACCGCTCCGATAGAGAAACAGATGATGAAGAAATCACCAGCCGTAAGCTCCAGAATCAGGCAAATTACAGCCACTATGGCCCATATCTGCCAAAGATGCATTGTTAAATACTCAATCATAGTTATTTAAAGATTTAAGGATTTGCGGTTTCTTGTTTTATTCACAATAATAACAGATAACAGTTTATTTTTCGAGCCCCCACATCTAACTCTTAACTTTTATCTTTTATCTATTAACTCTTAACTTTTATCTTTTATCTATTAACTATTAACTCAACTTTCTCACAAAGTGAGAACAAAGTCGTCCCAGTCCTTCGACGAGCCTTTTCGTCCGAAGACCTTCGAATAGAGTCGGCTGCGGGTTGTGGCGATGCTCTCCTTCGAATGAGCCGTCAGCAGAGCGATGTCCTTCGGCTGGAGGTGCATCTTGATGAGCAGGCTGACGTGCAGCTCGTGCTCGCTCATGCGGAAGAGGCTGTAGAGCTTCTCCGTGAAGCCCGTGTAGATGCTGTTCAGCAGCCTGGTCAGCTCGCCCCAGTCCTGATAGTTCAGGCTTCTGCCCGCGTTCAGGCACTCCTGGATGCGGCGGTAGATGTCGCTCGAGAAGATGACCGTCTCCGCCTGTTCGCGCTTGGCGTTCTCGATGATGGCTACCTTATTATTATAGTCCAGCGCCAACTTCTTCTCCTCCAGTTCGAGCCGAAGCATCGAGTTCTCGTCGCCCAGCTTCTGAATCAGGCTTTCCAGCTCCGCCATCTTCCTTTCGTTGCCCTCAATGTCGTATTGCTCCTGCATCGCGCGTACCTTATCCAGTCTGTCTTGCAGGGAGAGAATCTTTCGGCGGCTGTTCTGCACCGTCACGATGAAGAGCACGATGTAGATGGCTGTTCCGAAGATGATGAGAAACAACTCTCGAGAGGTCATTATGGTCAATAGTTCGTTCATGTTGGTCGTTGGTGGTTTAGTCGTTTAGTCGTTTGGTCGTTTGGTGATTTGGTCGTTTAGTTATTTGGTGGTTTTGGTCGTTTAGTTGTTTGGGAAAGTTTGTCGTGGTTGCTGGTAATATCCCTAAACGACCAAACGACTAATTCCCTAAACGACTAACCGAGTGCAAAGTTAAGACAAAAAGCCGAATGCTGCAAGCTTTTTTGTTTGCAATAATTTGCAGTTGCCCTCGCGGTTTGCAAAAGTTCGCTTCGCAGTTCGCAAATGTTTGCAACCAGCTCTTGTTTGTTCGGAAAAAAGTCGTAACTTTGTGGCGTGGAACTAAAAGACAAGATAACCGAGCAACCTTCGCACTTCGACCACTTGGAAAGGATGTCGGTAGGCGAAATCCTGAGGCACATCAACGATGAAGATGCCTTGGTGGCTGAGGCTGTGCGTAGGGTTCTGCCTGAGATTCAAGCCTTTGTGGAAGCCGTAGAGCCACGAATGAAGCGTGGCGGCAGGCTCTTTTATGTGGGAGCAGGCACAAGCGGACGACTTGGTGTACTCGATGCCAGCGAACTGCCTCCTACTTTCGGACTTTCTCCTGACATCGTGATTGGCCTCATTGCAGGTGGCGACAAAGCCCTGCGTCATGCAGTCGAAAAGGCTGAGGACTTCCCTGAAAGAGGCTGGCAGGATTTGCTGAAGTTCTCTCCCACAAAAGATGATACTGTGCTTGGCATAGCTGCTTCAGGCACCACGCCTTACGTCGTCGGAGCCGTCGGCGAAGCAAGAAAGCAAGGCCTCCTGACAGGCTGCATCACAAGCAATCCGCATACGCCTCTGGCAGCTGCTTCAGAGTTCCCCATCGAGACCATCGTAGGTCCTGAATTTGTTACGGGTTCAAGCCGAATGAAGAGTGGTACGGCTCAGAAGATGGTGCTCAACATGATTTCCACTTCCTTGATGATTCGCTTGGGCAGGGTAGAGGGCAATCGCATGGTCAAGATGCAACTCACCAACGCCAAACTCGTGGATAGAGGCACAAGGATGATTCAGGAATCGCTCGGCCTCAGTTACGATGAAGCGCAGGAACGTCTGCTCGAAAGCGGCAGCGTGGACAAAGCGCTGAACCAAGATTAGAATTGAACTACGGATTACAGCCTTTTAAACCACGAATAACACGAATTACACGAATTGGCTACGCCTTTAGGGGCAAATTTAATTCGTGTAATTCGTGCAATTCGTGGTTAAATTAAATCCTTTTCGTGGTTTATAAAAGCCTTATTCTTCCTCGTCCGCTCTGTATTCCAGGATGTCTCCCGGCTGGCAGTCGAGGGCCTGACAAATGGCTTCGAGGGTTGAGAACCTGACGGCTTTTGCCTTACCCGTCTTGAGGATGGAGAGGTTGGCTGCCGTTATGCCAATCTTCTCGGCAAGTTCCTGTGATGACATCTTCCGCTTGGCCATCATCACATCTACATTTACAATAATACTCATGGCTCTAGATTAAATGGTTAGTTCCTGTTCTTCCTGCAACTCCTTTCCCATCAGGATAATCTGCGAGACTATCATCATCGCAAGACCCATGATGAGGCAGATGAAATTCGGCGTGAACCACTTGATGTCGTAATATGCC
>CACYYM010000024.1 GCA_902778625.1 uncultured Bacteroidales bacterium
CAAGTTGGAACAGGTGGAAGCATCGCTGATGAGCGAGATGCAGTACCCCCTCGGACAGCCCCACCGCACGCCCGACGACTACTGGTGCGCCTTCCTGCTCCAGCTCGACAAGTGGGAGCTGACCGACGACCTGACGAAGCTCGACGACCCCGAACTCTTCAAGAAGGTGAACCGCTCGATAGGCACCACCGTACAGCCCACCTACTACCGCGAGCGACTGCACGAAGCCGCCACGGGCACCGAGGACACCAAGCAGGAGGTGCTGACGAAGGACTTTAATATGTGGCAAGCCAGTCGCATCACTTCTTGGCTAAGCGGTGACAAAATACGACCGCTTCAGCAAGAAAGACGTGTGACGGACTGCAAGTATCAGGACGGCTGGCAAACATTCGTTGGGCTCGACTTCAGCAGCGGCGATGACCTCTTTGCCATCACAAAACTACAAGACGAAGGACCCCGTGGGCCGCTTCTTCGCCGACATGGAGGCGTGGATAGTTGAGAGGACGCTCGAGACCACCCCAAACCGACCGCTTTACGAGAAGTGGATAGAGCAAGGATGGTTGAAGGTTTGTCCTGGCGAAGTGTTCGACCCGAACCTTCCCATCAACGCACTCATGGAGAAAGGCAAGTACGGCGTGAACCTCTACGCCTTCGGATTCGACCCAGCGCAGAGCAAGTTGCCAATCAACACAATTAAGGCATGGCTTCAGACGCTCGGACTGAATGCCGAAGTCATCAAGCAGATGGTCGTGCCGGTGCCTCAGACGTTCATGGTGTTTAACGGACTGATAGGCGAGGTCGAGTATTATATCCAGAATGGCGAGCCGTGGCTTCAATTTTCAAACAACCCGATGTGGCCTTGGCAATTCGGCAACTGTCGCGTCGAGGAGGTCCACGAACTGCGCAAGCTGCTCAAAGCCGCACCGAACGAAAAAATTGATAACGTCCACGCGCTCATCGATGCGTTCTATTGCTTCGACCTGAGCGAAGGACGAATACAACAGTAAAAAGGAGGAACTATGAAACCGACGAGGAACCGCGTCATGTGCCCTGATTGTTGGAGGCTGAAGATGCTGTTCAAGACTCGAAAGAAAGCCATCAACTTCATCAAGTGGAACAGGGACGAGCTCGAATATGGTGGCGAGACCCTTCGTGCATACTATTGCCGAGCGTGCTGCGGATGGCACATCTCGCATCAACCTGTGCGATGGTATGGACGTTGGGTTCCGACTGATACAGAAAGCAGCCTTCGCCACGAACAGCGAGCTAAAAACAAACAGTACAACAAACAAAAACGAAGAAATAATGATGAAGAGTAAACCGATAACGGACAAATGTACGTAGTACGGAAACATTCTGCGGAAACACCGCAGTCTTAATTAACAAACCCCATAAAATTTTAACGAAATGGGAACAAAAAACAAAAACGAGATGAAACCCATCTCACAAACTGGCTGCATGACATTTAACGGTGTTATGCGTTTGAAACTTAACAACGGCAAGGAATACACTGTAAGAGCCGACCTCGGAGGCATGGGACTCAACCGGGCAAACTCCAACCATGAAGTCGTCGTGTTGCTGCGTCAACACCTCGGTTATGGCGAAGTCGATACCGGCTTTGTTGTTCACGCAAAGGAATACGACCCCGACAGATGTTTCGGCCTGAAACCGACGAAGAGAAGTAAAATGTGGGGGATTTATCACCTTCACGACGTCATTGCCTGGGGCTATGCAGACGGCGGTTGCAACAATCCCAAAGCCTTTGGCTCATGTCAGATGCGCCCAGAAGACTATCCGCAATGGGCTTGCAAACCAGACGGAACTCCGCTGAATGAAGACAATGAGGTGGAGTTCGAGGATGACTTCACGGATCGTCGTTGCGTTAAGTTGCGCTATGAAAATGGCGAAACGCATGTGGAAGCAACTCTTCTCCAAGATGAAGAAGCGGTCGAACCTGGAACAAATCACGCAAAAGGTCTGTTGCATGAATGCGCCAAGGCATTCTATGACTTCCGCGAAACGCATCCAGAAGTGACAGAGATGCACTTCTACACGGACGATGAACTGGAAGTGAATGAATGAAAACGTGGAGGCATCCGAAATGGTGCCTCCGCTTATTAGTAAACCTTTCACCGACTTTCGTACGATATATTGCCCGTGAGGGAGGAATAGATTTTTCTATCATGTACTTGCCGCTAAGTCGAAGCGGGGTATGGCGCACAGCGTTACCGAAGAGAAACTGGCGGATTTCTAAATCTTATGACTATGAACAAACGCGAAGAATACGACATGGAGTTGATGGGCGGCGTCTTGAAGGGCTGCCTCTCGGCCATTGCATTCTGGGTGGTGCTGATTATGCTTGTGCTGCTCTTCGCAGGATGCAAGACGCGGACGGTGGTCGTGGAGACTGTCAGGACAGATACGACCTACATCACAAAGCACCAACGCGACAGTATCTACATGAAGGACTCGACGCATGTCAGCGAGCAGCAGCGTGGCGACACGATGTATATCAAAATAACTGAATGGCACACTAAATATGTGGATAGAGCCGTGCATGATACGACATACATAGCAACGCACGACACCATCCCGCAGCCATATCCAGTCGAAGTCAAGGTGCCTCGTGAGCTCAGCTGGTGGCAAAAGGCCTTGCAGCGCACAGGTGGCATCGCACTCGGCTTGCTCTTCCTTTGGCTCTGCTGGCAAGCGTGGAAAATCTACAAGCGGAGGTTCTGAAGGTAAACCCGTCGTCACAAAGCGAACGATATATGGGAGGATATATAAAAATGACAAAAGCAGTAAAAGCAATTAGAAGTGAAAAGGCTGACGAGCCGCGTACATATTTGATGTGTCGCATCACGTTCGCAATTTGCTTTTTCGTATCGGTGGGACTAATTATTGGCGGCTTTTTTGTTCCACCTATGGGCATCATCGACGGATCGGTGCTTACAGCCGTCGGAGAGTTGTTGCTTTTCCCAACTTTATTGTATGGATTTAGAGCGGTTGAGCTCGGTCTTACCATTAAATTTCAGAAAGGCGACGCTAGTATTGAAATATCGAAAGACGAAGAGGAAAAACAATGACACCCATCACATCCAACTTCTGCCTGGAGGAATTTACCGCCAGCGCGACAGCCAAAGCCAAAGGCATCGCCAACGTGCCGACGCAGCAAGCCGTCGTGAACATTACGGCTTTGTGTATTTCCGTGCTTGAACCTCTAAGGAAATGGTGGGGAAAGGAAATCAAGATCGGCAGCGGCTATCGTTGCAAGGTTTTGAACCAAGCCGTCGGTGGCGTCTATAACTCTCAGCACCTCACCGGCCAAGCAGCAGACCTCTGCATAGATGGCGACAAGACAAAAGGCTTGAAGTGGTTTGAGTACATTCGGCGAAATTTGCCTTTTGATCAGCTCATTTGGGAACATAACGCAAAGGGCACCTATTGGGTGCATGTCTCGTTTAACGCTCAGGGCAAGAACCGAAGGCAAGTTATCGACAATCTTCTTAAAAAGTAAAAGTATTTAGTGTTATATGGTTTAGTTGTTTATTGTATCTTTTACCTTACTTAATTTATTCTTAAATCGCATTTTCATTTGTTGAAGGCTCGCTGGGAAGCGGGCCTTTTTTGTTTGTAGTAAACCTTTGGCCAACTTGTGACCGATAAGAAAGAACAAACACAAAAATGAAGATATGAAATGGTTGACTTTAGAAAAGATTAAGGCTCAGCTTCGCATCGAACAGGACTTCACGCTTGAAGACGACATCCTGGAAATGTACGGCGAGAGCGCAGAGGACTCGGTGCTCGACATCATACGCAGGAGCTACGAAGATGTATTGGAGAAATACGGCAAGGTGCCCACGCCGCTCGTCCACGCAAGCCTGATGCTCGTGGATATATCCTACAAGGAACGCGGCCCGGTCAGCTCGCAGAACCTCTACCAAGTGCCGTATGCCGTTGACTTCAAACTGAAACCTTACATGAAACTGTCAGACGAAGACGAACAAACAAATAACACACAATATGGCAAACATTGCAATCTTTAGAATCAATTATAAGTCGGATTTCATTCTGACTTTAGAGAGCGATGCAGGCTGGATGACGCCATTCTGCATCAAGTTCTGGACTGGTGCCCCATCACAGGCTTACTTTGCCGGATGGGACGGTACGACCTACACAAACTGCGCACCAGTGGAAGGTGAACCAACAAAGCTGCGTGTTCAGTTTGACGACCACAAGCTACCAGTCGGCAATATGAAATACCAAGTTGGCTACCATTTCACGGTGTCGGATTTCCCGACAACTATCGAAGACGAGGTGATCAATCAGGCATCCGTAATCATTGAGGTAGATGGAGAACCGGCACAGGTGATGCTTGATTTCAACGGCGAAACGGCACCAGAGATTCAGTTCTCATTGCCCGCTTACGCCAACGAAGCACAGCGTATCGCAAACGAGGAAGAACGCGAGCGCATCTTTGCGGAAATGCAAGAAGAGAATGCAACAGCAGTCGCTGAAGCAGAAAATGTCAACGCAGAGCTGAGCGGTACCATATTGACGGTTACAAACCGCGATGGCGTCAGCACAAGCAAAAACGTTCAAGGCCCAAAGGGTGATGATGGTAGCGATGCAGATGTAACGGCAGAGAACATTGCAAGCGCACTTGGTTACACTCCGCAAGAGGAATTGGTGAGTGGCACGAACATCAAGACAATTAACAACATCTCATTGCTCGGAAGTGGAAACATCGACATTCAGGGTGGCGGTGGCACACAAGTACAATCAAACTGGGCTGAGACAGACACAAGTTCTCCCGCTTATATTAAGAACAAGCCAACCATTCCCGCAGCACAAGTTCAAGCCGATTGGAATGTTACAAACACATCTTCAATGGCTTACATCAAGAACAAGCCGACCATTCCAGTCGTGACTGGCAAGGCAGACAAAGTGAGTGGAGCTGTGAGCGGTGACTTTGCTGGGCTTGATGCCAACGGAAATCTCACAGACTCAGGCAAGAAGTCTTCCGACTTCCAAGCGACTCTTGTGTCTGGAACTAACATCAAGACGATAAACAGTACATCTTTGCTCGGAAGTGGAAATGTGAGTGTCGGCACATATAGCAAGCCGTCAGGTGGCATTCCAAAGACCGACCTTGCCAGCGCAGTTCAGACATCATTGGGCAAGGCTGACACAGCCGTGCAACCAGCAGCCATTGCTAACATGGAAGTAACCACAAACAAGGTTACATCCATTTCTGCGCAAAGCACTGATACGCAATATCCGAGTGCTAAGTGTGTGTATGATTTGGTAGGTGATATAGAAACCCTTTTAGCAGCAATTTAATATGAGCGTAGCAACAGAAATACAAAGGCTTCAAGGTGCAAAGGCATCGTTGAAGACAAGCATTGAGAACAAGGGTGTAACTGTTCCAAGTTCCACAAAGTTGGATGGGTATTCTGCTTTGGTTGAACAAATACAACAAGGGGGTGACACAGACGGCATGAACGGCTTTCTATCTGTGGAAAGCAAGACCATTTCCACAAGTGCAAGTGCCACAACTAACATCACTTACAACAAGAAATGTGGCATTCTTGATGAAAATTACAAGAAGTGGGACACTCTTGCTTGGCATCAAAGATGGGTGGATAATGGTTATAGTGCAACTGGACTAAGCAAGCCTATCGGTATTTGGATGAAGGCGTTTGGGCTGGATATTGTGTTTCTGTGGCCATTGACATCAAATGTTAGTTATAGTGATGTAACAGGAACTATTACTCTTGTTAATAATGTTTTTTCTATTGGCCTTTATAACTGCATTGCAATCACCTCTGCAACGGCAGCAGACAGAACTGTATGGCCAGCAAATCAAAGCGACATGATTGCACATGGAACAGCGGGTAAATATAAGAGTGCCACATTTAGGACTGTTAATAATGGTGATGGTCTTGATATGATATGCGACAATACACTTGAGACCTTCACCATACCAAGCAGAAATGTGGGCGATACAAACGCCTTCATGAAAGACAATGCCGATGAATACATGGAGAGCTTTTATCAGCAATGCGAATTTTTTAGAGCATTGTTTGCTATATGCTCTGGAATTGCTACCACACAACCCAATGGGACAAAAACAAATGTTGACATTCTAAATGCGAGTGGTCAGCAAGCAGCGGTAAATGAAGATATGTACTTTTGGATTGGTGGCACAAATACTGGATTATATGCTAAATACAATCTAAATTGCATTCCGAACCCAGGTGGCAACGAAAATAATGGTCTGTTAACGCAGTCTATTGCAGACAATATATATACAAAGCAAAAGGCAAATGGTGTCAATATGAATGACACTGGAGTTAACTCTTCATCAAAGCATGTTCTTTACGAAGGTGCAAAAGGAGCAGAGGCGGTTGCTGTGAATGGTTATTGGTATATTAAAACTCCGTATCTTAGTGCCACTAATGGAACATCTTTTGCAGCAAACAGCAATATAGCAGATGCCCCTGCTATATATATATGCAAGCATAAGGGGTTGGTATTACCAACGGAAAGAATGTTATACCCATATTGGTTGAATAAAACGACACACATTTCATCCATTGTTAATCTGTTGAAAACAACAGAAGGTTTAATTGATATTCCAAATGTTGCAAACTCTTTTTGTTTTAGCATAACTCGATATAACAGAACTAATAATTGGAGTGTATTTTTTGAACGAGGAAATATTCAGAACTACACAATATCCACACGATGCACTATTATAGCTTGCCCACTTTCAACTCAACAATACACTTAAAACAAAACACTATGTATATAGGAAAATTCATAGAACAAGAAATGACACTCATAGAGTGTGAGAATGGTAAAGAAGTAAGTGGAGAAAGAACACTTGATGAACTCTACGCACAAGGTTACAAGAATGTATGCCTTGTGGAGAAGCCAAGTGAAACTGCCACTTGTACTTATGATGAATATGGGGATTGCTTTGTTCAAGTATGGCATGAAGAGCCAGAGCAAAGTGATGAAATTACAGATAGTGAAGCATTACAAATAATAACGCAAGGAGAGTAAAACTATGACAAGAGCAGAAGCATTAAGATACCGAGAGAGCATTGAGCAAGCTGCTGCTTTGCAGAGTGATGAAGCAGCATTGGAGAACATCTATCTGTATCCACTATGGGAAGCAGACAAAGCCGTACAAGTGGATGAAAGGTACAGATATGGTGAAACTCTCTATAAGTGCGTACAAGCACATACTACACAAGCAGATTGGACTCCCGACATCACGCCTGCATTGTGGGTGGTTGTAAGTCTTGACGAGTGGCCTGAGTGGGTGCAGCCAACTGGATCACATGATGCGTACAATCAAGGCGACAAGGTGAGCCACCTTGAAAAGCATTGGGTAAGTGACATTGATGCGAATGTGTACGAGCCTTCTGTTTACGGGTGGAGCGAAGCAAATTGACTATTGAAAATTGAACATTGAAAGGCGGGGCGGGGCTCCGCCTTTTTTGTTTCCAGAGGTAAACCCACAGGCCAGATGTGGCCGATAAGAAAAGAGGAACTATGTTTTCATTTGAAGCTGATAATGTTGTAATACTCCAGGAGCAGAAGGCACTCGAAGCCGCACTCTCCACGAACCCCAAGACACAGAAAGCCTTGCAGAAACTTATTCGCGAGGTTGTCTTGGAGGCTCGTCGCAGGGTGGTGAACAGCATCAAGTTCGATAACGGCGACCCAAGAAACACCCGGCAAGCCGTCAGAACAACCGTCTATCGTAAGATTCTCGGTGGTAATTTGAACTTGTTCCAAGGTAAACGGAGAAAAGATAGACACAATAACACATATCATGCACCTAAAAAATTGCGTCCTGGACAGCGTGGCGGGAATAGAATGAAACGCTCACGCCGAACACAGCAGATATTGAGCTATTCACCTATCGACCGCGAGTTCATCATGCGCTTTGTTGACTCGGGTACGAAGCAGAGATTTGTCGGCTTCCGTAATGAAAGGAAAGCTAACCACAACCGATACCTTCAGACGAAAGCCCTATGGGATGCTGGCGAGAACCGCACAGGCAACCGTGGCGCAATAGCGGCTCGCGGATTCTTTGCCCGTTATGGCGAACGTGCAATGGAGTTGGCAGCAGATAGACTGGCAGGACTTATTGAAACGGAGCTCGCAGCAACATTAAACGGAATGAAAAAATAAGATATGGCAAACAGTGTAGTAAAACTCAGCATAGACTCGCACGAGTTTGACGCGAATATCAAGCGTGCAGGTGAAGCACTCAATAAGTTCTTCGACCAAGCCAAGAAGGGCGACCGTACCTTTGAGGTGATCGACGATGATGCGATGGAGGTCGTCAGGGCTTTCGGGCAGATGGAAACGAAGAGCAAGTCAGCAAGCGGACAACTTGCAGAACTGACGAAAGGCTTCACAGACCTCAGTCTCGCTTATAAGCGAATGACGGATGAAGAGAAATCCTCGCCAGTTGGCAAGGAAATAACAAATCAGCTTGATATTCTGAAGGGACGCATCCAGGACACAAAGGGCCAGCTTTCTGAAATTAACGGAGAGATAAATGGCGGTGGCGGTTTGACGGGTGCGCTCGACCAACTGGCAGGCAAGTTCGGACTGAACATTCAGCAGCTTGCCGGATGGGGTGCAGCCATCGGTGCCGCAAAGGTGGCACTCGACGTGGCCAAAGATGCGTTCTTTGCAAGCGAAGCTACTGTAGATGAATGGGGCCGTGTGATGGATTCAAGCAAGAGTCTGTATGAAGGGTTCCTGACGACTCTCAATACCGGCGACATAAGTGGCTACCTTAGTCGCATAGATGAGATTGTGAGTGCCGCACGCACAGCATACAATGAGCTCGACCGGCTCGGAACAATGAAGACAATCCAGGCACCACAAAAGTCAGCGCAGCAAACAGAGAATGACCGCATCAGACAGATGATTCAGACGGGCCACTATATTGCGCCGCTTGATGGTCGCAAGCCTGCGCCCGGGATGAAAGACGGCCAACTGCTCACACCTGAACAAATACGGACGCTTGAACGGCAACTCCAAAACGGCATGAAGACTGTTGTCGGACTCGTCGGAAATGAAGTCAAGCAGACAGGCAAGGCAATAGATGCAGTATATGAGCGGCAGGCGAAGGAACTTGGGATGAGTCTGAGCGAATTCCGAAAAGGTACGTCTTCATGGTCCGAATTTGAAAAACGGATGAACGAGGCAAAAGATTATCAGGAATTCGAAGCAAAACGGAGACAAGCGCAAGCACTTGCAAGCTCTGGCCACAATTTGACTCCTGAACAATCAGCGATCCTGAATGCTGCAAATCCTAATCAGCGAGGCGCAAAATGGTCAACATTCCGCGTGGATGGTGATAGGTACAACGAGCTTGTGCAACTCATTTTGCAGCGCGACCAGCAAGCTGCACAAGCATACGGTATGCAATCGCAAGCATACAGGGCAATCAATCGTGCCGAAGGTATCACCACAAGAAGCCTGCTCGGTGGCGGTTCTGGCGGTGGCAAGATTGGCGGCGGTTCTGCTACAACGGTGGTGAAGGAGCTGAGTCCGTTGCAGCAGGCGCAGAAGGAAATATCCGCTCTCACTGAGGAAGCACTGACGGCGGACGAGGCAAGGCGCAAGGTTATCAAGGAAGAGATTGCAGACCTTCAGAAGCAAGTCGAGGAGTACAAGAAAATCCAGGACTATGTGACTGGCAAGGGAACGGCTGCGCAAGTCAGCGAGGCGAAGGTGAACAAGCCGCTCACGGTTGACGAGATGCGGGCAAAAGCACAAGCTGACCTGGAGGCTCAGAACACCGCAGTCGATAGTTCCATTTTCTCCGCTTTGATTAAGGACAGCGTGAAGAGTGGCGTAGATGTGGGCAACTTGCTCGACTCCGCAAATCTTGAAATTCAGGCAGGCATCGATGTGCCTGACGAAACATGGCAAGGCATCCTTGACAAGTACAACGAGCTGAAGGAAGCCATCGGAGAAGAGCCTATCCAGATTGATTTCAATACGGGAAAAATTGCAGAGGACGGAAAGAAAGCCGATAAGACGTGGCAACAGGCGGCAAGTGCCGTCCAGAGTGTCGGCTCTGCTTTCTCACAAATAGAAGACCCGGCAACAAAGGCAATGGGAACCGTCATGCAAGCAATCGCAAGCATTGCCCTCGGCTTTGCGCAAGCTGCTTCGGCAAAAGATACTACTGCCAGCGGTTGGGCATGGCTCGCATGGCTTGCAGCAGGTACTGCGGCAATGGCAACCACCATCGCCACCGTTCACTCGCTGACTGGATTTGCCGAAGGCGGTATTGTGAAGGGCAATTCATACAGTGGTGACAACATCGGAGGACTTGTTGACGGAAGTCAATTTGTCGGTCTTAATGCAGGCGAATTAGTGCTTAATGCGAGCCAGCAAGGCACCCTTGCAGAGGCCTTGATTTCCGGCAACAATCAGGGCGGAGCCGTCGGTGGCACGCCGTATGTGACTGGCGAGAAGATAGTAATGGGTATCAATAACTATGGACGCCGAGCAGGACTTGGCGAGCTCGTTTTTAGCAAATAAATATGGAGTATTACGTTTCAAAAGACTATAAGCCGAGGTATGTCATCCCGTTTGATGACGTTGACGGGAACCATTGGAAGGTGAGCATCGAAGAGCCTAACTTCGTCGGCAGCGTGACCACTCTGACGGGTGGCGAATTTCCCGTAAGGTGGGAAGGTGAAGGCGACGAGAGCCAGGAGGAGGTTGTGCTTGGTTCAACGGGCAGGCTCAGCATCGTCTGCCTTTCTGGGCAGGAGTCATTGTTCACTGTTGGGAACATCTTGCCGCGCGAGATTAACGACCGCCGCGTCCAGGTTCTTCGTGATATGGGGAGCGGTAATTGGTACCCATACTGGCAAGGCTTCATCAAGCCCGAAACTTTGTCGCAAGACTGGGACGCTGCGCCCTACGAGATTGAGCTGCCAATCGTGTCGGCTGTGGCTGCGATGGAGTATTTCCTTATGCCTTTGCCAAATCAGCCGCACGAGAACATGAACGCCTACGACGAGCTGTTCTTCGGTGTGACGAACATTGCAGGTCTGCTTCGTGCCATCATCGCCGCCAGCGGTTGTGACTTCCGAAACATCATAACCAACTGGAGCTGGTACTACGACATGACGGGCGAAGTGAAGATGATACCTCGTCCGGGGTTCCCCGACCAATACTACGAAATGCACTGGACGCAAGGCACGGCTTCGAGTCTTTTCTTCTATGACGTAGAGGACGGCGTGATGCAGCCGAAGACGTTCAAGGATGTGTTGGAAAACGTATGCTATCCTTATGGGAAAATACATGAATACGGCAAAGACTTCGCCGTGATGATGCGCACGATGGATGATGCGGCAACCGTATCGCAACTATTCTACATGCCTGTATGGGAAGACTATGAGACTGGCGAACTCTCGGATGAAGTACGATTCATTACTTACACAGACGTTCCTTTGTATAAGATTGTGATGTCCGACGTATTGCCAGCCGGGACAGATAACGCCATAAGCAACATTTCCGCCCCAAGCCTTTTGAGCTTCATGAATGATGTGGAGAAGAAAAAAGAAATATTTGAGTTGACGGACAAATTCATAAAGCCGACGCTGCCGCTTGGTGACACATGGGCCGGAAAGCCAATTATATCGAATGCTTTTAACGGGATGACGAGATACCTATATTGCATCGACAAGCAATATGTAGACTTGACTTTCGCCGATAATTGGTTATTCCAGGATAATAGGGCTTTTTGCCGAGTCATCGAGGCGAAAGGCGAATCTAACGACACCGTAAACTATGACATCACTGCTCCGTTGGCTTTTTGTTTCAATAGACAAACGTCTGCTGTTAATACAAAGTTTACTCCAAAAATCGGATTTCTTACACGCCCCACGAGAAACCGAATAAAGTTGACATTGAAATGTTGGTATTTCGGCGAGGAGGATTCAATTAACGGTACTTACATGTCTGGCCCCGCCAATGCTAAAATTTCGTTCCTGGTGAAAGACGAAACTGCAAGCAAATACCTGAATTATAGTTCAGGTTCATGGGTATGGGAAGATACCACGAATGGAAATGATGTAAGCGATATGACATTCGAAAACGGCGAATGCACGCTTATGTTCAACGAGCCCAGAGGAACAAATGACAATTCCCTCCATAAATTAGAATTCACATTTGCCGGATATTCCAATATAGGCAGTGTGGGGACGTATGGTCAACTGTATATGACATTCAAGCTGGAATATGTCAAGAACGCCACGATCTATGAAGATGTTCTCATGAACGAATTTGGTGGTGCTGTTCTTAACAACGGCAACAATCAGACGCTCGGAGGTAACGGCGAGAAATTGGAAATTAACTTCGAGACGATGGCCGGAAAGAAGCAGACGATAGACGGCAGCATGATGTTGCCTGCCAACTCGTTCTGCAACTCGAAGGAATTCATCGACCTGGAGCAGCGCGAGAAAATTGAAATCGAAGCAGCTCAGTTTGAAAGATACTATCAGTCATCCCATTATTTCGATTTAGCCTTAAACTATGCTGTCATCACTGACGGCTCGAAGGTGTTCATCCCTGTGGCGGTCGGTATGAACCCGAGAATGAACACACTCAAATTGACACTCGTAAGCACTAACGTAACAACATAAGCTATGAACGGAAATAATGTATATATCAGCATCGGAGAGGGGACTTCCTCGACGATTATCGCCGGCACTAAGGTAAACGAAATTCAGACGGAGTGCGAGACCATCGAAATCAGCGGGCCAAACGTGGCGGAGTGGCGGCAGCACATTGTGAAGCGAAAAGAATGGAGCATGTCTGCGAACTTTCTGATTACAAACTTTGCGCAGATTCAAGGCATCCTGCAATCGGGCACGGAGGTAGGTATCATTGTGGTGGGACGCGATGGCACCACAATGAGCATCCTGCTGCAAGGTCGCGCCATCGTGAAGCAAGGCAAGCAGTCGTTCACACGCGGCAAGTTGGCGCAAGGCTCGTGGAAGTTCATCGGCAACGGACCGCTGACGGCTCCGAATTTGTCACTCGAATAGTAAACCCACAGCCGACTTGTACGCGATAAGAAAAGACTACTATGGCATATCAAAGCGGATTCTTAAAGTATAGGGTGACGGTGCAGAACAAGGTGGCCGGCAAGGGCTTCGGCGAGACGACGAAGTTTCAGGACGTGGCGACTGTTTGGGCAAGCGTGACGTTCACAAAGGGCATGAAAGCCATGCACGAGGGAGCCCTCGACGCATACGACACGGTGATGATCCGAATGCGCTACAATGATTTCACCACGCGCGACTCGCTGCTCATCTACGACGGCATCACCTATCAGATATTGTCGTTCCACGCCGACAAACAGGAAAACGAAATACAAATCACCGCTTGCGAATTGGTGCAAGGTGCTCCGGCTCCGGCTCCAACGCCAACCCCTACACCAACACCTGACCCTGACGAAAACGATAACGAAAACGAAGTAAAATAAGGGAACTATGACAAGAAACGTTTGCATCGTGCATTTTAACACACCAGAACTGACAGAGGCTCTGGTGAAGAGCATCCGCAAGCACGGCGGAGAAGACTACAAGATTTATATCTTCGACAACAGCGACCAGCGTCCGTTCAAAAAGAAGCTGAAAGGCGTGAAGGTCTTCAACAACACGAAAGGTCAATACATCGACTTCGATGCTGAGCTTGCGAAATATCCAGAAAAGGACGAGCTGCTTGGTTGCTCGAAAGGTTGCATCTTCGGAAGCGATACGCACATGATGTCCGTGCAAAAGTTATGGGAGTTGGTGCCAGAAGGATTCATGCTTATGGACTCCGATATTCTTCTGAAGGCGAACGTGGACTTCATGTTCATGGATAACGAATGCTCGGTCGGTCATGTGTGCTATTGCTCTGGTCCGCGCCGTCAGTTGAGACTTGCGCCGATGCTTCTGTATATCAACGTGCCTATGTGTGTTGCAGGCGGAGCAAAGTTCTTCGATCCTGACAGGTCGTGGGCTTTGCATGATGGCACACATAACATGAAGAACGGATGGGACACGGGAGCCTCGTTCTTTGATGATGTCAAGAGACTAAAGCCACAATGTCACGGAAAGAATGTGGACATCCATCCGCTCATCGTTCATCTTGGCTCCGGCAGCTGGGCAAAAGGCGAACTCGACAAACAAATGGGATGGCTCGAAAAGCATAAAGACTTGTGGCAATGAGGTACACGGTGCTGACATACATCTTCTGCGGCTATGAGAACGTGCTCGAAATTGAGGAGAAAGACCCAAATGCCGAGTACATTCTCATCACAGATGACAAGAACCTGAAGAGCGACACCTGGTGCGTCATCTACGACCCAAAGCTCGAAGGACTGTCACCATTTGACAAGTGCTACGAGGTGCGATGGCATCCATTCCGATATGCCATGACCGACATCGTTCTACGAATAGACGGCAGCATCAAGGTAAAGAAATCTCTCGCTCCTATCATCGACGAATTTGAGCGTGGTAATTACGACCGTTGCTTCCTGATCCATCCAAAGCGCAACAGAATTGACGTGGAATATGATGTTTGGACGCAGACAAGAGGCTATTCCCGTGAGCAGGCCAACAAGTGCATAGATATGATGCGGAGGCTTGGCTATGACTTCAATAACAAGGGGCTCGTTCAGGGAAACTTCGAAATCATACGGAAGACCGCCGACAATTTGAACATGAACGACATCATATTCGACTTTCACAAGTATCTCGGCACGGACGGCAAGATAGAGCGAGTTGACCAAACCATCACATCATTCGTATTGCAAACGCTCTTCCAAGACAGGCTGAAAATAATGGCTGTATCGGAAGGCATCGTCACGCAGTCCGAGTTCATGCAATGGTACCTACACAAGACAAACAGAAAGCTGTGCGACCAAGCGAGAATACAGCCGTACCTGTTCAACAAACCGATTCAAGTCTGGAGGTAAACCTCATGCCATAAATTGTACGAATAATAAAAGGAAACATTATGGATAATTTCTTCATAAGACTGTTTAAGCGCGAGGTGACTCCAGGGGTGCCAAGCACGACAAACCCAAACGACCCGAGCAATCAACCGAACGTGAAGGGCGGCAACTGGGAGGCTAACGTGATACACCCTTATGGCCGAAGTTCGTTGCTCATCCCTACGTGGACGCGCTGCGTGACACTCATCATGCAGACGATGGGGCAAATGGTGACGCAATACCAGCGCATCAACAAAGAAGGCAATAATTTCGTTGAAGACCGATTCGGAAAGAACGGCAAGTTGAACTGGCTGTTGCAAGTGCGCCCCAATCCATTGATGACGGCTTCGCAGATGCAAGAGCAGATCGAGTACCGCAAAATCTACTACGGCAATGCCTACGTCTATATCGAAAGGGAAATGGACGGCTATCCACGTTATTTGTGGCTCTGCACTGGTGGAGGTTACGACCCCCTTTCCAACCGTTACAACCTCGTCTATAACTCCGACAGAGGGCCGAGAATAAAAGTCGAGACGGATGCAAGGAACGTGCTGCACTTCAAGAACGTGTTCCTGACCGACGACCAATACATGGGCATCCCCACCATCGATTACGCCTTCAAGACGCTCACTATTGCCGCAACTGGTGACGAGCAAGCCTTGCAGGATATGGCAAAGGGCGGCAAGATGAAAATCATCATCGGCGAGGAGCAGCAGCCCACCTTCCAGGGCACTGTTGCAATGGGCCTCTTCGACAAGAAGGAAATGGATAAGTATGCCAGCGAGATTGAAGAAAAACTCCTTTCGAATGATGTCGTGGCGATGCGTGGACTTGATAAGATGCAAGTGATAAGCCAGACGGCTCAACAGTTACAGTTGCTCGAGGCACGCGGCTACTCCGATGAAGCGATCTGTCGTCTGATGGGAGTGCCGAAGATAATTGCCATCGTTGGCGACGGCGGCGGCAACTACCGAATGCCCGAACACGCCACGCAGGAGTTCCTGCTCCGTACTATCCAGCCCCGAATCCGTGAACATGAAGACGAGTTGAACAGCAAGCTGCTCACGCCGGACGATTTCGGAAAGCGCAGGATTCATGTGTGCGAACTTGCTTTGAAGCGACTCGACGCAAAAGGACAAGCAGAAATCGACAAGTTGCACCTCGATTCTGGATGGAGTGTGAACGAGCTTCGCAGTCAGTACGACCTTCCAAGCATTCCAGAAGGCGACGCTCACTATGTCAGCACCAACCTCGCCGAGGTCGGCAGCGAGAAGTTGCGCAGCAACGGCGGAGGAAGGCCGAGCGGCGCACAGGAAATCGGGGGGGGCACGACCCAAGAGACAAAGACGGAGATGGAATAATTGGAGAGTGAATTCTTTGCAAACATTTTCGGAATTCTTTATAAACAATTTGAAAAATCTTTAGAAAGGATATGAAACTCAAGATTAAGAAATGCGGGCTTGTCCGCAAGATTGAGAATGAGAAAGTAACCGGCTACTACGGCAAGGTTATCACTAATGGTAAGAAGTCATTCGACGAGATTGCCCGTCAGAGTGCGAAGAACACGACCTTGCACCCGAAAGAAGCAAGCCTTGCAGCAGAATTGTTGCTCGAAGGCATCTGCGAGGAAATCAAACAGGGCATTATTGTTGACCTTGGCCCGCTCGGAACGCTCTACCCAGCCGTGAAGTCGAAGTGGGAGCAAGACCCCGACGACCTCAAACTCTCCGACATGCAGCCGAAGGTGAACTACAAGCCGTCGGAAGGCATCGAGAGTGCCATCAATGGTGCAAGCCTCTCCTGGGCAACAGAGAAAGAGGAAGCCGAAGGCACAGACACCCCAAGCGGCGACGATGACGTGCAGGGTGGCGACAACGGCGGCGGCAATCAGGGCGGAGAACTCGAAGGATAAAGGTAAACCCATACGCGACTTGTGCGCGATATGTAGAACCAAACATAAAAGAAGAATATGGATGCAAAAAAACGAGAAATCAGAACCATTGACTGCCAGTTGGCCGTTAGAGAAACGGAAGGCAGTCAGGCGGGCGACTCTCGCACCATCACGGGGCGTGCCATCGTTTTCAACGCTGAAAGCGAGGTGCTCGATGACTGGGGAGAGCGATTCCGTGAAGTGATATTGCCAGAGGCGGTGACAATGGAGTTCCTCAACACGCAGGATGTCAAGATGAACATGCTGCATGAAAGGGAGCTGACTGTTGCTCGTTGCAATAAGGGCGTAGGTTCCTTGCGTATGGCAGTGGACGAACAGGGCGTTACATTCGAGTTCGAAGCCCCAAAGTGTGACATCGGCGACCGCTGCCTGGAAATGGTGCGTCGCGGTGATTATTCCGGCTGCTCTTTCGAGTTCTATCCGAAAGACTATGAGGTGGAGCGTACAAAGGGAGCAGACGGCAAAGATGAGGTCGTCATTCGCCACAAGAGTTTCGAATACCTTGGAGCACTGACAATCGGAATGGACCCTGCATACCGGCAGACAAGCGTCAATGCACGCGAAATGGACAAACAGACTCCAGAGGGCAAAGCGGAAATTGCTGCCCAGGAGCAAGCACAGCGCGAAGCCGAAGAAGCCAAACTGAAGCGTGAACAGCTTGCAGTTGCACAGAGAAAGAGAAATCTACGAAAGATTGAAAATCAAATAAATCATTGTTTAACCTTTTAACTGTTAAAAGAACAAGATGAGTAAAACAAGACAAGAGCTCGAGCTCGCCATGCGCGAGGTGCAGAGCAAGATGGGTGAGTTCTATGAGAAGATCGGCACCCGTGAAGAGTTAACCGAGGATGAACTGAAGCAAGAGGCTAAGTTCAACCGCGTAGTCAACAACCTGGAGCGCGAGTTCCGCATCCTCAACATGAACGACGATGCCGCTCAGCGTGAGGCCGACAAGAAGGCTGACATGAAGAAGGTGCTCCGCGAGTACATGCTCGGCGTTGCAAATCGTCGCGAGAACCGCGAGATTCTGCTGAACCCCAGCGGTGGCAATACCACAGCCAACATCGAGGCATCTGGTGCTATCGCATTGGACATCAAGCAGCTCATTCCTACCCTCCACGAAGGCCTCGGCCTGCCACAGGGTGTGCGCATTGTGACTGGCGTGACCGGCAACGAGGTCTATCCCGTCAGCATTAACGACGTGAAGCTCGAGGAGGTTGGCGAGGTTATTGCTCTCAATGACCAGGTTGTTGACTTCGCCAAGATTGATGTGCAGAGCAAGCGCGTGGGTGCTTCAATTCCCATCAGCCGCCATGCTATCGCCAACGCCGCTTTCGACTTGATGGCATTCATCCAGGAGAAGGTGACGCTCGCTACCCGCATCTATCTCGCTGAGAAGATTTACACTCCTGCTTCCGGCTTGACTGGCAACAAGGGTCCGTTCGCAGGTCAGACTCCAAAGCAAATCGTTCTCGACAAGAACGCATACGCCAACATCCTCGAGGCTGTTGCAGAATTTAGCGACAATGGCTTCTATGAGGGCAACGTCTGCATCTCTATGAGCCGCAAGACCGAGGCTTACCTGAAGGCTCTGCCAAAGGTTGCCGGTGCCGCTGCTGGTTTCGTAGTAGAGAATGGTCTTTGCGCCGGTTATCCTTACACCGTGTCACACTACGTGAACACAAAGTTGGACGACTCCAAAATCGTTCCAGATTCCGACCACGAATACCTCGAAATCGGTTACTGGGAATGGTTCGCTCTCCAGAGCCACGACACACCTTCACTCATCATCGATGCAACCAGCAGCGATGTGGCTATGAAGAACATCGTTCGCGTTGTCTTCAACAGCTTCTGGTCAATGACCGACCTGAGTGTTTACATTAACGGTGGCAACCCAACTGGCAGCCCCGCCGCTTATCCAAGCACAGCATTCCAGCTGTACGAGATTAGCCGTGGCACAAGTTCCAGCAGCAGCTACTAAACTCTCTCACGTTCATCATTTGGGGCACTTCTCATAGTTCCTGCTGACGGCTTGCGACGGAGATAACAGCCCGTTAGCCGTCAGCCCCCAAAGGATGAAGCTACAAAGAATTAAAAACACGTCAAACTGATAAAGCAATGGCTGTCGAACTCGATGAAATAATCTACGCAGCACTTACGGCGAACTCTGAGCTGTCAAGCCTTGCCGGTGGCATTCACTCGACTTGTATCGAAGTGCCGCCAACCGACAAAGACAATACACCGCTTCCCTATATCATCATCACGGATGACCCCTTCCAGAACCAAACAGGCACGAAGGACAACGTATGGGAAGGCGATGTGGACAGCGTACAAGCAGGCGTAGAGATAGCGGCCGACAGTCCAAAAGAGGTGAAACGCCTCCGCCGACTCGTCCGCAAAGCCGTGGCTGACTACATCGAGACAGCAGACCTCGACAACAAGCCATACCTGCAAAACCTCACGAACGAGGGTATCGCGTGGGACTGGACGAAGCCCTGCTATTTCGACACCTTGCACTATCAGGCTGACATGGACGTAAATCTCAACGACGAATAAAACTATGGGAAAGAAAACCGACAACACACAGGAGCAGGTGGAGAAGACCGCACCCGCCTTCGTGGAAGAACTGCTGAAAAAAGGGTCTGCAATACTCCGAGCGAAAACACGCGAAGAGCTGGCCGAGATGGTCAACGACATCCCTGCCGATATAAAGTATGGTGCCGGAGCCGTCGGGCAATCACGCGAAGACGGCACTTCCCTTCTCATGGTCGAACTCGCTAAATAGATACTACTATGGCAACATTAAAAGGTCAGAATTTTAGAATCTTGGCGCAGCTGGACGGCACAAGCGTTTCTGTGATTGGCATGAGCACGAACTGCACGGTGACGCTCACAAATAATACTGACGAAAGTTCGGTCAAGGACGATGTAGGCCTCGCAGCAAAGCCCGAAGTGGTCAGCAAGGCCTGGTCAGTTCAGGTCGATTCGCTGAATGTGGTGAATACGGCTGCAATGCTCACGGCATTTAAAAACATGACCAAGATTATGGTCATGTGGGATGAAACTTCGACCACCGACAACCAGACTCACGAAGGTGCCACATACGGCCGCCAAGGTTATGCTTTCTTATCCGACTGTACGTTCACGTTCAACGACCGAGAGAACTCCGCAAAGACCTTGCAACTGGTTGGAGCTTCCGCGCTGACAACCATTCCTTCGAGCGGTCAGTCTTACGAGGTTCTCGATCCTGGCACCTACACGAAGGGTCAGTTCGTTCGTCTTTTCCTTGGCAGCGACAATACCACGACACCTGCGAAAGTCATTGGATCAGCAAAGCAACTCCAGCTTCATGTATCGTTGCAGTTGGAGGACGCATCAACAAAGGACACAACTGGCGACTGGCAGATTCAAGAGCCAACCGGCTTGTCGTATGACATCACGACCAATGCACTTGTGCGTGGCGGTGACACCATCACCTCTAAAGTTCTGGCGCAAGGTCTGTCGGAACTCGAGGCAATCTACGAAGCCGGCACTCCCGTGAAGTTCCAGATTGCGAACGTCAGCGGAGCTAACCAGCGCACGAAAGGTGCAGTCATCATCAGCGGTTCAGTCATCCTGAGTCAGTTGACAATAAATGCGCCCAATCGTCAGAATACGAGCTATGATGCTCAATTAGCTGGCTGGGGGCCGTTTGTGGTCGGTGCATAAACTATCACGCCGCTCGCCTGTCTTGACTTCGTACTGTGTCAAGCAGGCGGGCGGTTTAACTTTTTAAAAGGGAACTATGAAGACAAAAGAAATCACCATCTGCGGCAAGCAAGTGACGCTTGCCTATTGTTACGCAACAGAAATCATCTACAAGGACATCACAGGCGAAGACCTCATCGACTACGTTAAACATGCCATTGCCAGCATCAGCAAGGAAAAAGACCCGGACGCAAAGCAAACGCTGTCCGCCATCCTGTCTCTTGCGATGGCATACGACCAATGGAAAGAGGAGGACGGCAAAGAAGCTCAGCAGCAACTCACGCTGAAAGAACTGATGAACGAAGCCCAACCTGCCGAAATCGGCATGGCCATGCTCGCCGTCATTGACCTTCGCGGTCAGTTCTACCATGTATCGAAGTCCGACGAGGAAGAAGTCAAAGCCGAAGATAAGGAGGGCGAAGAAAAAAACGCATAAGCGTCCACGGGCTCTTCGAAATACTCGTGGGCGAAATAGGCATACCTCGCCGCGAATTCCTCTATGTTTTGCAGTTCTGGGAAGTCCGTCGCATCATGCGCGGCAACCAACGCAGGCACCGCGATATGTGGTCGGCTGCACGCTGGCAAACCTATTACATCATGTCTGCACAGATAGGTGGCAAGGGAATGCGTGAGGCCGGACTTCATAAACCGACAGACCTCTTGCCGCTGCCGTGGGACACGAACGAAAAGCCAGACCTTCCGACAGAGGAGGAAATCAAAGCTCAGCTTGAAGAAATGGAACAAATCGGCAACCCGTGGAAAAAATAATCGTATCGATGACAACGTGGCCGCCTCGCTTTTATGTTGCTTACGAGGCAATGGCGGCCATCGTTGAGCAAGTGAAGGAAGACAACCTTCAAGACCGAGTTCACTGCGTCATTGTGCTTAGCGAAGAAGAGGCGTGTGCCACGGAAACGAGGCGAGCTGCTTGCCACCTGATGTGCCAGATGTACGAGATGGGTGTGGAGGTTATACTCGACCAAGGCAACATAATGAGCCACAAGAAACTCATGCCGACGCTCGAAAAATACCCGAACAATCCCATACTTGTTGTGGATGATGACAACACGCAATGGCCAGGGTGGTTAAAGACATTTGTCAGCGACCATGACAAGCATCCAAACGACATAATCTATGGGCAATCGTTGAGCCATGTGGAATTGCAAGGCGACAGGATTGTGGAGGTTCGCGATCAGAGCATTCCATTCGAGAATGCCGGAAAGGTGACAGTCAACATGAAGCCAGCCAACGGCTCCGCAGGTACGCTCTACCCGGCAAAAACGTTCACCGATCCACGCTTCTTCGACCGCGAACTATTCATGCGAATCTCACCAACCAGCGACGAGACATGGCAATGGGCATTCGCCAAGATAGCGGGCAAGACTTTCCGGCAAATGTCAGGAAATAACATGCCCATGATGCTCGGAGCTCCACCCGACTCTGCGCTGTGGCATATAAACAAAGACAAGTACACGGACATTCACAACGCCATCGCTGCTGAAATTCCCGAATACTTGGAAGCATTAAAGAAAGAAGCCGCTCAATGAAGCGGCTTCCTTTTTACCAGGTACGTTCGAGTGGTGATTCCCACGCCTCGTTGACGCTGACATCCAGTGTGCCGCCAGAGCCGAAGAGGTTGCCGCTGTATTCCGTTGCACGGTTTGCCTTGAATGGTGCGCCACTGATGTTCACACTACCCAGCACGCCGCCATCGGAAGTCTTTGCCTTTACACTGATATTTGTCGTCCACTCGTCGGGAGCACTCACGCTGAAGAATGATGCCATGAGCTGCCCGGAAGTGCCGACATAAGACGATGGAATTTCTACCGTCATTTCCTGACTTTGTGCGCTCACAGCTGCGCCAGTCACATAGTCCAGGCCATAATACCATACGGAAGGTGTGACACTCAACTGTGCGCAAGTTGCAGGCACTTCATCGTTCACAGTCAGTCGGAGCTTCGTGACAACGCGGTCAAGCGTCACGGCTCTGTTGCCGTTGCTGGTCGAAACAACGCTCACCTCGTAATCTTTCCAGAAGGTGTCGCGGACGCTGCCCCACGAAATGATGTGGTCGGTTTCGTTTACGCTTGGTTCCGTGCCGCGACTGGCTACAAAATAGACATGATGCTGACCGTAGGCGAGCGTCATTTCAGGCTTGCCCCATGCAGCATCTTCTGGCGTTTGGTGCAACTTCTGCACGAGCTGGCCGTCCATGTAGTCATACACCCAAAGGTCGGTCATTTCCTTGCCGTCTGCTTGCAGATAAGCACGAGTGAACGCAGCAGCTCCGAAGTCGCCCTTAACAGTAAAGACAAACTTCTTGCCTTTAAGATTGATGACTCCCCACTCTTCCGGCTCGTCGGCTTGTGGTTCGATGTTTGCTTTCTGGCACGAAGCCATCACCATCGCACAAAGTGCAAATAATACAATCTTTTTCATACCTTTTTCTTTTTGTTGTTATTGATTTTTTGGGCAATCATGTCAAAATCTTCATGCACGGACTCAGCAAGCACCTTGGCATATCGTTGCGTCTGTTTGATGTTGGTATGCCCAAGCATCCGGGAAACATTCTCAATCTTGGCACCATTTCTGAGCATGAACGTGGCGAATGTGTGGCGGGCGAGGTGTGAGTGCAAGGGGATGGTTATGCCGCAAGCCATGCCCAGCAGCTTCAGTTCTCTGTTATATACTTGGTTCGTCATCTTCGGCAACGTCATGTCGTATCGTTCCAGGACATCGACAGCAGGAGGCAAGAGCTGGTTGACGTAAGGCACGCCCGTTTTGATACGTGACGCAATGATGCACCATTTGCCTTTGACTTTCTTATATTCGGATATGTCAAACGCCATCATGTCCGAGAAAGAAAGCCCGGTGAACATCTGGAAGATGAAGAGGTCGCGGGCACGCTCCATGAACGAACCATGTGCAGGATTGAACTTCTGAATCTTCGCCATCTCGTCCTCGGTCAAGTATTCAGTGCTTTGCTTTTCTCCGCGTGAGAACTCGCCACGCAGTCGGTTGTAAGGATTAGACGAAATGAGCTCGCTTTTCTCTGCTCGTGAAAGCAAAGCCTTCAGGCACTTGTGGTAATTGTATGCAGAACTGATCGTGATGCGAACGCCACGACCTCGCAAACGGCGAACGAAAGCATTGAACTTGTAGATGTTCTCAGCTGTAAAGTCTGACCAGTCCGTAATGCGCCCGAACTCCTCGAGCCGCTTAATGGCCGACATATAATGTTTCATGGTGCCGTAAGTCACAGGCAGCTGCGTGACTTCTTTCCGCATCCATTCGATTGCAGTTTGCTTGTGGACGGTTTGCCATGCTTGACGACGCACGGACGCGATATCGATGTCTTGCCCAGTCTCGATGCACTTGTTCACAATGCCCATAACTTTGTGCAGAATAATTCCGAGCCTTTCATTCAAAACATTCGCTTGCGGGTGGTCAACAATTCTGTCAAATTGCCACTGATGCGCACGCACACGTACGCCCGTCTGTATATAATAAGGTTTACGATTAACTGTGACGCGCACTTCAAGCGGTCCTTCCATCCCTTGCGTCGTTCGCGCACGATGATCAAAAACAATGGCAGATGTAATCATGTCTTTTTTGTTTTTGTTTCCCCTTTTTGTTTCCATTGTTTCCCCACCCTTTTTCGGATGGGGAAACAATTGGTAAACATTTGCGCCATAATCGCCTCTTTTCGCCTTGTTTCGTCTTTCGTTGAAATCTCTCGAAACCCTTTATTTATCGGGCTTTCCGCGTCTTTTTCGGCCTTTTCTCAAACTCCAAAAAGTGATTCCGTTGGGGTTTGATAAAAGGCTGAATGTGCGATAGTTAGCGAAAGCGTGGGGAAACGGATTCGTAATTTAGTTCATTATACGATGGGATTATTTCTTTATGAGATTGAGGTTTATGTAGGCGTCAGTGTAGAAAACATCGTCATCTTCGCGATAGCCGATATAGATAAAGCAGGGACACGTACTTCCGCTGGTATGCTCGTGGATGATGTCCGGCATGTCGCGTGGGACGTAGCCGAGGAGTTGCCAGTCGGATGTCATCACACGGATTGCGTTCGGGTCGTAGGGATTGTCAGGTTCTGCAACAAGCAAAGCCATTGACTCACCGAGGTGCTTCATGGCAACTTCTGCATGATGCGTGATGCCAGCAATCTCGAATTCAATGAAGTCAGGCTGATATACATCTTTCGGCCATACACTAACATGATAGCCTTTGTCCTTAATGCAAAAGAATTTCAACTCCTGGACTTCTGCATTTGGATTGTTGCTTGCCGGTTCGACGGCCTGCTGCTGCTCTGGCTCGTTTTGTGAGCGCGACGGCTTAGTTGCTGCGTAGATGAAAAGGCAAATCAGAGCTACGACAAAAAGAAAAATGATAAAAGGCATAGTTCTATGATTTTAAGTTATTTATTGTATTTTGTAATTCTTGTTTTAAGGCAGCCACCTCTTCCAATGATTGACGAAGTTCACGCCTCATGTCTTCGTTTGCCTTGACTTGTTCCGTGACCATTTGGATCAGCGCGTCTGCCCAATTCGGCAACGCTACATAGTCGCCCATCGGTTCAGATGCTTTTGGTGTGTTCACCATTTCGCCTTCTCCATGCAGGAGAAAGTCGATGTTTATTTCAGGAAACTTTTGGCAAAATGAACGAAGGAAGCTGTCATTGAAAAACGGCTCCTTGCCGTGATATGCTCCAGAAACGTGGGCGCGTGTCCTTCCGAGCAATTCTGCAAGTTCTGTCTTGCTATGAAAAGCACCATGACTTTTTAGGTATTCATAGGCTTCTTGGAATCTTTCGTACTTTTCCATTTTAGACGCAAATATTAAAATATCTTAAATTTTAGACGATAATTTGGACTATATCGTCTAAATACTATATATTTGCAATCGAAAAACGTATAAAAACGTATTCGGGCATAAAAATAGCCGTCCGACTCAGCGGAGTCAGTTGCAAAGGTAGTGGATTGCAAATATACGGCTATTTACCCGAAAACGTATAAAACCATATAAATAATTAAGAACTTTTAACGACATGGCATTGGATAAGGAAATAAGGAATGAGCTGACGGAACTTGTGGGTGCGGCTATCACAGCGGCAACCAGGTCGCAGAGTGAGCGATACGTGACAGGCACAAGGTTGTGCGAGATGTATCAGATGTTCACGCCTTCGCGCTTGAAGACTTGGGGCTCCACGTTGCCACGCATCCGTGCGACGTTCATTGGCGAGGACGGCGAAACCGAGCAGACTGGATGGGCTTACAATGTGAAGGCCATCCAGGAGATGATCGACCGCAATCAGCTTGTGTTCATTATGAAGCCGAAGGATGCGGTCGTCTATAAGCCAAGCAAAAGAAAATGTAAAACCACCAAATAATAAAGAATTATGAAAAAAGAAGTATTGAAGAACTGGTTGCGTTTGGCAACAGTATTTGTGTGTGTGATGTTTGCACTTGTGTTGCTCATGGCTGAGCCTAACGACTGCGGCACAATGGCAAAATGGTACGGATTGTTCATCGCCACCAAGGTCGGTGCTTTGGCATGTGGCTTAGTGGCTTACGTTCAACTGGAAAAATTAACCGAAGAAATAAAGAAGTAGTATGGAGTTCACAGGTAGAATTTCACGCCTCTTCGAGGCACGCAGAGGCGTAAGCGTGAGAACCGGGCAGCCTTGGAAGGCTTTGCCGTTTGTCTTTGAGTTTTTTGAGCAGGAGGAGGACAGATATTCCAGCTTCGTGAAGCTCGAGACTTTCAACACTGACATCATGGCGAAGATTGCGCCGTTCATTGCAAAGGGAGAAGACGGCAAGGCCATCATCAAGGAGGGTTGCATGGAGCTGACGAAGAACGTCGAGGTGAAGTGTAATTTCCGTCTGAACATAAGCCTATACAATGGCCGAGTATATAACGAGGTAGTGCTTCGAGAAATGGAAGTGCTGACAGAAGCAGACGAAGAACCGACCGCAACGGCAGCTGAGCAGAAGCAAGGCGATAGCTTTGCCGACTTGCAACCTGCGGAAGCAGAAGAAGAATTGCCATTCTAAAATAAAAACGGGATAGAACAAGGCACGCCACAGCGGTGGCAATGCTTCCCGAATCTTTTCACATTTTGTAGCTATACATTTGATTTGGTGCTTCTGCTCGTCTGGGAAGATACGCAGAAGCGAATGCGATGGTGGCCGAGTGGTAAGGCAAATAGTAATAACGTGTATATTTTCGCAAAAACGCGGGTTCGAGTCCCGTCCATCGCACAAACAGACAGCATGTCGTAAAGCCCTGCCGCAAGGCGAACGTTAATGAATAGAGACTGGGTGCCTCTGCTGCTCACTGCTGCCGCATCGTTCATTGACTTATTGCAACACAAAGCATGACACGCGAAAGTAACTCGTAGTGCGGAAACGCTGAGACCGAGTGAAGGGCGCGTGTGTAATTCTATAAACCGCCTGGCTTCATGGCGAGGCGGTTCTTTAACACGGGAGGTAAAGACTGGCAATGGGCAACCAGCAAGTAACGTAGGATGAGCGGCGGTTCGATTCCGCCACCTCCCACAATCAACTAAATCAGGGAACTATGAACGAAGAAGAAAACAAACTACCGGCTATTGGCGAAGGCGAGCAGGTGCCTCAGTTCTTAGCGGACGACCATTGGTATGGCGTGGATGTCAGCGATGACATGCTCGACTTCGACAAGCCATACCAACCGCCACGCTATACGATGGAGCGCAACGGCATTCCGTTTGCTGATGTTGGCGAACTCCACATTGTGAGCGGCAAGCCAGGCAACGGCAAAACTGGACTGATGGCGCAGCTGGAGGCAGCAACACTTTCGGGCCGATTCTGTAACCTACAAGGCCGCGAGGTAGCGCATAAGGTACGCGACAACAACACAGGCGAGACGACTATGAAGATGATACCGACACGTCTGCTGCATATCGACACCGAGCAAGGCGAGGACGACACCATCGCGTTCAAGAACCGCGTCTGCTCGATGGCTGGCTTGGCAAGCAGCAAGGCGAAGGAGAACTTCTTCATCCTGCGTCTGCGTGACACGGAAACGGCAATAGAGCGATGGCAAAAGATATTGTCGGCCATATTCATTGTGAAGCCGACTGACATATTCCTGGACGGCATGCTCGACATCGTGGAGGACTACAACGACCAGAAGGAATGCCAACCCATCATCCGCAAGTGCATGATGCTGGCGACCTACTACGACGCGAGCCTTTGGGCTGTCTTGCACGAGAACCCGCTCGTTGACAAACTGGTCGGCACACTTGGATCTATCACGCAGCGCAAGGTGAGCGAAATCTTCACCGTCATAAAGGTAAAGCAAAGCGACCTGAAGGAAAGCGACCGCAACCCTGCCCTGCCGGACATATACTTCCGCGTGAAGCAAGTAAAGGCTCGTGGCCGTGACGTTGAAGATTGGCTCTTCCGATATGAGAACAATATCGGTGGCTGGGGACAGCCCGTCGAACTTGAAGCAACGGGCACAGTTGTAGTAGATAGCAAGCAAGTCGAAAAGATTAAAGAGTGCGACGCATTATTCAAGGCATACAACTGGACGTCATACGGCACAACATACACAGACCTTGAACGACACCTGAAAAGGCAAGGACACATAACGTCTGGACGGAAAATAAGCGACTTGTTCAATGTAGGAATGGAACACGGCATCATCTACAAGGATGCACGCGGCAAATATCACTACAACGGCATGAAGCCATTGCCTGATGATGGAGCTCAGGACTTGCCATTCGAGAAACCAAAGGAAGATGAAGAAGCACCATTCTGAAATACAAACCCACCGCAAAGCCCCCGTACCCCCACACCCCCAGTATTTATATATAAATAAATACAGGGGTGTGGAGGGCTACCGGAGCATGCGGGCGACGCGCACACGCGCATAAGACATTCAATGTTCGCGCTTGCTTGTATATAAGAGGCGGCGACATCGAAAAACATTCTTTGGAAACATTTCGTGAATTCTTTATAAACATTTTCGGAATTCTTTACTAACAATTAAAAATGGGCTTATGAGCAAAATAGATGACCTTGCCATTCGGCGAATAATCGAAACGGCTAACATCGTGGACGTGGTTGGCGAGTTCATACCACTAAAGCAGAAGGGGCCGCGATACCTCGGCCTTTGTCCGTTCCACGACGACCAGCACATGGGTAGCTTCATAGTCTATCCAAGAGGCAACTGCTACCGATGCTTCGCTTGCGAGGCAAAAGGTGACAGCATCAAGTTCCTCCAGGAGCATTGCAAGATGGATTTCATTGGTGCCATCCGTTGGCTCGGAAAGCATTACGGCATACCAGTTGACGATGTGCCGGTTGACTACACGCCACCAGTCAGGAAAGAGCCTGAACAGTTGCCGATGCTCATACTGCCAATCGACATCGTACTGAGGCGACGGAACCTCGAGCATGACACCTTCGCACTTTGGTTGTACTCGCTACCCTGGAATGGCGTGCAACGCGACCGCATCAAGCAGACGCTCGACGACTACCTTGTGGGGCATACAACAATAGGAGGAAAGCACGACTTCACCATATTCTGGCAAATCGACGACAAGCAGCGCGTCCGCACAGGTAAATTGATGAAGTACAGATGCGACGGGCACCGCATGAAGAAGGACGAAGCGCAATGGACGTCAGACTGGGTTCATGCCATACTTGCACGCCATTGGGACAAAGAAAAGAAGGAAATGACCTACGAGCCACCCTACCCCTTCCCGAACATCTACAACCCAGACAAGCAAGACGTATATCAGTGCCTGTTCGGGCAGCACCTCTTGAATGAATGGCAGAACGCCACCATCAACATCGTAGAGAGCGAGAAGACTGCACTCATCATGGACATCGCATACGGCAACCGATACGAGAATATATGGATGGCGTGCGGAGGACTGAGCAACATATCGCGCGAGAAGCTGAAGCCGCTCATGGACTTGGGCAGACGCATCCAGCTCTTCCCGGACAAGGACGGCATCAAGGCGTGGCGCGACAAAGCCACAGAACTGAAGTACGACAACCTCGGCTTCAACACGGAATTCATCGACACCTACTGGAAGCCCGAAGACGGGCCGAAGGCAGATGTGGCGGACATAGTATTAAGAATGATTAAAGAAAACAATCATGGCACAGAAAGATGAAGGCAATTACCAAGTGTTGAGCACCAAAATAAGCTCTTGGGCGTATGCTCAGATAATGAAGATACTCTCAAAGAAGGGCATCAACAAATATCAGTTGCTCCAGAATATGTGTGAGGTGATTCTTCGCTTCATGTCGGACAAGCACAACCGCACGCCCGAGATGGAACAGGCGATGGAGACATTCGAAAACATGGAAGGTTGGAAGGATAACTTCAACCTCTGCGACCCAAACACGAAGCCGGAAATCAGCGAAGCAACGTACTACCTGAGCGACTTCTCTAAGAAAGGGAAGAAAGGTATTCGAGTGGTACACGTTGAACGTCCGTTCTTTGGCACTTGGAAGCAGACCTTTAACCTTCAGCAAGTCATGGAGAGGTTTATGTGTCTGACATTCCCAAGTCTTTACCGACGTTTGCGCTTCATCGCTGTGGTCAAAGATTGCTCAAGCATACTTGAATTATTGATGAAGTATGTGCGTGAGGAGGAACGGGAGGAAGACAAGCGCGAATTGCGACGACCATTCGAGGACGCAGATCGTGGCGACTTCGGGCAGAAGCCACACGAAGGGCAACCATACAAGCGGCCATACGAAGCCAGCCAGGACACACTATTCAAAGATGAACTAATATAAAAAGATATGGAAGACAACAAACAGACAGTAAGCTCACGACGTATGTATGCACAGGAGTTGGCATTGCTCAGCCTTGTGCGACGAGGCGAGGCCCACAAGAAGGTTGACCGCTTGGGCAAGACAATCTACAAGCTGGAGTGCGAGAACCCGTGGGTGCCAACGCCGCCACAAGAGCAAAGAACAAAGATACCACAAATGGAAATACTGACGCCATGAGCCACCTTGTTAATCCAATACTCTGTGCTAACTTCGAGGACTATGATAAGTACGACGAGGTGAGTTGCACGCTGAAGACTTGGCCAGACATGTGGCCGGAAGAGATAGCGGCCGAGGCTGGTGTATATCGTGAGCGACAAGAGCGGAAGCGTAAAGCATTCTTCTTGGCTCGCGACAAGACATACAAGACTCTTCAGCACTTCAGAGCAAAAATCTGCCCAGTGTATAGAATGGCTGAGCTTGCAGAGCTGGCACTTGCCGACCTTGCTGATGAATGCGGATGGGAAGTCAAGAACCCTGACAGAGTGAAGTACGACAAAGTATCACCAATATTCAGAACATCATGAGCCGAGACCCACGCTACCAGAAGCTACTCAACTCGAAGCGATGGCAAGAGGTAAAGGCTATCGTATGGCGAAGAGCCGAAGGACTGTGCGAGCGATGCAAGGCAGAAGGACGGCTGACGCCAGCCGTCGATTGCCACCACATCCTGCCCGTCGAGGGAGCAAAGACGATTGACGGCCCAGACGGCATGGAGGCAAGGTGTTACAATCCGAACAACTGCCAGCTCTTGTGCGTGCCGTGCCATATCAAGACACACGCAGAGATGCGGAGCCACACGAAGGCAGAGGTCAAGGCCAACAGACAACGCGCATTCGAGCGATGGATTGAGCACCTCGGCGGCAAAACGCCCACCGAATAAACCCGGGGCGGTCGTTTTTGCCAGAGGGGACGAAAACTCCCAAATCCACTTGCCCTCTCATCTATCCACACAGTTCTTTTTGGGGAGGGTAGTTTTTCCCAACATCATACGGACATATAACTCGGAATGATGCAACCACATTTGAGGCCACAACCATAGCAAAAGAATATTTACCACTTAAAAGAAAAATAAAATGCCGAAACGAAACATCGTGCAAGTTCTGTTACCTGCTCAGCAACCCGACTGCTGCGCAGAGTGTCCGCTGCTCGG
>CACYYM010000025.1 GCA_902778625.1 uncultured Bacteroidales bacterium
GGGGTTCCACCTCTTCCCATTCCGAACAGAGAAGTTAAGCCCGCCCGCGCCGATGGTACTGCACACCCGTGGGAGAGTAGGTAGCCGCCGTTTTTTCAGGAAGCCCTTCGAGAGGAATCTCGAGGGGCTTTCTTCGTTTATGGGCTTAATGGGCTTAATGGGTTGAATGGGCTTAAGTGGTCTAATAGGTCTAATGGGCTTAATGGGTAGGATGGGAGTTGTGTTTGATTGTTGTTGTGCAGAAAGTTGTTGGTTTGCTTGGCAGATAGAGGAAATAGTTGTAACTTTGTGGCAGAATTAACAACTAAACATTAAGTGAAATGAAGGTAAAGGGTATTATTTGTGCCTTGCTGCTGATGGTGGCGGGCTTGCAGTCGGCTTCTGCTCAGGAGGCCATGAAGGTATATAGTGGCGGCATAGTTACTGTGTATCGCATTGAGAATGTTGAACAGGTGGCATTCGTCAAGCTGGTTGGCGAGATTCAGTTGTCGCAGACTTCTGCCGAGATAGAGAAGGGCGAGACGCTGCAGTTGACGGCGACGGTGCTTCCCGAGGACGCCGACGATAAAAGCGTGACGTGGGAGAGCACAAACTCGATGGCGGCGAAGGTGGACGCGAACGGCCTGGTGACCGGCACGGGCAAGGGTCGGACGAACATCATCTGCCGTGCTGCGGATGGCAGCGAGGTCTGGGCTGAATGTCAGGTGAAGGTGAATGCTGAGATCGTTCCCGGCAATCACGAATATGTCGACCTCGGGCTGCCGACCGGCACGCTTTGGGCTACGACGAACGTTGGCGCGGACGCCCCCGAGGAGTATGGCTTCTACTATGCCTGGGGCGAGACGGAGCCGAAAGACGACTACACGTGGGTCACTTACAAGTGGATGACAGAAGGATACAGTGACTGGACCGGGATTAACAAGTACACCTTTGATGATGGTCAGGCAAATGCCGTTTGGTATGACGTAAGTGGCAACTTCATTGGTGACGGTCTGACGGAGCTGCTTCCCGAGGACGATGCCGCCACGGTGAACTGGGGCAGCCAGTGGCAGATGCCAAGCATAGCACAGTTCCAGGAGCTGATAGATAATACCACGGCAGAGTATAAGGAATTAAATGGTGTTAGGGGACGTTTACATACCGGCACCAACGGCAACAGTATCTTCTTGCCTAATGCGGGAGTATACTATACGACGGGACGTCAAAGTGAAGGCAGCAGTAATTATTGGACGCGCGAGACGAAGGATTGTTCCGACTATGGTGGCTGTTATTATGAAAGTTCGGTGACTTACAATTCACGCTTCTATGGCTATCCCATTCGGCCGGTAAGGAAGCCGTAGGCCTCCCCTGGCCCCTCGAGCCTCCCCTAACCCTTCCAAAGGAGGGGAAACGGGCGGGGACATTTTTCGCGTGCGGCGATGGCAATCTCCGCGTGCGGCGATGTCGGTTTCCGCGTGCGACGATGGCAATCGCCGCGTGCGGCGATTTTGGATGTTTTGTGCGGCTCTTGAATTTTTTTCAGAAAAAAACGGCTTCTTGCTTTGTGGTTTTTGGAAAAGTCCGTACATTTGCATCCGAAAAACAAAATAAGATGTCGGATAACTACTGCATAACTCAGGCGTGCGTGGGGATGGCGATGCCATCGGGCCAGCATGTCTGTCTGTTCAGGATAGGAAGCCACTCTCGCTGTCACTTTTAGCGAAAGTGGCTTTTTTTCGGCCTCTTCCCGGGCGCTCCTGTGGGCGTGGGGGTATGAAAAGGTAAATGGTAAACGATTAAATAGTTAGAAGAAATTATGAAACTGAAGAAAGTTCTCGTTTTAGGTAGTGGCGCGCTGAAGATAGGTCAGGCAGGTGAGTTTGACTATTCAGGCAGTCAGGCGTTGAAGGCACTTCGCGAGGAGGGCATCTACTCGGTGCTCGTCAATCCTAATGTGGCAACCATCCAGACTAGTGAGGGTATTGCGGACAAGGTTTATTTCCTGCCCATCACCCCTTACTTTATAGAGGAAATCATCAAGAAGGAGCGACCAGACGGCATCATGCTGGCTTGGGGCGGACAGACGGGACTGAACGTCGGCACAGCTCTCTACCAGAATGGCGTGCTCGAGAAGTACGGAGTGCGTGTGCTTGGCACGAGTGTGGAAGCCATCATGAACACCGAGGACCGCGACCTCTTCGTCAAGGAGCTGGGTAAGGTGGACCTGAAGGTGCCGACGAGCCATGCTTGCGAGACGCTCGACGAGGCTATCGAGACTGCTCGCCGCATCGGCTATCCCATCATGATTCGCTCGGCTTACGCGCTGGGCGGACTTGGCAGCGGTGTGTGCCCTGACGAGAAGACTTTCAAGGAAATTGCTGAGAGTGCCTTCACATTTGCTCCTCAAGTGCTTGTGGAGGAAAGCTTGAAGGGCTGGAAGGAAATAGAGTTCGAGTGCATCCGTGATGCGAACGACCATTGCTTCACCGTTGCTTCGATGGAGAACTTCGACCCTCTCGGCATTCACACAGGCGAGAGTATCGTTGTGGCACCAACCTGTTCGCTCAAGGACGAGCAAGTGAAGATGCTTCAGGACATCACCATCAAGTGCGTACGTCACCTCAACATCGTGGGTGAGTGCAACATACAGTTCGCCTTCAACGCCGAGACGAACGACTACCGCATCATCGAGATAAACGCCCGTCTGTCGCGTTCCTCAGCGCTTGCCAGCAAGGCGACCGGCTATCCCCTCGCTTTTGTGGCCGCAAAGATTGCGCTCGGCTACACTCTCGACCAGATTGGCGAGATGGAAACGACGAACAGTGCCTACGTGGCTCCATCGCTCGACTACCTCATCTGCAAGATACCTCGCTGGGACTTGACAAAGTTCACGGGCGTGAGCCGCAAGATCGGCTCCAGCATGAAATCAGTGGGCGAGATTATGAGTATCGGTCGCAGCTTCGAGGAAATGCTGCAGAAGGGCTTGCGAATGATAGGGCAGGGCATGCACGGCTTCGTCTGCAACGACCATGTGAAGTTTGAGAACCTCGACGAAGAATTGGCTAACCCCACTGACCTCCGCATCTTCGCCCTCGCTCAAGCCCTCGAAGAAGGTTACACGGTAGAGCGCATTGAAGAGCTTACGAAAATAGACAAGTGGTTCATCGTGCGCATGAAAAATATCGTGGACTTCGAGCACAAACTCCAAACGTACAACAGCATCGAGGAGGTTCCTGCCGATGTCCTGACGAAGGCAAAGGTGCTTGGCTTCAGCGACTTCCAGATAGCAAGGTGCGTGCTCAATGTGCATACTGGCAACATGGAGAAGGAGAATCTGGCCGTTCGCGCCTACAGAAAGAAACTTGGCATCCTGCCCGCCGTGAAGCGCATCCCGACAGTGGCTTCCGAGCATCCCGACCTGACCAACTACCTGTACATGACTTACGCAGTCGAAGGGCACGACATAAACTTCTACAAGAACGAGAAGTCGGTTATCGTGCTCGGCAGCGGTGCCTATCGTATAGGCTCGAGCGTAGAGTTCGACTGGTGCTCGGTCAACGCGATACAGACTGCTCGCAAGCTCGGCTACAAGAGCATCATGATAAACTACAACCCGGAGACCGTCTCGACCGACTACGATATGTGCGACCGCCTGTATTTCGACGAACTGTCGTTCGAGCGTGTACTCGACGTCATCGACCTCGAGTCACCTCGTGGCGTGATAGTATCCACGGGCGGCCAGATACCGAATAACCTCGCGATGAAGCTGTATCGACAGAGCGTGCCCATACTTGGCACATCTCCCGTTAGCATCGACCGTGCAGAGAACAGAGGCAAGTTCTCCGCAATGTTGGATAAGCTCGGCATCGACCAGCCGCGTTGGAGCGCGCTGACAAGCATGGAGGACGTCAAGCAGTTCATCGACGAAGTGGGCTACCCAGTGCTTGTGCGCCCGTCGTACGTCCTCTCCGGTGCTGCCATGAACGTCTGCTACTCGGACGACGAGCTGGAGCGCTTCTTGCAGATGGCAAGTGAGGTGAGCAAGGAGTACCCGGTTGTTGTCAGCAAGTTCATGACGGAGACCAACGAAGTGGAGTTCGATGCCGTTGCGCAGAACGGAGAGATTGTGGAGTACGCCATCTCGGAGCACGTCGAGTATGCCGGCGTACATTCCGGCGATGCCACGATGGTCTTCCCTGCACAGCAGCTTAGCTTCGCTACGGCACGACAGATAAAGAAGATGAGCCGCGCCATTGCCAAGGAACTCAATATCAGCGGACCTTTCAATATCCAATACCTTGCAAAGGGTCGCGACGTGAAAGTCATCGAGTGCAATCTCCGTGCAAGCCGCTCGTTCCCATTCGTCAGCAAGGTGCTCAAGCGTAACTTCATCGAAACTGCAACCCGCATCATGCTCGATGCTCCCTACACAAAGCCAGACAAGAGCGCCTTCGACATCGACCACATCGGTGTCAAGGCCAGCCAGTTCTCGTTTGCCCGCCTGCAGAATGCCGATCCCATTCTGGGTGTCGACATGAGCTCGACGGGTGAAGTCGGCTGCTTGGGCGACAGCTTCGAAGAGGCTTTGCTCAACAGCATGATTGCCACAGGCTACAAGATTCCTCGTAAGGAAAAGGGCGTGATGATAAGCAGCGGCGGCACGAAAGAGAAAGTGGCCATGCTGGACGGCGCCCGGATGCTTACGCAAGCCGGCTATACCATCTACGCGAGCGAAGGCACGGCCAAGTTCCTCAACGACAACGGAGCGAAGGCCATTGCCGTCAGCTGGCCCGACGAGGACAAGCCGGGCATGGAGAATGTCATGAAGATGATAGCCGACCACCGTTTCGACCTCGTGGTCAACATCCCGAAGAACCGCACCAGCCGCGAGCTCACCAATGGCTACAAGATTCGTCGCGCATCCATCGACCACAACATCCCGCTCATCACGAACGCTCGCCTGGCAAGCGCCTTCATCGAGGCCTTCTGCACGCTTTCAATTGAAGACCTCAGCATTAAGAGCTGGAACGAGTACTAACAGAAATGCACATCCTCGAGCTCCCTTCTTTCTTCCCTCCTCATGGCGGTCTGTTCTGTCTGGAGCAGGCAAAGGCGCTGAAGGCGCAGGGGCATGAAGTGCGCATCGTGAGCATTGTGGAACTGAGTCTCACGAAGGACCGCACACAATTTCTGACCTTGCCTTGGCGAGAGGAAAGAAGTGAGCAGGAGGGTGTTGAAGTCTTCTGTACATACATGCGAGCTGTGCCGAAAGCGGTTCGATGCAATGTCAACCGCTGGACGCGCCTTTGCGAGAAGGCTGTCGACAGATATGTCCGTCGCTATGGCAAACCCGACGTCCTGCACGCCCATTGCTGCAAGAGCGCGGGGTTGGCTGCGAAGCGGATTTCTCAGCGTCTGGGCATACCTTATTATATCAGCGAGCACATCTCGTCGGGACTTTTCGAACGCGATTTCGGCAAAGACTGGCAGCGGCACCGATGGCTCAGGGAAGAGATGCGACAGGCGTACGAAGCCGCCAACTGCGTCATCCCGGTCAGCCAAGAGCTTGTCGATGACTTGGCATCCTTCTTTGGCAAAGCCTATCGCTGGCAGGCCGTTTCGAATATCATTGATACGGATTTCTGGAGCCCCCGTCCCTCTTTGAGCGAAGAAAAGGCAGGCTTCCGCTTTTGCTGTTTAGCCGTTGCCAACATCTATGGCAAAGGCTACGACGTCCTTGCCGAAGCCCTCGACCTTTTGCCCGCAGACATCGAGCTGCACATTGCCGGCAGAGGGACCGACTCGCTGCCCATGCAGAAACTCTTTGGGCGCAGGCACGGCGTGCATCTGCATGGAGAGCTGAGCAAGGAAGAGGTGCGCGCATTGCTTTGGCAGAGTGATGCCCTCGTGTTGCCCAGCCGAAGCGAAGCTCAACCCTTGGTCCTCTTGGAAGCCCTTGCTACGGGCATCCCCGTCGTCGGTACAGAGTGCATCCCGAAGTCGGTTCGTATTCCAGGAGGCTGTCTGATAGCACCCGTCGGCGATGCCAAGACGTTGGCGGAGAAGATGCGGGAAGTGATGAAGGTTCAGCCGTCCAAGGACTTTTTCGGCGCAGTAGAGCGTCTGGCTTCTCCTTCTGTCGTTGCAAAACAGCTGGCCGACATCTTCAAATCATAGCATACGGCAGGCATAATTTTCAAACGCCGCGTGCGGGGATTGCAAACGCCGCACGCGGAAATGGCCAACGCCGCACGCGGGGATTGCAATCGCCGCACGCGGCGTTTTGAGTCGAAAAATGCCGCTTGGAAATCAGAGACTTGGAAAAGTCCATTTTGAGGTCACCTGTTTCAGCTTTTCCGTGACCTTAATCGTGTCGTTTTTCCAGATGGGTTCGGGGAATGTGGCCGCCGGTGTGTACTGAAGCTCAAGCTCAGGAATGTCGGGCAAGCCGTCGTCGCCAGGCAAGTAAGGCGACTCCACTGTGTGGAACGGCGTGATCTCCACCATCGAGAAGCCCGCTTGAATGATGCCCAACTCGCGTGCTGCAGCCCGACTCAGGTCGATGACACGATGCTTGTGGTAAGGCCCGCGGTCGGTAACGCGAACGTAAACCGTGCGGTCGTTCAGCGGATTCCGTACCTTTAGGATAGTGCCAAAAGGATATTTCAGGTGAGCACAAGTCATGCTGTCTTTGTTATATATTTCTCCGCTTGCCGTTCGCTGGCCGTGGAATTTGTCGGCATAGTATGAGGCATTCCCTTTAATCATTTGCCCTTGTGCAAAGAGCAAAGGGCAGGATGTGAGGAGCAAAAGAAAAGCAAAGATTATGAGCAAAACCGGCGTAATGTAACCTCTCTTTTTCATTTTTTGCGCTTCATTATTGACTTTCACGCCGCAAGTTACCTTTTTCTTTGTTATAAATGCCACAATAAGCGGAAATTTTTTCCCTAAGAAGCGTCTGTCTTACTTTTTTTTAGTAATTTTGCGCACAAAACTATGCATTTTAATATGAAAAGAACTCGATTTCCATTTTATCTGGCCTGTGCTTTGTGTCTGGGGCTGACGTCTTCTTGCGTATCGAACAAGAAGATGATATACTTGCAAGGCGCCACCCAACAATATGCCTTGCCTCAAGAGATAAACGACGTTTTCGAACTGCAGGTACAGCCAGACGACCAGCTTGCAATCTCAGTCTCAAGTAAGGATATCGAACTGGTGCAACGCTTCAACAACAATACGCTAATCGGCGGCGGCAACAACTCGCAGACAGGTACGAACACCGTCAATGTCTCTTCTGGCGTCGCATACTTCACAGTAAATAAGGAAGGAAACATCGAGTTCCCTATCTTCGGCACGCTGCATGTGGGAGGTATGACGACAGGAGAGGTTTCGTCGATGATACAAAAGCGCATGAAAGACGAAGGATATGTTTACGATGCCGTAGTCAACACGAAGATAATGAGCTTTAAAGTAACAGTGATGGGCGACGTGAAGAATCCTGGCACGCAAACCTATCAGGGCGAGCGACTCACTATCCTTGAGGCCCTCGGCAAAGCAGGCGACCTGACAAACAGCGCTTATCGCAACAACGTCCTCGTCATCCGTGAGGAGAACGGCATCCGCAAAGCCTACGAAGTCAATTTGCTCGACAATCAGGCAGTCTTCAACTCGCCGGCATATTACCTGCAGCAGAACGATGTCATCTACGTGCAGCCCAACAAGAGCCAGCGCGTAAAGGGCAGCACAAGCTATACCTGGCTGTCGGTCGGCAGCACCGTTGTCGGCATGATCGTCAGCATCGTTTCGCTCATTGTAGCTCTCAAGAAGTAGTTTGAGAGTTTAGGAGTTAAAAGTATAAGCCTATAAGACTTAAAGAATGGAAGCAATCAACAGCAATAATACAGCTACAGTAGTACGTAACCGCAGGCAAAAGAATGCAAGCAACAATTCTGGCTTAGAGGAAACCCTCACCCTTCGCGACATCCTCGATACCTTTGTTGCAAATTGGATATGGTTCCTCCTCTCAGTCATTATCTGCCTTGCGTTGGCGAAGCTTTACCTTGCAACAAAACCCTTTATCTATCAGCGACAGGCCGTGATGCTCGTCAAGGACGACAATGGACAGTCCGGCAGGCGTTCTAACATCGGCACCGATGCATTGATGCAGCTCAATGGCGTACTTTCCGGTGCAAGCGTCAAGAACGAGATTTATATCCTGCACTCTTTCCAACTTGCGCAGGAAGTGGCAAAGAACCTCAATCTCGATGTGATGTATAACATTCGCATCGGTCTTCGCAACGTCTCGCTTTATGACAATCGCCCCTTCACGGTGGAGTTCATCACCGACTTCGAAGTGCCTGCAACCTTTATGTTTACTATCGACAGCAAGCGTGGCGGCACTATCTCCGACGTTAAGTTCGGCGTTCCTATGGAAGAGTCGGATTTCAAAGCTAAGGTGGAGTGGGGCAAGGTCACGAAGACGCCCTTCGGCGATTTCGTTGCGACTCCCAATGAAAAGTACCTCGAGCAAGCTGTCGGATCGACTATCGAAGTGCGTCGCATCAGCGTGGAGAATGCTGCCATCATGCTCTATAATAAGGTTTCCAGCGGCGAGATAGATAAGGAAAGCACTCTGGTGCGCATCACCTGCACTGACACAAACATCCAGCGCGCTGATGATATCCTCAACGGCTTGCTCGATGCCTACAAACGTAGCATCATCGAGGATAAGAATCAGATTGCGAACAGCACGTCGAAGTTCATCGAAGACCGAATCGACCTTATCCACAAGGAATTGAACGACGTGGAGGGGCAGATGGCGGACTTCAAGCAGAACAGTGGTCTGGTTGACATCAAGGCCAGCAGCGACGCTTACATTACCCAGAGCAACAGTGCTCGCCAGCGTACCGTACAGGCCGAGACGCAGTACTCGATGGTACAATATCTGGTTGATTATCTCTCTCAGAATGTTGCTGCGGGCGGCCTCATACCTACGATGGGCGGCATAAGCGACCCGGGCATCACTTCGCAGATTTCGAACTACAATCAGATGATGCTGAACCGAAACCGCCTGGCCGAGAATACCTCTGAGAATAGCCCGACTATCGTCGATTTGGACAAGAACCTTGAGCAGATGAAGACTGCCATCCTTGCTTCGCTGAAGGGTTATAGTGCGAGCTTGAAGTTGCAAGTGGACAGGGCAAGACGCGAAGAAGCCGGACTCACTGCCGGACTTCATGCTGTGCCTCAGAAGGAGAAGAAGGTCATCGACATTGCCCGTCAGCAGAGCATCAAAGAGACACTCTACACTTATCTCTTGAACAAACGCGAGGAGACGGCGTTGCAGCTCGCTATCACGGAGGCGAACATCCGCGTAGTCGAGCAGCCTTTCGGCAACCGTTCGCCTATTGCGCCTCGTACGAAGGTCATTCTTGGCATCGCCTTTATCATTGGTATCCTTGTGCCCTTCCTCTACTTCCAGCTCCGCAAACTTTTCGATACCACAGTGCACGGACGTAAGGATGTTGAGAAATACACCACGATTCCTATTCTGGGTGAGGTGCCGCACAGTCAGGTGGGCATCCGCGACTCTGAGATAATCGTTGAGGAAGACAAGGACGACATTCTGTCCGAAGCATTCCGACTGATACGTTTCAATATGCCGTTCATTAATAAGGACGCCCGCGTCATCATGCTTACCAGCACTATGCCTGGTGAAGGCAAGACGTTTATCAGCGGTAACTTTGCCGCAACGCTCGGCCTGACGGGCAAGAAGGTTGTCCTGATTGACGCTGATATTAGAAAGCGAACGCGAAGCCGACTTTCCGAAGTGGCAGGTAACCTGGGACTCACGTCCTATCTTTCCGATGCTGTTGACGATGTGTTCAGCTTGGTTGTCCCGAAGAGTGAGAAGTGCAACCTCGATATCTTGCCGGCAGGTATTGCGGCGCCCAATCCGACCGAGTTGCTGATGAGCAACCGTTTGGAGAAGTGTATCGAGGAGCTCAAGACGCGCTACGACTACGTGGTCATTGACAATGTGCCTGCACAGGTTGTTGCCGACGCTGGCATTGTCAATCGTGTTGTTGATCTTACCATCTACGTGCTTCGCGAGACGAAGGTCGACCGTCGCTATCTGCCCGAACTGGAGCGTCTGCATCAGGAGAAGAAGTTCAACCATCTCTGTATTGTTATCAACGACAGCCGTGGCAAGAGCAAGCGCTATGGTTATGGCTATGGTTACGGTTACGGCTATGGATATGGTTACGGCTACGGTTACGGCTACGGCAAGGAAGAAAAGAAAAGGAGTCTCTGGAAGAGATTCAAGAGGCTGTTCCGTCGTAACAAGCGGAGAAGAAGATAATAAAGGAATAAGAATGGAAAGGCGTGCCCTGAGCGGTGCGCCTTTTTTGTATCCCGCAGGCGGCGTTTTAATCCCCGCGTGCGGGGATGGCCATCGCCGCACGCGGGGATTGCTATTTCCGCGTGCGGCGTTTTTTGACCACGTCAGCGACATAAGAAAACGGCACGCTCTTTTGCGGATAAGAGCGTGCCGTTTAATTTGCTTTGTTTTAGCGGACAGTAGCGTCCGCGTCCGACTTGATGTCGAGTTTTGCTTCTTCTTACCAGATATCCTCCGGCTTTTCAGGATTGTCGTAGACGTCCTTTGCGCAGTACTCCATGTAGTCCATGTAGAAGAAGCGCGTGTCGTCGTCGAGTACGGTCTTGAACCTGATGTAGTACGTCTCGTCGGGATCCATCGTTTCGCGAATGATGATGCGGCGAATGCAGATGTCGGATAGGCGCATCATGGTGCTTGTGCCGGGTCCGCCTGCGCAGTACTGGTTGCAGCCCTTCATGAAGCCGTTGTTACGTATGCGCTTATCGACCTCGATGTTGTATTCGTCGTCATCGGTATCTTTCTCAAAGCCAATGTCGCTTGGCACGTTGCCATTCTTGGTGTGGAGCTGGTTGTCGGCACTCTGGCGCAGGTCAAGAGGAATACCCATTGCAGCGAGTTTGTTCTTGTTGGTGCCCCAGTAGAACTGCACCATGCCTCGCATGTTACCGCCGCACTGGATGGCAAAGCGGAGCTCGTATGTGCCGCGTTGTGGTACAGGCGGGAGGCGCATCGTGCATTCCAGCAGACCGCGTATGCTCATCTCGTCGCCTTGCATGTTCTGCCAGCCGTTGCCGCGTCCTGTCCAGTAGTTGAAGCGCGTGTCCTTCGAGATGTCCACGTCCTCGAGGTACTTGTATTCTTCATCTGTCGGGATATAGACGTTCTTGTGCTTGTCGTCGGTAATCTCGGAGCAGCGAATGTCGTTGTTCATGAACTCAGGCCACATGCTTGGCACGCTCCAGCGTATGCGTTGCTTCTGCAGGTTGTTGCGCGTTGCCTCGCTGTAGTAAAGAAGTTTGTCGATGGGATAGACGATGCCGTTTCGGATGTTGTTCTCTCCTGCCATGTTGGGCTCGCCGATGGCAATACCTTCCTTGTCAGGATCGCACGACAGCTCCTGATAAGTGCCTCTGCGGCCATTGTCGAGGTTGGGGAAGCGGTTGAGATAGACGCCATTACTCTCCTTACTCTCGTAAATCTTGAGGAGACGGCGCTTGCCCATCGTCGTATAGAATTCCATGACGGCTACGGATGGCACCTTGCGGTTCAGGTCGAAGCCTTTCTCGTTGTAGTGGTAGACGAGGGTGTTTGCGCTCAGGCGTTCGGGCAGCAGGTGATAGGTGATGAACTGATAAAGGAGGTTGTCCTCGGACTTGTAATTGTCGTCGCGCTTCAGTTCGGGATAGACACCCTGGCTGTCAAGGTAGTCCATGACGTCTTCTGGCGTGATGTCTTTCGCAGGCTTCCCGATGGCATTCTCCCAGAACTCATCGGTCTCGGCGAAGAACGTAAAGCCATAGTAGCGGTGCTCGGGCGTATAGAACACCTGTTCGGAACTACCCTCGTGGTCAATATTCTTCTTTGGAATCTTGTTTCCGCGCTGATACGCCGTCTCGTAAGCCTCATCGCGATTCTTTGAAAGCTCGTCGAAGAGCCCGCAAACATAAGCGAGTTTGGATGAGACAACGAAGCCCGAGTTCTCGTCCTCGATGTACTTGCGAAGCAAGATGTCCATCGTGTTGTTGCTCGGCGAGATGACATTATGCATGGCATGAATGACGCCGTTGATGCAAAGGATGTCACGGTTGTTTACGTCGATTTCGCAGTCGTTGATGAGAATGCTGTCTGGCACGTCGGTGTATTGAACCACGAGCTTGCGGTCATTCATGTTGGGCAGAGGAATCTCCACGCTTTTAGATGTAGAAGTAGAGATAGGCAGACTTGAAATCATGTATTCGCTGTAGTCGTCGCCACTGTCGATAATGCTGTTGAATACAATGACCTGAGCGATAGAGTCGCGTTTGCGCTCGCTGGGGAAAGCATCCCATGAAGCTTCAGGGATGAGTCCGGTCTTGACAAGCGAATCGAGGTAAATCTGGATGGCGTCGTTCGTGGGCGCGAAGATTGTGTAGTGCCCACGAGCCGATAGGAGCTGCCGGACGTTGGTTTCGCTGATGTCACTGACTAACACCTCGCTGAGCAAGCGATAATATTCGCTGTACTGGGCGTGCTTTTCGAGATAGCCCGAGATGGTCTCTTCCTTAAAGACATAGCGTGATGACGTGTCAATCTGTTCTGTGCAGCTTGCCATGAATGTCACAGCTGCGAGAGCGTATAAAAGGTACTTCTTCATATCAGACAATAAGGTAATAAATGTTTGCAGTTTTAGGTTTACAGGTTTAAGGTTGTTAGTTAAATCAGGCACAAATATACGTTTTTTTTCATTTGATGCAAAGAAAGTACGCTTTTTTTTTGCTTTTAGTGCTGCAATCTGTTGCGTCCCGCGTCAATTCTGAGGAAAACGAAGAGTAGGATAGTGAAACCCCAAAGTGAGCTGCCACCATAACTGAAGAAGGGCAACGGTATGCCTATCACAGGCGTCAAGCCAAGTACCATCCCAACATTGATGAAGACATGGAAGAGGAATATGCTCAGCACACAGTAGCCATAGACTCGTCCGAAGGTGTGGGCTTGCCGCTCCGCCAAGTGCAATAGCCTCAGGATGAGCGAAAGGAAGAGTAGCAGCACAATGGCGCAGCCAACGAAGCCTTCTTCTTCGCCGACTGTGCAGAAGATAAAATCGGTGTCCTGCTCAGGTACGTACTTGAGCTTGGTTTGCGTGCCGTTGAGGAACCCTTTGCCTTGCAGGCCGCCCGAACCGATGGCTATCTTGGCTTGAATGACGTTGTAGCCTGCGCCACGAGGGTCGTCTTCCAAGCCTAGCAGCACGCGGATACGTTTCTGTTGATGTGTCTCAAGGATGTTGTTCAAGACGTAATCCGTGCTGTAGTAGAAGCCGACGCTGCCCAATGCGAAAAGAGCAATCAAACAATAGGGCAGGTAGCGGTCGCGAAGTGAGAGGTATAAGAGATAGAAGGCCAAAAGTGGAGCAGGCAACAGGAGGTACAGCCATCTTCCGAGCCTCTTTTTCCCTCCGGAGCGACCATATACAAGCACGAGGCCAATGGTGAAGATTTGTATGATGATCATGACTGGCAACCAGCCGAAACGTACGCCTACCACGAAATATATGACGGCAGAAAGAGCAATGAACAGTATGGAACCCGACATCCCTTCGCGATACAACATGAGGAAGAAAGCTGTGTAGACCAACGCACTGCCCGTCTCTTTTTGCATAATAATAAGTCCCATCGGCACAACAATCAAAGCGATGCAGATGGCGAAGTCGCGCCAGTTTCTCACATCGAAGCCATAGGTGCTCATCACTTTGGCAAGACAAAGCGCGACGCCGAACTTGGCAAACTCTGCAGGTTGTATGCTGAAGCTTCCTATCTTAATCCATGACATGGAGCCTTTGATGTCGTGTGCCATAAAAGGCGTGATAAAGAGTAACGCTAGGAAACCTATATATATAATGTAGGAAAATGACTCGATGATGCGGTCATCGGTCATAAGAATGATAAAGGCAAGCAGGAGTGAGGTGCCTATCCATACAATTTGCATGCCACTGCGAGTGGAGAACTCGAAGATGCTGCCAGTGCCGCCAAACTCGTAGCAGGCTCCGCACACGCTCATCCATCCCAATGCCAGCAGCACTAGATAGATGAATATGGTGAGCCAGTCGATTGACCCCCACAGCGATGGTGCCTTTTTCTTATTCCTTAACAGTTTCTGGGGCATGGCTTGCGTTGTTGGATAAAGTTTGAAGCGAGTATTCCTGCGGAATGTAAAGATGTTTGTTCTCAAACTGCGTGGCACGAGCCTTGCTCGCTTCTGAGAGCTTCCCATTGATGTATTGTTCCATCATGAGCGCGCCGATGGGAACACCGTACGTTGCGCCCCAAGTGCCGTTTTCAACATAGACACAGATGGCTATCTTCGGGTTCTCACGAGGTGCAAAGCCCATGAATACGCTGTGGTCCTGGCCGTGAGGGTTCTGTGCCGTTCCGGTCTTTCCACAGACTTCGTAGAATGATGTATTTGCAACGCGACAAGTACCTCCGAGCACGGCTTGTCTCATTCCTGCAACGACTGTCTCGTAATGCTTGCGCTCAACCTTCGTGTAGCGCTTCTTTGTATATAGCGTATCGAGCGGCATGCCTTGTATTTCCTTGACGACGTGCGGGATAATATAATAGCCTCTGTTGGCGATGGTGGCTCCAAGATTGGCAATTTGCAAAGGTGTCAGGTTGACCTCTCCCTGCCCAATGCTGATGCTGATTACGGTTAGGCCGCTCCAGTCCTCTTTATAAGCTTTGTCGTAGTAAGGCGCATTGGGAATCATGCCGCGCTTCTCGCCCGGTAGGTCGATTCCGAGTTTGTAGCCAAAGCCCATGCTGACCATGTAGTCCTTCCACGTTGTCATTGCATCTTGCACCGTTGCATACTTTGTCCGATTGCCGAACATATGATAAAGCCCCCAACAAAAGTATCCGTTACAGGAGGTTGCAATGGCTGGGACAAGCGGCAGAGGAGACCCGTGTCCGTGGCAGCCAACCTTAAGCCCTCTGAAGCGGAAGCCTCGGCTGCAAGGGTAGGCTGTTTGTGGCGTGATGATGCCTTCTTGCAGGAAGGTAAGGGCCTGACTCGTTTTGAAGGTCGAGCCGGGCGGATACTGTCCCATTATCGCGCGATTAAGGAGTGGCTTGCGAGGGTCTGCTGCAAGCAATTTCTGGCTTTTTCCTCGTTGGCGTCCTATCATAATACGCGGGTCGTAAGTAGGGCTCGACACCATGCAGAGCACTTCTCCTGTACTTGGTTCAATGGCGACGATGCTGCCGAGTTTGCCCGTCATGAGGCGTTCACCAAGGGCTTGCAGCTCAAGATCGATACTCATCGTCAGGTTTCGGCCTGGCACGGGAGCCTCGTCGAACTTTCCGTTTTGGTAACGCCCTTTAATGCGTCCACGAGCATCGCGAAGCAGCACCTCCATTCCTTTCTCCCCTCGCAGCACTTCTTCGTAGGAACGCTCAACGCCAAGCTTACCAATGTAGTCGCCACTCCGGTAGTAATGGTTGGGGTCTGCCTCTATGTCTTCTGGGCTTACTTCTCCGATGTCGCCAAGAAGGTGAGCAGCGTTAGGGTAGCTGTATTGTCGGATGCTTCGTTTCTGTATGTAGAAGCCAGGAAAGCGGAAAAGCTTCTCTTGGAAACGGCTGAATTCCTCTGTCGAGAGCTGGCTCATGAAGAGCTGCTGTGTGTAAGGGCTATAACCGGGATTGCGGTTCAAGTCTTTTATCTCAGCCATTCTGCGCTCATACCAGTCGCGAGTTATATCGAGGCTTTCACAAAGGTCGAGTGTGTCAATGCCTATTTGCTCTGTCATGATGACCATCACGTCATAGGCAGGTTGGTTATAGACGAGCAGCTTGCCGTTGCGGTCGGTGATGGCGCCTCGGGCAGGATACTGGATGCGTTTAAGGAAAGCGTTAGAGTCGGCACTAATTTTGAAGTCCTCGCTGAGCAATTGCAGCGTGAAGAGTCGGAGTAGATAAACAAGGATGATGATTACTGCCGCACCTCCAATGATGTATTTGCGCTTCGCAAGCTCATAATTCCCCTCCATACTGCAACTTACTTTTGAGGGTTACGGACGTGTTCAACCAATATGATAAGCAGAAGAGAGGCAGCATAGCTTACGCCCATGCTGATGGCAATGTCTTTGATGTGAAAGTAGGAGAATCCTTCGAGGGCAAAAAAAATGGTATGATGAAGGAGCAGAAGCAAGGCGATAAACTGCAGATAATTCCAGCGTCCCATTGTCGAGAAGGAGGGGTGTAGCTCTTCCTCGGAGTCGCGAGGAACCATGACTTCTAGCAAGGGCGGCTGAATGAATGCAATGAGTGTCATGGCGGCAGAACTGATGCCTGCTGTGCCAGCAAAGATGTCAGCGACGAAACCAATGCCAAACCCCCAGAGCAATGCTTCTGAACGAGCTGTTCCCAATGGCAAGGTGATGACCAAGAGTGGGCACAGCAGTGGCGCCCCATAGCCCCAGGGGTGTACCTGATCTAGCACGAGCACCTGTATCGCGAGCAATAACAGTGCCCATCCCATTCGTTTAAGTGTTGATACAATCATTGTGCCAAAAGGGAATCGAGTTCTTCTTTGCGTTTGTCGATGATGACGTTGACGTGCCTGATGTTTGCCAAGTCCGTACTCAGTAGTATCTCAAGCTCGTATGCCAAGCCGTCGCTGCTATTCTTGATTTCTGCTACTTTGCCGAGGAAGATGCCTGCCGGGAAGACTGCCGAGAATCCGCTTGTCTCTACGACGTCGCCCTTTTGGATGTGTGCATGGCGAGGCACGTCGTCCATGTATGCTCTCAATGGCTTGCCGCCTTTCCACTTCAGGTAGCCGAAATATTCCGTACCTCGCAGCCGACAACTGATGCTGCTGTGACTATTGAGGATTGACATGACGAGAGCATGATGCGGTGTGACTGCGCTGACGATGCCGACAACGCCAGTTCCGCTGACGACGCCCATTTCTGGAGCAACGCCTTCGTCGCTTCCTGCATTGATGACGAGCATGTTGTCTCGTTTCCTAACACTGTTATCAACGATTTGTGCAGGAATGAGCGTCATGCCTTCAAGCAGGTCTTCAAGCGCTTTTTGTGTTTGCGAAGTGTCTGCTTTGGCAAGTACAAGCTCGTGTCGCAGGACGTCGAGTTTGTTCTGTAGGATGATATTTCTGCGGACGAGAGCTGCATTTTCTGCAGGCATTCGCAGGTATGACAATGCCCCCGCTTCCCATTCGTGAACCTTTGCAACGGCAGTGTTGGCTTGAGTAAGCCATATGCTGCCCTGATAATGGTTGTACCTGAAAAGCAGGAATCCACTGAGCACTTCCAAAAGGAGGAAGAGTGCCCAGTGGACGTAGGCTGTTATGCGTTCGATGAAATCGTGCATAGATGTGGTAGCCAGTAAGGCTGACTACATCAGGAAGGCGAAGTTGTTGATGTTCTTCAGTGCCACACCAGTTCCCTTTGCTACGCTATGCAAGGGATCTTCGGCGACGTGGAACTCGATGTTGATCTTTTCGGTAAGTCTTCTTGCCAATCCTCTGAGCAGTGCGCCGCCGCCTGTGAGCCAAATGCCGTTCTTAACGATGTCGGCATAGAGTTCTGGCGGTGTCTCTTCGAGAGCACTGAGTACGGCGGTCTCAATCTTGGCAATAGTCTTTTCGAGGCAATGTGCGATCTCCTGATAGCAGACGGGGACTTCCATAGGAAGTGCCGTGATGCGGTTCGGTCCGTGCACGACATAGTCTTCTGGCGCGTCTTCTCCGAGGTCGGTCAATGCTGCACCGACGTGTATCTTGATGCGCTCTGCCATACGTTCGCTGACTTTAACGTTGTGCTGTCGGCTCATGTATTCCTGAATGTCTGCAGTCAGTTCGTCACCAGCAATGCGGAGGCTCTTGTCGGCCACGATGCCGCCGAGCGAAATGACTGCAATCTCTGTGCTGCCACCGCCTATGTCAACAATCATGTTGCCTTCGGGAGCAAGTACGTCGAGGCCGATGCCGATAGCTGCAGCCATTGGCTCGAAAATGAGATACACCTCGCGACCACCAGCGTGCTCTGCGCTGTCTCGGACGGCACGAAGCTCCACTTCGGTACTTCCGCTTGGTACTCCGATGACCATCTTCAGGGAGGGCGAGAAGAGGCGGTTGCCCGAGTGCACCATTTTGATGAGGCCGCGCATCATCTGCTCGCAGGCATTGAAGTCGGCAATCACGCCGTCGCGCAGGGGGCGAATGGTGCGGATGTCGGGATTCGTCTTTTCATACATCATCTTGGCCTTGTCGCCGACGGCAATCATGCGCTCCGTGCGGCGATCAAGTGCTACGACGCTTGGCTCGTCGACCACAATCTTGCCATCACAGATAATGATGGTGTTGGCCGTGCCAAGGTCCATTGCTATTTCTTTGTTAAGGGAAAACCAGTTCATCTATGCAATTCAATATTTATTAATTCAAAATTATTCAGCAAACCAACGGTGTATTGCTGTATCGTAGTGGCTGCTGACGCCGAAGGCCTGTGTCGCGAACCACTTGCGGTCGGCGAGTTCGCTTTGCGCGCCTTGCTTTTTCAGTAGGTCGAGCAGAGGCTTATATTCGGCTTTCGAGGGCACGATGATGACGTCGCGGAAGTTTTTGGCTGCGGCTCTGATGAGGCTGATGCCGCCGATGTCGATCTTCTCGATGATGTCGGCTTCGCTTGCCCCTGCTGCCACGGTGTCCTCGAAGGGATAAAGGTCGACGATAACGAGGTCGATGGCGGGGATGTCGTACTGCTTCATCTGCTCCTGGTCGCCTTCATTCTCGCGGCGTCCGAGGATGCCGCCGAACACCTTCGGATGCAACGTCTTGACTCTGCCGCCGAGGATGCTGGGATAGGTTGTGACGTCCTCAACCTTACGGCATGGGATGCCGAGACTCTCGATGAATGACTGTGTGCCGCCGGTTGATAGCAACTCGACGCCTTCTGCATGAAGAGTGCGCAATATCTCTTCCAAGCCGTCTTTATGAAAGACGGATACCAATGCGCGCTTTATCTTTCTTGTTTCCATACTCTTTGAAATTTTGTGCGTGCAAAGGTACAACTTTTCTATGAAATGCGCCTAATGTTTTGTGTACTTTTTTCGAATTATTTTTTGCTTTGTTCCTGATGAAAGACTTCAGAGCTTCCACGGCTTACGGTATTCTGGCGTGATGAAGCGATCTGCTGCTTTGTTGTTGAAGGTGTGTCGGGCGTCGTCGTAGGTTAGCGCTTCGTGCGTTCGGGCAGCAATGTTGCCAATGTGGGCGTACTTGGCGCAGAAACTACCGTTTGTGATGGGACAAGCAGTCTGCATGTCTCGGCGTTTCACGCATTCGATGAAGTTGTTTGTATGGTCGAGGTGGTCGTTATTCGACGGCTTAACTGTCATTGCCTCAATCTTGTCGCCATCTGGTATGACTTCCCAACTTTCGCGATTGGCGATGAGCGTGCCATTCGTGCCTTTGAACTCGAGCCCATAGTTGCGACCGTAAGGGCCTGATTCGATGGCTACGTTCGACCATTGTATGAGATATTCGGGGAACTGATAGGTGACGCTCAGTGTGTCGAATGTCTCTGCGAAGTTATTGGGATAGGCATGATTGCCGCCAGCCGCAACGACGCGCTGAGGCATTCCGGTGACGTTCATGCCCCACAAAGCCATGTCGAGCAGGTGCACGCCCCAGTCCGTCAGCAAGCCGCCGCCGTAGTCCCAGAACATGCGCCATGAGCCGTGGAAGCGTGATGAGTTGAACGTGCGTTTCGGTGCGGGTCCGAGCCACATGTCGAAGTCGACGCCATCGGGCACAGGACTGTCTTGGACGGGGTTGAGCACTGCGGCATAGGCGAAGTTAGCCCAGACGTTGACGCGGCCGATGTGCCCCAGTTTGCCGCTGTCGATAAACTCCTTCATGCTATGCCAAAGAGCTGCGCTCCGTTGTTGCTGACCTACCTGAACGACGCGGCCATAGCGTTGGGCTGCAGCCACCATTGCATCACATTCGGCAATACTGTTGGCAAGGGGTTTTTCGACATAGACGTCTTTTCCGGCTGAGCATGCATCGGTCGTTATCTTACAATGCCAATGGTCGGGTGTGCCGATAACGATGATGTCTACGTCGTCGCGCTCCAGGATTCTTCGATAGTCGCCATAGGTTGCTGGGCGTTTGCCCCAGTTCTTCTCGGCTTCTGCAGCTCGATTCGACAGGATGCTGCTGTCTATGTCGCAAAGTGCGACACAACTTGTGCCGGGATATCGCATGATGTCTGAGAGGTCGTGCCAACCCATCGAGCGGCAGCCGACCAGAGCGACATTGAGTCGGTCGCTTGCTGCAACTGCTTTAGCAGAGAGTGTTTCTGCGTAGAGTGTCCGAGGGATGATGATGCCGGCGGCCAAAGCTGTTGCCGATTGTCGGAGGAAGTCTCGCCTTGTAGTCATATTCTTCAATTTCCTGATTAATGATTACAAAGGTCGGATCCAGATGTTGCGGAAGCTGATGGGCTGGCTTGGGTCGCCATGTGATTGGAGACGTATGGGGCCGTCGTCGTGCTTTGCTGTGCGGGGGAAACCGATGTATTCCGTCGTGCCCTGAATCTCGGTGTGGTTCTGCAGGACGACGCCGTTTTGGATGACGGTCACGAACGGCTTGTAGAGATACGTTCCGTCTTCCTTAAAGACGGGAGCCGTGTAGATGATGTCGTAGACGTTCCATTCGCCAGGAGCCCGCATAGCGTTGACAAGCGGCGGTGTCTGTTTGTAGATGCTGCCAGTCATTCCATTCACGTAGGTCTCGTTCTTGTAGCAGTCGAGGATTTGCACTTCGTACATGTCCTGCAGGAATACGCCGCTGTTGCCTCTAGCCTGACTTTCGCCCGTGATGCCTTTTGGCACGCTCCATTCGAGATGAAGCTGGAAGCTGCCGAACTTCTGCCGAGTGATGATGTCACCCTTCGACTTGTCGACGGTCATCACGCCGTTCTTGACGGTCCATTCGGCATTCGAGCCGTTGGGATTCATCCATGCCGAGAGGTCTTTCCCGTCGAAGAGCACGATGGCGTCGCTCGGCGCGGTGTCCAGTTTGATGTCGCCCGGTGTGACGACCCGGGGCTGTGGTGTCCAGTACTCCGACATTCCGGGCCGCATGGGTTCGGGCTGCGGATAGTCTTTTTTCTCTTGTGTCTGTGCCAAAGCGCACGATGCAGCAATTGCGAATGTTGCCAATGCGAATAGTTTTTTCATAGCGCGTAATCATTAAAGTTGGTATGGTTTCGCTTGCAAAGATACGAAAATAAATTCAAAATTCAAAATTAATGAATTCAAAATTCAAAATTGCGAATTGGGAAAGGGGCTGTTTGGCAGATTGTCACAAAAAATGGGATTTTGCTTACACTTGCGATTTCGAAGACTGCTCCAGAATCGAAGGAAATGCCTTCACCTATAGTTTTGGCCGTTTTTCCAAAGAAACGCGCTTAAATCGATTCCGTGCTGGAAATCAGGGTGTTACAAATTGAATTATGGAAAGCGAAATGCCAAAATGACAACTCTGCTTAGCAAAATCGGCCATTTCAGCGCTTTTTTGCACACTTTTCGATGTGTGACGATGCCAATTTTCCGCAGGCGAAAAATCAATCGCCGCGTGCGGCGTTGCCAATTCCCGCGTGCTGCGTTGGCAAACTCCCCGTGCTGCGTTGGCAAATTCAGTGTTTTGAGAGCCCTATTTCGGCGTTTTGCAGCGTGTGCAAAAATAGCAGATAGTAAGTTGTTTTGCGTTTTGGCTTACATTGTGTCGTCTGCCGGTGTCGCGTGAATTGAACAATCAAATTGCCAATATCATGCGTTTTAATAAGAATTAACAAATGGAGGACGGTTAAGTGTGAAAAGAAGTCGTACCTTTGTAGGCAGAGAATAAAATTTCACGTAAAAGTTAAAACATGAGGGCAAAAAGCATACTCTTTTCAATTCTTGCTTTGTTCATGACGGCATTAAGCCGGGCCGACGTTCAAATCAACGAGAAAACGTTTCCCGACGAGCAGTTCCGAAGTTTCATCCTTAGTCAGCCTTATGGCGAAGACGCGCTTTTGGCAGACAACGAGATAGAGGGCATTACCTTTATGTATGCAACAGAGAAAGGTATTCAGAGCCTCAAGGGCATTGAGTACTTCTCAGCGCTGACTTCGCTCTATTGCTCTGGAAATCAGTTGACTGAGCTCGATGTGTCGAAGAATAGGGCGCTGAATTCGCTCTATTGTGGCAGTAATCAGTTAACGTCGCTCAACGTTGCCGGATGCTCTTTGCTTTCAATGATTAACTTCTCGAGGAACAAGATTTGTGGTGCCGAAATGGATGCACTCATCGAAGGTTTGCCCGACTTTAGCGGCACGGAAGAGACGGGTGGACTCTATGCCGTCAGTGGAGATGACGACGGCAACCAGATGACTGATGTTCAGACGATTGCCGCTCAACAGAAGGGCTGGACAACCTATTACAGCGACGGTTGGGATTGGTATGAGAAGACACCGGAAATCGAAATCAACGAGACCACGTTTCCCGACGACAACTTCCGCAAATGGGCACAAGGCAGGTACGGTGAGACGCTCTCTGCGGCAGAAATCCGTGGCGCCAAGTATGTCACACTCAACGACCAAGGCATCCAAAGCCTGAAGGGCATCGAGTACTTCACCGCACTGACGTCTCTGTATTGTTACAACAACCGGTTGGCCGAGCTCGATCTCTCGCGAAATATTGCGCTGACCGAGCTCTACTGCTACACCAACCAGCTTGCAGCCCTCGAGCTCTCGCGGAACGTCAAGCTGAAGGTCTTGTCCTGTTATCAGAACCGCATAACGGGCGAGGCGATGGATGCACTCGTTGAGAGCTTGCCCGACCTGAGCAGTTCTAAAAGCGGCATGATGCTGGCGATTTCTTCTGAGAACGAAGAGAACGTCATGACTTTCGCCCAAGTGGCTGCTGCAATGGCAAAGGGCTGGACGCCAAAGCATGGAGAAGGCTACAGCTGGACGGAATATCAAGGTAGTGGCGATGACGTCGAAATCAACGAAGACAATTTCCCGGACGACGCCTTCCGAAAATGGATTCTCGAGCAAGACTGTGGCGAAGACGGCGTGCTGAAAGGCTCCGAAATACCTGTCATAACTTTATTAAATGTATGCGGCAAAGGCATCCAAAGCCTGAAAGGCATAGAACATTTCCCAATGCTGACGGCGCTGTATTGCTCCGAGAACCAGCTCACAGAACTCGACCTGGCAAAGAATGCAGTGCTTGAAGCCTTGTCTTGCGACAACAACCTGCTCACTGCGCTCGACCTCTCGGCTTGCAGGAGCCTGCAGGCGCTCAACATCTGTCAAAACAAGATATCGGAAGAAGCGATGGAAGACCTCGTGAAAAGCTTGCCACAAGTACAAAACAAGTGGGACGGCGGCACGATGAACGTCGTCTGCGGTGAAAACGACGGCAACGTCATCAATACCTTCCAAGTTGAGGCTGCCAAAGCAAAGGGATGGAAGCCAATGCGTTGGGACAGCGTCGTTGGGGATTGGACGGACTACGCCGGCTCAGTTCCTATTGGGATAACAGACATCAAGGCTCAGACGTCAGTGAACGACACTTGGTACGACCTCAACGGCCAACGTCTGCCGGGCAAACCCGCACAGAAAGGCATCTATATTAATAACGGAAGAAAGGTTGCCCTCTAAAGCCAACCTTTCTTTTTGTACCAATTGATACTTGCTTCGACGCCTTCTTCCAAGCTCCATTCGGGAGCATAGTCGAAGTCTTTGATAGCCGGCTCTATCTCACATTGCCAGTTCCGCTGCGAGAGGATGTTGTACTTGTCGTCGTTCAAAGCGTTCATCTTGCCCGTCAGCCTGCTTATCTTGCCGCTAACCCAGCAAACAGCCCTCAATACAAAGAGCGGCAACTTTAGATGCAGCACCCAGGGATTGCCAAGATGTTGTTGGACGAGGTCGCTGTAGCTGCGGCTATTATAGACTTTTCCGTCGCTGAGGAAGTATGCTTTGCCTTCCGCTTTTGGTGCTTCCATGCTCTTGAAGACTGCTTGAACGACGTCCTGAACATAGACGAAAGTAATCTCCTGAGGCGTCAGACCTGCGGCTATGTCAATATGCTGCTTAATGCTCTGAGCCATTAGGAAATAGTCGCGTTCCCGAGGACCATAGACACCTGTTGGACGAAGAATGGTGTAAGGGAAGTCCTTCTGTTCCTTGAGGTACTTTTCGGCAGCCAGTTTGCTCTCACCATAAGCGGTATTCGGCTTGGGCTCGTCAGCGAGAAGAATAGGCGAATACACCCAAGGATTGTCTTTAGACGGCTTTCGGACGGGCTTCTCGCGTATCGCTCCGAATATGCTCAAGCTGCTCAGGAACACGAACCGCTTGGGAATCATGTCTGTTTCGCGAAGGGCATCAATCAGGTTTTTAGTGCCTTCGGTATTGGTTCGGAAGAAGTCCTCGCGATGCAAGCACTTCGTAGCTCCTGCTGCATGCACGACGAAGTCCCAACCTCGACCACTCATCTCTGCCTTGTAGGCAAGGAGCTGGTCGCGAAGCTTCGTGGAATTCTGCATGTCAAGCTGAGCGAAGTGGATGCGTTCGTCCTGCAGATATTTGCGACTTGAAGTGCCTCGAACGCCAGCCCAGACTTCGAAACCACGTTTCAAGCCTTCCTCTACGATAAAACTTCCAATGAAGCCAGAGGCTCCGGTAATGAGTATGTTCATTGTTCTTTCAATATTTGTGTGATGGCGTCTGCAAGTTTCTTTGTCTTTTCAGGCGACTGAAGGATGTCTTTTAGTGAAGAAAGGAAAGCGCTGACGATGTCTTCGGATGGGGGAGTAGGCGAGGGATTAGAGTCGATTTCGGGTTCTATGTCTTCCCTTATCACCTGTCCTTCGTCTCGTTCTCTCGTCATATTCGCTATCTCGCTCATGAAGCCTTTGAACCTGTCTTCGCTGAGGAAGATTGTGTCGTCCCCGCCATCGAGGGCGCCTTCGAACATCGAACGCTTGAACTTCAAACGGTCTATCATGCTCTCTTCAATGGAACCTTTCGCTACGAGACTCATCACTTGTATCGGCGTCTCTTGTCCGATGCGGTAGATACGGCCGATGCGTTGTTCAAGGATGGCTGGGTTCCAAGGCAGGTCGAGGTTGATGAGGATGCTGGCAACCTGTAGGTTGAGGCCTGTTGAACCTGCGTCGGTGGAGAGGAAGATGCGGCAATCGTCGTCATTTGTGAAGTGTTCGATGAGCTCACTACGCTTTTGTGAAGGCACGCTTCCATGCAGAAACTCGTAGCGAATGTCTGCTGCGTCGAGCTCCATGGCCAGCAATCGAAGCATTCTTTCCCATTCGCTGAAGACGACAACCTTGGCTGTTCCACCGTTCAAGGCATCGTCCAGAATGTTCATCGCCTCGCTGATTTTTACATCGTGACGGTTCTCGAGGTCCTGATTGAGGATGAACGTGCTGTCAGCAAGCATTCGCATTTGGCTAAGCATCAGTAGCAGACGACGCCTCTCTTCCTCGCTAAGGCTGTGGGTTCGCGACCACTTGCTCACCAGTCGGGCTACTGCGGCGCGGAGTTCTTCGTGGCGACTGCTCTGCTGAGGCGTCATAGGCAGGAGAAGGAACTGATCCGTTCGCTTCGGCAACTGCAGTTGGACGCTCTGCTTTGTCCGTCTGATGAGCGTGTCTTTCAGTTGCTCCTTGATGTTGTTCAAGTTCTTATAGCCGACAGCCTTGCCGCTGACGGAGTCGGTTACGATATGGTCGTAACGGAAACGATAGAGCGGCGAGAGGCAATATGGGTCGGCAAGTTGCACGATGGAAACAAGTTCGTCGAGGTTGTTCTCGAGCGGTGTGCCTGAGAGCAGCACGCTATAGTGTGCGTCGATGCGTCGTACAGCCCATGCCAATTGCGTGTTCCAGTTCTTGAGTCGCTGCACTTCGTCCACGATAAGCAAGTCCGTCGAGAGCCGGTTCAACGACTTGATGTCGCCAAGAAGCGACTGATAGGAGACAATCTTGTATGGTGCCGATGCCTTATATAGCTCGAGTCGCCGGGATGCATAGCCTTCCACGATGAGCACATCTTCCTTTCCCGTAAAGTGTTCTATCTCACTCTTCCATTGATATTTGAGTGAAGTGGGACAGACGATGAGCACGCTCTCTGCCATCTTTTCCCTGAGGTAGATTTCGGCACAACAAATGGCTTGTACCGTTTTGCCCAGTCCCATTTCGTCGGCAATGATGGCCTTCCCAGCCTTGAAAGCAAAGCGAACGCCCTCTTTCTGGTAGGGATAGAGGTTCTTCGTCAGTAAGGCATCGAGCGTTTCGTCTGTATAAACTTCCTCGATAAGCGTGGCTCGTTGCAGCCGTTCACGTTCGTTGATGACCATCTCAAGTGCATCCGGATAACAACGCAGTGTGGGGTCGATAGTTCTTGCCTTCTCGATGAAAGTGTCAAAGGTTGCATAAGCCTCAGGTCGAAGCACGAAGGCTTGGTCGAAATAGCCTTGTGCAAGAGCCGTCAACTCCTTGCGATGAGCCTCGCCAAAGCGTATCCTGATGCTTCGCTCGCCACGATAATCGACATAAATCGACGTGTAATCTGGCACTTCCTGATGCGGTTCTTTTCCCTCTGCCTGCAGCCAAAGCTTCACGGCTTCAACGTGCTTGCAAGTGCCGAGACCTGATGTGCGGAAGTCTGGGCAAGAACAATAGTTCCAAGGACTATAAGCACCTCGATAGATGACTTTGTATTGGCTTCGTGTTCTCGGGTTGCGTACCTGATATTCGCCTGGGCTGAATTGCGGACTCAGTTCGCTAATGGTAAAGCGTTCGCGCTGTGCCTGTTGCTGCCGCAAAGCGACTTGCCACTCCTCGAGCCCCATATCGGCAGGCTTTACAGTGTTGCTCAGTCGCCGTTCCTTGCTATGATAATTCTCCATGAAGTCTTCTTTTTCTGCAAAGGTATAAAGAAAAAATGAAATAGGAAAGAAGATTTAAGAAATATTTCGTACCTTTGCATCGTAAATCGTATTAGACCATGATAGACCTGAACAAGATTGCCATCATTGCTGGCGAACATAACGTAACTTACAGCGAGTTATTGCAACGCGTGGCACAGTTTGCACGGAAGACGCCAAAGGGCAAGCAAACAAAGACTATCGTCTTTAGTGAAAACAGAGAGGGTTGGGCGTATGCCTTTTTCTCTATTTGGCTGAACGAGGGCATCGCTGTCCCTGTTGACGCTTCGAGTACGGCAAGTGATGTCGCCTACATCCTGAACGACTGCCAGCCTGATGCAGTTTGGGTGTCGAGGGACAAAGAAGCAACGCTCAAGGAAGCCATCAAGGAGGCAAACGTTGAGACAAAAGTTTTCCTAATTGACGATTTCGAGCGCCTTTCGCTTCAAGATGAGCCACTTTGCTCCATCCTGCCTTGGGCAGCTCTTGCTGAGCCTGATAACGACGACACAGCTCTCATTATCTACACTTCTGGAACGACTGGCTCGCCGAAGGGTGTGATGCTGAGTTATTCGGCGCTGAAAGCCAATGTGCACAGCGTTTCTTATGACGTTCCCATTTATACCGACAAGCGCCGTGTCCTTGTCCTGTTGCCTTTGCATCATGTCTTGCCTTTGATGGGCTCGCTTATCGCTCCGCTCTACATGGGTGGCGGCATTGCCATTAGCCCTTCTCTTTCTGGCCCCGATATTATGGATACGTTGCAGCGGGGTAAGGTGGGCATCATGATTGGCGTGCCGCGATTGTGGCAGACGCTTTACGTCGGCATCAAGAAGAAGATTGACGAGTCGCCTGCTGCCCGTTTGCTTTTCAAGCTTTGCAGTGTCGTGAAAAGCAGAACGCTTAGTCGTCTTGTCTTCAGCTCTGTCAGGAAGAAGATGGGCGGACACCTCGATTACTGCGTCAGTGGTGGTGCTGCTTTGGACAAGGAGATAGGCGAAGGCTTGCGGACGCTTGGCCTTGATGTGCTCGAAGGCTATGGTATGACCGAGACTGCTCCCATCATCGCCTTTACGCGTCCTGGCGATATCATTCCCGGATGCTCAGGCCTTCCGCTTCCGGGAGTTGAGTGCAAACTGGTCGATGGCGAGCTTTGTGTCAAGGGACCGAACCTGATGAAGGGCTACTACAACCGACCTGAGGAGACGGCACAAGTAATCGACAACGACGGCTGGCTGCATACGGGCGACCTCGCTCAGTTCGACTCCGTCGGACGCATCACGCTGACCGGCCGCACGAAAGAGCTCATCATCCTGAGCAATGGCAAAAACGTCCAGCCGAGTGAGATAGAGTACAAGCTCGAGAAGTACGACAAGCTGGTCAAAGAGGCTGCAGTCGTTCAGGATGGTGACAAACTTCGTGCCATCATCGTGCCGCAACCATTGTGGGCATCGACATTGACCGACAGCGAAGTGGCATCCAGACTGAAGCGAGAAGTGCTGGAGCCATACAACATGACGGTTTCTGCGTACAAGAAGATCATGAGCGTCCTCGTCTATCGTGGCGAGTTGCCCCGCACGAGGCTCGACAAGCTGCAGCGCTACAAGCTCGGTGCCATCCTGAAGGAAGGGCAGGGAGCAAGGGACAAAGAGCGCGAGTCGAAGGCCGAGCCGACCTGCGAAGAATACCGACTTATCAAGAGCTTCATCGAGCAGGAGAAGGGTATCAAGGTGCATGCGGCCGACCACGTCGAGACCGACCTTGCCCTCGATTCGCTCGACAAGATAAGCTTGCAGACCTTCATCGAGAACACCTTCGGTACCTCTGTCGGCGTGGACGAGATGCCTGGCTTCCCCAACATCGAGGCTTTGGCAAGTTATGTAGCCAAACAGAAGACGCGCATGGAGGCCGAGGATGTAGATTGGCACCAGCTTCTCACGGGCTCTGTCGATAGTCTGTCACTGCCTTCCTCGGGCCTTGCCTATCGCATCGTGTCGCGCATCCTCAAAGGCTTCTTCTGCCTATACAATCGCCTCAAGATTAAGGGACAGAAGAACGTTCCCGCAAAGGGCGCCTGCATCCTCGCTCCTAACCACCAGAGCTATGCCGATGCCCCGCTCGTTCTTGCCGGATTGCCTTGGAGCGAACTGGGCCAATACTATTTCTATGCGACGGAAGAACACGTCAAAAGCCAGTACAGACGTAAGATGGCGGCACAAAGCAACGTCATCGTCATGGAACGTGCCAATCTGAAGAACTCCATCCTGAAGCTCGCAAAGGTGCTCAGAGAAGGCCATCGTGTCATCATCTTCCCAGAGGGAGCACGCACTCACGACGGCGGAACGGTGCCTTTCAAGAAGACTTTCGCCATACTGGCCAAGGAGCTCAACGTACCCATCGTTCCTGTCTGCATCCGTGGCGCTTTCGAAGCACTTCCACGTGGCAGCAGCTTTATGCGACCGGAGCACATCGAAGTCAACTTCCTGCCCGCCATTAAGCCTGCTCCAGAACAGTCTTACGAGGATTTGACGCAAAGGACTCAAAATGCAATTGAAGCGCTTTTGGCCAAATAAGACTGAGCTAGGCAACACCTGGACGCACTTTGCCGGAGCCCTCTTTGCCTTGAGCAGCATCTGGCTCGTTTGGCTGGCAGCCGACGTTAGCTGGCAGATGGCGTTCGGCGTCATCTGTTTCCTGTTCGGCATGTTCTTCATGTTCCTGAGCAGCACCGTGTATCATTGGGTGCGAGAGGGAAAACTGAAGCGCGCTCTTCGCAAGTGCGACCACATCAGCATCTACGTCATGATAGCCTGTTCCTACACCCCGATTCTCATCGGGGTAGTGGGCGGCTGGTTGGGCTGGACGGTCTTTGCGCTCCAATGGCTCGTCGTGGTAGGCGGAGCCTTCTATAAAATCTTCGCGATGGACCGCTGGCCGCGACTCTCGCTGGCTATCTACTTGGTGATGGGCTGGAGCATCATTCTCATTGCCGAACCAGTAATCAAGCTTCTGACACCAACCACCCTTTGGCTCCTCCTTGCCGAAGGTATCGCTTATACGGCAGGAACCTACTTCTTCGCCCACGACGAGAAACCTCACTTCCACGCCATCTGGCATGTCTTTGTCCTGCTTGGCGCCCTTGCCCATTGGGGCGCGATACTTACTCTTATTTTATAAGAAAGTCGGTTCGGAGTGTAGCGTAGCCCGCACCAATACGCCGGAAAACCATCCTCGGCGAGGGGTGTCTTAAAACGCCGCGTGCGGCGTTGGCAATCCCCGCGTGCGGCGTTGGTAATTTCCGCGTGCGGCGTTGGCAATCCCCGCGTGCGGCGTTTGCAATCCCCGCGTGCGGCGTTTGGAATTTCCGCGTGCGGCGTTTGGAGTCTCTCCGTGCGAGAACGGAAATTTTACCTTATTTTAAAAAAAAATCCGCTTTGGGCATACAACTTAACATTTTTTTACGTAAATTTGTAGCGTCGATACTGCGTATATGCGTGCGTGTAAAAAAGAAATATGTATTATTAACCCTACTGTGGTGGAGATTGGCTCGACATCCTTATCGAATAAACTCTTGCCGTTCTACTCCTTCTATAAGTACTCATACACGCAGCAAATCTACCCATATTATGAAATGGGAGCGTCGCGTAATCTCAGCAGTATCAGTTACTACAACAACTCTTCAGTAGCTCGTACGAGACAGATAGACCTCTATCTGAAAAACATCAGTAAAGATACCTTTAATTCGAACACAGATTGGGTTTCTGTCACGTCAAGCGACATCGTCTTTAGTGGCGAAGTGACTTTCGAGCCTAATTCATGGACGACAATCACCTTCAACAATGAATTCAACTACAGCGGAAATTCTCTCCTTGTAGCAATGGACGACAATACTGGTGATGATCCAGGAAACGTGTCATTTGCTGCTTCACGATGCGATCACGACCGTTCACTTTATGTCTATGGCGATAACACGAACTATACGCCTTCAAATATGAGTGGCGTTTCGGGCGGAAGTGTTTTCTATGAGAGGAATCAGGTGCGTTTTAACGAGGAAGACTTAATTGTTGGTTGTTCCGAGAGCTACTTCATGCCTGTCATCACAAACTGGAAATATAGTATGAGTCAGCAGATATACCGTGCGACCGAGATTGGCAAGAAGGGCTTCATTAGCAGTATCTCCTTCAAGAACCTTAGGTCTACTCAGACTCGTACCATCGACCTCTATCTGAAGCCAACCACCAAGGATGCTTTCAACAGTAATACCGACTGGCTGTCCGTATCGGATGACAACAAAGTGTTTAGCGGCAGCGTTACCTTCACCTCAGGAGAATGGACGACGATAGTGTTCGATAAGCTTTATTACTACGATGGAACGAACAACCTTGCCGTCATCACCAACGACAGAACGGGCTCATATAAGAGCCTGACAATCTTTGAAGCATATTGTGATATGGATAATCAGGGTTTACAAGTCCATAACGATAACAGCGGTGCATACGATGTGACCAATCCCAGTTCCTACACGGGATCTTTACATCGGATGAAGAATAAGATACAGCTCGACATCGACGACGATTACTACATCGGCGACGGCAGCATGAACATATCTGTATACCTCCCCACGTACACCTGGTATCGTCGCTCCCTCACACAGCAACTCTACACGAAAGAAGAGCTGGGCGAAGCAAGAGACCTCACAAGCATCAGCTTCTACAATCAAGGAACAGAACAGACGAGAAACCTCAATCTCTATCTTGTCCCC
>CACYYM010000026.1 GCA_902778625.1 uncultured Bacteroidales bacterium
CAGAAGAACAACATCGAGCTGCGCGACTGCTACACGGGCTTCAAGTGGATTGCCCGCGAGATAGCCATCAGCGAAGGCAAGCAGAAATACATCGGCGGCGGCGAGGAGAGCTTCGGCTTCCTGCCCTTCGACAAGGTGCGCGACAAGGATGCTCCAGCCTCTATCTGCCTCATTTGCGAGATTGCAGCCTGGGCTCGCGACAACGGCATGACGCTCTACGACCTCTTGATGCAAATCTACCTCGAATACGGCTTCAGCTACGAACACACCATCAATGTGGTGAAGCCCGGCAAGAGCGGTGCCGACGAAATCAAGGCCATGATGGAAGACTTCCGCAACAACCCCATCACCGAGATTGCAGGCAGCAAAGTCATACTCGCAAAAGACTTCAAGACCCTCAAGGCTCGCGACGGCGAAGGCAAGGAAACAGCTCTCGACATGCCCGCAACGAGCAACGTGCTGCAGTACTTCTGCGAGGACGGCACGAAGGTAAGTGTCCGTCCCAGCGGCACAGAGCCCAAGATTAAGTTCTACCTCGAAATAAAAGACACAATGGGCTGCGCCAACTGCTATACCGGCTGCGTGGAGAGGGCAAAGGCAAAGGTCGAGGAGATAAAGAAGTCGATGAGGTTGTAATGAAATTCTTCATTTTCTGTCAAGGGGACATTCTGCTCACAAAAGAGGGGACTGTCCCCTTTGGCGAATGTCCCATCGAGTTGAAACCTTGGGAAAAGGTGACGGAATTGCAAGAGGGTCAGGTAGTCGTGGGTGCACTCTCTAAACCCGTTACGGATAGGGAAGACCTGCAAATGATGCCGCTCCGAAAGAGCTTCCATGTGCTGCCACCAGAGGATTACCAGCTTGCCGGTAAATGTGCCGAGCTGGTCTATTTCCACCAGAACTCGAAGTTCTGCGGCGTTTGCGGCGGTCAGATGAAGTGGCAGACGGAAATCAGCAAGCAATGCAAGGAGTGCGGCAAGGAACTTTGGCCCAGTCTGGCAACCGCCATTATCGTTCGCGTCACTCGAGGCGACGAGATACTCATGGTTCATGCCCACACCTTTCGCGATAGGCACTATGGCCTTGTGGCCGGTTTTGTCGAGACAGGCGAAACACTGGAGGAGTGCGTGCAAAGGGAAGTGTGGGAAGAGACGCGGCTGCGCATCACAAACATCCGCTATTTCGCCTCGCAGCCTTGGCCCTATCCGAGCGGCCTGATGGTCGGCTTCACGGCAGACTATCTCTCGGGCGAAATAGAACTCCAGAAGGCTGAGTTGAGCGATGGAGGCTGGTACAAACGCGACAATCTTCCTTACCTTCCAGACCCATCTTCCATCGCATATCGGCTCATCATGGACTGGGTTAAATAACTTTTTTGCTACAAAATTTGGTGCATTGAGAAAAAAGTCGTACCTTTGCAGCCGCTAAAAAGTATTAACCAGCCCCTTATCTACTTCCAATGAAGGAAACTCGGGGGCACAAAGAAAAGGAGAAAACAAACAATGAAAGAAGGAATTCATCCCGAAAACTACCGTCCAGTAGTGTTCAAGGACATGAGCAATGGCGACATGTTCCTCAGCCGTTCAACCGCTAAGACAAGCGAAACCATCGAGTTCGAGGGCGAGACTTATCCCCTGTTCAAGCTCGAAATCAGTAACACCTCTCACCCCTTCTACACTGGTAAGAGCAAGCTTGTCGATACTGCTGGTCGCGTCGATAAGTTCATGAGCCGCTATGCTCGCATGAAGAAGTAATCCAGATTAAGGATTAAAGGTTAGGGAACAGTATGTCCCGATTGTCAATAAATAAGAGGTGCAGAAGCATTTGGCTGTCTGCATCTCTTTTTGTTTTCGCTCTCCTGGCAGGTTGCAGCGGCGACTCTGATGTCTCTCCCTGGACATCTGGAGTGAACAATAATGACAATAAGACTCTGACTTTGCCTCTCTTTACTGAATCTACCACGCCAACATCTCTCAGGACAGATGCAATGCGCGGCTTTGAGATTCCTTCCCTCAAGACTGGCAATGTCAATGCATTTATCATACATTCCCTTCCGGAAGGCACATTAAACTATTGTGTTGGCTACAACACGAGCCTCAAGGCAAATGCCTGGACGGCTTTCAAATGGTATCCTGGCTTCTCGTCGAACAATAAGGTCTGGAATCGCAACAGATGGCGAAATGGCGAAAGCTTCAATGGCTATGGTGGTACAGGCGACCCCTTCCAGCCCGATCCTGTGCTTCCAGCAGATATGCGCGTCAGTTCCTCGGACTACACAAACTGGAGCTATCAGCGAGGCCATATCCTGGGTAGTGCAGACCGACTTAACTCGAAGGAAGCTAATGGGCAGACTTTTTATCTCAGCAACATTAGCCCGCAGTTGAAGGACTTCAATGAGCATGGCATATGGTGGAACTTGGAGAGTTTCCTCCGCGACACCTATGACCAATCCACTTTCCGCGACACACTTTATGTGGTGAAGGGCGGCACTATTACTCCCGGCATGTACAAAATGGTCGGCCAACTGGCTTGCCCTCAATACTACTACATGGCCATCCTTGCTTTTAAGAAGTCCTATGCCAAGACAAATGGCGGCTTTTGGGCAATTGCTTTCTGGATGGAGCATAAAGCAAATTGGGACGAGGTCAGTTCGAAATACGCCATTACCATCGACGAACTTGAGCGCCGCACTGGCATCGACTTCTTCTGCAACTTGCCCGACGACATCGAGAATGCAGTCGAGAAGAGTTTCTACCTCTCCGACTGGAAGTTGAAATAGTCCACAGTTATGAAAGCAGCAAGGTTTTTATTTTTCCTATATTCTTCATTCTTCATCCTGCATTCTTCATTTGCAGAACTTCGCATCCGCGATGTCTATGCCGAGGCACCTGACAGCATCTTTCCCCTCTTGACGAAGAACAACCGCCTCGACCAGATTGACTTTTGCGAGAACAACATGAAGGCTGAGGTGAAGAACAAGTTCGACGGCCACAGCGAGCTGCTTGTCCTAAACGAACAATACCTCAAATTGCAGCTTTCAGAGCATTGTCTTGTTGAGATGAAACTGCTCAATGACAGCACCTTTTGCCTGGTGCAGACCTATAATGCGCCAGCTCCCGACAGTCGAATCCGTCTGTTCGACACCAAATGGAATGAGTTGCCGCAAACTGTTGAGCGCCCTTCTGTAGATGAGTTCCTGAGCGATGATATAGACATGGACACTCGCCAATCCTTGCAGGCTTTACCGCTCATCATGGCACGGTTAAGTGAGAAAGACGACAGCATAACTTTCCAACTTCAAACTGGTGAGTTGACTCGCGAACAACGGGAAAAAGCCGAGGGGAAAGTTCATGAGATAAGCCGCTCACTGTCCCAGCCATAGCAGCACCATACTCAACAGGACAAGAGCAAGGTCGATGGCTTTGCTCCGCAGATTCTTTTCATGGAAGAGTAGGGCACCAAGTATAAAGCTGACCAAAACACTGCTTCGCCGAACCATACTTACCACACTTATCATAGCTCCATCCAGGGAAAGGCTGTAGAAATAGACATAGTCAGCAATGCTTAGGAAAATGCTGATGAACAGGATGCTCCATCTCCACCGGAAAGGTGTGCTTCCCTTTCGAGTTGGCCACCAAAGCAGGAGCAGCATTATGCCCATCATGATGCATTGATAGAAGTTGTACCAGCATTGAACTGTTAGCCTTGGCAAACCCAAACCGCCTTCTGTCGCCATCAGGTATTTGTCATAGAGACCACTTATTGCACCAAGCACGGCAGCGCCGACAGTGCACAATATCCAGCGATTGTGCTTGAAGTCAATGCCTTCCTTCTTGCCGCTTCTGCTTAGCAAAAAGAAACTTAAGATGGCAAGCACTACACCAGCCCATTGCCAAATGTTCAGCCTCTCGCCAAAGATGAGCAAGGCTCCTACAAGCACCATAACAGGCCGGGTGGCATTGATTGGGCCGGCAATTGTGATGGGCAAGTGCTTGATGCCAATATAGCCAAGCAACCAACTGCTCAGCACAATAAAGGCTTTCAGCAAAATGTAGCGCTGCATTTCCCATCCTCCAAAAGGTGTCTTGAAAGCAAAGGGCAGGAAGATAATTGAGCAGAACAGCGTGTTGAGGAACAGAATGGGGATAACCGCATTGTCCCGTAGCGAATGCTTCTTGCAGACATCATAGAAGCCGAGCAAGGCTGCACTAAGCAAGGCAAATGCTAACCACATGTCAATACTTTATATCAACAAGGAAAAGTCCCTTAGCAGGGACACTTTCTCCAGCACTGCAGCGGTCTTTGGCCTCGATGATGCGGCGAACATCCTCTGGACTCAGCCTTCCTCTGCCCACTTCAACAAGTGTCCCCACTATGGCTCGAACCATATTGCGAAGGAAGCGATTGGCTGTGATGGTGAAGCGCCACCTGTCTGGAGCAATTTCTTCCCAAAAGGCTTCCTTGACATCGCAAAGGTTTGTCTTGGTGTCCGTATTGACCTTCGAAAAGCTCGTGAAGTCTTTATACTCAAGCAAAACTTTTGCTGCTTCATTCATCTTCTCGAAGTCAAGTTTGAAGGGTACTTGCCAACTATAAGTTTGCTGGAAAGGGTCTTTCCGCATGTGGATGAAGTAATGATAGGTTCGCGAAGTAGCCGAGAAGCGCGCATGCTTTTCTTCATCAACCAGTCGAACCTCCTGAACAGCAATGTCTTGAGGCAAGAATTTGTTAAGTTTGTAAGCCAACTGCTTTCCATCAATCAATTCTTCCCAATCAAAATGCGCCACCATCATTCTTGCATGAACGCCAGTATCAGTTCTCCCTGCTCCAACAACCTCGATGGGTTGGCGAAGTAGGGTAGATAGCGCTTCCTGCAATCTCTGTTGCACGCTGTCGCTATTAGGCTGGATCTGCCAGCCATGATAGTTTGTGCCGTCGAAGGAAAGAGTGATGAAGAACCGCATCGGTCATTTACCATTTAATCATTTACCATTGACCTTTTTCTTGCCTTTCTCTATGATGATGAGGCTTGACTTCTTGCCGCTCATAACCTTGCGACCGCTCAGGTCATAGATATCATTTTGAATCTTGAATCTTGAATTTTGAATTGTCTCGATGCCTGTCGGGTCTTCCCAGTCACTCATCTGCACATTGTCGATGTTGACGCGCTTGTTGCCAGTGTTCTCGCTCTCGAACTTGAGGCGGATGTTGCCGTCTCGGTTTATCTTGAAGCCATAGCGCTGCATTGTTCCTACAGAAAGAGAAGAGACAACCTTTGTCCAAGTCTGTCCTCCGTTGACGCTATAGCTGACCGTCATCTTCACACCTGTATCATTGCCATAGCTGCCAGCATAGAACCAAAGGCTGTCGCAGCCGTTCACCTTGTCTGTAGTCATCATGATGTGAGCTGGTGTTGTGATGGTCGAGCCGGACTTTACATAACCCTTCATTCGAACACACTTCTTGTCGAGAGCATTATCATCAGCAGCAATCAAGGCATTGCTCATCTCCCAAGAGGCAGCAGAGCATGTAACTTCTCCAACAGCATAAGCGCCTTTGCTTCCTGTCTCGAAGTCCTCGAAGAACGACTTTGTTGCATCAACATTGCAGCTAACAGAGATGACTCTGTCGTCCAGTCCCTCTGTGCTGACAATCACCTCGCCTTCATAATCACCTTCCTCGAAGGCACCTGCGAAGCGAACAAAGAAGGATGGACTTGTGCCTGTGAGTGTAAGTTCTTGCGACCATGCTTCTCCATCGCTGCTTAGTTCAAAAGGAGCACTTGTGATGATCTCTGTCACATACTTGGGCACTGCCATTGCCGTAACAGATACTTGAGTTGGAGCACTTGGGTTGCCAGGGGTTGCAGTAAAGGCAATGTTGTCGAGACTGACAGAGAAGACCGGAGCAACTTCAGGCATCTCTACTGTTACTTCATTGCTGCCCACAAGCTCTTCGCCATCCTCGATGATGCTCACCTTATAGTAATAAGTCATGTTCGGCTGGACATTCCTGACCTGATAAGTTGTATCGGTTGTCGTGTAAGTGCCGAAAGGTTGAGGCTGTCCATTCGCGTCCTTGGTATAGACATTGAGCGTGTAGGTCGCATCTGGCTCATAGTTCATCCAGTTTGCATTGAAGCGGCGACTGCTAACAGCACAAATGATATCTGTGGCGGGATAGGCAGGAATGCCGTCAACAAAGGAAACTATCAAAGGCGACTGCTGCACATAGCCACTGCCTTCGAGGGTAAGCATTGCGGTGTAGTTGCCTTCTTCTGTTGGAGAGACGGACACGGTAATGTCTGTGCCTTGATTGATTTCATCAGAAGAAAGAACAAATTGGGAGAGAGCAAAGTGCTCATCATCCGCAATAAGTTGGGCACCTTCGTCCAAGCCTCTGCCACGAACCTGCACCTTTGCCGAGAAGGGTCGCGATAGGGGATGCAGTCCGAAGTCAATTTCCTCGCATGCTGCTGGCACGAATATCTCGGCTCCATGTTCTTCTGTGCAATAGAACTGCTCATCCGCTTTGTCGCCCCAGATGTAGTAGCATAGCTCAGGATAATCGACGAAAGGATTGCGGTTGCCTTGTATCTCGCAGATGGCGTCGCACCGTTCTTGCTCGATCTCATCGAGTGGGTCGGCTTCTGCCCATTCGAGCATGAGGTTATAGACCCAGGGGCGCATCAGCAAAGGACTATTTGGGTCAACAGTCAGCAAGCCTTCTGTGGTGGTCCAGAGCGAAGTCATGTGGCTGTAGCAAGTTGCCATATAAAAATATGTACGCGCGAAGTCGCCTTTCCATTTGTCGGCAGGTTCCCAGACCGTAATAAGGCTGTCGGCACGATAGCTGCTGCTTTTGCCCACCTTAGTGACGCCATTTGTGTAAGATACGGTGCCGTCCACGATGCCTATGGGATTGTTGCTCTTGCGTCCGTTTGCTGTGGCATCGGCGGGGTAGAGGTTGAAGAGGTCGCAGTAGGCGTTGTTCTTCTCATGTCCCCACCAGCTGTTGGCCCAGATGTGTTCGATGTTCATGTTGCTGACGGCGCTCATGTCGGGATTGAAGTAGCGAACGGTATTGCTGTAGCGGTCGCGAACCTGCATGTCTTCCATCTGGTCTGTTTGCCAGAAGCCGCTCCAAGTCTTGCCTGCACCGCCACCATAGTCGAGCACAAAAGTTGGCTGTATAAGGTTGTGGAGTGCTTCCTTGAGCTCTGTGCCTCGAAGTCCTTCAGCCTTGCGATAGTACTGCTCTTGAGCTGTTGCAAAGTGAAGGCTGAAGAGCGAGGAGTGAAGAATGAGAAGGAATATTAAACGCTTCATTATCTTTGCAGTATCTTTTTCCCGTTTCTAATGACGAGGCCCTTCGTGTTGTGAGGAACTTGTCTGCCCATCAGGTCGTAAGTAATGACTTGTTCGGGCGAAGAGTCTTCCTCAGCCAAGAGTGGCAGAGCATCTGGCAGTTCGTATGCCGTTACCTTGACATCTTTTATCTCCCAACAGTAGCAAGCTGAGCTGTTGCTTGTGTAGCGGAAGGCAATTGTGACGTTGTCTCTGCCGCCGCAACCAGCCAAACTGATGTCGCCAGACGATACGAACTGAGTGAAGTTGCTGCTGGATTGAAGTGGCGGGAATTCTGCATCGAGTTTTATCCAAGTTGCATCTTCAGGAACGCCTTCGTAGTCGTAGCTGACCAGGACTTGGAAGTAGGTGTCCTCAACAGGCACGCTCTTGTTGTAGCCTGTTGCATGTTGGAAGCTGAGCACAGCTCTCTCCATCATCGAGAAATCGAGAGTGAGCATGAGGTACTCGTCGGCTTCCTTGCCTGCATTATAGGCGTTAGCCACAGCTCCATAGTTAGAGTTGCTTGTCCACACTTCGCCTTCGCAACCTTCATAGGTTCGAACGAAGAAGGGATCGAGACCTGACTTCATTGACTGGTCGACCAGAACTGCGAAGTCAGGTGTTTCGTCACCGCTCTGACCGCCTCCACCACCAGTAGATGTGCCGTCGATGCTAAAGGCATAATCCACACTGTCGCCCCAAATGTATTCAGCCAGGTTGGGGAAGTCGACGAAAGGATTGCGGTTGCCTTGTTCTCCATAGGCGCGTTCGTTGCGAGTGATTTCCCATTCGCAGACGGGGTCGTTCTTGCTCCATCTCAAGAGCATGGGCAGGATGTCTTCCTTCAAAGTGGGATAATCTTCTTTGCGAAACGAGACATTAACATCGCTTCTATCTTGCCAGTTAACATCGGGATAGCAGGTCGCTACGTAGAAGAAGATTCTTGCGAAGTCTCCCTTGTATTCGTCACAAGGCTCGAACACGCGGTCACCATGTGCGTCATCTCCCGTCTTCATGCGTGCGTTGGAAAATACCGTGGAGCCTGACACTTCTCCGAGAGGGAAGTTTCCTTTGGCACTATTTGCTTTCGCATCTGATGGGATAACCTGGAAGAGGTCGTTGCCTACAGCAATACTCGTTCCCTTGCCCCACCAACTTTGAGGTGCCACATGCTCTTTATTCATACCGCTAACTGCAGAACCGTTGCCTACGAAGTAATAGACATTGTCGCTATAATAGTCCATTACCTGATGTTTCCCCTGCGAATTCGTGGCTGGCAAATAGTCCACCTTCTCGTATGCCGCCCACAGATTATCGTATCCCAACTTCGTGTGTGGCGAAATGATGCTATACATGGCCGCCTTCAAGGCTGCCTTCTTCTTTCCGTCGGCGTTGTTGTAATAACCGTCTGGAATGCCTGCTACTGCTAAGTATGGGATTAAAATAGAGAGCAGAAATAGGGTAGTATGTCGTTTCATGTCTTGTTAGTTTAAGTGTATATTCCGTTGCAAAGATATAAAAAAGATTAGAGATTAAGGACGGGGAACGAGAGTTTTTTTCCTTATTCTTTTATATTCGAATGGGAGTGCAGGGTGCATCGCCAAACTTAGCGTGGTGTGTTTGTAAACTTAACACGTTAAGTTGCTCAACATAACACGTTAAGTTGCCCAACATAACACGTTAAAATTGCAAACTTCGCACGTTAAGTTTGCCAACTACACTGCAAGCATTATTTCTCGGCTCATTTCTTGGATGTTATCTTAAAATGTCGTATATTTGCAAGGAACTATGTTTGGCACGGCATTTGTAGAATACAAGTGTACGACAGACAATAGACAACAGACAACTGAAGGATTAAAATGACTACAAACTTTTCACCAGATACGTTCAACATACTGAACTTCAGCAAGGAAGAGGCGAGCCGACTGCATTGTGGCAGCGTTTCTCCGCTGCATTTGCTGCTTGGAATCATCCGGCATACTGACAACAAAGCCAGTCAGCTCTTGGCATATTACCTGCCAGACGGGGTGGCTCAGCTCAAGAGTCAGCTCGAGATGACAGCCCGTCAGCATCAGGTGCTCATCTCTCCCACGCCTGCCGATATGAATTTCGACACACAGGCAAACCGCATCATGCGCCTTTGCAAGCTCGAGGCAAGCCTGATGAAGTCGGAAACTATCGAGCCGATTCACGTCCTACTTGCCATTCTGAAAGCAAATGACAACGAGGCAAGCGACATCCTGCAACGCCTCGACATCACCTACGACAAGGTCAACAGCCAACAGACGCCTGACAACAGACTGCCTAACGATGAGGATGACGACGAAGACCTCGAGCCTGTATCGGCTGGACTGGAAGGCAACGTCATCTCTGTCCGCATGCAGAAGAAGCAGGAAAGCAAGACTCCGGCGCTCGACAACTTTGGCACCGACCTCACCTTTATGGCGGCTCAAGACCTCCTCGACCCTGTTGTTGGACGCGAGAAGGAGATTGAACGTGTGGCACAAATCCTGAATCGAAGGAAGAAGAACAATCCCATTCTCATCGGCGAGCCTGGCGTGGGCAAGAGCGCTATCGTGGAAGGATTGGCACAGCGAATTGTCAACCATCGCGTCAGCCGAACCCTTTGGAATAAACGCATTGTGGTGCTCGACCTCGCAAGCGTCGTGGCTGGCACGAAGTATCGCGGTCAGTTCGAGGAGCGTCTGCGTTGCATCATGAACGAGTTGAAGCAGAACCCGGAGGTTATCGTCTTTATTGATGAGATACACACACTTGTCGGAGCAGGTAATGCGGCAGGTTCGATGGACGCTGCCAACATGCTGAAGCCGGCTCTGAGTCGTGGCGAGTTCCAATGCATAGGCTCCACCACACTCGATGAATTCCGCAAAAGTATCGAGAAGGACGGCGCTTTGGAACGTCGTTTCCAGAAGGTAATGGTCGAACAGACGACAGCAGATGAGACACTTCAAATCCTTGAGAATCTTCGCGAACGCTATGAGAAGCACCATCATGTCCGCTATACCGACGAGGCGCTCAAGGCTTGTGTCAAGATGACAGGCCGCTATGTTACCGACCGCAGCTTCCCAGACAAGGCGATTGACGCGCTTGATGAAGCTGGTAGCCGAATGCGCATACAGAACCTTCCTGTGCCTGAAGAAGTGACACGACTGGAGAACCTTGTCGAAGAGCTTGAGCTGAAGAAGCTTGAAGCAGCTGAGCAACAGGACTTCGAGGTGGCTGCCGACCTTCGCGACCAAAGCAAGCATGTTCAGGAACAACTGGAGCTGGCAAAGCAAGAATGGGAAAAGACACTCGTCGAGACAGAGCGAACGCTTGTTGACGAACAGGTTGTTGCAGAGGTTGTCAGCATCATGACAGGCATCCCCGTTAAGCGAATCGGTCAGGAAGAAAATGTTCGTCTGCGCAATCTCAAGGATACACTGCAGCAGAAGGTTGTCGGTCAGGACGAAGCTGTCGCTTTGGTGGCAAGAGCCATCCAGCGCAGTCGCGTCGGACTGAAAGACCCGCAGAAGCCCATCGGCACGTTCCTCTTCGTCGGCCCTACAGGTGTGGGTAAGACATATCTTGCGAAATGCCTCGCAGAAGAGCTTTTCGGAAAGGCTGATTCCATCATTCGCATCGATATGAGCGAGTACATGGAGAAGCACACAGTCAGCAGAATGGTTGGTGCACCTCCAGGATATGTTGGCTACGACGAAGGCGGACAACTCACAGAACAAGTGCGTCGCAAGCCTTATTCCATCGTGCTTCTCGATGAGATAGAGAAGGCTCATACAGATGTCTTCAATCTCCTCCTGCAAGTAATGGACGAAGGACGACTCACTGACGGCAACGGCAACACCATAGACTTCCGCAATACCGTCATCATTATGACAAGCAACTGCGGCTCGAAACAGATTCGCGACTTCGGTCGAGGCGTGGGTTTCCAAAGCGAGACAGATACGACGACAGGCAAGAAGCAGAATCGCGACATCGTGAAGAAAGCACTCGACAAGCAGTTCGCCCCTGAGTTCATGAACCGTCTCGACAACATCGTTTACTTCGACCACCTCTCGCAAGAGGACTTGCAGAAGATTGTGGACATCGAACTCAAGCCTCTGCTCGACCGCATCAACGAGATGGGGCACACGCTCGAAGTCAGCCCTGAAGCTCGTGAACTGCTTGGCAAGAAGGGTTACGACATACAATTTGGTGCTCGTCCCCTCAAGCGAGCCATCCAAGACCTGCTCGAAGACCCCATCTGCGAAATACTTATGGAGGAGACAGAGCCTTCGCTGCATCTCAAGGCAGAAGTTAAAGGAGATAAGGTTATAATTACAAAATAAGACATGAAACAAGGTAATATCGGGGTTACAACCGAGAATATCTTCCCCGTTATCAAAAAGTTCCTCTATAGCGACCACGAAATCTTTATTCGCGAAATAGTAAGCAATGCCGTCGATGCCACGCAAAAACTGAAGACCCTTGCAGGCAAAGGCGACTTCCAGGGCGAGTTGGGTGACCTGAAGGTTCGTGTTAGCATCGATAAAGACGCTAAAACAATTACTGTTAGCGACAGCGGTATTGGCATGACTGCCGACGAAATCGAGAAGTACATCAACCAGATTGCCTTCTCGGGAGCCAACGACTTCCTCGACAAGTACAAGGACGACGCGAATGCCATCATCGGCCACTTCGGACTGGGCTTCTACTCGTCGTTCATGGTGAGCAAGCAGGTCGATATCATCACAAAGAGCTATCAAGACGCTCCAGCCGTGAAATGGAGTTGCGACGGAAGTCCAAGCTTCACCCTCGAAGAGACAGATAAGGCAGAGCGCGGCACTGACATCGTGATGCACCTCGACGACGACTGCCTCGAGTTTCTCGAAAAGGACAAGATGGAAGGTCTGCTCCGCAAGTACTGCCACTTCCTGCCTGTGCCCATTGCTTTTGGCAAGAAGACCGAATGGAAGGACGGCAAACAGGTGGATACCGACGAGGACAACATAATAAATAATGTAGAGCCTTTGTGGACGAAGAAGCCTGCCGACCTCAAGGACGAGGACTACAAGGAGTTCTACCGCCACCTCTTCCCGATGGCCGACGAGCCGCTCTTCTGGATTCACCTCAATGTCGACTACCCCTTCAACCTGACCGGCATCCTCTACTTCCCGAAGATAAAGAACAATCTCGACATCCAGCGCAACAAGATACAGCTCTACTGCAACCAGGTCTTCGTGACCGACGCTGTGGAAGGCATCGTGCCCGAGTTCCTGACCTTGCTGCATGGCGTCATCGACTCGCCCGACATCCCCTTGAATGTCTCGAGAAGCTATCTGCAGAGCGACGCCAATGTGAAGAAGATAAGCGGCTACATCACGAAGAAGGTGAACGACCGACTCGCTTCCATCTTCAAGAACGAGCGCGAGGACTTCGAGAAGAAGTGGGACGACATCAAGATATTCATCCACTACGGCTTGCTTACCGAGGAGGACTACTTCGACAAGGCGAAGACCTACTTCCTGCTGAAGGACACCGAGGGCAAGCACTACACGCTCGACGAGTACCAAGCCCTCATCAAGGACAACCAGACGAACAAGGACGGCCAGCTTGTCTATCTCTATGCCAACGACCCTGACGCGCAATACACCTACATCGACGCAGCCAAGCAGAAGGGCTACAATGTCCTCTTGATGAATGGTCAGCTCGATGCTCCTCTGGTCGGAATGCTCGAAAGGAAGTTGGAGAAGACAACCTTCACTCGTGTTGATGCCGATGTCATTGACCGACTGATTCAAAAGGAAGAGACCAAGCGCGAGAAACTTGAGGCAGAGCGTGCAGACAAGCTCTCCATCGTATTCCGTTCTCAAGCACCAAAGACAGAGAAGATGGACTTCAACGTCGAGGCTCAGGCACTTGGTGAGGACCAGTTGCCAGTCATGATGACACAAAGCGAGTACATGCGAAGGATGAAAGAGATGGCACGCTTGCAGCCCGGAATGGCGTTCTACGGTGAGATGCCCGATATGTATAACATCGTGCTCAATACCGACTCGCCGCTTATTCGCGAGGTCCTTGAGGATTGCGAGAAGCAGACCGAAGAAGCCTTGAAGCCTATCGAGGCAGAGCTGCGTGGACTGAATGCCCGTCAGGCTGTGCTGCGTCAGGAACAGGATAAGAAGAAGCCCGAGGAGATAACGCAGGAGGAGAAGGACGACCTGAAGAAATGCGGCGAAGACATCCGTGCCGAGCAGCAGAAGCGCGACGATGTTTTGAAAGGCTATGCCGAGAAGAACGACCGCGTGCATCAGCTCATCGACTTGGCTCTCCTGCAGAACGGCCTCCTCAAGGGCGAAGCACTCACACGTTTCGTCAAGAGAAGTGTAGAACTCATTAAATAAACCCCATGAATCACGGTTTTGTCAAAGTCGCATCGGCCATTCCTTCGGTGAAGGTGGCTGACCCGCAGTACAATGTTCAGCAGATTGAGTCGCTCGTCATTCAAGCTGAGGGCAAGGGCATCGAAATCATTTGCTTGCCCGAACTTTCGCTGACAGCTTATTCCTGCGGCGACCTCTTCGGTCAGCAACTCTTGCTCGACGAGGCAGAGATGGCGCTCATCAACCTGATGAACACAACCCGCAGTCTCAACATCATCAGCATCGTTGGCTTACCTGTTGCTTATCGTGGCTGCTTGCTCAACTGTGCTGCAGTCATTCAACGAGGCAAGATTCTCGGACTTGTGCCGAAGACTTTCCTGCCCAACTACAGGGAGTTCTACGAGAAGCGATGGTTCCAAAGCGGTGCCGATGTGCCTGAAGGAACCGTACTCATCTGCGGACAACAAGTTACGGTCAGCACGAACATGCTTTTCTCTACGCCTTCGTGTGTGTTTGGCGTAGAGATTTGTGAAGACTTGTGGGCGCCAGTTCCGCCAAGCTCGAAGCTTGCCCTTCAGGGTGCCGACATCATCTTTAACCTCAGTGCTGACAACGATTTGGTAGGCAAGTACACTTATCTGCAGAACCTGCTTTCGCAGCAAAGTGCCCGTTGCATATGCGGCTACGTCTATAGTGGCTGCGGCTTTGGCGAGAGCACACAGGACCTCGTCTTCAGTGGCAAGGGACTTATCTACGAGAACGGCATCTTGCTTGCTGAGGCGAAGCGTCATCAATTTACAGAGCAGATGCTCGAGACAGAGATTGATGTTGACAGGCTTCGGGGTCAGCGTCGCTTGAACACGACCTTTGCGTCCTGCGCTTCGCAGATTCGTCGGCAAGTTAATATCGTTGAGACAGAACGCGTTCCTGCCCGTCCGTTCTCTTTGACGAGAGTCATCGATGCTCATCCTTTCGTGCCGACAGGCGCGCGTCTCGACGAACGTTGCCAAGAGATATTCGACATACAGACGGAAGGTTTGGCAAAGCGCATTAAGCATACCAACGCCGAAACCGTCGTGGTTGGCATCAGCGGAGGTCTTGACTCGACGCTCGCCTTGCTTGTCTGCGTCTCTGCTTTCGACAGGTTAGGCTTGAATCGACGGGGTATTGTGGGCATCACGATGCCGGGTTTCGGCACGACAGACAGGACCTATACGAATGCCGTCAATCTCATGAAGCTGCTCGGCATTACGATTCGCGAGATAAGCATCAAGGAGGCATGCATTCAGCACTTCAACGACATCGACCACGATATCGAGAAGCACGACACGACTTACGAGAACTCGCAGGCTCGTGAACGAACGCAAATCCTCATGGATGCTGCCAATCAGATGAACGGCTTTGTCGTGGGCACAGGCGATTTGAGTGAGCTGGCGCTTGGCTGGGCAACCTATAACGGCGACCACATGAGCATGTATGGCGTGAATGCCTCTGTGCCCAAGACACTCGTCAAGCATCTTGTCGCTTGGGTGGCTGAGCATACGAAAGACGAGAGCACCCGCCAAACGCTTCTCGACATCGTTGAAACGCCTATCTCGCCCGAACTCATTCCTGCCGACGAACAGGGCAACATCACGCAAAAGACGGAGGACCTTGTTGGGCCATACGAGCTACACGACTTCTTCCTCTATTACGTCTTGCGTTGGGGTTTCCGTCCTGCAAAGATATACTTGCTGGCTCGACAGGCATTCGGCCAGAAGTACGACGACTCGACTATTCGCAAGTGGCTTAAGACATTCTGCCGCCGCTTCTTTGCCCAGCAGTTCAAGCGGAGCTGTTTGCCCGACGGACCGAAAGTCGGCAGCTGCTCTCTCAGTCCCAGAGGCGACTGGAGAATGCCTTCCGATGCAAGTTCCGACGCTTGGCTCAAAGAGTGCGACGAGCTGGGATAAAGTTCATAGTCCATAGTCCATAGTCCATAGTCCATAGTCCATAGTTCATAAAAAATAAACTTTAAACTATAAACTTTCTAGTATCATGAATGTAGAGAAAATCATGCAAGGCTTGGAGCAGAAGCATCCGGGCGAAAGAGAGTATCTTCAGGCTGTCCGCGAGGTACTGGACAGCATTAAGGACGTCTACAATCAGCATCCCGAGTTCGAGAAGGCGAAGATTGTGGAGCGCATAGTCGAGCCCGAACGTATCGTCACTTTCCGCGTGCCTTGGGTCGACGACAAGGGTGAAGTGCAAGTCAACCTTGGCTATCGCGTGCAGTTCAACAGCGCGATTGGTCCGTACAAGGGCGGTCTTCGCTTCCATGCATCAGTAAACCTGAGCATCCTCAAGTTCCTTGGCTTCGAACAGACCTTCAAGAACGCCCTCACCACGCTCCCCATGGGCGGCGGCAAAGGCGGCTCGGACTTCTCTCCCCGTGGCAAGAGCGATGCAGAAATCATGCGCTTCTGTCAGGCCTTTATGTCAGAACTGTTCAAGTACATTGGCCCCGATGTGGACGTTCCTGCAGGCGACATTGGCGTGGGTGGCAGAGAGATAGGCTACCTCTTCGGCATGTATAAGAAACTCACCACGCAGTTCCATGCAGCAACCTTGACAGGCAAGGGCCTCGAATGGGGCGGAAGCATCCTGCGTCCCGAGGCAACAGGCTTCGGAGCGCTCTATTTCGTCAACCAGATGATGCAGACGCATGGGCTCGACATCAAGGGCAAGACGGTGGCTCTCTCGGGCTTCGGCAATGTGGCTTGGGGAGCAGCCAAGAAGGCAACAGAGCTCGGAGCAAAGGTCATCACCATAAGTGGTCCCGACGGCTACATCTACGACCCTGCAGGCCTTGATGCCGAGAAGATTGACTACCTGCTCGAGCTTCGTGCCTCGGGAAACGACATCTGCCAGCCCTATGCCGACCAGTTCCCGGGCTCTCAGTTCTTCGAGGGCAAGAAGCCGTGGGAGCAGAAGGCCGACATCTACCTGCCTTGCGCCACACAGAACGAGCTGAATGGCGAGGATGCGGACAAGATACTGGCCAACAAGCCGCTTTGCGTAGCCGAGGTGAGCAACATGGGTTGCACCGCCGAAGCAGCCGAGAAGTTCATCGCCGCCAAGCAGCTCTTTGCTCCTGGCAAGGCTGTGAATGCAGGCGGCGTGGCAACTTCGGGTCTTGAGATGACGCAGAACTCCATGCGAATCAGCTGGACAGCCGATGAAGTGGACAAGCGCTTGCATCAGATCATGTCGGGCATCCATCAGCAATGTGTCAAGTACGGCAAGGAAGGCGATTACGTCAACTACGTCAAAGGCGCCAACATCGCCGGCTTCATGAAAGTCGCTAAGGCTATGCTGGCACAAGGCATAGTCTGAGAGCTCGACGGTGCAAAATACATAGCCCCTACCATTCATTTGGCAGGGGCTTGTTTTTGTATAAAAAACTGAAGAACAATCCAAAAGTCCGTAGAGCGCTTGATTTCGCTTCGACGACAAATTATGCGCCAGAGGAATTAGAAGCGATTCTGGGGCCATTTACGGGCGAAATGGAGCACTCCGTCATTGCCAAGACAATCCGTTCATGTTGTATCAGTGTTTTCGGGTGTAAAGTTACGAAAACTTCTCATACTCCCACACGTTTTACCGAGAAAGTGAGAAAATGAGAAAGTTGTAATACGACAGGAATAGCTTTTAAAGGTAAAACGGAGGGAGAGAGATGTAGATATATATAACATATATATATATATATATATATACTATATAATAATATAATAAATATAATAATAATATTATTAATAATAAATCTATTAATAATCTTATAGTGCTGTCGTGAATCCGTCCATTTCGCTTCCTGTCGTATAACAACTTTCTAATTATCTAATTATCTAACTTTGTCACCCCGAAAAACTTTCATTTTCGTGTGAAAATAATTGCCAATTTACTTGCACAATTCAAGAATTTTTCGTAAATTTGCAGAGTAAAAGATGAGGACAGACGAGGCACAGCCAAAATGCAAACTTAACACGTCGAAGGCTGCGATTAAGCGAGCGCAGAGCCAAGCCCGGGTTGAGCTATGCCGAGCGAAAGCAGTCAAGACAGCATGTCAAGTGCGCTAACTCGACACGTCGAGTTACTCAACTCGGCACGTAAGATGAGCAAACACGGCACGCCGAATCTCCACCCTCAACTAAAAGAAGCGGTGGCTTCTTTATTTCACCAGTTTCTTCCTTGCCTTGCCGGAGGGGTGTCTCTCGATATAGATGCCTGCAGTTGGAGAGAGAATTTTTCGCCCCAGCATGTCATAAACCTGTATCTCACCATCGGGGGAGCTGGAGAGGGACTCCATTCCGTCTGCTTCTGCTTCTATATCCTCGAGGATGAACTCGCCTGGAACAGTCTTGTCGGCATAGATATAGCTGCCGACATTACGTGAGTCGAAACCGACCACCCTGCTGTTCTGCCAGCCACAACGCAGAAAGGCATTGCCTTCCTCCAGTCGCTCCACTTGAATCCATCCGTTCTTGTCTGTGGGTTGAGTCGTTGTCGAGATGATTCGCCATCCTGCGCTGCTGTCGTACGACATATAGTGTCCGTTTGCCTTCAGCCTGAAGAATGCCGTGAAGCCCTGTGCTTGCTCGAAGGTGAAGATGTAGGTCTGGTCGTTCTCGTCGAAGTTGCCAAGGCAGAAATGACCTTCATTGTTGTGGGTCTGATAGTGGAGGCAGAGGCCCGACTGCTTCTCGCGGATGCGATAGTGATGCTCGGTGTTGATGGGCGTTATCCACCACCAGTTCTGCGGCACCATGGCTTCTGCCTCGACATAAAGCTCGGCTGCTGATGCATAGCCTCTACCGTCGTGAGTGGTGCGTACGAGGAACTTCATGTAGCGCGCCTCGGGCTTGCTGGGGATGCTGACTGTTTGCTTGTCGGCAGTGTTGTTGAACGTTCCGCTAGCAGCAGGTTCGCCCCATACGTGGGGGTTGTTTGTGAAGTAAACTTCATAGCGCTGGACGCGCCCGTTCGAGCCGTCGCTGCGCCCTTTGTATGCGAAGGCAGTCACGCGATAGTACTGCTTCATGTCAATCACTAGTTCGTGCGGACAATCAGGCGTCTGAGGGTTGTATTGCGTATGCCATATCGTGTTGTCTTTGTCGTCGATGGCATTTGTTGCAAGCTCGTTTCCGCCTTGCTGGCTGTCATAGCTATAGATTGTCCATTCGCTCTTATCGACGAAGAAGCCGTAAGTCTTCTCCGTGATGATGCTCTCGGCCAAGCCTTCCGCCTGCGCATAAGCCCTGAGCAAGCCGCCCCCACGCATGTCGAGGGGCTCTGTATAGGGTTGGAAGTCGCTGCCGTCGATACTATAATATATTATGGTACCTGTAGGATTGTCTGAAGTGAGGATGGCAAAGCCGTGTCCGTCGTCGGAGAAACGAACGGGCTGGCACACGGGCAATCCGAGGCTTCCTCTTTGTGTCAGAACGGTGTCCGATGTCTCCTCATGTATCGGCATAATCATGAAGCAGAAAGGCGTTTGCGCGAGTTTCCTTTCGTATTTGTCGAGCACATCAGGTCCGCAACTTGCGTTTCCGAGCGCTCTATTCCAAGCATCAAGCGAGACGACTGTGGTGCGAGGGAAGGTCACTTCGTAGGGATGGCCTTTGCGATTCCATGGAGCCGTGTAGATGTCCTCAGCCCGCCAGTGCCCCACGGTTGTTGCCATACCCGACGGATTGGCGAACATCAGGCCTTTGCCGGCATTCGTCGTGACTGCCAACCAACGCACATCTTCCTTATTGCCAGTCTCTTGAGGCCGAATGTGGTTGGTCCATTGTTCTGTGACGGTACTATGGTAAATGCCCAGATGCGCGGCATATTTGCGGTCGAGATAGCTGTCGAACGGTCCTCTGCCGAGCCACGTAATATATTCTGCGGAATAGGGCATCTCGAAGCGGAAGCCAAGCTTTGGCAAGACGGAGCCTTCGATGTTGGGTGTTGTAACTGTTGACACGCTGATTGTGCCGTCGGGATACACGCGGAACTGCTTGTTGACAGTAAAGACGAGAGCCTGCGTGCTTGTTGTGTAAGTGTCTGTGATTGAGAGTTGTACCCAACGATTTGCTTCGTCTTGCTCAACTTCCCAAGTGCCAGATGTCATCGTTAGAGCGCGAACGCCCAAGCTTTCCCAGTTACTCTCTTGTCTTCCGTCGTTCTCCGTTGGGATGCGGAACGTGTTGAGCTTGATGGGTTGATTGATGAGTGTTGTGCCGTCGAGGACGTATTTCGATAGTGTTCCGCCCGAGAAGGTGGCCGTGAAGCCTGCTCCCTTGACTGTTTTGCTTGTTGTGCCGCTAATGGAAAGGGTGTCCGTGCCTTCGTAAGCATAGGGCAGGGGAGCTGTCGGTTCCTTGATGATGGCTTCCGAGGCTGCTACTTCATAGCCCGCTTCTGCCCAAGGCGTTTCCTCTTGCAGGGTTGTGGAGAAGCGAATCGTGTATAGGCTTGAAGGCTTGAAAGTGATGCCTTCATAGGGAACGGATATCGTGGTGCTGTCCCATGGCGCGAGGTCGAGGTTGTCGAGCATTCCGCTTGCAATTTGGATGCCGTCTTCACTTATAACATACTGAACATCATAGCCGTTGAAGTTAATCTGCTGAAGTTTGTTTTTAACTTTGAATGTCCCCTGCTCTGCATCGATAGGCAAGATGTCGAGTGGCTGATAGACGCCCTTCATGTTGAATGACTTAGCCGTTGGTGTGCAATCTGGCAGCACGACGCCATTGCAGCAGAAGTTTCCATCGTTCGGATTGTCGCCGAAGTCGCCACCATAAGCCCAGAAGTATTGGTTCGTCTTGCCTGGAACGGGCTTCCTCAGGCCTTGGTCTTTCCAGTCCCACACGAACTCGCCCACCATAGCAGGATAGGGTTCGTAGATGTCTCTGTAGTAATCAATCTCGTTACCCATCGAGTTGCCCATCGCATGGGTGTTCTCGCATTGGATGTGCGGTTTTTGGTTTGTCTTGCCTTTACGGCTTTTGCCCGTCGAGAGCATGTTCTCGTAGCTGCCGTACATCGTGCTCGTAACATCGCTCCATTGGCTGTTGCCTTCGTAATGGGTGATGCGCGAGGTGTCGAGTGCTTTGATGGCTTGCATGACGCTCTGGAAGTTGTTGCCGCCGCCGCTCTCGTTACCGGCACTCCAGCCGAAGATACAGACATGGTTGCGAAGGGTGCGTACGTGCCGCTCGTTGCGTTCCACCATTGGCTTCTTGAAGACAGCTTCGCTGGAGAGTCCCATGTTTCCGTGACACTCCACGTCCGCTTCGGCAAGGACATAAAGCCCGTATTTGTCGCATAGTTCGTAGAGGTAAGGATTGTTGGGATAGTGGCTTGTGCGGATTGCATTCACGTTGAGCCGCTTCATCGTCAGGACGTCCTGCAGCATCTCCTCACGGCTCACGGTTCGTCCGTTCTCTTGACTGAAGTCGTGCCGATTAACGCCGTGAATCACAAGACGTTTGCCGTTAATGAGAAGCGCTCCGTCTGTACGGATGCTGACCGTTCGGAAGCCAATCTTGCAGGCACGCATATCGACAAGAGAGCCGTCGTTTGCAAGCAGTTGAATAGTCAGGTCGTAGAGCTTCGGATGCTCTGCACTCCATGCTTCAATGCCCGAGAACGAGATGGATTGCGTGATGTTGGTCGAAGTTGTGATACTTCTTGTGTACTCCTTTACCACCGTTTCCCCGTCGCTAATCGTCATCTGCAACTTCATGCCACTCAACGAGCCGCCTTCGAGTGCAACTTGCAGCTTGGCTTGCCCCGAAGTGCCGTTCGTGTTGAATTTTGTTGTTTGGAAGAAGAAGTCGCCGATACGTGTTTCTGGAGCCGACCAAAGATACACATCTCTCGTAATGCCAGTCAGTCGCCAATAGTCCTGACACTCTAAGAATGAGCCGCTTGTGAAGCGATAAACTTGCACAGAGACGTTGTTCTCGCCCTCGCGAACGAAGTTGCTGATGTCGAAATCGCTCGGCAGATAAGAGTCCTCGGCATATCCCACGAACTGCCCATTCACCCAGACATAGTAGCCGTGACCTGCTCCGTTGAAACGAATAAAAGTCTTTCTCGCAGTCCAACCTTCGGGAAGTGTGAATGTGCGACGATAGCAACCGACCGGGTTCTTCATTTGTTCATTATATGTATAATCGTTCGGACGGCTCGCCATTACCGACCAATCGCTCGTGTAGGTAAAGGGATAGCGCGTGTTGACATAAAGCGGTTTGTCCCAGCTCTTGTTGTTTCGGAAGCCGTACACCTGCCAAGGCATCGGCACAGTAATGTCGTCCCATCCGCTCACGTCGTATTCGTCGGCGTAGAAGCCTGAAGGTGCTGCTGTTGGCGTCTTACTCCATCGGAATTTCCATGTTCCGTTGAGGTCGAGAAAGTAGGGCGACTTTGTCAAATCGAGCGAGTGTGCGTCTTCTGCTGTCTCGAAAGGAATACTCAAGTCGTGGCTCTGAATGCGGTTCAGGCTCGTAACGTTTACATCGTCCCACTCTGTCATGGTTTGCGACAAAGCTGCAAACGGAACAAAACTTAACAATAAAATCAGTCTTTTCTTCATCGTATTATAAATATTGATGGTACAAAGTTACGAATTAGCAAGCAAATAGTCAAATATATTTGTTTGTTTGCTATCTTATTTGTACCTTTGCGGGCGCAAAATACATAAAAAGGAATAAATAAGACGTAATATGAGTGACAAATTGTTTATTTTTGACACGACCTTAAGGGACGGCGAACAGGTGCCGGGATGTCAGCTCAACACGGTAGAGAAGATTCAAGTTGCCAAACAGCTCGAAGCCCTTGGCGTGGATGTTATCGAGGCAGGTTTCCCCATCAGTAGCCCGGGCGACTTCAATAGCGTGATTGAAATCAGTAAGGCTGTTACGTGGCCCACGATTTGTGCCTTGACCCGCGCGGTAGAGAAGGACATCGATTGTGCTGCCGAAGCCCTGAAATATGCTAAGCACAAGCGCATCCATACGGGTATCGGAACGAGCGAAAGCCACATCCGCTACAAGTTCAACTCCACTCCGGAGGAGATTATCGAGCGTGCCGTAGCTGCTGTGAAGTACGCCAAAAAGTACGTGGAAGACGTGGAGTTCTATGCTGAAGATGCTGGCCGTACGGATAACGAGTACTTGGCTCGCGTCATAGAAGCTGTAACAAAGGCTGGTGCTACCGTCTGCAACATTCCCGACACAACAGGCTTCCGCACACCATACGAGTACGGCGAGAAGATAAAATATCTCTACGAGCATGTTGATGCCTTTGCTGCCGGCAAGAGCATCCTCTCAACACATTGTCATAACGACCTCGGCATGGCTACGGCTAACACCGTGGCAGGCATACTGAATGGCGCTCGTCAGGCTGAGGTAACGATAAACGGTATCGGAGAACGTGCTGGCAATACTTCGCTCGAAGAGATTGCCATGATATTCAAGACGCATCCCGACCTGGGTATCGACACGAATATCAACACGACAAAAATCTTCCCGACAAGCCGAATGGTAAGTTCCTTGATGAACATGCCAGTTCAGCCCAACAAGGCGATTGTGGGCAGGAACGCGTTCGCTCACAGCAGCGGCATCCATCAGGATGGCGTCCTCAAGAATGCTTCGACCTACGAAATCATGAATCCCAAGGATGTGGGTATCGACGATAACGCTATCGTTCTGACGGCAAGAAGCGGTCGTGCTGCCCTGAAACATCGTCTGAGCGTGAATGGCGTAGATATCGACGGCGAACGCTTGGATAAGGTTTACGAGGAGTTCCTCAAACTTGCCGACAAGAAGAAGGAAATCACGGACGACGACATCTTGGTATTGGCAGGCGCAGATCGCTCTGCTTCTCATAATGTCAAGCTCGATTATCTGCAGGTTACGACGGGCAAGGGTGTTCGCAGCGTGGCAAGTATCGGCCTTCTTATTGCCAACGAGAAGTTCGAGAGTGCAGCTTCAGGAAACGGTCCTGTCGATGCAGCCATCAAGGCATTAAAGACCATCATCAAGCGTCAGATGACACTTCGCGAGTTCACCATTCAAGCCATCTCGAAGGGCTCCGACGACATGGGTAAGGTCCATATGCAAGTAGAATACGACGGCAAGGTCTATTATGGCTTTGGCGCCAACACAGATATCGTAACGGCTTCGGTGGAAGCGTATATTGATTGTATAAATAAGTTCAAATGAAAACACTCTTTGATAAAATTTGGGATAAGCATGTAGTGCAGAACGTCGAGGACGGGCCGACACAGCTTTATATTGACCGCCTGTATGCTCATGAAGTGACAAGTCCGCAGGCTTTCGACACGCTTCGCGACAAAGGTATCAAGGCTTTCCGTCCTGACCACATCATAGCTATGCCCGACCATAACACGCCGAGCGACCAGCAGGAACGTATTGACGACCCTGTCGGACGCAAGCAGGTGGAGACGCTTGCCGCCAATTGCAAGGAGTTCGGCATCCGCCACTTTGCTATGGGAACGAAGGATAACGGCATCATTCATGTTGTTGGTCCTGAGAAGGCTCTTTCCTTGCCAGGTATGACGATTGTTTGTGGCGACTCGCATACCTCGACTCACGGAGCGGTAGGAGCCATCGCGATGGGTATCGGCACGAGCGAAGTGGCTCAAGTGCTTGCTTCTCAATGCATTCTGCAGCAGAAGCCCAAGACCATGCGCATCAATATCGAGGGCGAGCTTCAGCCGGGCGTGACAGCCAAGGATGTTGCCCTCTATATCATGGCACAAATGACAACCAGCGGAGCCACGGGTTATGCTGTGGAATATGCTGGCAGCACCATTCGCAATATGTCGATGGAAGGCCGTCTCACGCTCTCAAACCTTTCTATCGAGATGGGCAGTCGTGCTGGCATTATTGCTCCAGACGAAACAACTTTTGCCTACCTGAAAGGACGTGAATACGCTCCGAAAGGTGAGGCTTGGGACAAGGCTGTGGAGGAATGGAAGAAGCTCAAGAGCGACGAAGATGCTGTCTTCGATAAGGAGGTAACCTATCGTGCTGAGGACATCAAGCCCCGCATCACTTACGGCACAAATCCGGGTGCTGGTATCGCTATTGATGAATGCATTCCCACGCTCGAAAGCATTCCCGAAGCAGACCGTGCTCAGTTCCTTGCACAGCTCGACTATATGCAGTTTAAGCCTGGGCAAAAGCTTGAAGGGACTCCTGTAGATTATTGTTTCCTTGGTGCTTGCACGAACGGGCGTATCGAAGACTTCCGTGCTTTTGCCTCTGTCGTGAAAGGCAAGAAGAAGGCAGAGAATGTGGTGGCTTGGCTTGTTCCCGGCAGTTGGTTGGTACGTCAGCAAATCATAGGCGAAGGGATAGACAAGGTGTTTGAGGAAGCAGGCTTCGAACTTCGCTTGCCCAGCTGCTCAGCTTGCCTCGCCATGAATCCCGATAAAGTGCCTGCAGGTAAGCTTGCTATCTCTACAAGCAACAGAAACTTCGTCGGCCGTCAAGGCCCCGGAGCACGCACGGTTCTTGCTTCTCCGCTTGTAGTGGCAGCAAGTGCAATAACAGGTGTAATTACAGATCCACGAAAGATGTAAGGCTATGAAACAGAAATTCGACATCATACAGTCAACTTGCATTCCTATCGAGATTGACAACAACAACACGGATAACATCATCCCTGCACGTTATCTTGCCTTCACCACGCGCGACCCCAAGTTCTATGGCGAGGCATTCATGCACGACCTTCGCTATGATGCTGAAGGCAAACCAATACCAGACTTCGTAATGAACAAGCCTGAGTTCTCGGAGGCTCCAAGCAAAGGCATCCACGAAATCATCATAGGCGGGCAGAACTGGGGCTCGGGCTCGAGTCGCGAGCATGCTGCTTGGGCGATTGCAGGCTTTGGAGCAAGAGTGGTGATAAGCAGCAGTTTTGCCGACATCCATCGCAACAACCTGCTGAATTGCTTCGTGCTGCCCGTTATTGTGAGCCGCGAGTTTCAGCAAGAACTCTTCCAGACGGTCAAGGAGAATCCGAAAGCCGAAGTGAAGGTGGATGTGCCAAACCAAACCGTAACGAATCTCACGACAGGCCATAGCGAGCAGTTCCCCATCAACAGCTACAAGAAGTACTGCCTGATGAATGCCTACGACGATATCGATTTCCTGCTGGCAAATAAGGATAAAATTCTTAACTTTGAAGATAAAAGAAGATAAAAGAAGATAGAAGAAGATAGAGGACGTTAGTTCAGACCGTCAATGTGTTGTCTTCTATCTTCGTCGCTAGCGACATATCTTCTTCTAACTTCTTCTATCTACTAATAATTCCTTCTATGGATAATAGAACGATAGAGATAATGGACACCACTCTTCGCGATGGTGAACAGACCAGCGGCGTCAGCTTCATGCCTCACGAGAAGCTCATGATAGCTCGTGCTTTGCTGCAAGACCTGAATGTCGATAGGATTGAGGTGGCGAGCGCGCGTGTCTCGGAAGGCGAAATGGAGGCCGTGAAGAGCATTTCGCGTTGGGCGAGTCAGAATGGCAAGCTCGATAGGGTAGAGGTGCTCGGTTTCGTGGATGAGACGAAGAGCGTGGACTGGATTGTAGAGTGCGGCTGCAAGTGCATGAACCTCCTTTGCAAAGGAAGCCGGAAGCATTGTGAAGGCCAGCTGCACAAGACACTCGAGGAGCACGTCTGCGATATCCGTCGCACGATTGACTATGCTCAAAAGAAGGGCGTCAGCGTTAATGTCTATCTCGAGGACTGGAGCAACGGCATGAAGGATAGTCCCGATTATGTTTTTGCCTTGATGGACAAGCTTAGCGAGATGCCGATAGAACGCATCATGTTGCCCGACACCCTTGGCATTCTCAATCCAATAGAGCTTTCCGGTTTCATGACTCAAATGGTGGAGCGCTATCCGTCGTGCCGCTTCGACTTCCACGCCCATAATGATTACGACCTGGCTATCAGTAATGTGCTTGCCGCCGTTACTGCAGGTTGTCAGGGCATCCACACCAGCGTCAACGGCTTGGGCGAGAGAGCTGGAAATGCGCCTCTTGCTAGCGTGCAGGCCGTCCTGAAAGACCACCTTCATGTCCTCACCCATATTGACGAGAGCCGACTGGGCGAAGTGTCTCATCTCGTGGAGAGTTACAGCGGTATAGCCATTCCGCCAAACAAACCCATCACGGGCGAGAGCGTATTTACGCAAGTTGCTGGCGTTCATGCTGATGGCGACAACAAGGCAGGCCTTTATCAGAATGCCCTTCTGCCCGAACGTTTTGGCCGAAAGAGGGAGTATGCGCTTGGCAAGAACTCGGGCAAGGCAAACATCCTTCGCAACCTTGAGGAGCTTGGGCTTGAGCTCTCGCCCGAGCAGACGAAACGCGTTACAGAGCGCATCATCGAGCTTGGCGACAAGAAGGAACTCGTCACGCAGGAAGACCTTCCATATATCGTTAGCGATGTCCTGAAGCATGGAGCGCCTGAAGAGCACGTCAAACTGCTCTCTTACGTGGTGACCACGGCTTACGGCCTGAAGCCTTTGGCAAGCGTTCGCCTCGAAGTGAATGGCGAGACCTACGAGGAAAGTGCTAAGGGCGATGGTCAGTTCGACGCCTTTGTTCGTGCCATCCGACACATCTACAAGGACCGCCTTGGCCGCAGCTTCCCTTGGCTGACCAACTATACCGTCAGCATTCCTCCAGGAGGACGAACCGATGCCCTTGTGCAGACCGTCATTACTTGGAACTGGAACGACCGCATCCTCCGTACGCGAGGCCTTGATGCCGACCAGACCGAGGCTGCCATCAAGAGCACCATCAAGATGCTCAACCTCCTCGAAGACGAGAATAAGGGATAGTCGCGATAAAATAAATCAAAGAGTCTAATGGGATAAGGATGCGCCGCTGCGTGTCCTTATTTATATGTGGTATGCCTCATACAAAGAAAACGGGCCCTTGTTTTCTCTGTGTTGAGCTTCTGTTCTAAGAACACTACAAAGGTACGAAAAAATCTTGAATTATGCAAGTGTTTTGCCGATTATTTTCTGCGAAAAAAGTTGTTATTCCTGTTCAAATTTCAAGTGTAGTTGTGGCCTTGTTGTGCAGGCGGAAATCGCGGCAAATTGCCTCTACAAGATAGGACAATTGACCCTTGTTACACCCCGATTCGCCAACCAGATTGGCCATTAATCCGCACATTTCCTTCCAACTGCGGTCGGGATACAGAAATTCTGCGCCGCTGATATGTGCGCCAAGAGAGGGAAAAAGCATCGGAACAAGGGGTTCGTGCATATCTTTTGAGGCCTGTGAGAGCAGGATTTTGATGCATTCTGTACCCTTTCCGAGGTTAGGCATCTTAGGTGCCTTGTTTGTTGTGATGTCGTATTTCATTGAATGTTAGCTTTTTAGATGAAATTTGATTAGGACTTTTAGAGCTTACAATATCAATATCAATTATATCAGTTTATTTTTGAGGGGTGTGCTTTCCTCTTATTATATATATAATTATTTATATATTAATAAGTTATATAGCAATAGGAAGAAACACCCACCCCCTTTTTTTTAATTGATATAACTGATATTGATATTGGACTCACTTTTTCTCTTTCTCTCTACGCGGCCTTCCTCCTGTTTGTTCTTTCCTCTCTAAGGCCTTTCGCTCCGGCCACGTAGTCGTACATGAAAGAGAGCACCTGCGGGATTTCCTCCATCAGATAGCGGCAGAAGTCCTTGCTTATTAGGTCTAATTGCGTTGTGCCAGGTTTCCTTACTTATATGCTTGTCGCAGCTGAAATGAAGGCAAAGCGTTCATAGGAAACAGTGGCCGCCCATATTTTGATTTTATTTATTTTGAATATTGAATTAAATGTTGTAACTTTGTGCCGCAAATAATTACATTATTAATAATATGAAACTTAAAATCGCAGTTTTGGCGGGCGATGGTATCGGCCCGGAGATTATGGAGCAGGGTGTTGCCGTGCTTAGTGCAGTTGCCGAGAAGTTCGGTCACGAAGTTAGTTACAAGGAAGCGCTTTGCGGTGCTCATGCCATCGACGAAGTGGGCGACCCGTTCCCGGAAGAGACGTTCCAGGCTTGTAAGGAGGCCGATGCAGTCCTTTTTGCCAGCGTAGGCGACCCGAAGTTCGACAACAATCCCTCGGCCAAAGTGCGTCCCGAGCAGGGATTGCTGGCCATGCGAAAGAAACTCGGCCTTTATGCCAACATCCGTCCCGTGGAGACATTCGACTGCCTGGTGCATAAATCGCCCCTCAAGGACGAGTTGGTGCGTGGAGCAGACTTTGTTTGCATTCGCGAACTGACTGGCGGCATGTATTTCGGCAAGAAGCAGGAGCCTGCAGTTAACGCGGAAGGCGTGGAGGATGCGCTCGACACGAACTACTACAGTCGCCCCGAAGTGGAGCGAATCCTGCGTGTCGGTTATCAATATGCACGTGCCCGCAAAAAGCATCTGACGGTTGTTGACAAGGCTAACGTCTTGGCTTCCAGTCGTTTGTGGCGTAAAGTGGCACAGGAGATGATGGGCGAATATCCCGATGTCACGACGGATTTCATGTATGTGGATAATGCTGCGATGAGGATGATTCAAGACCCTCGTTTCTTCGACGTCATCGTGACCGAGAACACTTTCGGCGACATTCTGACCGACGAAGGCAGTTGCATTACCGGCAGCATGGGGTTGCTCCCGAGCGCCTCGACAGGCAGTTCTACGCCCGTTTTTGAGCCCATTCACGGCAGCTGGCCGCAAGGAAAGGGCTTGAATATCGCCAATCCGCTGGCCCAAATACTATCCGTAGCCATGCTTTTCGAGTATTTCGACCTCAAAAATGAGGGAAAACTCATCCGAGAAGCCGTAAATGCAAGCCTCGACCAAAACGTTCGCACCCCCGAAATACAGGTGGAAGGCGGCGAGAAATACGGCACCAAGGAAGTGGGAGCCTGGATTGTGGATTACATCAAGCGTGCTTAGCCAAAAACGCGGCACGTTAAGTTCGCAAACACGGCACGTTAAGTTCGCAAACACGGCACGTTAAGTTTTCAGCCTTAAAACATAACAAATATGCCCTCGCTAAACTACAAGACATTACTTGCTGTGTTTCTGATACTTATCTCTGCTGTTTCACCACTCAAGGCGGAACAGACAGATGAGTATCAAGAGGGCTTCTTGACGGCTTATCTGAACAGGGCGATAGAGAAGGCCATGTCGAATGATGAAGCGAAAGACGAGCCTCTCCAGTATGGCCGGCACATCACGAAGTACGTCTCGGCTCCTCAGTTTGGCGGTTACGTCATCGGGAAATACTCCTATTCGAGTAAAGATAATGCCGGCGAGAATGGCTTCGAAGCCCGATTGATAAGGGTATATGTATCCGGAACCATCCTCAGGGACTTCAAGTATCGCGTCCAACTCGAGTTGAAGAACCCGGCCATGCGCGACTATACGCTCGAATGGGTGCGTTTTAAGGAGTTTCAAGTCAAGGTTGGCCAGTTTAAACGCTGCTTTACTTACGACAATCCTTTGAATCCTTGGGACGTAGGGATGGGCAACTATTCGCAGCTGGGGCAGTATATGACGGCTTTGCTAAAGGACGATCCAAGCGGCGAACCAGGGCAGAATGGCCGCGACCTAGGCCTCCAACTGCAGGGCGACCTCTTTCCCGTAGGCAAGGACAAGCATCGGCTCATCCGCTATCAAGCCGCAGTTTATAACGGTAACGGACAGAACAAGAAAGACAACAACAAGCAGAAGGACTGGATATGGGGTAAGCGCAAGGCGCAACAGATGGGCCCTCGGCACCATCTACGAGCATAATGATTGGAGTTTTAGGGCTGAATATGCCCACCATTCGGGACGAAATGTACAGGATTTCGATACAGAAACCCAGTCCTGGAGCCCAGGTTCTACCTCCAAAGCAGACGGCTGGTATTTGCTTGCAGGAGTGCCTGTAACCCGTTGGCTTAAGGTTTACGGCACTTACGACGTCTATCGAAAGGACGCAAGCTTCGGCTCGATGAAGAGCATCTACGGCATTTGCCCCAACTTCGAACTGCACAGAAACCTCAAGTTTCAAGTGCAGTACAACTATATCAACGACCGCACATCGGCCGACCATAACTATCACGAACTATGGGCTCAAACGTACGTAAGGTTCTGAAAGAGAGCCAGAAAAAGAAATCCGTCAAATCGGGGAACAGGAAGTGGGCTTCGCCTCTTGCTTTCCAAATACTCTTTATCGCCTTTTTCGTCTTCTTAGCATGGTATTTCCTCTATACGAGGAATGCCGACACGATGTTCTTCATGCAGGACCGTGGCTGGTGGAACAGCACAAGTCTCTTCTTCAAGGATTGCACCGAAGTGCCGGGCGGACTGCTTTCTTGGGCAGGCGCTTACCTCACGCAATTTTTTTATTATCCGGCTCTCGGCACGGTAATGCTGATTACGCTTTGGCTCATCACGTTCCTCGTGGCAAAGTTCTCCTTCAAGGTTCCCAACGAATGGAGCTTCCTGATTTTCGTTCCTTTGGTTGCTTTATTGTGTAGCGAGATACAACTTGGCTATTGGGTTTACATCCTGAAAGACATAGACTACGTCTTCTACCACAGTTTAGGCCTCCTTGCAGCCCTGCTCCTTTCGCTTCCATTCTGGAATTTGCTTCCCTTAGGCGATAAGGCAAAGCAATGGATAAGCCTTGCTTGGATACCTTTGGTGGCAGCCTTGTTCTACTATCCGCTTGGCATTTATGCTCTGCTGGCAGCAGTCCTTGTGACCATCCGAACGATACACTCGCTCAAAGAAGGGGCGGGGAGGGTACTGCTTCTTGCCTTCACCCTTTGGCTCGTTCCACTTCTCGAAACAGCAGGCACGACGCTGATGCGACCGGACCAGCCTTGGACGTACGGCTTCCGCTTCTTCGCGCTTGATAATTTGCGGGATTGTTCCCTCGAAATACCTTTCTACCTCGTCCTTATTGCACCTATCTTCTTCCCGTTCCTCAAGCAGATAAAGACGAAGAAGCTTTGGCAGAGTCAAGGCATCATGGTTCTTGTGGCTTTAGCCATGCTGTTCTGTCTTTCGAAAAGAGATTTCACGGACTACAACTTCCATGCAGAACTGCGGATGCAAAGAGCGGTGGAGGAGTGCCGTTGGAACGATGTCCTTCGCGAGGCAGCCATGGTGAAAGGACCTGTCACGAGGGAAATGGTTATGTTCCGAGACATTGCCCTCATCAACAGAGGCGAGTTTTGCGCCAAACGATACATGTACAACAACGAGAGCATCCCGCCCGTAGCTGTCAGCGACTCCATTCATGTCCGCATCTGCGACCAGGCTGGCGACCTCATCTACTACAACTATGGCGAGACAATCTTCGGCATCCGTAGGGCAATAGAGCGTTGCATGCATTATGGCTACTCGTATTATACCCTGAGAGTGCTCACACAATGTGCCATCGTGAATGGCGAAAAGGATAATGCCAGAAAGTACCTCCGACTGCTCAGCCGCACTACTTTCCAGAAGAAATGGGCAGAGAAGATGCAGCGTTTCGTAGATGACGAGAAGCTTCTCCCTACGGATGAACACTTCCGCATGCCCCTCAAACTCTACAACGAAGGCTCCGAACTGGTGGGAGTTGACGATAAATATGTGGAGCTGACCATAATGAAGAAGTGGATGTACGACTTGACATTAGACCCTGAAGCACAGGAAGTTGCCCTTGGTTGTGCTATGATAATGCGAGACCAAAGGTGCTTCTGGTCGCAAGTTCAGCAATGGTACAACATCAATCCGGGCAAGCATTTCCCCATCCACGTGCAGGAAGCCATGCTCTTTGGCGTTTACGAGCTGAAGATGGAAGGCATCAACCTCTCGTTCGTGAAGTTCGACCAGCGCGTAGTTGACCGCTATAAAGCCTTCTTCGAAAGGCTGAATCAGTACTCCAGCCAAGGGATGAACGAGAAACAGATAGGGGCAGCGCTTAGGCCGGAATTCGGCGATACCTATATGTGGGACTACTATGTGCTAAGAGAAGTGCAAACGAATTAAAGACCCCCTTATCCCCTTTAGGGGGAATTAATAAACGTAATTCATTATGACGGAACATTATATTCATAAACGTCCTTCTTCCATTACTCCCTCGAAATGGATGTGTGGTGTTTTTTTCCTTCTCCTCCTTGCAGCTTGCAGCAAGCACCCTTCCTTGCCCTCGAGCTTTACGCAAGTGAACGAGCAGCCTCGCATCTACCCTGATTACGTTGGAGTGACCATTCCGCCAAACATCGCGCCACTCAATTTCCTTGTAGATAGCGTGGACGATATCATTGGAGAATTCAAATTCCAAGATTCAAAACTGACTTTCGGCGGCAAGGCAAACAAGGTTCAAATCGATGAGCGCGAGTGGAAGGAACTGCTTGCGTCGGCCAGGGGAAACAGCCTTTCTGTCACAGTCTATGCAAAGAAACAGGGCAAGTGGTTTGCCTACAAGCCTTTCCCGATTGATGTTGCAGAGGAAGAAATCGACCCATACATCTCTTTTCGCGTCTTGCCTCCGACATTCGTGGGCTTCGAGAACCTTACACTCATGCAGCGAAACCTCACCAATTTCGAGGAGACAACCATCTACGACAAACGCCAAATCAGTTCTGGCATCGAGGGGCAATGTGTCAATTGCCACTCCTATCAGAACTACGGAACAAGCAACATGATGTTCCACATGCGTCTTCAACACGCAGGCACTATGATTGTGAGCGACGGACAGCTTGTCTTCGTCAACCTCAAGGACGAGAGTATGATATCGGCTGCCGCCTACAACTCGTGGCATCCATTCCTGCCCATCATAGCTTTCAGTACAGACCACACCATGCAGACCTTCCATACAAGGGAGATTTCAAAGGTCGAAGTGATGGAGTCGGCAAGTGACATCATCATCTACGACGTGAAGAACAACCGTGTGCAGACAGTCCTGAACGATTCCCTCGAACTTGAACTCTTCCCATCTTGGAGTCCCGATGGCAAATGGCTCTACTATTGTTCGGCCTACTACGAATATCAGAAGGGTTATGAGGACACCGACGAGCTGCTGCAGAACTACAAGCAATTGCAATATAACCTGTACCGACTCTCCTTTGATGCCAAAACAATGGCCTTTGGAGAGCCTGAACTTGTCTATGATGCCCGCAGCAAAAACCGTAGTGCTGTGCAGCCAAGAGTGTCGCAGGATGGCCGTTATGTGCTCTTTGCAGAAGGTCCAAACGGGCTTTTCCACATTTGGCATACGAGTGCTGAGGCTTTGATACTCGACCTCGAAACAGGCGAACTTCTCGACACTAAAGCGATGAACAGCCCTCTTCCTGAAAGCTATCCGTCCTGGTCGAGCAATGACAGATGGATACTCATCGAGAGCCGCAGGGACGATGGAAACTACACGCGCACCTATTTCGCCTATTTCGACAAGCAGGGCAAAGTGCACAAAGCCTTTGAAGTGCCTGCCGAAGACCCGGAGTACTTCCGTCTCTTGCTCAAGAGCTGGAGTCGTCCCGAGTTCATGAAAGAGCCCGTCCGCATCACCCCAAGGCAGTTCTACGAGAAAGCCCTAACGGAGCCCATCAAAGTCTCCAACTAAGAAACTTCAAACTACCTTAAGTTAATTCCTAAACTTAACGTGCCGTGTTTGCAAACTTAACGTGCCGTGTTTGCAAACTTAACGTGCCCCATTCCTAGTCCCCGCACGTTGGGCTGGAGTGTGTCCACAGGCGGACTATCGGGATACTGCGCCTGAAGTTCCATCCATCCGTATTATTTAAAAAGACTTAGCAAAAATAATAAAAATTGCTATTTAATTTGTGTGAAAAGAATAATTTAGTAACTTTGCATGCAGAAACTACTAATTCACACGACTATGAAGTTTAGAACACTTTTTGCTTTCTTGCTCGCGGTAGTGGCAGGTTTGCAGCAGACAAAAGCTCAGGAGGCCTATGCTTGTAGAACCCCTAATACGCTAACTTTCTACTACGACAATCTGCGCAGTAGCCGCGCTGCAACGTACGATACCTTCGACATCCCCGCAGATGGGTCTGAGCCTGGATGGTATCAAGATGTTATAAAGGCTTATAATTTACATAACATAGTCTTCAATCCTTCGTTTGCCAGCGTACGTCCTACAAACACGAGCCGTTGGTTCAAGGACTTAGTTAATCTGAGTTCCATCACTGGCATAGTATACTTGAACACAAGTGCAGTAACCAATATGAGTTACATGTTTGAAGATTGTCTGTCCTTGACGAGTCTTGACCTAAGCGGTTTCAATACGGCCAATGTGACCAATATGAGTCGCATGTTCTATGGTTGCGAAGCCTTGACGAGCCTTTCCCTGAGTAACTTCAATACAGCCAAGGTGACCGATATGAGTAGCATGTTCTATGGTTGCGAAGCCTTGACGAGCCTTTCCCTGAGTAACTTCAATACAGCCAAGGTGACCGATATGAGTCGCATGTTCTATGGTTGCAAAGCCCTGACGAGCCTTAACATAAGCAGTTTCAATACGGCTAAGGTGTACAACATGATGTTCATGTTTAATGATTGCTCTAATCTGAAAACTATTTATGTGAACGACGATTGGAGCACGGATGGCATTCCATATAACTCCAACTTAGGCAGCTATATGTTTACTAATTGCACCAGCCTTGTTGGAGGAATGGGAACAACCTATAACGCCAATTACACAGATTATTCCAGGGCCCGTATTGATGGCGGCTCAAGCAGACCGGGCTATTTCACAGCCTTCACTGAACCTGAGGCTTATGCCTGCTATACGCCGTCGAACACGACACTAACCTTCTACCACGACAGGAGGCGCAGTTCTCGTTCAGGCACAACCTACGACATGAACACAGGCACAAACCTTCCTGGATGGTTAAATGACGGCACCAATAACAGCGTCACTCGGGTGGTCTTTGATTCTTCATTTGCAGATGTTTGCCCTACGACGACCTGCTCATGGTTTTATAACATGACAACCCCCCAAACCATCACGGGCATTGAATACTTGAATACCAGCGAGGTGACCAACATGAGTTATATGTTCTATGGTTGCGAAGCCTTGACGAGTCTTTTCCTGAATAACTTCAATACAGCCAAGGTGACCAACATGAGTTACATGTTCTATGGTTGCAAAGCCTTGACAAGCCTTGACTTGGGCAGTTTCAATTCGGCTAGAGTAACCAATATGAAGATGATGTTTTATAATTGTCCGTACTTGAAAACCATTTCTGTGAGCGAAAATTGGAGTACTACTGCCGTAACAACTTCCAATAGCATGTTCGCTTACTGCACTAGCCTTGTCGGCGGTGCAGGCACGACATACGATGAGAATCATGTGGATGCTTCTTATGCCCGTATTGATGGCGGCTCAAGCAGACCGGGCTATTTCACAGGCTTCATTGCACCTAAGGCTTATGCCTGCTATAAGTCATCGAACACGACGCTGACGTTCTATTTCGACAATCAGTTCAAAACCCGTACAGGTAAAATCTATGACCTGAACAAGGGCACTAACCTTCCTGGGTGGGTAACAGACAATACCTATGCCAGTGTCTCTCGGGTGGTATTTGATTCCTCGTTTACCAATGCCCGTCCAACAACGACCTGCTGCTGGTTTTATGGTATGACAAAACCTCAAACCATCACGGGCATTGAAAACTTGAACACAAGTGCAGTAACCAATATGTATGGCATGTTTGGTAGTTGCAAAGCCTTGACGAGCCTTGACGTGAGTCACTTCAACACGACCAAGGTGACCGATATGACATTTATGTTCCAGAATTGCGAGAAATTGACGACTCTTGATTTAAGCAACTTCAATACATCCAAAGTGACCAATATGCAAGCCATGTTCATGTATTGCAATGTTTTGAAAGCCATCTATGTAGGCAACAAATGGAGCACAAATAATGTAACATCTTCTTCTTATATGTTCAAAGACTGCACCAGCCTAGTGGGCAGCAAAGGCACAAAGTACAATGCTAATCACGTTGATGCATCTTACGCCCACATTGATGGTGGCACAGACAATCCTGGCTATCTCTCCCCGAGAAGGGGCGATGTGAATGTAGATGGTGTTGTCGACATTGCCGATGTTACGTACGTCTTGGCCATCATGGCAAACAATGGCTACGAGACAACAGCCGACGTCAATAGGGATAACGTAGTGGATATTGCCGACGTTACGAACATCCTGACCATCATGGCAGAGCTGTAAGTACTTGTCTCCAGTTCCTGTTCTCCTTCTGGTAGGTACGACTTCAGATATTTCCATAATACAGAGGAATTATTCTCTTTTTCGTTTGGAAGTTTCGGTTTTTTTGCCTATTTTTGCATTCACAATGCATAAAATGAAACCTAATACCGACACTCTAAACGAAAAAATTCAGCCAAATGGTTGGCTTGTAATGTACAGCAATACGGGCGATGTCAGCATCCTCGATGACTTGGAAACCGCTAAGAATGAAGCTGGAAAGACAGGCGTCTGGGACTATTTTGTGCCGCTCGATGTGACCAGAATCATCCTTGAGGACAAGCCTATAGAACGCAAACGCCTGATTGCCGGCAGTTATATTTTCATAAAAGCTACTAAAGAGGATATCCTTAAACTTCGCGAGGGGCCACCTTTCGATGCTGTGCTTCGCTTCCTTCACCCAGCTTCGTCGAGGACTGATTGCATCTATGTCACAGAAGAAGAAGTGCAGATGATGCGGTTGGCGGTTGATAGATTGGATGGTGAGGTTGAGTATTTTGTGCCGAGCAGCAAGGATTTGATGGTGGGCGACATTGTCTGCATCACCGATGGACCTTTTGCTGGCATCAAAGGCATCCTTGAGAGCGTGAAGGGACACGAGGGTGGCAGTGTCATAGTGCCGCTTGGAGACGTCCTTGCCGTCAGGACGCCAAGGATTTCAGTCGACGACCTCCAGCTCCTTTCATTTGCCAAGGTGACTGATTCTCAAGCAGGATCTTACACTTCGAGGGCTTATAAGAAGGTCCACGTGTTGAGTGATGATAGCGAGAGGTTCTTGGCAGAAAAAGAAGAGAAAGGTATCTTGAGCGAAGAGTCTGAAAAGGAAGCTCGCAGGCTTGTAAGGCGCTTCTCCCAGTTGCAACTTGCCGGCAAGATACGCTTTATGCACGCTCAAGCCATTTACAACTTGCTCCTCGCCCTCGATGAGACAGAGAACGAGCAGTTCTTGAAGTTCCGGAATATGTTACCATGAATGAGATTAGGGATTAGAACTCTAAATCTCTAACCCCTAATCCCTAATTCTTATTTAGCTCTTGCGGAATCCTGAAGCTTGTATAGAGTTCAAGCACGCAGCCAATAGTGAGAGCCACAACCCATTCCTGTCTGCGGAATGGTCCCCATCCATGAACTTGCATGCTCATCATGACTAAGGTGAGCACGAAGCAGCAGCAGGCAAGCAGTTGTTGGCGGCGAAGACGAATGAGTGTAATGTCTCTGCCCAAGTATTCTGCCTTCACTTGCATCAGGGAAAACATCAGCACTCCAATGCCGAAGACGAACATGCTTACCATAGGAAAGAACATGAATGCTGCGGCTCCAATGAGCATCAATACTGCTCCTATGCGAAAGCAAAGGTTCTGGATTGGCGTTAGTTCCCGCATGATTTGAGAATTAGAGTCTTTATTTCTTATTCTTCGTCGAAGACAAAAACGTCCTCATTGGGTCTTTTCATGTGGTAACGCTCACGAGCTATCTTTTCAACTGCCTTTGAATTGCTCTCCAGCTCGTGAATCTTATTGTCTGCTTCTGTGAACTGACGCTTGTAGTTTGCAATCTCTTGCTGAAGCATATCAATGCGAACTCTACGAGGATGGCGGTTCAGGAAACTGTCTTCATCAACCACGCCCACAATCAAAGCAATAATGATAACTGTGAGGATATATTTGTGCTTGCACATGAAAAGCCAAGCGGAATGTATTTTGCTCATAAGAAGACTGTTTATATTTTTGTGCAAAAGTACAAATAATTTTTCATTTTTCACTTTTCACTTTTCACTTTTTTTCGTATCTTTGCACAAAATATATAATGTATATGGAAGAATACATCGTTTCTGCCCTCAAATATCGTCCGCTAAACTTTGATTCTGTCGTAGGTCAGCGTTCTCTTACCACCACGTTGAAGAATGCCATCAGCAGTGGCAAGTTGGCTCATGCTTACTTGTTCTGTGGGCCTCGTGGCGTAGGTAAGACCACTTGTGCACGTATCTTTGCGAAAGCCATCAACTGCTTCGACCCTCAAGAGGGTGGGGAACCTTGTGGCAAGTGCGAGAGCTGCCAAGCTTTCGACCAACAACGAAGTATGAACATCCACGAGCTGGATGCTGCAAGCAACAACTCTGTAGATGATATCAGAGAGCTTTGCAAACAAGTTCTCATCCCACCACAGACGGGCAAGTACAAGGTCTTCATCATCGATGAGGTGCACATGCTTTCCGCATCTGCCTTCAATGCTTTCCTCAAGACACTCGAGGAGCCGCCTTCCTACGTTATCTTTGTTCTCTGTACAACCGAGAAGCATAAGATTCTGCCCACCATATTGAGCCGCTGCCAAGTGTATGACTTCCAGCGAATGACTACGAAGAACACTATCGACCACCTGATGTATGTGGCTGATAAAGAAGGCTATACGGCAGAACCAGAAGCGCTTGCTCTTATTGCAGAGAAGGCTGACGGGGGCATGAGAGATGCTCTCTCCATCTTCGACCAAATGGTGAGCTTCTCTGGTGGAAACCTTACGTACGAGAACGTCTGCCAAAACCTAAATGTCCTCAACCAGGAGTATTACTTCAAGCTCATAGATTATTTCCTCGCTTCTAAAGTTCCCGATTGCCTGCTTCTCTTGAATGAAGTGCTGCAGAAGGGTTTTGATGGAGGCAACTTCGTGGCAGGACTTGCCACACATATGCGCAACTTGCTTGTGAGTCGTGACGCTGAGACGTTGCCTTTGCTTGAGATGAGCGACAAGATGCGTGCCCATTATCAAGAGCAAGCAAAACGTTGCCCGATTCGTTTCATTTATAAGGCGCTCAAGCTCACCAATGATTGCGACCAAGCATACCGCACAAGCCGCAACAAACGTTTGCAGGTGGAGATTTGCCTCATCCAGTGTGCTCAACTCGCAGATCCTGATAATGCGGAAGCTTCCGGGCATCGCCCTGCGGAAATAATTAAACCTATTAAGAAAGAACCGAAGGTCGACGGCCAGAGGGAAAGTCAAGAGCAGCCCAAATCAACTGTTCAACCTGTCCCTGTTTCCCAACAAGAGGTATCCCAAGCAAGGCTCGACGAGAGTCAACCTGCTCCTCAGCAAGTTGAGTCAAAGCCTTTGCCTAAGCAAACAGAAGAGCCTGCCCCGCAACGAAAACTTCCAAAGGTCAGCTTCAAACACTTTGGAGCAGGTAAGAAAGTGGAAGAGGTGCAGGAAAAAACTGTCGAGAAACAAGAAGAGCGTCTTGTTGAACCAATTAATAAGGAAAAACTTGATGCTGCTTGGTATGCATTCATAGGTTCTTTGCCCCATGAAAGTGTTGCCCTCGCAGGGCGTCTCAAAGGCCTGCAACCTTTTGTGAAGGATGACAATACTGCAGGGCTAAAAGTAAGCAATCCGCAAGTTCAGCAGACAGTGGAGAGCATGATGCCTCAGATTCTTGCTTCCATGCGACAGGAACTCCGAAACTTTGACTTCCGCCTTGATACGCAACTTGAGGAGATACAAGAAGTTGTGAAGAGTTACAGCCCTCAGGAAATGCTAAAAGAACTGAAGAATCAGAACGCCGACGTGGGTGAATTGGTGAGCAAATTGAGCCTGTCTTTTGAGGGATAAGCTTCTTTTTCATAAAAGGAAAACCCTGCTTTCTCACTCCTGACTTTTGTTAAAAAGAGTCAAGTAAAGGGCGTTTTAAGTGCCGTTATTTGCAGGATTGAAATATTTGTTGTATCTTTGCCGCGCAAATTTTCAATTTGCATACGAGCTAAAAGAATACAAGATGAAGCATCCTGCTTTCACTCTATATATCATCCTTTTCCTGTCTTCACTCAGTCTTCAGGCTCAGCAGATAAAGATAGGCAACTACACTTTCCCTGGTGGCGGAGAATATCAGGGCGAGATGTTCAAGGGCAAACCATATGGTAAGGGCAAGACTGTCTATCCAAATGGCGATTGGCACGAGGGTGAATATGTCAAAGGCAAGCGTCAAGGCCAAGGAATCTACCAGTTTGCTGACGGCGAGAAATATGAAGGTGAGTGGTACGGAGACCAGCAACATGGCAAGGGTACCTATTACTTTGCCAACAACAATCGTTATGAAGGCCTTTGGTTTAAAGACTATCAACAGGGACTTGGCACGATGTACTACTACAATGGCGATACCTACGTGGGCTCCTGGATGCAGGACAAACGTGAGGGGACTGGCAAATACACCTATGCTCAAGGTGGTGCCTACTACGAAGGCCAATGGAAGAATGACATGAAAGACGGTCAGGGCACCTTTGACTGGATGGATGGCAATCGCTATGAAGGCTTTTGGAAAGAGAATCAGAAGCATGGGAAAGGCACTTTCACATACTCGACAGGCGACTCTTATACAGGCGATTGGGCTGACGACCAGCAGCATGGCAGAGGTATCTTCTCTTTTGCCGATGGCAATCGCTACGAGGGACAATATGTTCACGGACAGCGTACAGGCGAAGGCGTCTATACCTTTGCCAATGGAGACAAGTATGCTGGCCACTTTTCGTCTGGTGAGCAGGATGGACAAGGAACGTTCACTTGGCACACGGGAGCCTCTTACGTTGGCCAGTGGAAGCACAACAAGCAACATGGAACTGGCAAGTATCGCTGGGCAAACGGCGATGAATATGAAGGACAATGGAAGGATGGCTTGCTCGATGGAGAAGGCATCTTGCGTCAGGCTGACGGCGTCCGTTTCAAGGGAACATTCCGTAAAGGCATGAAAGAAGGCAAAGGCATCCTCGAAGATGTGGATGGAATACGCTATGAAGGCAACTTCAGCAATGATAGAAAAGACGGTGAATTCATAGAGAAAGACAAGAACGGTATGCTTATCCGTAAGGTTGTCTATCAGAATGGAATTGCCGTTGGCACGTGGTGAAAATAACTAACTCACACATCATAATGGCTCGTACTAAAGCAAAAGTTTCAAAGGAAACAAAGAAAACGACAAAGAAAAAGTCTTCTACAAAGGCTAAGGGTGAAAAGATTGTTCAGGAACCTGCAGTGCTGCGTCTCATCAGGAACGACAGTGGCTTGCAGGACTTTGCAGATGCCATCAATGGACGCCATGAACAGGCGGTTCGTAAGATGGCTGAACTCACGAATGGTACAAACAATCTCAGCGAGTTCGCCAGTGGTTATCTCTACTTTGGACTTCACAAGACAGAAGATGGCTATGTGCTGCGCGAATGGGCTCCGAATGCTACGGAAATCTATGTTGTTGGTGACTTCAACAAGTGGACGGAAAGCCCCCGTTATGCCATGAAGCGTGTCAAGGGCGGCAATGGCAGCTGGGAAATCAAGCTCAAGAACAAGGGCTTCAAGCATGGTTCCCTCTACAAGCTCATCGTGCATTGGGAAGGCGGACAGGGAGAGCGCATTCCTGCTTGGGCAACACGTGTTGTTCAGGACGAGCAGACGCACATCTTCTCTGCTCAGGTTTGGTCTCCCGAAGAAGCTTACCAGTGGAAAGTCGAGAAGTTCAAGCCCACCACAAATCCTTTGCTCATCTATGAGTGCCACATCGGTATGGCTCAGGACAAAGAGGGCATCGGCTCCTATACTGAGTTCCGCGACAACATCCTGCCCCGCATAGCTGCTGATGGTTATAACTGCATTCAGATCATGGCCATTCAGGAGCATCCCTACTATGGCAGCTTTGGCTATCACGTGAGCAGTTTCTTCGCTCCCAGTTCCCGGTTTGGTACGCCAGACGACCTCAAGTCGCTTGTGGATAAGGCACACAGCATGGGTATTGCCGTCATCATGGACATTGTGCATAGCCATGCAGTGAAGAACGAGGTGGAAGGCCTTGCCAACTTCGCCGGAGACCCTTGTCAGTACTTCAACAGTGGTGACAGACGCGAGCATCCGGCTTGGGACAGTCTTTGCTTCGACTATGGTAAGAATGAGGTTCTGCACTTCCTTCTTTCCAACTGCAAGTATTGGCTCGAAGAGTTCCGCTTCGATGGTTTCCGCTTCGATGGTGTCACCTCAATGCTGTACTACAGTCACGGATTGGGAGAGAGCTTCATGTCTTACGGAGACTATTACAACGGACATCAGGATGGCGATGCAATCACCTATTTGACTCTTGCCAATGAACTCATCCATGCAGTCAACAAGAATGCCATCACCATTGCAGAAGAAGTGAGCGGAATGCCTGGACTTGCCCTCTCGATGAAGGATGGAGGCTATGGCTTCAACTACCGTCTGGCAATGAACATTCCCGACTATTGGATAAAGATAATCAAAGAACTGCGCGACGAGGACTGGAAGCCAAGCAGCATACTTTGGGAGCTCACCAATCGCCGCAAGGATGAGAAGACCATCTCTTATTGCGAAAGCCACGACCAGGCACTGGTGGGCGACAAGACCATTATCTTCCGTCTCATCGACAGCGACATGTATTGGCACTTCAAGAAAGGCGACGAGAACTCCAACGTCAATCGTGGCATCGCTCTGCATAAGATGATTCGCCTTGCTACTCTGGGCACAATCAATGGTGGCTATCTGAACTTCATGGGCAACGAGTGGGGACATCCCGAGTGGGTTGACTTCCCGCGCGAAGGTAACGGCTGGAGTTATAAGTACGCACGTCGTCAGTGGAACCTCGTCGACAACAAGGAACTCTGCTACCACTATCTCGGCGACTTCGACCAGGCCATGGTAAAGACCCTGAAGAAGCACCGCAGCTTCGAGAAGCAGGGCGTGGTCGAAATATGGCACAACGACGGGGATCAGGTGTTTGCCTTCCGCCGCGGAGACCTCCTCTTCTTCTTCAACTTCTCGCCATTCAGCAGCTACTGCGACTACGGCTTCATGGTGGAGCAGGGTGCCTACGAGTACATCCTGAACACCGACAATGTGGACTTTGGCGGCAACGGCTTTAACGACGACAAGATGATTCACTATACCGTCTATGACAACCATCTTGCCCGCGACAACAAGGGCTGGCTCAGGCTCTACCTTCCCTCCAGAACTGCCTGCGTCCTGAAGAAGATAAAGGAATAGGAAATTAGAAATCAAGAGAATAAGAAAGCGCTGTCCTAAGTCAAGGATGGCGCTTTTTAATTCCATTTTCTCACGTGTCAGGTATAGAAACGTGGCGTGCTTCGTGACCGAACTAACCGTGCTTAATTGCGCGCTTAAGTGTGCTTCGTTCTTGGATGCTCTAGCACCAAGGCGCACTTCTAAAGTGCGGAAGGCATTTTAGCTGTGCCGCGTTTTGCCCTTGTCTGCAGCCTAGGGCTCACCTCTTAAAGACACTACAAAGTGTACGAAAAATTCTTGAATTGTGCAAGTAAATTGGCAATTATTTTCATACAAAAATGAAAGTTTTTCGAGGCAGTGCGGGTGAGAAAGTGGGAAAGTTGGAAAGTTGGAAAGTGTCTTATGGACAGGAAGCGAAAACGGGTATGTGTGTGGGAAACACGACAGCACTATAAGATTATTAATAGAGTTTTAATTATATTAATTAATAATATATTAATAATAATCTTATATTATAATTATAAATAATAGATAATATAAAATTATCTTATTTATTCTTACCGCCTCGTGACGACATGAAAATCATTCCTGTCGTATTACCATTTTCCCATTTTCTCACTTTCTCGGTGGAAGATGCTTGACTTTGAAAATTTATGTTTGTCATTACATCCGAAGATTGTATTGGCTGGCGACAGAAGTGATTTGTTTTGCCCGTAAATGCCCCTAGAATCGCTTCAAATCCTGCCGACATGTAAATCTCATCAAAGCGAAAAACAAGCGCTCTATGTGGTTTGTTGCGAAGCTTTAAAATTCAAAGAGTTTTATGCATCTGAATATTCTTCGCTCTCAACTCTTAATCGGAAATAGTGCATACCGATTGATGAGGTCTTTTATGTTGCCCTAGAAGTGTTAAAGTTTTGTTAAAATCGCAAAATCATTTGGAGTATATAGTGAAAACGTCATACTTTTGCAGTGTACTATTTAACTATTACACCGAAACACGCAATTGAACTTTTAAAATTTTAAACTTTAATTTATATAGGTTATGATCAACATTCAGAACATCAAATTCGCCTACAGTAGGGAGGTTGTGCTTGACGGCTTCTCGCTGCAGTTCGACAAGGGCGGCATCTACGGCCTGCTGGGCAAGAACGGCACGGGCAAGAGTACATTATTATATTTAATGATGGGCTTGCTCCGTCCGCAGAATGGAATAGTCACGGTGGACGGCATCGACACCACTCTGCGCCGTCCCGAGGTGCTGAGCGAAATGTTCCTCGTGCCCGAGGAGTACGACCTGCCAGCCATCTCGCTCTCTGCTTACGTCAAAGCCATCAAGCCCTTCTATCCCCGCTTCTCAGAAGACCTGCTGAAGCAATGCCTCGCCAACTTCGAAATGAGCACGGACATCAACCTCGGGCAGCTCTCGATGGGACAGAAGAAGAAGGTCTATATGAGCATTGCCCTGGCGTCGAACACGCGCTATCTCTTGATGGACGAACCCACCAACGGCCTGGACATCCTCTCGAAAAGCCAGTTCCGCAAGGTGGTGATTGAGGGCATGAGCGAGGACAAGACCATCATCATCTCCACGCATCAGGTTCACGATGTAGAGCTCTTGCTCGACCACGTTTGCATCATCGAGCGCAACAAGGTGCTGCTCAACGAACCCCTCGTGGAGAAGGACGAACCAATCAATCTGGAAGAGTTGTTCATTAAAACGGTGGAACAGAGGAGTTAATTTTGAATTTAAATTTTGAATTTCTTTAAGATGAAACAGTTTAGCATAAAGCGTTTTGCAAATGTGGCTCGCTGGGACCTCAGCGTCAACAGCAAGTTCTATACGCGTTCGGCCATCATGATGATGGCGTTCATCAGCACACCCATCGTGCTCTCTTCTACCTCTACAACATGCTCACGAAGGGCTTCCTGCTCATGGGCAACACCTCGGACAACGTGGAGAGTTTCGCCGTGGCTATCAGTTTGATTGGCCTCGCCTACACGGTCATCTCGGCTGGCTACATGTTCCACAACCTCCTGACCAAGCAGGGACGCATCAGCGAACTCACCTTGCCTGCCACGAACCTGGAGCGCTTCGTCTGGCATGCAGTCGTCATCCTGATTGGTGTGCCTCTGGTCTTCTTCTGCGGCGTAGTGGTGGCCGACTTCCTGCACTTCCTCTTCCGCCTGATGATAACAAATGCCGACATCCAGTCCCTCACGGCAACCTACTATTGGGGCGACTTCAGCAATTTGCGCAATTACAGCCCAGCATTCGAAGACTTCATGGAGGACTATGGCTATGAGATTATGACGACAGCCTTCATTTGGGGGGCTTGCTACACGAGGAGCTTCAGCCTCTTCAATGCCTGGAAGTATCGGTATAACATTCCCATCACATTCCTCTTCTACTTCATTCTCTGGACCGTTCTGCCATTGGTTCTGCTCTTCATCGGCACCATGCTCTTCTCGGAGGAGAATGTCATTGACTTCATGAACTGGATCATGGATGCAAACGCCCACAACATCATAATCGGCGTGGGCATCGTAGGCCTCCTCGTCTATATCGGCATCTGGCTCCTGACCTATCGCCTCTACAAGCGTGCACAACTGACAACGAAAAGGAATCCGTGAGAATAAGTAGTTAAGTAGTCAGTAGTTAAGTAGTTATGCCGAATGTTTTGGCAGCTTGCTACAGACGACTACAGGCGAGAAAAGGTATTGGCTTAACTACTTAACTACTTAACTACTGACTACTCAAAAAAAATATAAAGAAGATGAAAAAGAAAATTATCATCATCCCGCTTGCTCTCGTAGCTGTAATCGTCGCAATATTTGGCGCCTTAGCCATCTACTACAAAAACCAGATAGCGAATGCTCCGACTATGCAGGAACTCGCAGAAGCATATCCGTGGAAGGTGCCCGACGATTGGTTCAAGACAGACACCATCACGCTGAAAGGCCGCATCGAAGGCTATGATGCAGAGAAGTTCGGCTTCACCTCGATGAAATGTTCCTTCAATGATGTCTTCGAGAGCGACCGAAGCACAGTCCTTGTGCTCAACATCGCCGAAGACGGCACGTTCTGCAAGAAGTTCCTTGCCAGCTACCCGATGCAGCAAGTGTTCTATACTACTGACTCTAAGATCCTCTTCCATGAAATCCCCTTCTTTGCCCGTCCCGGCGAGACCATCGACGTCACGGTGCGCAAAGACTCATTCGGGCAGTACGAATGCGTCTATTCGGACGGCAGCAGCAAGGACGTGGAGCGATGGCTTCGCAACTGGGACGAACTCGCGAGTAGTTTCAGCCCGCTGTGGCATTTCGAGGGGACGTTTGAAGAGGCAAACGAGGTGGCCGACATGACATGGAAGATGGTAATGGCAAAGCTGCAGAAGCTGATCCGCAGCGAGCATTACACGCCGATGGAAGTGCAGCTGGCTCTTGCCGACGCTCAGGCACGTTTCGGTGAAGACTACCTGGGCTGCATCGTGAAACAAGCAGATGCCTTGGTGAATTCCGAGAAGTGCGACAGCCTCGGGCGTGCTGAGATACTCGACAGCGCGGAATGGAAGAAGTATTGCGACGCGGAAACCTACGCTCCCTTGCGGCGCATCGACTTCGACAATCCGTTGCTCTTCGCCAGCTATCATTTCTATCTCCTGCAAAACCGCATCGAGTTCGCCAGACCTCTTGCCACAAGCAGCTTAGTAATCTCCTTTGAAAGCTACTCAGAGCATCTTACAAACTACCTTGCTGCCCTGCAGGGCCTGATGGGCGACGACCACAATAATCTGATGGTACAGCTTTGCGCTTACAAGGACTTTGCTTTCCTTTTCGACAATTTCCGCGAAGATGGCGCTGCCTACCAGTATGTGCTCAACAACACCCAACTGACCGAGGAGCAGAAGCAAAGAAACATCGACGGTTGGCCTACGCTCGACAAGATGATGCCGCTCTACCTCGATGCCTTCAAGCATCCTTACTTCCGTCAGAAGGCCGAGCAGTTCCGCGACCGCAAGCTCTCACAGAAGGACCTGGTCACACAGCTGCCCTATACGCCTGCTGCTGAAATGATAAGGACGCTCGCCGACAAGTACCCGGGCAAGTTTCTCTTCATCGACTTCTGGGGCATGAGCTGCGGCCCTTGCCGTACAGCCATTCAACAGAGCAAGGAACTGCGTGCCGAGATAGCTAAGCGCGACGACGTGAAGCTCATCTTCATCGCAGAAGAGAGCACCCCCGACGGCAGCGACGCTTACAAGAAGTACGTGGCCGAGTGGCTGGCAGGCGAAGAAGCTGTCTGCGTCTCCAATGCCGAATTCAGCCGTCTGCAAGAGATGTTCGAGTTCAACGGCATTCCTCATTACGAGACCATCACGCCCGACGGCTATCGCGTCTGTGAGGACCTCCGCCTGCATGGCTACGAGAACTTCGTCGAGCAGTTTGAGAAGATGAAGAAGAAACTGCTTCATAACTAATAAAAAAAAAGAACTATGCAATTCAAAGACCATAAACCAATCTTCCTGCAGATAGCAGAACGCATCTGCGACGAGATACTTGGGGGCAAGTATCCCGAAGGAGAACGACTACCCAGTGTGCGCGAATATGCGGCCGAGGTGGAGGTGAATGTCAATACCGTGGTGCGCTCGTTCGAGTGGCTCAGCCAGAAAGGCATCATCTTCAACAAGCGCGGCATGGGCTACTATGCCAGCCAAGGCGCCAAGGAGACTGTCCGCGAAAGCTTGCGCGAAGCATTCTTCCAGGAGACGCTTCCCGAGTTCGTAGGACAAATGCAAAAGCTCGGCATCACAGTCGAGGAAGTAGAACAAGCCATGAAATAGAAAAGTTGAAAAGGTGAAAAGTTGAAAAGGTGAAAAGTTGAAAAGGTAAAATATTGAAAAGGTGAAAAGTTGAAAAGGTAAAATATTGAAAAGATGAATAAGAAGATAAAGAGAGGATGCGGTTGCCTCTTGGGAGCAGTATTGCTGCTCGCCATTGCCGGAGCCATCACGCTGTATGTGCTCCGCCCAAAGTGGCACGACGAGTATGGAGAGCGCTACAAGGATATTGCCTACGGAAGCCTCAAGAACAACACCTACGACCTGTACCTTCCCCATGATGCAGCCTCGAAGGACAGCCTGGCACTCATGCTCTATGTACATGGCGGTTCGTGGATAGCAGGCAACAAGTGGGACCACAACAAGGAGTGCAACAAATGGGTGCAGGAAGGTTATGCTACAGCCTCGATGAACTACAGCCTGCTGAATGAGGAGGGAACCTCGCTCTTCACCATGCTCGACGAGATAGAGGCTTGCATCCGCCACATCAAGAGCTTTACCGAAGAGAAAGGCATCCACATCAGCCAGATGTCAATCGCCGGCACATCAGCAGGTGGGCACCTCGCCATGATGTTTGCCTACTCGCGTCAGCATCCCATCCCCATCAAGTTCGCAGCCATCAAGGTGGGACCGGCAGACTTCCGCGTCCTGTTCCCATACGACAAGAATGCCAAGCCAAAGCAGGAGGAAGTGGAGGGCTTCGTGTTCGCTTGCACAGGAGAGCACATGGACGTCTCCTCGCTCACGCCAGAGCAGATGGACAGCATCAAGCTCATCGCCTCACCAATCTCTTACATCAACGACTCCACAGCTCTGCCCGCCATCTTTGCCTATGGAGAGAAAGAC
>CACYYM010000027.1 GCA_902778625.1 uncultured Bacteroidales bacterium
CTCGCAAGTGATGTATGCCCTCGAAGGGAACAAAGAGACAGCCGTCGGTATGGCAATGGCACGCTGGTTCGGCAACGAAGCGTTCTTGAATCAGTACATCATGTTCGGCGACGCCATCAACGATGCAGCACGCGCAAACGATGCCATCGCAAAGAAGCAGGACATTGCCGCCAGCCGCGTAGCAAGAAATAACGCTCTGTTCCGTCTGCTCGACCAGCTGCCAGAAGAATTCAGCCGCGACGATTTGAAGAAAGCGTTGGAGGAGCAAGGCAAAAAGCCGTCGAACGCAAATGAATATCTCTCGCGTTTGATTGGGCGCGAGATGATAATGCAGACGAAAACCGGCTACAAGAAGCTAATCTGACCGCCAAATCACAAAATCACAAAATCACAAAAATCACAAGCAAAAATCGGAGAGAGCTCTCAATAGGGGGCTCTCTTCTATAGGATGGGGGCTCTCTTTTCTTTTTCTTTTCTTTGCAGTTAAGTTTGCGATTTACTCGCAAGTGGAAAAGCAACAAGCGAAAACGAGACACAAATTCTTTTCTCCATAAATTTGGTATTTCGCTCGGTAATTCGTAATTTTGCAGTCGAATTGCAACAAAGCGCTCGATGAACAGCAAGAATAAGAAGAAACCAAGGTGGTTCGTCCCGGCCGGACTGGAGCCGACGGAGATGGACCTCAAAATCATGGAATGGGAGGCAAAGGGCAAACTTGTGCCTACGCCAAGCCTCATTAAGACAAAGGAACAGATTGAAGGCATCCGCAAGGCTGGCGTCCTCAATACGGCGGTCCTTGATGCTGTGGCTGCCCAGATTCGCGAGGGCATGACAACCGCAGAGATTGACCGCATCGTCTATGACTTCACGACGAAACACGGCGGCATCCCCGCGCCGCTCAACTTCGAGGGCTTCCCCAACAGTTGCTGCACCAGCATCAACGATGTGGTCTGTCACGGCATTCCCAGCGAGGACGATATCCTGGAGGAAGGCGACATCATCAATGTGGACTGCACGACCATTCTGGACGGATTCTACGCCGATGCCAGCCGTATGTTCATTATCGGAAAGACTAGTCCCGAACGCCAGCGACTCGTCGATGTGGCTTGGGAGTGCCTGAAGATAGGCGAGCAGGTCTGCCATGAGCCTTATGTTTTCGTGGGTGATCTGGGCAACGCCATCGCCAAGCACGCCCATAAGAACGGCTACAGCGTGGTGCGCGACCTCTGCGGCCACGGCGTAGGGCTTCAGTTCCACGAAGACCCCGATGTGGAGCATTACGGCAAGAAGGGCACGGGCATGCTGCTCGTCCCCGGCATGACGTTCACCATCGAACCCATGATAAACGGCGGCGACTGGTACGTCTGTGGCGACGCTGAGGACGAGACAGACTGGATTGTCCTGACCGAAGACGGCGAGGACAGCGCACAATGGGAACATACGTACGTGATGACGGAAAACGGAGTGGAGGTGCTGACGCACTAGTCCATAGTTCATAGTCCATAGTTCATAGTCCATAGTTCATAGTTCATAGTTCATAGTTCATAGTTCATAGTCCATAGTTCATAGTCCATAGTCCATAGTCCATAGTCCATAGTTCATAGTCCATAGTCCATAGTTCATAGTCCATAGTCCATAGTTCATAGTTTATAGTTAAGATGGCGGTATATATATTAGGTATAGAGAGCAGTTGCGACGACACTTCCGCAGCAGTCTTGAGGGATGGCATCTTGTTGAGCAACGTGACTGCCAGCCAGGCTGTGCATGAGGCTTATGGTGGTGTTGTGCCAGAACTGGCGAGCCGTGCTCATCAGCAAAACATCGTGCCCGTCGTGGATGCTGCATTAAAACGTGCTGGAATAGAGAGGGAGCAGTTGAGCGCTATTGCTTTTACAAGAGGCCCCGGACTGCTTGGCTCCCTGCTTGTTGGCGTGTCTTTTGCCAAAGGACTGGCTGCTTCGTTGGGCATCCCGATGGTTGACGTCAACCACCTTCACGGCCACGTCTTGGCACACTTCATTCATACCGAAGGCGACGATTACGTTTCGCCAGAGTTCCCCTTCCTCTGCCTTCTGGTAAGCGGAGGCAATAGCCAAATCATTCTCGTCAAGAGCTACAAGGATATGGAAATCATCGGCCAGACCATCGACGATGCTGCCGGAGAGGCCATCGACAAGTGCTCGAAAGTGATGGGGCTGGGCTATCCGGGCGGCCCGATTATCGACAAGCTGGCGCGTCAGGGCAATCCAGATGCGTTTACCTTCTCCAAACCTAATATCCCTGGCTACGACTATAGCTTCAGCGGACTGAAAACGAGCTTCCTCTATAACCTTCGCGACTGGATAAAGGACGACCCCGACTTCATCGAACATCACAAGGAAGACCTTGCCGCTTCGCTCGAGAAGACCATCGTCGATATTTTGATGAAGAAGCTTCGACTGGCTGCTAAGGACTTGAAGATTAAGCAAGTAGCTGTGGCAGGTGGTGTCTCAGCCAATACAGGCTTGCGCAATGCCTTCCACGACTATGCTCGCCGTTACGGCTGGAAAGTGTTTATTCCGCGCTTCAGCTACACCACCGACAATGCCGCCATGATTGCCATTGCCGGCTACTTCAAGTTCCTCGACAAGGACTTCTGCCCCATGTCGGCTCCGGCCTATAGTCGAATAAGCGAAAAGTAAAGTTTCCCGACTTCTTATTTCTTCTTGTCCTTCTTCTTGTTTCGGTAGAACATTTCCCTGAAGCGGTCGAAGTCGCGCTGGAACTTGATGCCGATGCCTTGAGTGGTGAGCGACGACTGGGTGAAGTAGCGGTCGTTGGTCTGATTGTAGGCTTTCAGCGAGAACGGACTGCGTGGTGAGAGGCGGTATTGGATGTCGAAGTCGCCGATGAAGTTGTTGCTGTTCATCTTGTACTTGTTCTCGCGATAGCCAAAGTTGCCGTTGAACTGGAGTCTGCCGCTTAGCATCTTACCGCTCACAAGTGCCTCTGCATCAAGCTCTTGCCAACCCTCTTCGCCCGTTCGAAGGTTTGTGCCGAACGTCCAACCCGTTCCGCCAAGGGCTTGCGACATGATTTGGTTGAAGCGCGAACTCAAGGCGCTGCTCAAGACGGAGTTTACCGCCAGTCCGCCTTGCGTTTGCTTCTTGTCGATGAAGCTGCCGTAGCTGTAGAACCTGCCGATTCCAAGCAGATAAATTGCTTGCATGTCTCGCTCCTCCTCGCTGCTCAGCATGGACCGCACCATCTGTTTCTCGTCCTCGTTTGCATTGGGAATGTCGAAGTCGAAAGTGATGACGGGCTCTTTCGCAAAACCGCCAATGTTCATGATACAATCGACGCGAGTGTTCGAGAGCCCAAGTCCTGTGGTCGAGAGGTCGTCGAGCGAAACGTTTGGTACCGTGTGTTTGGCCGTCAGGTTGAGTGCTGCTTGCATGGCATCACCACCGAAAACGATGGTTCCATCGGGCTGGAAGGTGAAGTCTTTGCGGATGACGTCGCGAATGGACATGCGGTAGTTGCCTTCCGTGGTGCGATATGTGCCGAAGAGCTGGAAGCGGCCTTTGTTGTAGTAGCTTGCCCGAAGCCGTCCATTGCCATAAAGCGAGATGTTGTCGCCAGTTGCAGGGTCCATCAGGATGCGTATCTGAGCATTCGGATTGGCATTGATGTCGAAGTTGATGCGAAGGTCGGTAGAGGCCCCTGCAGCCCCCTCTAAATCTCCCCGAGGGGAGACTTTCTGTCCCTCCCCCTCGGGGGAGGTTGGTGGGGGGCTATACGTTATAAAATCGGATTCGCTAACCGTTCCCGTAGTTGCCGTATTGTAGTTGATAGTGGTACCGGGCATGGGTGTTGCAGCGAGGTCGATGTTTACGTTGCCCGGAACGCCGCTCAGATGCACTTGTGCATCGGCATAGACTGTGCCGAAGAAGCTCATGCCACCTTGTGTCGGGAAGTTGTAGCCGAGCATGTTGTGGGCATCTATGCTGACGTCAAAGCCGAAGTCCTTGAAGTCGTGATGCATCAAATGTGCGTCCACCGTGGCAAAATGCTCGGTCATGCCTGGCATTCCCAAGTAGTCGTAGATGCGTGCACCACGAATCCAGATGTTGTCAGGCCTTAAGATGACGCTGTCTCCGGCAAGGTGATAGTCCGTTCCTGTTGCCAAGACGTGCGTCTTAAACTCGTTGACGAACATCTCGCCCTCCATGTTGACGAACTTGAAAGGACCGAAGACGCGTGTCCAACCCGAGGCTCGTCCCTGAAGGTCGCGGAAGATGTTCTTCGTGAACTTGTTGAGGAACGACAGGTCTATCTTGTTGGTTTGGATGTTGAGGTTCAGTCCGTCTTCCATTCCATTGCCCGGAATGATGGTGCCCAGCACTTGTGTGCGGTGTTCTGGCAATGGTCCGCGCATGTCTGCCTCGAGCATGATGGCCCTTTCCTGCTTGCCCCAATTGGCATAGAGGTCCATGTCGCCCATGTCTGCCTCGTTGAAGGTGAACTTCTTGACCTGCAGGAAAGCATCGGCAAAAGGCTCTTTCATGAGCGAAGTGGCATAGATGCTGCCCGTTGCAAGGCCGTCGAAATCCACTTTGTGGAAGTTCACGAGGTCCATGATGTAAGAGATGTCTATGTCCTGCAGTTCGGCTCTCAAAGTGTCGGAGGCAAGGTCGGAGACGCGACCGCCAATGTTGATGTGTTTCTTGGCTTGACTGATGGAGAGCCCTTCTACGTCGACCACCTTGTCGTGATACTTGATGGTGGCAGGCTTGATGCTCCAAACGGAATCGCCGATAATGATGTTCGACCTGTTGATTTTGGCGTCGATGGCAGGTTTGTCGGCAAGGTCGCGCCGAACGAGTCCCGTAATGCTGATGTCGCCGCTGTTCGAGATGGCTCCCTTGTTGTCCCAACGCAGTCTCGACGTCACTTTGTCTTCCTTCGCATAAGCATCGAGATTGACCTCTACAGGCTTCCCTTTGACGAGTCGCTCCCCTTGCAAGCTGGCCTGAATGGCTGCGTTGTTGCTCTCGGCTCTGCAGTCGATGTTCTGCAACTCCTGCCCGGCAAACTCCAGTTTGGGAATGTGCATCTGCAAGGCAATCTGCCCAATCGCGTCGCTTATCGTGCCCTCGAAAGTGCTTCGTGCCGGCAAGCGAAGGTTTGTGCCCAGCAAACGGTTGGCGATGGCTGTGTCCTGAACCTGAACATGGAAGCGGAAGTCGTTGCCATCGGCTTGTCTGCGGCTCTCGTTCGTCGTGAAGGGGCTGGGCAGGTTCTGTCTCAAAGGTTGCGAGAGGGAAGCCGGAAGTGTCTTCCAGTTCACGTTGCCATCGGCTCTGACGTTGAGGAAATCGCTTTCCACGACAAGGTGCTGCGTCCCGTCCTCCACATCGCTATCGAGCACAACATCGCCCAAGTTGAGCCTGCCCTTGTCGTCCGAATCGACGGTCAGGTCGCCGAGCAGCAGTTTGCCCTGCATGTTGTCGAGGCTCAGGTCGTTGAAGTCCGCATCGATAGTGCCGCTGAAGCGTTCGCCCTCATAGTTTTTCGTGAGCCCCATCTTGTGTGGCGCGAAGTCCTCCAGCAGGGCTTGGCACTTCAAGGAACGTTTGCCTTGATTCATAGCGGTTTGAAGGTTCACATGAGCCGTCCCGTTGGGTTCGTCAATCTTCACTTCGCCATCGATGTTCTTGCCATCCAAATTCACGACAAACGGAATGTTCCGATGCTCGTAACCCTTGAGGATGAGGCTCTTAAGCAAGCCCTTTGCCGAGAGTTTTGCCTGCTTGCCCTTGCTTGGCAGACTGCCTACAACGCTCGTTTCCATTGAACATTGAGCATTGAGCATTGAGCCTTTGAGGTCGAGCAGTTGCCCCAGATTGACGTTCGTGGCAGCAATTTTCGCATCGATTAACTGCATGTCTTGCAAAGCGCCGTCAATCGAGACCGTTCCCTGCTCGCTTTCCGTCAGCAGATTTACCTGCAAATGCTTGTTCTGCCAAGCAATTGTGCCCCTCGATTTCGTGCTCCCCAGTTGGGTGAGGATTGGGCTGAGTTCCTTTGCCTGACCTTGCAGATTCTCCGTCACGAACTGCTGCAAAGCCGCTCCAGTCCTGAGTTCTTCGATGTTTGCAAACACGGCTGGTGAATGCTCGATGTCCTGAATCGTGACATTTGAAGAGAGAGAGAGGTTGCCCCGATTGTCGTTGACGGAAAAGTTGGGCAGCCTCAAAATGCCATTTGCCAGCTTGGCTTCGGTGCTCAAATTAATGATGTCGCCAAAATTCGCCAGTTTCGGCACGAAACAAGCCAAATCGCGAGGACTGACAGAGCCGTTCAAATCACCATTCACGACCAAACTGTTCACCAGATTTCCCTTTTCTTTGAAGGACTGCAAACCTGCATTAGCATTGACTTTGGCGAGGTTTATGGATGAGTTTGGCAGTTCTAATTTGAGATTTCGAACGGTCGCGTTCTCCTTTCCAACCTCTGCTTCGATGGCCAACTTCTGCAGTCGAAGCCCGCTTTGTTCAGCGAAAGAGAGGTTCCTGAGGTCGAGCGAGAGCGAATCCGGCTTGATGAAATGCACCTTGGCCGTCAAGCTTAAGTCGCTCAAATGCAAGTGGTTCGGGTCGAACTTGCTGGTGTTTCTGGGTTTGTCGAGCAGGTCGAAATGCAAGTCTCCACGTCGAACCACCAAAGCTCCTATTTGGAGGTCGAGTGGGGAAGAGGTCGTGTCCTCTTTCGAGAAAGCATCCACGATGAACTGAAAGTTGAAGGGCTCGTCGCCGTCCTTGTAGATCTTGGCTTTCGCGCCGATAAGTTGCGCCCCGCTTATGCGGATTTTCTTCTCGATGAGGGGCATAAAATCGATTTTCGCAGCGATTCGAGAGGCTTGGAGCATCAAGGTGTCTCGGCGGTCGTATAGTTTCACATTGTCCAGGATGACGCGTCCCAACATATTCACTTTCAGCTTGTTGATGCTGACTTCGCTCTTCACTTTATCCGACAACATGCGCGACGCCAGCCCAGCACTCCAGCTTTGGAAGGCGGGTAAGGACGTCAGAATCAGCAAGGCCAGGTAAATGCTTGCCAGCAGACCAACGAGGATGCGGAATATGTATTTAAGTGCTTTGATGAGCGGGCTGTGTTATGTGTTTCAATTTGCAAAGATACGATGTTAAATTCAAAATTCAAAATGAATAAATTCAAAAATAATAAATTGAAAGTAAAAAACGTCGTTTCGCAGGGTGAAATACGCTGTTGTCTCGTCGGATTTGTAATCCGACGACAAAGGATATGAGTCATCATAGCGAGGAAAACCTTTTACAAAAACCGCCTTTTCAGCTCTTGTAAAATGACTCAAAATATTGTAAAGATTTTTCTGAAATGTCGAAATTGCAGCCTCAAAGTGGAGGGCTTTCCAACTTCACACATTAAGTTTTCAAAGTTCACACGTCGATTTTGCCAACTTAACACGTTAACTTGCCCGACTTAACACGTCGTTTTTGCCAACTTAACACGTCGAAATCTTGCATAAAACACGCTAACTCACCCACTTTATGCCGTCATGTTTATGCACTCGTTACCCTAAGTTGTTGATTGTCAAACGAAGTCTATGCTCTCGGAGAATCGATTCTATTCGCCCTTTGCTCGTCTCGCTTGCAAACAAGCCATTCTCCGAGGCCAACTTTCTGCAAAAATCTTGACAAAGTTAGAATATGAAGGAAATCTTGGCCATGTGGTTTACCAATCCTCCATCACTATTTGTAATGTAGTTCAGATTGTATCCAATCGCAATGTTTTTGTGGAATTGTACGCCAAGACTAAAGTCTAGGCCGAAGAAATGCTCTGTATCATAACGGGAATGAGTCTCGAAATACGTCTGATTATTAATGTGGAAGTATTCATTATAATAGTATTTCTCGTACCCAAAAGAGTAACCAAGTTTCAAGCCTGCATAGCCTCGAATGGCTTTGTAAGCAGGTGTGTAAGCCTTAACACCCAAAGGTCTGATGTTAACCAGGCCAATATTTCCTGGACTTTCGAAATGGGTCATGTAGGACACACCAATGATGTCCCAGCCCACATACTGATTGAAGTCTTTCCTTAATTGATAGCCAAGTCCCCATCCATCCCCGATAAAAAGCTCGGCTTCGTGTGTGAATTTTGGTGGATTAGCGTATATTGAGGGAGGTAAAGACACGGTGTTTTTGCTTTTCTCCTTTTCTTCGAAGAGTTGAACTTCACCATTCTGGTACTTGATAGAGTAGAGGTTTGAACGATTTTCAATAAAGACGGGACCATCTGGATTGTTGCTCTTCTTGAACTTCACCTCAGTCGGAGAGACTTCGAGCACTTTGACATTTTCCACTTCGCCACCTTTTTTGACGAGGATATCTTGGGCATTCAGGGTAAAAGAGCTTGATGCGAAAGCAATTAGGAGAAATGTTTTCTTCATGCGTATTGAGGGTTAATGGTTGTTTGTTTGAGTTAGAGTTTAGTGCGTAAAATCATTTGCAAAGTTACATAAAATAGTTCGTTTAGGCAATACTTGAGTCGAAAAACATCGGAAATCATTCCTTTTCAAGGAATTTATTGTACAATCTTCGTTTTTCTTCCATTTTTTTTGTAATTTTGCGCCGCGAAATCAAACATTTTTATTAATCCCAGATATGGCAAAAGTAATTAAGTTACGCAAAGGCCTCGACGTCAATCTCAAGGGCAAAGCCACGAAGGAAACCGCAACAGTAAGTTGTCCGGGCGAGTATGCACTCGTGCCCGATGACTTCTATGGCGTGAAACCCAAAGTGGTGGTCAAGGAGGGAGATGCCGTGAAGGCTGGGGATGCCTTGTTCGTTGACAAGCTGCATCCCGAAGTGAAGTTCGTGAGCCCTGTCAGCGGAACAGTCAGCATGGTGGAACGCGGCGACCGTCGCAAACTGCTGAGCATCCGTGTGAAGGCTGACGAGAAGCAGGAAGCACGCCAGTTCGACACGAAGGGTGACCTGAAGGCACTCATGATGGAGAGCGGTCTGTTCGCATTCCTGCGTCAACGTCCCTATGATGTGGTGGCAAATCCTGATGACGCTCCGAAGGCTATCTTTGTGAGTGCGTTCAACAGCATGCCGCTTAGTCAGGACTTCGAGTACGTCCTCCAAGGTCAGGAGGCTGAGTTCCAGGCAGGTCTTTCCGCTTTAGCAAAGCTCGCTAAGGTTTATCTTGGCGTGAGCGCAAAGCAGAGCGCTAAGGCTCTGACCGAGGCAAAGGACTGCGAAGTGAACATCTTCGACGGTCCCGCTCCTGCAGGAAATGTGGGCGTTCAAATCAATCACGTCAGCCCCATCAACAAGGGCGAGGTGGTTTGGACACTCGGAGCCGAGGAAGTTATCTTCCTGGGTCGTCTCTTGAAGACTGGCACAGTCGATTTCACCCGCACCATCGCGCTTGCTGGTAGCGAGGTGAAGGCGCCCAAGTACTACAAGGTGAAGGTCGGCCAGAAGTTGACAACGCTCCTCGACGGCACGATTAATGCTGAAGGTGCTCGTATCATCAGCGGCAACGTGATGACTGGTCTCAAGACCTGTGCCGAAGGTTTCCTCGGCGCACATGCAACCGAAGTGAACGTCATTCCCGAAGGCGACCACGCAGACGAAATGTTGGGCTGGATCATGCCACGCTTCAACACCTTCTCGACCCATCGCAGCTATTTCAGCTGGCTCTTGGGCAAGAAGAAGGAATACGTCATCGATGCACGCGTCAAAGGCGGCGAACGTCACATGATCATGAGTGGTGAGTACGACAAAGTGTTCCCGATGGACATCTACGCGGGCTATCTCGTGAAGGCCATCATCGCAGGAGACATCGACCGCCAGGAAGCTCTGGGCATCTACGAGGTTGCTCCCGAGGACTTCGCCATCGCAGAGTTCGTGGACAGCTCGAAGCTCGAGTTGCAGCGCATCGTACGTGAAGGGTTGGACATCCTCAGAAAGGAAAATGCTTAATACATTATTTATATTGTTATGAATCCAATAAAGAAACTATTCGATAACATACATCCCTACGTTGAGGAAGGTGGCAAGTTCCACGCTTTCCGCTCGTTGGTGGACGGTTTCGAGACGTTTGCTTTCGTTCCGAACACAACCAGCCGCGTAGGTAGCGTGAACATCCACGATGCTATCGACAGCAAGCGCATCATGAGTCTCGTGGTGATTGCTCTGCTGCCAGCTCTGTTCTTCGGTATGTATAACGTGGGTTACCAGAACGCTCTCGCTACAGGTCATTTGGGCGATGCTACGTTCTGGGGCATGTTCTGGTACGGCTTCCTGGCCGTTCTGCCTAAGATTATTGTCAGCTATGTTGTTGGTCTCGGCATCGAGTTCACGGTCGCTCAATGGAAGAACGAGGAAATCCAGGAAGGCTTCCTTGTATCCGGCATCATCATTCCCATGATTGTGCCCGTCACTTGTCCGCTTTGGATGCTCGCCATCGCCGTTGCTTTCAGCGTGATTCTTGCTAAGGAAATCTTCGGCGGAACTGGTATGAACATCTTCAATCCTGCCCTCATCACCCGTGCTTTCCTGTTCTTCAGCTATCCTTCAGCTATGACAGGCGACGCTAAGGTTTGGGTCGCTCAGGACACAATCCTCGGTCTTGGCTACAAGGCTACTGATGCCTACACAGCAGCCACACCTCTTGGCGAGGCAGCTCAGGCAGGCTTCCAAGGCTTTACACCCGACCAGATTCAAAATGCCATCACAGGTCTTATTCCTGGTTGCATTGGTGAAACCAGCGTGATAGCCATCGCTCTTGGCGGCTTGCTGCTGCTTTGGACTGGCATAGCCAGCTGGAAGACCATGCTGAGCGTCTTCGTTGGCGGTGCTGCAACAGGCTATCTCATGCAAGCTCTCGGCTTGACTCAGATTCAATGGTACGAGCAACTCGTTCTTGGCGGCTTCGCTTTCGGTGCAGTCTTCATGGCAACCGATCCCGTCACAAGCTGTCGTACAGAATGTGGCAAGTACGTCTATGGCCTGCTCATCGGCTTTATCGCAGTTCTGGTTCGCGTCCTCAACCCGGGTTATCCCGAAGGTATGATGCTGGCTATCCTGCTGATGAACCTCTTTGCAAGTCTTATCGACTACTGCTTCGTACAGAGCAACATTAACATGCGTGCTAAGCGCGCCACAGTAAAGTAAGGAGGACAACGATATGAAACTGAATACAAACGGAAATGTATATACCTTCTGCTATGCAGCAGTAATGGTTATCATCGTTGCCTTCTTGCTGGCATTCGTGGCTTCTGCTTTGAAGGAGACACAGGACGCCAACGTGGCAAACGATACGAAAGGACAGATTCTCTCAGCTCTCGGTTACGACAAGGCTACCATCGATGTGGCTAAGGTCTATGAAGAGAAGGTGAAGGACAACCTCTTCGAAGCAGGCGAACTGAAGCCTTACGAGGAGAAGTTCAATACTACTTACGGCTCTCTCATCAAGGAAGGCAAGCTTCACGTCTTCACAGGCACAACAGCCAACGGCGAACCTGCTTATGTGCTTCCTGTTGTAGGTCGTGGTCTTTGGGGCGGCCTTTGGGGTTACATCGCTGTGAATGAGGCGAAGGACAAAGTGCTCGGCACTTACTTCTACCACGAAAGCGAGACTGCTGGTCTCGGTGCCCGTATCGGCGAGAAGTGGTTCCAAGACCAGTTCATCGGCAAGCCCATCTTTGGTGAGGACGGAAATGTCGCTCTCACAGTCACAAAGGCTGGTGCTGCTCAAAGTGAGTTCGAGGTGGACGGCGTGACCGGTGCAACACTTACCAGCAACGGTGTTGCCGCAATGGTGAAGGATGGCCTTACCGCTTACAAGGAATTCCTCGGTGGTGCAGCAGCATGCGAACCCGTAGAGGAAGAGGCTGAGTGCCCCAATGTTTGCGAAGAGGATGTTAAACAATAAGAAAGAAGGAGGAAAAGAATATGAGTAAATTGTTTTCTGACGAGAATAAAGCCGCATTCACTAACCCCCTTAACCTGAACAATCCTATTGCCGTACAGGTTCTCGGCATTTGTTCGGCATTGGCTGTAACCAGTCAGCTGAAGCCCGCTATCGTGATGGGACTCAGTGTGACGGTTATCACGGCATTCTCGAATGTGATTATATCTCTGTTGCGCAAGACCATTCCCAATCGCATCCGCATCATCGTGCAGCTTGTGGTTGTGGCAGCGCTTGTGACAATCGTGAGCCAGCTGCTCAAGGCCTATGTTTATGACGTGAGCGTGCAGCTGAGTGTCTATGTAGGCTTGATTATCACCAACTGTATTTTGATGGGTCGTCTCGAAGCTTTCGCTATGCAGAACGGTCCTTGGCCTTCGTTCCTCGATGGCATTGGCAATGGCCTCGGCTATGCTGCCATCCTCGTCATCGTAGGCTTCGTTCGCGAGCTCTTCGGCTTCGGCACACTCTTCGGCTACAACGTCATTCCGCAGTTCATGTACGACGCAGGTTATCAGAACAACGGCATGATGGTGATGCCCGCCATGAGTTTGATTATCGTAGGTTTAGTAATCTGGGCACATCGTGCTTATAATAAAGAGGAGGTAAAGTAGTATGGATCACATGATTTCTCTCTTTGTCCGCAGCATCTTTGTGGACAATATGATATTCGCCTTCTTCCTGGGTATGTGCTCTTACCTTGCAGTATCCAAGAATGTGAAGACAGCTCTTGGTCTTGGCGTTGCAGTGACCTTCGTCCTGCTCGTTACTGTGCCAGTCGATTATGCTTTGCAGACCTACGTTCTCGGTCCTGATGCCATTGTGGCTGGTGTTGACCTGACCTTCCTCGCCTTCATCCTGTTCATTGCCGTCATTGCCGGCATCGTGCAGTTGGTGGAGATGATTGTGGAGCGCTTCAGTCCGTCGCTCTATGCTTCTCTCGGTATCTTCTTGCCTCTGATTGCAGTAAACTGCGCCATCATGGGTGCCAGCCTGTTCATGCAGCAGCGCGTCACGATGGAGCCCACCAATGCTCAGTTCATCGGCGGCTTCGGTGATGCCATTGCTTATGCACTTGGTTCCGGTATCGGTTGGCTGCTGGCTATCGTTGGCCTTGCTGCCATTCGCGAAAAGATGGCTTACACCGACGTTCCCAAGCCCCTGCAGGGTCTCGGCATTACATTCATCACAGTTGGTCTGATGGCACTTGCTTTCATGTGCTTCTCTGGTCTTAACATCTAATAATAGGAGGAACAGAATATGGATATGAATTTGGTTTTAACCAGTATAGGAGTATTCCTTACTATTATTATGATACTGGTGGCAATCCTTCTCGTTGCGAAGGCTTATCTGTCGCCAAGTGGCAATGTGAATGTAACAATCAACGGCAAGGACACGCTCTCTGTTCCTCAGGGTGCTTCTCTGCTGAGCACGTTGAGCCAGGAAGGTATCTTCCTGCCTTCGGCTTGCGGCGGCAAGGGCTCTTGCGGACAGTGCAAGCTGCAGGTAACGGCTGGTGGTGGCGAGATTCTCGACTCTGAGAAAGGCCACTTCACACGCAAGCAAATCAAGGACCATTGGCGTCTCGGTTGCCAATGCAAAGTCAAGGGCGACCTTGAGGTTAAGGTTGACGATTCAGTAATGGGCGTAAAGGAATGGGAGTGCACCGTGATTGGCAACAAGAACGTGGCAACCTTCATCAAGGAGTACAAGGTGGCTCTGCCTCCAGGCGAGCACATGGACTTCGAGCCCGGCTCTTACGCACAGATCAAGATTCCTGCATTCGACTGTATCGACTACGACAAGGACTTCGACAAGAGCCTTATTGGCGACACTTATCTTCCTGCTTGGGAGAAGTTTGGCTTGTTCCCCCTCAAGTGCAAGAACCCGCAGGAAACCATCCGCGCATACTCTATGGCCAACTATCCCGACGAGGGCGACATCATCACCCTCAATGTCCGCATTGCTACGCCTCCCTTCAAGCCGAAGGAGCAAGGTCCTGGCTTCATGGACGTCAACCCGGGTATCGCTTCGTCGTACATCTTCTCGCTGAAGCCCGGCGACAAGGTCATCATGAGCGGTCCTTACGGAGAGTTCCGTCCGCAGTACGGCACAGGTCGTGAGATGATATGGGTTGGCGGTGGTGCCGGTATGGCTCCCTTGCGTGCTCAGATCATGCACATGCTGAAGGGTCATGGCGTGAAGGACGAAGACCGTCAGCGCCCCATGCACTACTTCTACGGCGCACGTGCTCTGGAGGAGATTCCTTTCCTCGACGACTTCCTGCAGCTCGAGAAGGACTTCCCCAACTTCCACTTCCATCTTGCTTTGGACCGTCCCGACCCGAAGGCCGATGCAGCAGGCATCAAGTACACTCCGGGTTTCGTGGCACCCGTCATGGGCGACACCTACCTCAAGGCTCACGAGGCACCCGAGGACTGCGAGTACTATCTCTGCGGACCTCCAATGATGGCGAAGACCGTGCTCGACCTCTTGCACTCTCTCGGCGTAGAGGACGACATGATTCGCTTCGACAACTTTGGCGGATAAAGGAAAAGTTGAAAAGAAGGCAGGCTCCCAAAACGGGAGCCTGCTTCGTTTTTATACAAGGCCAGTCAAGTTGGCAAACTTAGCGTGGCTAAATTGAAATTTAGACGTGGTTAATTGGTAAACTAGGCGTGCCAAGTTTTTAAGCATAACATGTGTTGCTTTTCAATTCAGTATGCAGCGTTTAGACTCCTCCTGCAAGGCTTTCTCTTTCGCTTTATTTGGAGATATGCTCTTTTCTTCGCAACTAATTTTGTATTGTCTTTGCTTATTCGTAATTTTGCAGAGAAAAATGTCAAGAGCTATGGCAAAGAAACTTCTACTTTTACTATTTTACCTTTTCACCCTTACACCTTTTTATGCGCAGCACCTGAAACATGTGCGGCCGGAGAAGGTGGGAATGGACTCGCAGAAGCTGCTCAAGGCGGACTCGATTATTGAAGAAGCTATCAGGCAAGGTGACATTCCCGGTGCTGTGCTGGCAGTTGTGCGGCACAACAAGATGGCTTACCTGAAAGCTTACGGCAACCGGCAAGTATGGCCAGAAGTCAAGCCTATGACGACCAACACCATCTTCGACATGGCTTCGTGCAGCAAGGCGATGTCAACAGCTCTGTCCGCTCTCATCCTTTGCGAAGAGGGAAAGTTCCGGATGCTCGATGCCGTGAACCGCTATGTGTCAGGCTTCGAGGACTGGAAGGACGAGTCGGGCGAAACGACAACCATCCGCATCCACCACCTAATGACGCATACCTCGGGCTTACCGGCTTATTATTCTCCTAATCCTAATGCAACGCCTGATCCCGATGCTTGCATCGAACACATTGCCCACATGAAGCGTGGCTTCGAACCAGGCAAGGGCTTCCGCTATAGTTGTCTGAACTTCATCACCCTTCAGCGCATTATCGAGAAGACCAGCGGCATGTCTCTCCGTAACTTTTCTCGCAGCCACATCTTCGAGCCGCTTGGTATGAACCACACCGACTACATTCCCTGCGCCCCCGATGAGAACGGAGTTTGGCATAATACAGACAAACCTTGCTGGGCTTCCTTGATGCCAAAAGGTGAGGACTGGCGTAGCATCGTGGCTCCCACAACGAAACAAGGAGCCGACAGCGTGCTTTGTGGTATGGTTCACGACCCGCTTGCCCGTATCATGAATGGCGGCATCAGCGGTAACGCAGGCCTTTTCAGTTCGGCAGAAGACATTGCTATCCTCTGTGCCATGCTGCAGAATGAAGGCACATGGAACGGCAAGCGCATCATGAGCAAGCAGACTGCTCAACTCGTGCGAACTGTGCCTAGTTTTGCCAAAGACTTTGGTCGCACTTACGGTTGGGACAATTATAGCGCCTATGCTTCGTGCAATGGTGACCTCTTCTCCGAGAAAACCATCTGTCACACAGGCTTTACGGGAACCGGCATCGTCATTGATCCTGAGTTAGATTGCAGCGTTATTCTGCTCACGAACTCAGTTCATCCCGACGAAGGCGGCTCTACGGTTCGTCTCCGCTCTGTGGTAAGCAACACCGTGGCGGCAAGTATCACGGACCGATAGATGCGACGGCATTAAGCAAAACGCGTTTCCCATGAAAACTATATTTGTCGCAGTACTGATAACTCTGTTGGCAGGCGTGGCATACGTCAGCTGGCATCTGTGGCGGATTACGCCCTTCGGAAACTTCGCGAAGCTTCTCGTTGTAGCGCTTTTCTTGCTTTGGATGGCGAGTGCCTTCGTGTGCCTGTTTGCATCGGAACGTTTCCCCGTGCCTGTCGCGACGCTTCTCTACGAAGTTAGCTATACATGGCTAATCGTTTTCCTTTATTTGCTGATAATTTTCATCGCGGCAGACGTGCTGACACTCTGTTGTTTCCTGCCAAAGACATTCCTAAATAACAGCGTGCTTGGCTTGTGTTTTATCATCGGAATTGTCGCTGCAATCATGGTGGCAGGCAACATTCATTACAGACACAAATACCGTGAGGAACTGACCGTCCGCACGTCTAAGCCGCTTGAGAAACCTTTGACCATCGTCTTTGCCAGCGACCTTCACATTGGCTACCACAATCGAAGAGCTGAGCTTGCACGTTGGATTGACCTCTTCAATGCAGAGCAGCCCGACCTTGTGCTTATTGGCGGAGACATTATCGACAGCAGCACCCGTCCGTTATTCGAGGGAGATTATGCCGAAGAGTTTCGTCGATTGAAGGCTCCCATACTGTCTGTGCTTGGCAATCACGAGTATTTCAGCGGCGTGAAGAATGCAGAGGCGTTCTTCGAGGCCTCAGGTATTAAGTTGCTTAAAGACGAAAGAATTGACATTGATGGCGTTAGCGTCATTGGCAGGAACGATAGAAGCAATCGTCGTCGCTTGCCGCTCTCAGAGTTGACAGACACAACGAGGGTCTTCACCATACTTCTTGACCATCAACCTTTCGACCTGAAGGAAGCGGAAGATGCCGGCATCGACTTCCAGTTCAGCGGTCACACTCATCGCGGACAAGTGTGGCCCATCTCGTGGATAACAGATGCGATGTACGAGAAGTCGTGGGGGCATTACTCGCGAGGCACGACGCGTTACTATATCAGTAGTGGTCTTGGCATTTGGGGACCGAAGATTCGCGTTGGTACTCAATCGGAATATCTCGTCCTTCATCTCGAGCCCCAATAAGTATCTTTGCAGCACTAATGGTAATTTGCAAAATGGTAAATGAAAGTTTCTTTAATGGTTTGATTTATTGCATGGTGGTGCTGGCTGTCGTGGTCTTTGCCAGCCTTTACTTCGTGACGGCAGGCTACGGGCTGTTCCGCACGAAACGGTGGGGATGGAGCATCAACAACAAGCTGGCTTGGGTGCTGATGGAGCTTCCTGTCTTCCTTGTCATGTTTGCAATATGGAGCCTCTCGCCCTTGAAGTGGCACTTGCCGCAGCTGGTACTCTTCGGGCTCTTTGAGTTGCACTACTTCCAGCGTAGCCTTGTCTTCCCCTTTCTGCTGAAAGGACAGAGCAAGATGCCAGTCGTCATCATGCTCATGGGCATCCTCTTTAACGTCATCAACGGCGTGATTCAGGGCGGAGGGCTTTACTGGTTCCCCAATCCTGACTTTGAGCAAGGCGTTTCCTACTTGCTTCGGTGGAACGCGATGGCAGGCATCTTGCTCTTCCTCATAGGGATGGCCATCAATCTCCACTCGGACCATGTGATTCGTCACCTTCGCAAGCCGGGCGACTCGCAGCATTATCTCCCTCAGAAAGGCATGTATCGCTATGTGACGGCGGCCAATTATCTGGGCGAAATCATAGAGTGGACCGGCTTTGCCATCGCGGCAGGAACCTTGGCGGCGTGGGTGTTCCCGATCTGGACGGCAGCCAATCTCGTGCCACGCGCCCACGCTATATATAATAGATATAAGGAGGAGTTTGGCGAAGAAGCCTTGGGAAAGCGTAAACGCATCATTCCTTTCGTTTATTGACAAATGATAAGTAAACATTGAAAGTTGAGGCCATCAGGTGCTTTCACAACTATGAACTATGGACTATGGACTGTGAACTAAATAAAATCTTCGATCCGGCACACATCGGGCCGCTTACCTTAAGGAATAGAACCATCAGGAGCGCGGCCTTCGAGAGCATGTGTCCCGGGCACGAACCCAGCGAGATGCTCTACGACTACCACACGAGCGTGGCTCGGGGCGGCGTGGGGATGACGACTGTGGCCTATGCTGCCGTGACGGAAAGTGGCTTGAGTTTCGACCGCCAGCTTGTGATGAAGAAGGAGATTGTGCCTGGTCTGCGCCGCCTCACCGACGGCATCCACAAGGAAGGCGCTGCGGCGGGCATCCAGTTGGGGCATTGTGGCAACATGAGCCACAAAGCCATCTGCGGCTGCATTCCCGTGGGAGCTTGCAACGGATTCAATCTCTACAGCCCTACCATCGTTCGCGGACTGCGTCGGGACGAGCTGCCAGAGCTGGCAAAAAAGTTCGGCGAGGCAGTCAACTTGGCTCGCGAGGCAGGCTTTGACGAGGTGGAAATACATTGCGGACATGGTTATCTCATCGACCAGTTCCTAAATCCTTTCTTCAATCATCGTAAGGATGAGTTCGGCGGTTCGCTTGAGAACAGGATGCGCTTCATGACGCTTTGTGTGGAGGAAGTCATGAAGGCTGCAAGGGACGACATAGCCGTCGTGTGCAAGATGAACATGCGAGACGGCCTGAAGCATGGCATCTCGCTCGAGGATCACAGCATCCCCGTTGCCCGTCGCCTGCAGGAGCTTGGCGTCCATGCCATCGTGTTGAGCGGCGGACTGGTGAGCGCTACACCGATGTACGTGATGCGAGGCGAACTGCCTCTGCAGACCATGACGCACTATATGACAGATCCTTGGCTCAAATACAGCATCCGTTCGTGCAAACCACTCGTCAGGAACATCATGACAAAGCCTGTTCATTACAAGGAAGCCTTCTTCCTTGAAGATGCCTTGAAGTTCCGCGAGGCCTTGCCCGACATGAAGTTCATCTATGTAGGCGGTTTGGTGTGTGGCGACAAGATAAACGAGGTGTTGGGGCATGGCTTTGAGGCTGTGCAGATGGCACGCAGTCTTCTCAACGAGCCGGACTTCGTGAACCGACTCAAAGAAGACCCCCATCATCGTTGTGGCTGCAGGCATAGCAACTACTGCATCGGCAGGATGTACACTTTGGAGATGGCATGTCATCAGCATCTTCACGAGCAACTTCCTCAAGACTTGGTAAAAGAAATCGAACGTATAGAAAGGGAGCAGAACCAATGAAGTTAGCCATCATAACCGGAGCAGGCACAGGCATGGGCTTCGAGGAAGCGAAGGCCGTGGCTGGCAAAGACTTTCATACTATCATGGCGTGCCATAGTCCTGAAGCAGCAGAAGAGAGGCGACAGGCTATTGTTAAGGCGACGGGCAACGAGCATGTCGAGGTCGTTGGTATCGACCTTGCTGACCTCAGTTCCGTTCGTCGTTTTGCGGACCAGATAAAGGCGCGTTTCCAGCACCTCGACCTCCTGATGAATAATGCGGGAACACTCGAGACGGGACTCCACATCACACAAGACAACATGGAGCGAACCGTGCAGGTCAACTATGTAGGTCCTTACCTACTTACCCGTCTTTTGCAGCCGTTGATGGGAAATGGAAGCCGCATCGTGAATATGGTATCGTTGACTTATAGGGTAGGGAATTTGGACTTCCCCGACTTCTTCCAGCGTGGCAGAAAGGGAAGCTTCTGGCGTATTCCTATCTACAGCAATTCAAAGCTGGCGCTAACCCTCTTCACCTTCGACCTTGCAGAGCGACTAAAGGACAAAGGCATCACGGTCAATGCTGCCGACCCGGGCATCGTCTCGACCGACATCATCCGTATGCACAACTTCATCGACCCGCTGACCGACATCTTCTTCCGGCCCTTCATCCGCACTCCTCGACAAGGAGCCGACACGGCTATCCGCCTTCTATTAGACGAGGACAAAGCCACACAGACAGGCACCTTCAATCGCTCCGGCCGTATCATCGATGTTGGCGACAAGTTCGCTCATCACAAGCAGATGCACGAGCTATGGGAGAAGACCGATGCCATCGTCCGTAAATACCTGTAAAGACTCAAAATTATTGCCTGAATCATTAACCTTATAATATGTTGTACTATGAAATTGAGATTGTTTTTCCTTGTCTTGTTTTTGGTGGGAGCCATGACGGGTCGTGCTCGAAAAGAGGATGACGGAACCTTGAATCTGCTTTATTGGAACATACAGAACGGTATGTGGGACGGCCAGACCGACGACTACAAGCGCTTTACAGACTGGGTGTCGGCACAGAAGCCCGATATATGCGTGTGGTGCGAGGCTCAGAAGTTGTACGTGACGAACTCTGACAAGAGCGAGAGGGAAACGGAGGAGGAGTGCCTGGCACGTTGGCGCAGGTTGGCCGAGCGTTATGGCCACGGCTACGTCTACTTGAGTGCTCATCCCGACAACTATCCGCAACTCATTACCTCGCGCTATCCGATGGAGGCAGAGAAGCTTATCACGGGAAATGCCGATACAATTGTCTGTCATGGAGCCTCGTGGTACAAGGTCAAGCTCGGGAAGAAGCAGAAGACACTCAACCTTGTGACGCTTCACACTTGGCCTATGGCGTATGGGTACAAAGTGCCGACAGATAAACGTGAAGAAAGCAAGGCCAAGGGCGAAGGCGATGTCTTCCGAAGTAAGGAGATGGAACTCATTTGCAAGAATACCGTGTTGTCCCGCCATGATTCAAAGCGCGAGTTTTGGGCGATGATGGGTGACTTCAATTCCGTCTCTCGTGTAGATAACGCAGCCTATCAGTACCCGGACAATTCGACGAAGTTCCTGGTGCACGATTACATCTGCAGCAAAACGCCCTACATCGACCTTATCAAGAGCCTTTATCCGCAGGAGTTCATCGGTTCAACAGGCAGCAACCGCCGTATCGACTTCATTTATGTCACTCCGGCATTACAGAAGAAAGTGCGTGGAGCTGCTATCGTGAAAGACAGCTACACGACTCCCGTACGCAATCCACAGAACATCTCAAACTTCTGGCACCCTTCCGACCACTTACCCATATTGATGAGGTTCAAAATGTAACGTGGTTAAAATCCAAACTTAACGTGCTGAGTTTGCATACTTGACGTGTTAAGTTGACCAACTTAACGTGGATAAATAAAGAACGCCGCAGGCGAAGATGAATGTCTTAACCTGCGGCATTATTGTTTCCTCCTGGGAGAATTGATTGCTTAAACCTTTGGCAACTTGTCGAGGGCGGCTTTGATTTCCTCGTCGGTGGGAATGTAGTCGCTCATCGTGCCGTCGTTGAAGGCCTTGTAAGCATAGAGGTCGAAGTAGCCGGTGCCTGAAAGGTTGAAGACGATTACCTTCTCTTCGCCTGTCTCCTTGCACTTGAGGGCTTCGTCGATGGCTGCGCGGATGGCGTGGCTGCTCTCGGGTGCGGGCAATGTTCCTTCAGCACGAGCAAAGATTTCTGCTGCCTCGAAGACTGCGGTCTGCTCGTAAGCGCGGGCTTCGAAGAGGCCTTCGTCGTAGAGTTCGGACAGGATGGGGCTCATGCCGTGGAAGCGAAGTCCGCCTGCATGGTTGGCAGAAGGAATGAACTGGCTGCCGATGGTGTACATCTTTGCCAAGGGGCAAATGCATCCTGTATCGCAGAAGTCGTAGGCATAAACGCCTCGAGTGAAGCTGGGACAAGAGGCTGGTTCGGCACCGATAATTTTGTAGTTTGCTTCGCCACGCAGCACTTCGCCAAGGAAGGGAGCTGCAAAGCCGCCGAGGTTGCTGCCGCCGCCGGTGCATCCGATGAGGATGTCGGGCTTGATGCCGTACTTCTTGAGCGCAGCCTGCACTTCGAGGCCGATGACCGACTGATGCAAAAGCACCTGATTGAGCACGCTGCCCAACTCGTAGCGATAGCCTTCGTTGGTTACTGCCACCTCGACTGCTTCGGAGATAGCACAGCCGAGGGAGCCTGTCGTGCCGGGGAACTCAGCCAATATCTTGCGGCCAACCTGGGTCGTGTCGCTGGGCGAGGGAATGATGCTGGCACCATAAGTGCGGATGACTTCACGGCGGAAAGGCTTCTGCTCGTACGAGCACTTCACCATGAAGACCTTGAGGTCGAGGCCGAAGTACTGGCAAGCCATGCTGAGTGCCGTGCCCCACTGGCCTGCACCCGTCTCGGTGGTAACGCCTTTCAACCCTTGCTTCTTGGCATAGTAGGCCTGAGCAATGGCCGAGTTCAACTTGTGAGAGCCGCTCGTATTGTTGCCTTCGAACTTATAGAATATCTTGGCAGGCGTGTCGAGCGCCTGTTCCAGGAACTTCGCGTGGACGAGAGGGCTGGGACGGAACATACGGTAGAAGCCTACCACCTCATCAGGTATGTCGAACCACTTGGTGTCGTTGTCGAGTTCCTGTGCTACGAGTTCTTTACAGAAGATAGGCTCCATCTCAGCCGCCGTGAGGGGCTTTCCTGTGCCTGGATTCAGCAGAGGTGCGGGCTTTGTCTTCATGTCAGCACGCACATTGTACCACTTGGTGGGCATCTCTTCCTCACTCAAATAGATCTTGTAAGGGACGTTTTTCATACTTTACTTTAAATTAAACGTGACCAATAAAACATAATTTGTTACCTTAAACTGTGTGAATCCGAGTGCAAAGATACAAAAAAATGAAGAATGAAGAATGAAGAATGAAGAATTTTCGCGCGAGAAATGCTATTTGATATCATTTCCCTGCATAAAACGGCCCATGAAGGACATCTACATCATAAATATGCAAAGGATGGAGTCGCGTCAGTTGCTGTCAGCCCACCGAATGTTGTAGGCATAGTGGTGTGTCACTCCATCGGAAAAGTTGATAACAGATTTCGTCTGGCTGACCATTTGCCGCTCGTCCTGCAGGTATTCTATCTGTTCCGTAAAGTCATCGGCCTCCACGCTTTGCATCAGGTTTCGACAATCGGCGCCGAAGAATCCGTTGGAGATGAGCGGCACGAGTTCGAACAGGACGTTTCTCGGGTCGCTGCCCGGAAGGGAACCCGTCAGCTCGGAATAACTGTATTTCCATGTCTCCGTCTTCTTTTCCTGGGGGATGGTGCAGGTCCGGCCCGTGATGTTGCCGTCCTGCCATTCCAGCGTGTAAAGTTCCGTGTACCAAGGCTCACCCGCCTTATACCTTGCGTAGGGGTAGCGCTTCACGTTGTCATTCCTGATGGAGACAAGTTCGCCACGCTCGTTGTAACGGAACTTCAAGAAGTGGCAGTTCTCACCCACTTGCCTTGATTGTGGTCTGAATCCTGCCAGACTATCTACTCTTCCACCCACGAGGAAGAGGGTGTCGTAATGGCAGAAGTCACGGCTGTAGTTCGGGTCGTGTTCGCCGTTTGGCATTTCCGCGAACTCCTGATATTTGATGTAGATGCGGTCGTTTGCATAACTGTACTCGGCCAACCACTTCACGACGTACCAAGTCGTGTCGAAGCGCTCGGCACGAACCACTCTGCCTTCTGCGTCGTAGGTGTAGGCGAGATGTGTGTGGCCGCCGTCCATCGAGAGGAACTGCCCAGTATTAGTAACGATAGGGTGGAGGTCCGGGTCAACAATGACTTCGTCGCCGTCGCTGCTTTTCGAGCAGGCAGACAGGAGCAGAATAGCGGAAAGGAAAGCAAAGAGATGTTTCATCGTTTCGTTTATTTTAATAACGTCCATCGGCTTGCATTTAGTGTTCTTTGCCTGTTAAAAAAGACGAAAACTGTATGATGCAGCAAAGTCAGAGTGAAAGCAAATTGGCCGTTCATGTTAGCAAAGTGTCAGTTTTTGGAGTGCCGAAAATTGGCGCTTGGCACGCCGAATTTGACGACTCGGCCTGCGACGATTTCCAACACGGCACGCGGTGTTGACCAACTTGGCACGCGGCGTTTGCAAATTCGGCAGTAGAAATTTGTCCTCTCAAAAGGCCGAAATTGGCTTCTAAGTATGCTGTTTTGGCAAGTGCAGTTAGCAAAACGACCAGTTTTCGTTGAGAAGTGTTGAAGATGCGCCGAATAATGTCGTCTGACATTCAGTGCCTTACGAATTTCTTTCGTTTTGAGCGCGTCTTTTCGTCTCAGGGTAGAAAAGTGCCACCGCTGCCGTTTCATGCGCTCTACACGAGTCGGCCTAAAATCAAGTAGTAAGCAAAAACGGTATTTCCGCAGCAAAATGTCAAACGGACAGAAGCGTGAAACGTTTGGCAGAGTGATTGTTTTTCGCTACCTTTGCTGCAAATTCTTCGAACGATTCCCCGCTTCGTGTGTATGCTTTCAAAATCAATCCAACAAAAGAAGAACATGAAACGAACAGTTATGACTTTGCTGGCCTTCGCTTTGCTTCTCGCAGGAGCCAGCGCACAGAAAGTAACGGTAGCCAAAAAGAGTAAGGGAACGTTCAAACTTGAAGGGTCGGATTACAATGTGCGTATGATGGACTCCGTGACGTTAGACAGCGTGTATAGGTATTGGAATAACTTCGTTACCGAACACCCCAAGGATGAGAAAGCCTGGCACAAACTTTGCGATGCAGCAGAACAGAAAGTGTATAACGCATATTGGCGTGGGACAAGAGACTGGAACGTGTCAAGGCAGTTGCGCAAGGAGTTGAACGTAATGCCGCGTATGCAGCAGGCTATCCCCGGCACCTATACCTATTACTATAGTGTTTACGTTTGTAGCGAAACCCGTGCAAGGGAATATGCCGATTCTGCCATTGCCGTGCTGAATAATAATGTTCCAGCCGAGGATTTCGACCGGTTGGCGACGTATGTAAGAGGTAAAAATGATACACTGCAACTTACCAAGTTGCTAACCCACTATTACGAGAGCGGACAATACCCCGCTTCTGCCCTGCAATACCACTATAACGAGTTGCAAGGCATGGAGAAGGGCGGCGTATATCTGGGTGATACTCAGGATGATGTCATTGGCAAACTGATGGTACAGCTTGTCTTAGGTAAACATAAAGATAAGATTCTTTTGTCACAGGCTAATGTCAAAGAGCGCGTGAAATGGATGTTCGAGTGCATCGACATTCCCTTTAGCGATGAGATATTCAGTCAGTTTAAGTCCCAGTCGCAAGATGAGGGACTGACGGCCATCATCCGCTATATCTTTGAACACAGCAAGCGCCCCGTCTATCTGTCGGCTCGTAATCTGAAATTGATGTTTAGAAAAGGCATTCCCGATGACCTGAAAGCTTGCCTTTACAACGAGGGCCTGACCATGCGCTACTCGGCAAAGCCTTACAATAATCTGGCTGTAAAGCGTCGCAACGTGGAGCAACGGTACCTGATGGATAATCTGGTAATGCAGTTTCACCCAGAGGTAAAAAGTACGACATCCGCGAAACATGCAAGTTCGCTGGCTTTCAACTACCTGCTTTTACTCCACGACCTGATGCCGTACTACAAGAAGCATAATGCTGTAGAATATGCGCGGCTGAATCGTATCTTTGCTGGCATCATGAGAAATCTGGGCTCATATGCTATCTCCTTCCCCAATAGTGATAAATACTATTCTGTGGAGTATAAAACCGATGGTAGTCCTCACTACGAGTTCGTAGAAAAAGTTTCCTACAAAATTGACCCGAATGTTGATGATGCTACAAACAAAAAGAGGTTTGAGGAGCATGAGAAGAATGAGAAAAACAGACGAGTACTCATTAAAACAGACCCAATAGAAGAATGAGCATCTTTTATCTTAAACCCCTGCGCCACCAGACTGATGAGCAGTTGATGGCGAGGGCTGCGGCAGGCAGCGATACAGCTTTCGAGGAGTTGTATCGCCGCTACGCCCGTAGGTTGAAGGGCTTCTTCTTTATGCAATTAGGTGGCGATGAGGAACTGGCAGCCGATTCTACGCACGACGTCTTCCTCCGTGCCTACGAAGCCAGAAGCCGCTATCGCGAGGGCAGTAACGTCAGCACTTGGCTCTTCACCATTGCCTACAACATCTGCAAGAACCATTACCGCAGTAATGCCTACGAAGCAGAGATGCTGGCTTCCCTCGATGCCGAACCCGTCTCCGACCAACAAATAGAAGTGGAAATGGATGCAGCCACGCTCGATGCAGCCCTCGAGCAGGTGCTCTCCGAATTGCCGCCGCCCTTGCATCAAATCTTCTCCCTGCACTATCAGGAAGAGCTTACCGTTCCCCAAGTGGCAGAGATTGTCGGCATTCCCGAAGGAACAGTAAAGTCCCGCCTGCACAAGACAATGAACATCATCAGAAAAAAGTTAAAAGGTTATAAGGTTAAAAGTTGAAAAGAAATGAAAATAAGTAACGAACAAATCATCGCGTCGGCCCGCCGTCAACGGCAGAAGGTAGAAAGTCAAATGACGATTCCTCCCCTCAAGAGGACAAGCCCCTCCCTTTGGGGAGGATGGGTAGGGGCAATTGCTGCAAGCCTCATCAGCTTCTTTGCAGGCTACGCCCTTCATGCTAACATGCCTCAGTCACAACCTGCTGAGAAACATTTGGCTCAAGTCGTTGAAGTACGGCACGACACCATCATGCAAGTGCAGACCGTCCGCGACACCATCTACGAGACCCGCGTCGTCACCAAGTACGAGCCAATGCTGGCAAAAGCAGAAGCTTCACCAACGTTTGAGGAAGAAGACGACACATCGTCAGAGCAGAAAGCCTGCTCCATGCTGTGCGACGACATTCCCTACGAATTATTGGCAGCAGGAAGATAATGTGAAATTGGTTTTAGAAGTTAATATATTGGTGCACCACCCAGCTCCTGCGTCGCGATGATGCGGGAGTCTTGTTCTTTGCTGTCCATAGCTTTAGCTCGACGCCCTCAAAGGCTCAAAAGCAAAGCTTTCGGGCAGCTTTTTGTATATAAGCGGGAATTTTTCACTTTTCACTTTTCACTTTTCACTTTTCTTTGTATCTTTGTCGCGCAAATAGTAAATTATAATGTAGCAAATGAACGCATTGAACATACTTGAACTGAGCGAACAGGAGATTATCCGCAGAAATAACTTGCAGCAGTTGCGCGACTTGGGCATCGACCCTTATCCCGCTGCAGAGTACCCCACAAACGCTTTCAGCACGGAGATAAAGGAAAACTTTGTTGACCTGCCCGTCGTCGGCAAGGACGAGGAAGGAAATGACATCCGCGAGACTGCGACACCCGAGAACAGCCGAAACGTCTGCATAGCCGGCCGCATCATGTCGAAGCGCATCATGGGCAAAGCAGCTTTTGCAGAACTGCAGGACTCGAAAGGACGCATCCAAGTCTACATCACTCGTGACGCTCTCGCAAATGGCGAGGACACCACCCTCTACAACACCGTCTTCAAGAAGCTCCTCGACCTGGGCGACTTCATCGGCATCAAGGGCTATGTGTTCCGCACACAGACGGGCGAGATTAGCGTCCATGCGCAGGAGTTGACAGTACTCTCCAAGAGCCTCAAGCCGCTGCCTATCGTCAAGACAGATGCCGATGGTAACGTCTATGACTCCTTCGACGACCCCGAGCTTCGCTACCGCCAGCGTTACGTGGATCTCGTTGTCAACGAGGGCGTGAAGGACACCTTCCTGAAGCGTGCCACCATCCTCAAGACCATGCGAGCTTTCTTCGACCGTCACGGCTACACCGAGGTCGAGACGCCAACCTTGCAGGCCATTGCTGGAGGTGCTTCGGCTCGTCCATTCATCACGCACTTCAACGCCCTGAACATCCCGATGTACATGCGAATCGCCACCGAGCTTTACCTGAAGCGACTGATTGTTGGCGGCTTCGAGGGCGTCTATGAAATCGGCAAGAACTTCCGCAACGAGGGTATGGACAAGAACCACAACCCTGAGTTCACCTGCATGGAGCTGTACGTCAGCTACAAGGACTACAACTGGATGATGTCGTTCACCGAGCAGCTCCTCGAGGAGATTTGCGTGGCCGTCAACGGTAAGCCCGAGACGGAAATCGACGGCAAGGTCATCTCGTTCAAGGCACCCTTCCGCCGTCTGCCCATCCTCGACGCCATCAAGGAGAAGACCGGCTTCGACTGCGAGGGCAAGAGCGAAGAGGAGATTCGCGACTTCTGCAAGCAGAAAGGAATGGAGGTGGACGAGACAATGGGCAAGGGCAAGCTCATCGACGAGCTATTTGGCGAGTTCTGCGAAGGCACATTCATCCAGCCGACCTTCATCACGGACTATCCCGTCGAGATGTCACCCCTGACGAAGATGCACCGCTCCAAGCCCGGGCTGACCGAACGCTTCGAACTGATGGTGAACGGCAAGGAGCTGGCGAATGCCTACTCCGAGCTGAACGACCCCATCGACCAGGAGGAGCGTTTCATCGAGCAGATGAAGCTTGCCGACAAGGGTGACGACGAGGCAATGGTCATCGACCACGACTTCCTGCGCGCCCTGCAGTACGGCATGCCTCCCACCAGCGGTATTGGCATTGGCGTAGACCGTCTGGCTATGCTCATGACGGGCAAGCCCTTCATTCAGGAAGTGCTCTTCTTCCCACAGATGAAGCCCGAAGTGAAGGCTCCACGCGACAAGGACGAACTCTTCCTTGAGAAAGGCGTCCCAGCCGACATCATTCCCATCCTGCGCAAAGCTGGCTACAACCTCGTCAGCACCCTGCAAGGTGTGGCACCAGCCAAGATACAGCAGCAGATCATCGAAATCATCAAGAAGTATAAACTTGAGGTCGAGAAGCCCTCACAAGACTTAATTGCGACTTGGACAGCTTAGGAAACATAGCAGTACTGGGTGGCGGCAGCTGGGCGACGGCGATTGCCAAGATGCTCCTCGAGAAGAACGACCACATCTGGTGGTACCTTCGCCGAGACGACCGCATCGAGGACTTCAAGCGCCTCGGACACAATCCCGCATACCTCACCAGCGTCCACTTCGACGTGAACCGCATCACCTTCGAGAGCGACATCAACCGGGTCGTCGAGGCTTGCCAGACGCTCATATTCGTCACGCCTTCGCCTTACCTGAAGGGACACTTGAAGCGCCTCCATGTCCGCCTTCGCGACAAGTTCATCGTGACAGCCATCAAGGGCATCGTGCCCGACGAGAACCTCATCTGCTCCGACTACTTCAACCAGATGTACAACGTGCCAGTCATGCCGAAGAGGTCGCCCTGAACCGTCTCACTTACCTGACCGTCGGTTGTGCTGACAAGGAGAAGGCTTTGTCTTTTGCCAAGATGCTTGCCAGCGATTATGTCAAGGCCAAGACGAGCAGCGACGTCATTGGCATCGAGTACGCCAGCGTGCTGAAGAACGTCTATGCCATCGCCGCAGGCATTTGTCATGGATTGAAGTACGGCGACAACTTCCAGGCTGTCCTCATCAGCAACGCCATACAGGAGATGGAGCGCTTCCTCAAAACCGTACACCCAATAGACCGCAGCATAACCGAAAGCGTCTATACAGGCGACTTGCTTGTAACTGGCTACTCTAATTTCAGCCGCAATCGCGTCTTCGGCACAATGATAGGTCAGGGTTACAGCGTGAAGAGTGCGCAGCTCGAGATGGAGATGATAGCTGAAGGTTACTTTGCCACGAAGTGCATGAAGGACATCAACAAGCACCTGCACGTCAACATGCCCATCCTCGATGCTGTCTACAACATCCTCTACGAGCGTATCAGCCCCACCATCGAGATAAAGCTCCTGAGCGAAGCGTTCAGATAGACCCCCTCTAACTCCAAGACCCCCTAGCCCCCTTTAGGGGGGATATATTATTATTAATAATAAGGTATAAAGACATGAACAGGAAAATCTTCACCATCCTGCTTGCCTCTATGAGCATCTGTCTTTCTTTGTCAGTTGCAAGTTGCCAGCCCAGGTCTTCGAAGCCCGAAGGGAAAGGATTGGCAGAGGGAAAGGAACAAGGAAAGGAAAAGGAAATTGGAGAACGAGTTACGAGCATCTATAACGCAGTCTTCAATTGGTATAACACGCACCATGGTGTGGGTGAAGAACACCAATATGATGACGAGTTTCTCACTCAGGACTTCTTGATGTTGCAGTCAGAATTAGATAGCATCAGCAAAGTATTTAACGAGTACCCTAGCATTTTAGTTGACTTCGAACATTGGACGCAAGCCTATGACTATGATCGCGAGCAGATGGACTTCTCCGTTGATTCCATCGACGTGTATGCCCGCGACTCTGCCAAAGTCTATATGAGTATTTTCAAAGATGGTACATGTTTCAGATCCGTTCTGCTCAAACTGGCATATACTGACTCCCATCAATGTCCATCATCGAAAGTCTGGCTTATTGACGATTTCTGTGTGGATGGAGCCTTGGGCCCTTATTCCTTCTCTAATAAGCGTTGCTTGCAGGAATGCATTGCCGATTATCAGAAAAGGAACCTTAGAACCAATAAATAACGAATTATGAAAAAGCAAATCATTCTTATGTCTGTTTTCGCTGTTTTGTTATTTGGTTGTTCACCATCAAGAAACAAAGGCGAGCAGTGTGTTAGTGTGCAGTATCAGGATAGCATAGAATTACGCAAGTCCATTCACTTGAGCAAATGCTATGCCTACCATCTCATAGCCAATGATAGTGTGAAAGAAGGTATCCACATCTTGGATTCTCTCTGGCAGACATATCATTTGGATGACATGATACCTTGTGGTATTGGTGCCGCCTATTACAAGCAGGGGGAATGTGATTCTGCATTTTACTGGTTCCTGGTTTCAGAAGCATACATTGACAGCATGATCGCGACTCAGCCTTCTGAGAAATGGTTACGAGACAAATTGCCTTTGGCCTATATTCTGAGGGGCAAGGAAGCCGCTCTGGAGGTGGAGAAGTCTATGTCTGAGGAGTCAAAAGAGCAGGCACATATATTCTTCGAGACTTTTCCCACTCCTGAAGACTTCTTGGAGAACACGGTCCTTACTGTGTTCGACTCGTTCAAGAGCAATGACTATGTGAGATAGCACATATAGCCCGAGAATTTTCAGAGAGTGTAGGAACAAAGACACTCTAGAGATATTTGTCCTTTCTTTTACTTTACAGAGATCATGGAAGCTGAATCAATATTTATTCCCATGTGGATTTGTCAAAAACCTCACGTGGATTTGCCCAAATCCTCGTGTGGATTTACTAAAATCCTCGTGTGGATTTGCAAGACAACACGAGAGCATACTGATAGCTTCCTGCTTAACGGCATTTTATAACCTGCGAAACAAGAATTATATATATATAAGGTAAAAAGAACATGAACAAGGGAATCATCATCACCCTCCTGCTTGCCCTCGTTAGCTTGGCAAGTCAGGCACAGGGAAACAACTACACCATTAGAGGAACCGTTGACGATTCAGACGTGACAGTCGTCTATCTCGAGCAAGAAGGGAGAGGCTACGAGACTTTGGACTCTGCCATCGTGACAAATGGAGAGTTTACGATGAAGGGCAAAGTCGATAAGCCCGTTCCTGCCGTCGTCATCAACAAATATCGGAATGTGCTTAACTTGTTTATCCTGGAACCAGGAGACATCACGCTCAAATATCCGTTCTCTGCAGTCGGCGGAACTCTTAATGACAGTTTGACATATTTGGCAACAGAATACCCTCGGTCGATTGACAGCACATTGACTGATGAGGCAAGGAGTAAGCGCTTCGAGCAGTATGCCGAGGCAATGTACCTTCGTCACAAAGACGATGCTCTCGGCATAAGGATACTTGACATGTGTTTTGCCTCGCCCACCGACAAGCTGCGGCTCTACAACATGGGAGGCCCTATGATAAAGGAGTATCCATCCTTCGTCAGCAGCAAGGAGACGTGGGCCAAATACGAAGCCACCAGTGAAGGCAAGAAGATGCTGGACATCCAGAGTGCTTTCGACGGCAAGCGTCTCTCCGACTATGTGGGCAAAGGGAAGTATGTCCTGGTGGATTTCTGGGCAAGCTGGTGTCCGCCTTGCAGGGAAGAGATACCCAACATCGTTGCCGCCCATGAGAAGTACAAAGAGCGCGGCTTGCAGGTGCTCGGCTTGATAGTCAATGACGACAAGAAAGATGCCGACAAGGCCATAGAACAGATGGGTATCCCGTATCCGCAGATATACGGCATCACCTTCGACCAGATTGCTTCCTACGGCATCAACGGCATCCCCCACATCATCCTCTTCTCCCCCGACGGCACCATCCTCAAGCGAGGCTTGCGCGGCGACGACATCGAAAGGGCTTTGGCGAAAATCTTCGGGGAGTGAATCACAAAGACCGGTTTCAATTGGTCTCACAATAGCCTCGAAAAGACGAACTGTTTGCGTAAAAACTGCATCCCAAGGGTCTCAAATGCCCCTTTGTGACTGCAAAATCATGGTTTTTGTTGTCATTTTATGAGAACATTTATTCCGTCAAGTGAACAGAAAAAGCATGAAAATCCACCCAAAACGGGCGTCTCAAGCATGCTTTTTGAGGCTTTTTAGAGGGTAATTTTGCTGAAAAAAACACCTCTCTTGAGACGGAATACACAGCCTGTGGTGCTGTAACTCTTTGCTTTATAGAAAGTTAAATAGTTTGCTGATACTGTCTGCAATCACAGTCACAGAGTCACAGTTGTTTTTCAAAGGGGGTATCTACATCTCCTTCTTATATATATTATATTATAATTAATTAATTATTAATAAGTTATAAGTGTTGTAAGAGAGGTTCCCGATGTAGAAGGCACCTTTTATTTTTAACTGTGACTGTGACTGTGATTGATGACTCACTCTTCCTCTCCGAAGCCTCTAAAGGAAGACAAACTCATTAGGGAAATCAGACACCCAGCAGAACCCCTCTATTTTGCCCCAGAATCGCTTCAAATCCCTCTGGTGTATATTTCTACCTCCGAGGCAAAAAGAAGCGCTCTACGGGGCTAAAAACGAGAATTTAAAATTCTATGAATTTTAACTTGACTTTCACTACGGCTGACACACCCTTGGTTGACGTCATGCGCTTTGGCCTTATAGAGGAGGAAATGAGTGAATAACGAAACTTGAGACAGTTAGACAGTTAGACAATTAAAAAAAGAGACACATATTACCCTTATATATAATATATAATTAATTAATATATAGATAGTTATATATATAAGAAAGGGAATTGTGTCATTCAAAAAAAGAAACTGTCTTAACTGTCTTTTGTCTCAGACAATCAATTAATATCATCTAAAAAGCAGATTTACAATAAGATACGATATCGGTAAGGCTGCTGCTCTCAGGATTTCCAGCCTCGAAATGTGACAAAAAGCATCAAAATAAGCCTCTTTCAGGCCCCGAAACACGTACTGAACCCCCTCGTTCCGATGCTTTTTCCTCTATTTGGCGCATCTTTCCTCGTCGGAAAAATTCAACCAAAAGGCCTCAACGGATGGTTTTTTGCACAAAACAGGCCTTTCAACACGCGAAAACAGCACTTTCAGCACGTTATTTGTCACAAATAAGCACGTTAAAATGGCCATTGCAGCACGTTAACTGTCACAACTAAGCACGTTAAAATGGCCAACAACACACGTGTAATTGGCAAACTTCACACGTGTCGTTTTGCAATTACCTGCGCCTTTCTTTGCCGATTCAAATTTTTGTCGTACCTTTGCAATCAGACAAATCGGAATTTATGGAAATCAATAATAGACCCAACCCCAATGAGGCTTTT
>CACYYM010000028.1 GCA_902778625.1 uncultured Bacteroidales bacterium
GATGAGCGACTCGGTATAGTTGGGGTCGTACTGGCAGATGACCATATCGATGAAGCGGCGGCGTTCTTCGCTGCCTCCGCTGACGAGGATCTGGTCGGCAGGAGAGACCATCACGAGAGGAATCAGTCCGATGTGCTCCGAGATGCGGCGATAAGCCTTCTTGCCCCTGCGAATGACCTTCTTCTGCCCCACTTTCAGACCAACGTGAATGTCCTCTTTCGAGCCGTCCTCGTGCTCGTAGAGGCCTTGCAGCGACATGAACTCCTGGCCGTGCCTGACGCTCAAAGCATCGATGCTGCTGCTGTAACTGCGACAGAAACTGAGGAAATGGATGGCATCGAGCACATTCGTCTTGCCCTGTCCGTTGCCTCCGATGAAGCAATTCAACTTCGGAGAGAAGTGCAACTCCGCCTCCGCAATGTTCTTATAATTAAATATAGTAAGGTCTGTCAGTCTCATTTATATTGCTATTTCGAATACAAAAGTACGAATTTTCGCCAAAAAAGCAAAAACTTTAAACCTTAAACTTTATACTTTGAACTTTTTATTGTATCTTTGCACGCAAAATTCTACTAAACAACACTAATTATGTCTAAGAAACACGCAAAGAAACAGGTAAACGAGTTCGACGAAACCCTCGCAGCCTCAAGATCATTCTTCGAGAAGAACAAGAAAGCAATCCTTTGGGGTGGCGGCGGCTTGCTTGCCATCATCATCATCGCACTGCTTGTGCACCAGTTCTACATCACTCCGCGAAACAACAAAGCCAACGAGAGCATCTTCTATGCTGAACAGGCTTTCATGGACGGCAACTACGAGAAGGCTCTGAACGGCGACGGCGCAAACATGGGCTTCCTCAATGTCATCGACGAATACAAGAACACGAAGGCTGGCAACCTGGCTTGCCTTTATGCTGCCAAGTGCTACGCAGCTACCGAGAAGTATCAGGAAGCTATCGACATGCTCAACAAGTTCGACGGCTGCGGCGATGAAATGATTAGCCCCGCTGCAACGGCTCTCAAGGGCAACTGCTACGCTGAACTCGGCGAGAACGAGAAAGCTGCTGAACTGCTCCTGAAAGCTGCCAACGAAGCAGACAACAACACCATAAGCCCCACTTGTCTCCTGCAAGCCGGTCAAATCCTTGAATTCCTCGGACAGAAGGAAAAGGCGCTCGACTGCTACAATCAAATCAAGAACAAGTACCAGCAGAGTAGCCTCTACTACGAAATCGACAAGTACATCGAAGGCTGCAAATAATTGAGAGCAATATCAAGCCTTGCTTGTACATTGCCGAACAAAAGCAGCCTCGGCCAAAGGTCAGTGGTTCAGAAATGGCTTCATCACTTCATAATCTCAGCGAATACGACTTTAACTCCGTGCCCGATGCAACAGGCATGAGAGTAGGCATAGTCGTAAGCGAGTGGAACGACAAGATTACCTCCGCTTTGCTCGAAGGTGCCGTCGAGACACTCATGAAGCACGGCGTCAAAGAGGAAGGCATCACCGTCAAGACTGTGCCTGGAAGCTTCGAGCTGATTTATGGCTCATCACGCTTTGCAAGCTCAGGACTCGTGGATGCAGTCATCGCAATAGGTTGCGTCATTCGTGGCGACACACCTCACTTCGACTACATCTGTCAGGGCGTTACGCAAGGCCTTGCAGAGCTGAACAAGGAAGGCAAGGTGCCCGTCATCTATGGCTTGCTCACCTGCAACACCATGGAACAAGCCGAGCAACGCTCGGGCGGCATGCTTGGCAACAAAGGCGACGAATGCGCCATCACAGCCATCAAAATGGTGAAGGGCTGGGAATAATTGAAAATTGGAAATTGAAAGATGAGCGCTGCTTAGATTAATCTCTAGGTAGCGCTCTTTTTATATATAAATAATGTATAAGTCAGTTTGTATTACCTTTTAAAAGATATTAGCAAACAGAGCTGAACTACGGCAACGACGACATCGATTTCGACTACGACGACAAACGCTACGATGGCGATGCACACGTGGAATCCAGCGATATCTGGAACAACGAATGGTAAGGTCGCGCTGAGAGATTAAAAACGCCGCGTGCGGGGATTGCAATCGCCGCACGCGGAAATGGTCAACGCCGCACGCGGAGTTTGCAATCCCTGCGCACGGGGTTTTCTTTTTCGCTTACTCAATCACGACTCTTGTCCAGCCGTGTACGTCGGGCTCAATGCCGTACTGGATGTTGCGAAGCTTCTCATAAAGTTTGCGACAGATGGGACCTGGCTCGCCATTCTTCGAGATGATGAAACTCTGCTTTGTGTCGAGGTCGTCGATGCGCTCGATGGGACTGATGACGGCAGCTGTGCCGCAAGCTCCTGCTTCCTCGAATGTAGCAAGTTCTTCTTCAGGTATCTGCCTGCGTTCTACCTTCAAACCCATGTCCATAGCAAGCTGCATGAGGCTCTTGTTGGTGATGCTAGGCAGGATGCTTGTGCTCTTCGGAGTAATGTAAGTGTTGTTCTTGATGCCAAAGAAGTTGGCTGCACCGCACTCGTCCATGTACTTCTTTTCCTTCGCGTCGAGGTAGAACTCACAGCTATAGCCGAGGTCGTGTGCCATCTTGTTGGCTCTGAGGCTTGCAGCATAGTTGCCGCCCACCTTGTAGATGCCCGTTCCGAGAGGTGCAGAACGGTCGTACTCGCGGATGATGACGTATGGATTCGTGGCAAAGCCGCCCTTGAAATACGGGCCGACGGGCGTGACGAAGATGAGGAAGAGGTACTCGCTGGCAGGATGAACGCCAACCTGAGCGCTCGTGCCAATCAGCAAAGGACGGATATAAAGGGTTGCACCGCTCTCGTATGGTGGGATGAATCGCTCGTTGAGGCGCACCACCTTATCGACCATCTCGTTGAACTTCTCAGTGGAAAGCTCGGGCATCAGGATGCCCCGACAAGTGCTTTGCAGTCGGGCTGCATTCTCGTCAGAACGGAATACGCGTACTTTCCCATCAGGACAACGATAAGCTTTCAGTCCCTCGAAAGCCTCTTGTCCGTAGTGCAGACAAGTTGCTGCCATGTGCAAGGGCACAGTTTCTTCGCTGCACACTTCTATTTCACCCCATGCACCGTTCCGATAGTAGCAGCGCACATTGTAGTCAGTCTTCATGTAACCAAACGAGAGGTTACTCCAATCGATTTCTTTCATAGGCTATCATGTTATTCGAATTGTGGTACAAAGTTACGCCTTTTCCTCGACATTAAGCAACGATTTGCAGTTTTTTTCTGCTTCGTATAGCTTTTCGTGACAATACTTCATCAACTTTTGGGCTTCTTTGAGGCTGTCGGCCATCACATCAATGCCTATTTCGCCTTGCTCCATCTGCTGTGCCATCGCTTCAAGCTTCTGCATGGCTTGCTCGTAAGTCAGTTCTTCTTGCATAGTACTACCTTTGAATATATTTCTCCTTTTTCTGTTTGTGTTGTCAGGACTTCGCCTTCGGCAAGGCCTTCGATACTACGGACAAGCTTACCTCCGCAAGTGGTGATGGTGTAGCCACGCTTCAGTAAGAGCTTGGGATCGAGGCTTTCCATGCGTTGTTTCATCAGTTCGAAGCGATGTTTCTCGCGTTCTAGAAGCTGACGTGAAGACGCTGAAAAGCGCTGCCTCAGGAGCACAAGCTTGTTCTGTTGTTTCTGATAGAAGCCCGCAAAGAGCAGAGGCAGGACTGCTTTCTGATGCTCATAACGCTGCTTCTCGCGAAGGATGCGTTCTCTTGCCGAATGTGTGATGCGCTGATAAAGTTCGTCCAGCAAAGCCGCTTCTTGTCCTTGATGCTCGATGATGAAGGCCGCTGCTGCAGTCGGTGTCTTGACCTTCGTGTGAGCCACATAATCGAGCACCGTTTCATCACGTTCATGACCGATTCCCGTCAGTACTGGCAAGGGATAGAGTGCGATGCAGGCCGCCAGTTCATAGCTGTCGAAGTCGCTCAAATCGCTGCTTGCTCCCCCACCCCTTATGATGACGACGAGGTCGAAAGGAGGCTCGGAAAGTATCTCTTGTAAAGCCGCTATGATGCTCTCAGGAACTTGTTCGCCTTGCATGACTGCGGGGAAAAGCCTGACGTCGAAATGGAAGCCGAACTCGTTCTCCTCGAGTTGATGGCAGAAGTCGCCATAACCAGCAGCAGTCGCACTACTGATGACCGCAATTCGCTTGAGCAAACGAGGCAAAGGCAGGCTCTGATTGTCGTGCAAGATGCCATCCTTTTCAAGTTGCTGGAGTATCTCTCTGCGCCTTTTTGCAAGGTCGCCAAGCGTAAAGGTCGAGTCAATATCGACGACATTGAGCGAATAGCCATATTGCTCGTGGAAGTTGACCTCGACCAACAGCTTCACTTGCAGGCCTTTACGAAGTGTCTCGCCCGCTTCTTTCTGGAAGCGAAGCCTTATCATATTATAGTTGCGAGCCCAGCACGTTATCCTTGCTCGAGCCACGATTCGGTCGCTCTCTTCATCTTTCTGAACAAGCTCTCCATAGAAATGTCCACCGTAAGCAGGTGTGCTGACATCGCTCAACTCGCCCACCACCCAGTACTGCTCATCGAAGTTATCCTCGATGACCTCATGAACCAGGCTGTTCAGTTCGAAAAGTGTCAGGACCTCGTTCATAGCTTAGGGTTTAGCGGTTTCTTCGTTAGCAATATCTTCCATATCCTCATCCAGTCGGCCTCCCCAAAGGTATTTGTTGGTCTCACGAGCAGCAACACCACTCAGCAAGAGCAGAGCAACGAGGTTGGGAATGGTCATGAGCGCATTCATCGTGTCGGCAATGTTCCAGATAACATCAAGGCTGATGATGCTCGCTGATGCTCGATGTAGTTGACAGCACTCTCTCCATAATAGCTCCAGCCAAGAATGGTACTGAAGGCAAAGGTAAGGATGCCGAAAGTGAGCAAAGGCGCTCCGACATAAGGAATCTTGGAGAAAGCCACTTTTGTCAGAGCTGCCCCGTCAGCGTAACTGATATCGGGATAAGCCAAGATGCTGCTGACAAGTACAAGACCAGTAAGGGCGCAGATAATGACGGTGTCCCAGAATGTTCCTGTGCTCGAAACCAAAGCTTGCCGAACAGGGTTGCGTGTTTGAGCAGCTGCAGCCACGATGGGAGCACTACCCATACCGCTCTCGTTGGAGAACAAGCCTCGAGCTATGCCATATCGGGCTGCCATCATTACCGTAGCTCCAACGAAACCACTACCAGCCGCAACTGGATTGAAAGCAGATTCGACAATCAGCTTGACTGCAGGCCAAACGAAACTGCTGTTCATGCAAAGGATGGCTATACAACCTATCACATAGAGCGCAGCCATGAAGGGCACGAGAATGGTGCAAACACGGGCAATGGACTTCACGCCGCCCATGATGACGAGTGCAGTTAATGTGCAGATGAACACGCCTACTATCCAAGTCGGGATGCCAAAGGTCTCGTTCGCCAAAAGAGCAATAGAGTTGGCCTGTACTGTACAGCCAATGCCGAAGCTGGCAAGGGCTGTGAAGATGGCAAAGGTCAGAGCCAGCCATTTCATGCCAAGACCGAGTTCGAGGGCATACATCGGACCTCCGTAAGTTTTGCCGTCACTGCCTTTCACACGATACTTCACAGCAAGCAAACCTTCGGCATATTTCGTGGACATACCGAAGATACCCGTCAGCCAGCACCACAGCACAGCTCCAGGTCCACCAAGAGCCACAGCAGTAGCTACGCCGACAATGTTACCCGTTCCTATAGTAGCAGCCAAAGCCGTCGCCAAAGCTCCGAACTGAGACACATCGCCCTTAGCCCCTTTATCTTTCTTTACAGACAAACGGATGCCAGTCAGCAATCGCCTTTGTGGAATGCGAAGCCTGAAAGTGAGGAACACATGCGTGCCCAGCAACAAGATAACCATCGGCCAGCCCCAAAGCACGGAGCTGAGCAGAGAGAAGAGATTGTTAATTGCTACAGAAACTCTCGGGCAGCATAGGAAATTCCTCTTGAAGGGGGTTAGTGGTCTTTAACTGCAGAAGCTAAGCAGGATGCCTGCTGCCACAGCACTGCCGATGACACCTGCCACGTTGGGGCCCATAGCGTGCATCAGAAGGAAATTGCGTGGATCAGCCTTCTGGCCTTCGCTCTGGCTGACGCGGGCTGCCATAGGAACGGCACTAACGCCTGCACTACCGATGAGAGGATTAATCTTCTCTTTCAGGAAGAGGTTCATAATCTTTGCCATCAAGACACCACCAGCACTACCAATACCAAAGGCAACGATACCGACGCATAGGATGGCGATGGTCTGGAAGTTGAGGAAGGCACTTGCTGTAGCTGTTGCACCAACGGTAACACCCAGCATGATGACCACGATATTGTTCAGCTCGTTCTGTGCAGCCTTGCTGAGGCGCTCCACTACTCCACTCTCCTTGAAGAGGTTGCCGAGCATCAGGCAGCCGATAAGTGTTCCGGCTGAGGGAACAATCAGGCTCACCACGATAGCGACCACGATGGGGAAGATAATCTTCTCCTTCTTGCTGACTTCACGCAGCTGGCTCATGCGAATCTTGCGTTCCTTCTCAGTGGTCAAGGCACGCATGATGGGAGGCTGAATGACGGGCACCAAAGCCATGTAGCTATAAGCAGCCACAGCAATGGGGCCAAGCAGCTCAGGAGCAAGCTTAGAGGTCAGGAAGATAGCCGTAGGACCATCTGCGCCACCGATGATGCCGATGGAAGCAGACTGTGCTACAGAGAAGCCGAAGACGTCAATCTGCGTTACCAGGAAGGTTGCGAAGATGCCGAGCTGTGCAGCAGCACCAAGCAGAAGGCTCTTAGGATTGGCAATCAGCGGGCCGAAGTCAGTCATTGCACCTACTCCGAGGAAGATGAGGCAAGGATAGACGCCTGCCTTCACGCCGATATAGAGGATATCGAGCAGTCCGCCTTCGCGCATGATGTGGCCGTAGCTATGATAGTAAGGGCTGCTGGGATTGAGGAACTCATTGTTCCACATGTCAGAGTCGAAGAGGCCAGCGCCCGGCAGGTTACTCAGAATCATGCCGAAAGCGATGGGCAGGAGCAGCAAGGGCTCGTACTCCTTCTTGATGGCAAGCCAGAGCAGGAAGCAGCCGATGAGAATCATGACGGCATTCTTCCAACCCTCTTCCTGCACGAAGAAAGTGACGAAGCCCATCTCATTGATGAAATCGTTCAGGCCTTGCTCCAAGTCGAAGTCAGCAGCCATCAAAGGCGTTGCAACAAGAAGGAGAAGGAGCAGACTAATATACTTTTTCATTGTCGTTTCTTTAGTCTAATTCCACGAGAGCCTGTCCGCTTTGTACCTGAGCACCTGTGTCAACGAGGATTGCCTTAACAGTACCTGCGAACTCGGCTGTAATGTTGTTCTCCATCTTCATTGCCTCCATCAGGAGCACTGTGTCGCCAGCGTTGACTTTGTCGCCCACCTTGACCGTCACCTTCGTGATAGTGCCAGGCAGAGGAGCAGTTACAGTCTTTGCACCAGCAGGAGCAGCAGGAGCGGGAGCTGCGACGGGAGCAGGAGCTGCAGGAGCGGGCTTAGGCGTTACCTCTGCCTTTGCTGCCTCGAAGTCTGCTACCATCTCAACAAGCAAGTCGCCCTGATTGACGCTCTGTCCCTGAGTGACGGCAACACGCTGAACGGTACCATCCACTTCGCTGACAATCTCGTTTGCCATCTTCATAGCCTCGATGATGAGCAAAACATCACCACGCTTTACGTGCTGGCCATCAGCTATGTTAATCTTCGTAACTGTGCCTGGGAGCTCGCTATTCACGTTCTTTGTGCCACCTTTTTGAGCTTCTGGAGCAGCAGGAGCCATAGCTACACGAGGACCTTGAGCCTTAGTTTGGGGAACTACTACCTGATAGGTCTGACCATTGACGGTAACCTTCATCTGTCCGTCCTTGAGGTCTTCAACGGTGGCAGCATAATCCTGACCACCTATCTTAAACTTGAATTCTTTCATCTTTGAATTTTGAATTTAATAATTTTGAATTCTCTTAGAGTCTTGGGTTCAGTGTCGCGCCCCAAGCAGAGGGATAAGGAACGATGGTGAGAACATGGCTCTCACGATTGTCCATCTCTTCGAAGTAGAGGTAGAGTGCTGTTGCCACTGCTGCCTTGTCCTCTTCGCTGGCTTTCTCGAAGCTCTTTGCCTCCATTTTGCCGTTGTCTTCTTGGCAACGATGGTAAAGACGTTCAGGATGGCAACGAGGATGATGAGTATGGCAAACACCACCAAGATGGAGAGGCCTGCCAAAAGCCATATCTGAGGATCTGTAATTGAAAGTAATCTCATAGCGCTTACAGAGGAATGTTGCCGTGCTTCTTGGCAGGGTTAGTGAGTTTCTTGTTCTCCAGTTGAGCCAAAGCGCGAATGATGCGGAAGCGCGTGTTGCGAGGCTCGATAACATCATCGATGTAGCCATACTTGGCAGCCTGATATGGATTTGCGAAGAGGTCTTCGTATTCCTTCTCCTTCTCTGCGATAAAGGCCTTTGCCTCTTCAACCTTGCCCTCTTCCTTGAGAGTCTTGGCTTCCTTAGCATAAAGCACACTTGCAGCACCGCTTGCACCCATCACAGCAATCTCGCTTGAGGGCCAAGCATAGTTGAGGTCGCCACGAAGCTGCTTACAGCTCATCACGATGTGGCTGCCGCCATAGCTCTTACGCAACGTAACGGTCACTTTGGGAATCGTGGCCTCTCCGTAAGCATAGAGCAGCTTGGCACCATGCAGGATGACTGCGTTGTACTCCTGACCTGTGCCGGGCAGGAAGCCTGGAACGTCAACAAGCGTTACAATAGGAATATTGAATGCGTCGCAGAAACGAACAAAGCGAGCACCCTTGCGGCTTGAGTTGCAATCGAGCACACCTGCAAGCTGCTTCGGCTGGTTGGCTACGATGCCGACGCTCTGGCCGTTGAAGCGAGCGAAACCTACAATGATGTTCTTTGCAAAGTTCGGCTGAACCTCGAAGAACTCACCATTGTCGACGATGCCTGCAATCACCTGATACATGTCATAAGGCATGTTGGGATTGTCGGGAATGATGTCGTTCAGGTAATCCTCCATGCGGTCGATGGGGTCTGTGCAAGCGATGCGAGGTGTCTTCTCGAGGTTGTTCTGAGGAATGTAAGAGAAGAGCTGCTTAATCATGGCGATGCACTCCTCTTCGTTCTTGGCCGTGAAGTGTGTCACACCGCTCTTTGTGGCATGAACGCTTGCGCCGCCCAGCTGCTCCTGAGTAACGACTTCGCCCAGAACTGCCTTCACAGGACCGGGGCCTGTCAGGAACATATAGCTGCTGCCCTCTACCATGAAGGTGAAGTCGGTCAATGCGGGGCTGTAAACTGCACCGCCGGCACACGGACCCATAATGGCGCTAATCTGAGGGATGACGCCAGAAGACATGATGTTGCGCTGGAAGATTTCGGCATAACCTGCAAGGGCGTTGATGCCTTCCTGCAGACGAGCGCCGCCTGAGTCATTCAAGCCGATGACGGGAGCGCCAACCTTCATGGCGATGTCCATCACCTTGCAAATCTTGCTTGCCAGCATCTCGGAGAGAGAACCAGCGGAAACGGTGAAGTCCTGAGCAAAGACATAGACCAGGCGACCGCCGATGGTGCCGCTACCTGTCACGACGCCGTCGCCCAGATACTGCTTCTTCTCCATACCGAAGTTCGTGCAACGATGCTTCACGAACATGTCCATTTCCTCGAAGCTACCTTCGTCGAGCAGGAGGTTGATGCGTTCGCGAGCCGTAAGCTTGCCTTTCTCGTGCTGCTTCTCGATAGCCTTTTCGCCGCCGCCTATACGAGCCTTGGCGCGGAGCTCCATAAGCTCCTTAATCTTTTCTGTTTGTGTACTCATCTTTGTGATTTACTATTTAAAGATTTACGATTTACGATTTATTTACTATTTAGTTATTTAGCTATTTATTTTCCCCCCCCTTTGGAGGGGAAGGGGGAGGCTGTTGTTGGAGCCTTTTTTCATTTCGCGCACAAAGGTACAAAAAAGAATTAAGAATGAAGAACGAAGATTGAAGAATTTTCTCTTAATATACATATTATATATATATAAGAGGCAAAACAAGCCCCAAAGCGCTGTCTGACTTTGGGGCTTATTCTGTTTTGAGGCAATTGTTCCATGCAGGGGCTCAAAAATAAACTGTGAATCTGTGAATCTGTGAAGATTTCTCCATAGCCCCCCAGAAAGACAGAAAAAACTTCTTGAACATGCAACCCTTCACAGATTCACAATTCACAGTTTTTTTTTGAAGGGTTGCATCCCTCCTCAGATAGATTTATATATAGTTATATATATAATATTATATATATATTAATATATAATAATAATAATTAATAATAATTAACATTCTTAATTCAAGTTTATGAGTGCAAGGGCACAAAAATAAACTGTGAATTGTGAATCTGTGAATATTCCCCAAACATGACACGTTGCGATGGCCGACACAACACGCTGCGATGGCCGACACGACACGTTGCGATGGCCGACACGACACGTTAAAATTCCTGCGGCAGCCAGACGCGCATCTTGCCGGCGCCTCGATGGCACCAAGCATAGTAGGGGATGAGCGTCAAGGGCTTATCCTCCGCAATGAGCGTCGTAACAGGCGTTCCTGCTATCTCGGTCTTGCCCGTCTTGAACTTAGTCTGAGGTGAGATGCGGGCCTCTGTGATATCCATTGTGTTGTCGGGCTGCTCAGCACAATAGACAAGCGGTCCTCTCTCCACACAAAGCATGCCGCGGTCGGCCTCAACCTGGTCGTTAGCTCGAACGATGCGAGGCTCCATATCGAAGTGAATCTTTATCACATCACCTTTCTTCCACTTACCGCCCATCGATATATATCCGTGTGCGGATTCTATATTTGAGGGGAAAAACAGTTGTTTCTTGTTATTAACGCTGACGGTGAATTTGGGCGTTTTGCCATCTGCGTAGGTATAGAGGTCGGAGGGAACAGCTTGGTTATAAACCCAGCCCGGGAGGCGGATATTGAGCCAGAATTCGCCTGCCTTGTTCTCCTCTATCTTCAGCGTGATATCGCCACTCCAGGGATAATCTGTCGTCTGACTCAGTCTGACCTTCTTGCCGCCCACATTCAGCGTGGAGGTGTTCGACAGGAAAAGGTTCACATAGACTGCAGGCGTGTTCTTGAAAGCATTTTCTTTCACGGCATAGATGTAGCCGGGCAGCGAGGGGATGAAGCGGCAGATGTTGCTGGGGCAGCAAGCACAGCCGAACCACGGCTTTCGCTCATAGCCGCCTGCCGACTCGAGGGGGTTGGGATAGTAGAAGCCGTTGCCTTCAAGGGAAACGCCGCTGATAAGTCCGTTGTAGAGCGTCCGCTCCAAGACGTCGTAGTACTTCGACTCGCCATGAAGCAGGAAGAGGCGGTGGTTGACATAGACATTACCGATGGCAGCACACGTCTCGCAATAGGCTGTCATGTTGGGCAGTTCGTAGTTCTTGCCGAAAGCTTCGCCGTTACCTGTTGCTCCGATGCCTCCTGTAATGTAGAGCTTCTTCGTGACAATATTGTCCCAAATGGCATCAATGGCCTTGACGTAATTCTGGTCGCCTGTAAGCGCCGCCACATCAGCCATTCCAGCATACATATAGGCGGCTCGAACAGCATGACCTACTGCCTCGTCCTGCTCCACAACAGGCTTGTGCGACTGCGAATACTCCTGCTTGATGGTTGTCTTGCCACGATAGTCGAGCAGGAACTTTGCCTCGTCGAGATACTTCTTGTCGCCTGTCGTGAGATAAAGTTTTGCCAAAGCCATCTCGGCAATCTGATGGCCTGGCACGACGCAAGCCTGCCCGGGATTGGGACCTACTTCTTTGCAGACGAGGTCAGCAAAGCGAATGGCGATGTCGAGGAACTTGCGGCTTCCTGTCGCCTGATAATGCGCAATGGCTGCCTCTACCATGTGGCCGAGGTTATAAAGCTCGTGGCTGCCTTGCTCTTCTGCGCTCCAACGCTTTGCCCCGGACCAGTCATGGGGATGCTCGGGATTCTGTGTTCGGGCTGTATAGAGATAGCCATCTGGCTCTTGCGCCGAGGCAATCACGTTCAGGACGGAGTCGATATACTTTGCAAGAGCCTTGTCGGGATAAGTCTGCAGGATGTAGCTTGCGCCCTCGATGGTCTTGTAGGGGTCTGTATCGTCGAAAGGGAAAGTACCTTTCTTGATGTCAAAGACTTTCGAAGGGTCTTGCAGATGCTTTGCGGCATTCGAGAAGTTCGTGTAGCGGTCTGTTTCCTCGCATTTGGAGAAAGCAAGGGGAATGGTCACTTTTCGGCTTGCCTCCAACCGTTGTCCCCAGAAAGTGCCGGGGGTTACCTTTACAGAAGTGAAAGGAACTGGAGTGATGGGATAACCTTTCGAAGGTTGTGAACTGGCTGGCAGCAGGCTGCATGCGATGGCTGCCAAGATGGTTAGTTGTCGTTTCATGTTCATAGTTATATTATTTTAGTTACGATATTATGATTTTGGGGGAAGTTAAATCATTTATCATTTGTCATTTATCATTTAGGGCTTTGCCCGTTCCACAGCAGGGTTCCGTCCGCGGCTTGTCCTTCTGCATCCACGGAAAGCACAGAGGTGCGGCAGTTGTTGTAGAACGTGACTGCGGCTTCGCCTTCCTCGTTCAGTTTGAGGTTTGGGTTCCAATAGAGTGTGCGGCGATAGTCTTTCTTGTCGACCGAGGGTACTTGCTTGCTGTAATCGGGCGAGTAGAACTCAGCAGGATAGGCAAAGCCCGGGAGGAAATAGCGTCGGTCGCGATAGGTGATGCGACGTGAACCATCGGGATAAGGATAGCGCACGAGCTTCGTCTTGGGCTCGTTGCTGCCATAATACATATTGTTGCCATACTGCCGAGGGCTGTAGTCAGAGTAAAAGACGTACATATCCCAGACACCATTGCCCTCGTACTCACGCTTCTCGCCAGGCGAGAGTTGCATGCTGCCTTCTTGATTCAGGGAAAACGAGGAGAGATACTTCCTTGCATACATGGAATCAGACGGAATCGAGTCTCCCCGCATGGCCATAAGCATTCTTCGTGTGTATCCTGCGCCTTGGCGAGTCTCGAAGGTTGGCTCCTGCCCCTCTCCATATTTCCTGTCTATCGTGCCGACGCCGTAGTCTACCGTCATCACCTGCATGAAGCCCAGCCCAACATCTTGCGCGATATTGTTGGCCACCTCAGCATCGATGGCAAAGACGGGCCAGTTGTCGTCGAACTTGTTCAAGCCTCGCCGCTTAGCCTTCACCGTCACCTCGCTCATGATGGTCTCGTCGTCCAGCCTTACCCACTTGCCATTAAGCCTCTTTTGCTCTGGTGTGGGTGCAAGATGGTTCTGATAGAACGAATAGGGGTTCACGAAGCGCGGATAGGGCCAGCTGATGCGGGCGAGGTAGTCGGCAGGCTCCACGAATATCTTTCGCCTTGCCTTCCCGCTTGCAGGCAAGTACATGTAGTCCGATTCCAAGTCGTCCGGCTCGGCTTGTATCCAGGTGTAGGTCTCGTCTTTCTTCCATTTCGTCGTATCGGCCACGCTGATGAAGACGATGGCATTACCGTAGAATGGAGGCAGCTGAATGCGGAAACCTTTCCTGAAAGTCTCGCTTTCGCCCGTGAAGGACATTTCAGCATCGAGCGTAACTATCTCTGCATGAACCTTCAGCTCGGTTTCTTTCTTCTGATTCTTCGTGTTGATGGCTTTGTCGTAGGCTTTCTCCTCGCGCTTCTTGCTCCTGCCTTTGCTGAAGAGGTCGGGCAGGTCCATCGGCTTTGTCTCATAGTAATCTTCCTCATGAGGGTCTCTTCCGTCTTCGCTAAAAGGGTATTCTTCGTCCTCCTTCTCGTTGTTTGTCTCTTCACCTTCCACGAAATCGACGATGACGTTCTTGTAGGTGTTGCCTATCAGTATGGGAGCCCGCTCGGCAGGCTGCGTGATGTCCCATGCCCCAGCAACCGCCATGCTTCGCCAATCGAAGCGACGCCAGCCCTGAGTCATCATCAAGAGGTCGAGGGCAGCACGATGTTCCTCGTCATCAGCCTCGAAATACCAGCCAGGTTGAGGCACGAAGCCGCGTATCTCGCTTGCCAAAAGCATCTCGGTCAGGATGTTAGAATTGTCGTAGAGGCAGTCGCGATTGTTGTCGTCCCTTACCGTCAAAGACACATAGTTCTGGCCTTGAGGCGCTTTCAAGGTAAGGTTGACGGGTTCGTAAGGCTGGTATTCTTCCTTCAGGCCCTCAACAAAAAGGGTTGGCATCAAGTCCTCTTTGCCTCTATTAAAGAAGAGACGGTCGGCAAAGATACGGCCACGCGAGTCGAAAACGGTAAGCTGGTAAACGCCGGATGCCTCTCCTAAATCCTCCCTTAAAGGGAAGGACTTAAAGCCTCTCCCTTTAGTGGAAGGTTGGAGGAGACTGTGGGTTACACTTTTCCCCTCATGCATCAAGCTCACGCCCAAGCTATCGTCATGCAAATCGGCAGTATGAGCGATATGAGCCACCCAGCCGCTATCGGTCTGTTCCACTTTCAGGGAAACGCCTGTGGGCTGAGGTTTCGGCAGTTTTGCCTTGGCTTGCTTGCCGTCTTTGCTCACGAAGAGCACCTCCTGCTCCTGTCCTTTCTGCGGAGTTATCTCGAAGAGTCCTCGACCCCGATTGAGTGCTTTGACCGAATCGCCATCATAAAAGACCCAACCTTCTGCCCACTCTCCATCGTCGAAAGCAGCCTCGAAAGCCACTCTGCAGGGCAGTCCCTCCACGAGATTGCCACCTTCGGGATAGAGGGAGAGTTTCAACTCGCGGTTCTCGGCCTGATTGGGATAGAGGCGACGCATGGCACGAAGGGTCATATCGTGGGTGTACTCGCCTGGTTCGAGGGGTTTGTCATAGACGGGAAACACGCGGCTGTAGAGCTTTTCATAGTCTCGGAAATACTCCTTCTCCTGTCGCTTTGTCGGAAACCATTCTTTAATCTTTTCGGTATGCTTGCGCTCGAAGCGTCCCCAATTGAGTTGCCAACGGGTGTATGCCCTAAGCTCATAGAACCCAGCATATTGTATGTATCTACTTAAAGCAAAGAATCCAGAGCCTCGCCCCTCTTTCATCTGGATGAGTTTACGCTCTATCATGTAGCCTTCTTGCCCGTAAAGTTCCACATAAAGCACGCCGCTCACGTCGGAAGGTCGGTCCGTGTCGGTCCGTCTGAGGTATGCCGAGAACCAAATCGTGTCGCCAAGCTGGTAGGAAGTATTGTCCATGTGGATGAAGACCTTTTCCTGCGGAATGGTCCGGCCAAAGGCAGCCTGCCTCGAGGCAAGCTTCTCGAGAGCCGATTCCTCAGCAAAAGCGAGGATGGGCAGCAGGAAGAAAAGGATAAAGGTTCTCATGTGAATTTCGCGCTTAATATCTTATGTATATAACGCCAAAAGCATTGGTTTGTAACAAAAAGACGCTACAAAATTACGAATAAAATGTCATATCTGCAAACTCTGCACGTTATGTTTATCAACTTAGCACGTCGAGTTGAATAACTTAGCACGTCGAGTTGAATAACTTAGCACGTCGAGTTGAATAACTTGGCACGTTAAGTTGGGAAACCCAACAGGTCGAGCAATCCAACGCGACACTTTTTTCTACACATTATATAATATAATATGGGATGTTTCAACTTTTTTCGTAACTATGACCTGCGGTCGAAGTTACTCACGCTCGGAAATAAAAGAGAAAAAATCAGCTTTTCTCTTTGTATTTCGCTCGCTTATTCGTAACTTTGCAAGCGAATTAAATTATGCCATCATGTACATCCGATTTCTTCTCACGACATGCTTCTGCCTGCTTTCTTCCGCGCTTCGGGCAGAAGAATTCAACGTTACGTCTCCCGACAGCACACTCAAAGCGACCGTCTTTCTCACGGACGGCAAGCTCTCCTATACTGTCAGCAGAGGCGACAGAACCATAGTCGAGGAGTCTCCTCTCGGGCTGAAAGCCTCAGCGGTCGACTTTATGGAAGGTCTTGAACTGTATGAGGTCGTGAACGATACCGTGGATGACAGCTATACCCTTCCAGTAGGCAAACGCAGCCAATACAGGGACCATTGCAACGTTCTTAGTGTCACGCTGCGAAAAGGGACGTGGCGAATGACTGTTCTCTTCCGCCTTTATGACGACGGATATGCTTTCAGATATGTCATCCCAAAAGGTGGTTCTCACTCAGTTGCCTATCTTACAGATGAGGCGAGCCGCATCAGAATAGCCAACTGGAAGAGCTGTGCTGCCTGCCGCTTCTTGGGAAACTCGGGCGGCAACGACCCCAACTATCCCTACGAAGGACTTTATGCCTGGTACAACGACTGGCAAACATTGCGCGAGACAGGTGATGCAAGATACAACTCGCCCACTCTTGTCTATAATGGCACCGATTACCTCCTCATCTCGGAGGCTGATTGCCGAAGCTTCTTCTGCACGTCCCTGACCAAAGCAGAAGAGCAGGAAGGCGAGTTCTCATACAGTTGGACGGGTGCCACGAAAGACTACGCGACCGAGAAATCTTATCGTATCCAGTGCACTTTGCCGTTTCAAACACCTTGGCGTATGGTGGTGTGCGGCTCTCTGAAAAACGTTTTCGAGACCACTTTGACTGAGAATCTCTGTCCTCCAACCGAGATGACCGACCTAAGCTGGATAAAGCCTGGAGTTGCCGCATGGTATTGGGGCGGCTCGGATGGCGGCAAAAGCGAGATTAGAGAGGCTTACGGAGGACTTCGTCAAGGCGATTGGGCTCACTGTGAACTCTCGGCCGAGATGGGCTGGCCATACTATCTTATTGATGCCGGATGGAGTTCTTCCTGGTTCCCCGGCTTTGTGAACGAAGCCAATGAAAAGGGTGTGGACTGCCTTCTCTGGCAAAATGCTAACCTCAGCAGCAGTCAAGACTTCTCGAACGAAAACATGGAAGCAACCCTCAAACGCTGGCAAGGTTGGGGCATCAAAGGCATCAAAGTGGACTTTTGGGAAGACGACTCAAAGGAAACAATGGCACGAATGGAGAAACTCTACAAGTTGGCAGCGAAGTACCACATGCTCGTCAACTACCACGGATGCACGCGTCCTTCTGGTCTTCGACGCACCTATCCGCACATCATGACACAAGAAGGCATCTACGGCGGCGAGCAACAGTTCTGGAATCCCAAAAAGAACTCGACTCAGCATCACCTCGATGTGCTCTTCACACGCAATGTTGTGGGCGCGATGGACTTCACTCCTGGAGACTTTGCAACATGGCGAGGCAGCCTTCTGACACAGAGAAGTCAGGGACATCACCTCGCCCTTACAACCCTCTTCGAGAGCGGCATCGTCCATATCGCCGAGGCTCCGCAGAACCTGCAATACTTCATCGCCAAAGACATCATGAAGCGTTTGCCCGCAGCTTGGGATGAGAGTCTGCTCGTCGAAGGCAATCCAACGTCGTACGCAACTGTGGCCAGAAGGAAAGGCAACGATTGGTGGGTGTCAGGTATAAGTGTCAACGGACGAACTTGCCGCTTGAAACTCGACTTCCTCGAAGAGGGAACAACCTATACGGCATACATCTACAAAGACGGCTCATGCCGTACCGACCTCAAGTTCGAAAAGAAAGAGGTGACGAACAGCACCATTCTCACCATCAAGGAACTGAGTGAAGGCGGCTTCCTCATGCAGATATCTCCTGATGCAAACCTCGATGTGCCAAAAGATCGAACGACCTACGAAGCCGAAGCAAGCGGGAATAGCCTGTCCGGCAGCGCTAAGAGAAAGGATTACGAAGCACTTCACGCCTCTGGAGGCAAGTTCGTGGGCGACGTCGGAAACGGTGCCAAGATACAGTTCAATCGCGTCAAAGCAAGTCATGCAGGCGAGTACATCCTGACGATTTACTACATCTCCCGAGACACCCGACCAGCCAAACTATACGTCAACGGCGAACAGATTGGCGACACCATCAGCTTCAAGAGCAATGGTGACTGCACCAGCTCGTGGGACCCCGACGGCATGGGATGGATGATGATACCTATCACGTTGCCCGAAGGAAACAAGAACGTCATCACAATTCAAGCGTTCGACAACCTCTGGGCACCTAACTTCGACCGCATCACGATACATCCCGTCCTCTCGGATGAAGAGGTGACCGGTATCGGGAATGCTGAAGTCCAGTCTGCACAGAAGCATGAGGTTTACGACCTCTGCGGCAGAAAACTCTCATCACAGGACGCCCTGCTCACAACCTTGCCTCATGGCATCTACATTCACGACGGGAAAAAGGTGCTGAGGTAATTAATCGCAAACTGTAAATCGTCAAGTTGTAAATGACTCAGCACGTCCCCACGGAACTCGGCACAAAGCCCATCGGGAAACTTCTCTGGCAGTACTCTTTGCCGGCAATCATCGCGATGGTGGCTTCTTCGATATACAATATCGTAGATAGCATCTTTGTTGGTCAGGGCTTGGGCGACGAGGCAATCAGCGGAATGGCTGTGGCAAGTCCCTTCATGAACCTGTCTGCCGCTTTCGGAGCCATGATTGGAGTGGGTGCAAGCACGGTGATAAGTGTCCGACTTGGGCAAGGAAAATACGAGGAGGCTCAGCACATCTTGGGCAACACGATTACCCTGAATGTCATCCTTGGCATTCTGTTCACGCTGGTTTGCCTGCCCTTCCTGGACAACATCCTGTACCTCTTCGGAGCAAGCGACGTCACCCTACCCTACGCTCGCGAGTATATGCTCATCATCTTGCTTGGCAATATCGTGACACACCTCTATTTTGGTTCGAACGCGATACTGCGTAGTGCCGGTCATCCTCGCTCGGCTATGGCATGCACTTTCCTCGCCATCATCGTCAACTGCATACTCGACCCCTTGTTCATCTTCGTGTTCAAATGGGGCATTCAGGGTGTTGCATGGGCCACCATTATTGCCCAAGCCGTTGCTTTCTGCTGGCAGTTGAGACTCTTTAGCCGTCCCACAGAACTGCTCCACTTGCGTCGAGGCATCTATGGGCTCAGGCTCGACATCGTCCGCCAATGCCTTGCCATCGGTCTCAGCCCGTTTCTGATGAACAGCTGCGCCTGTCTGGTCGTGCTCCTTTGCAACAACAAATTGCTCCAATATGGCGGCGATATGGCGATTGGCGCCTATGGAATCGTGAACAGAGTGGTCTTCTTGTTCGTGACTGTGGTGATGGGACTTGTGCAAGGAATGCAGCCGATTGTGGGATATAACTGGGGCGCGAGGAAGAACGACCGCGTTTTCCGAGTGCTTCGCTACGGCATTATCGGGGCGACTTGCATCACTTTGACTGCTTGCTTGGCAGGTGAATTCATCCCAGCTCCCATTATACACATCTTCGGAGCCGGTCCTGAGTTGACTCAAAAGGCAGTCCGTGCCTTCCATTTCGTCGTAGCAGCCTTCCCGTTAGTAGGTGCTCAGATGGTCATCGGCAACTTCTTTCAAAGCATCGGTCACGCAGCAAAAAGCATCTTCCTGAGTGTTACAAGACAAATGCTCTTCCTCGTTCCCTTGCTTTCTCTCTTGCCGAAATGGTGGGGCTTGGACGGCGTTTGGCTCTCTATGCCTATAAGCGACTCCATCAGCTTCGTGGCTGCCGCTTGTATGCTGGCTTATATGATTCGTAAAATCAAACGCGATGAAGCGAATTGGACTGCTGAGTGACACCCATGCCTACTGGGACAACCGCTACCTCGAACACTTCGAGAGTTGCGACGAGATTTGGCACGCTGGCGACATCGGCTCGTTGGAACTGGCGATGCGGCTGAATGAGTTTCGTCCTTTGAAAGCCGTTTATGGCAATTGCGACGGAGGAGATTTGCGAAGGCTCTACACCGAGAAACTGCGTTGGACCTGCGAAGGAGCCGATGTTCTCATGACGCATATAGGCGGTTACCCTGGCCATTACGACCCTCGCATCAGGCAGCAACTCTTCTCGCACCCGCCCAAGCTCTTCATCTCGGGGCATAGCCACATCCTGAAGGTGCAGTATGACGAGCGCCTGGGACTGCTTCACATCAATCCAGGAGCTGCCGGTTTGCAAGGATGGCATCAGGTTCGCACACTCGTTCGATTCACCGTGGACAACGGGACCTTCAGCGACCTCGAAGTTATCGAAATGCCGCGATAATCACTTTTTCTTGCACTTTTTTACCAAAATACTTGCATAGTTTGATACTTTTTCGTTACTTTGCAGCGAATTATTAACGCTTTTGCGACAAACATAATGAAAAAGTACATCGCTCTTATTGCCTCAACCCTCTTCCTTATTCCTTATTATATATTACTTTTCTCCAGTTGCACGGAGGACATCGACACTTCAGCCCGCTATGTTTTCAAGGAGGAAACGATACTTGGCTACCTTCAAAAGCACGACGACTACAGCGAATACGTCAAACTTCTGCAGCAGGTTCCTATCAGTCCGCTTAGCGGAAGCACAGTCTTCCAACTTTTGAGTGCTCGTGGTCACTATACTTGTTTTGCTCCGACAAACGCAGCAATCGCGCTTTTCCTTCAAGATCAGGTCGAAGCTGGCCTGATAGAAGAGCCATCTTGGGACTGCAATATGACCGACAAACTGCGTGACAGTCTAATGCGCGTTGTGGTTCATAACAGCATCATCGACGGGGGTGATGTGGAGTTCTACGAGACAAAGGACTTTCCTCAAAATGCGAACGGCGAGTTCGGACGTGCCAATATGAACGACATCCGACTGAGCGTCTATCGTCCCAAAGACCCGGATAGCATCTACATTAACCGCATCTATCCCATTAACCTGCGTAACAGAGACATTCCTGCCATTAATGGCGTCATACATCAAATGGAGAAAGTCATTGCTCCGAGAGAGGTCTCGCTCAAGACCATCCTGCAGGAACAGCTTGATGGAAGTGCGACTGGCTTCGTCGTAATGGCTCGAATGATACAGGCTTGCGGTTTGATGGACACACTTTCGAAACTTCGCGACGAGGTTTACGAGCAGCTCTATCTGACTGGCATGATAGAGGAAAAGACACCCGCGAACGGCCTCGCAACCATGACTGGCGGCTATTCCTATGCTCCTCAGCACAGGAAGTACGGCTTCACGATATTTGCCGAAAGCGATAAATTCTGGCAGGAAGCCATCGGGAAACCTGCCGAAGACATCATGCCGACAGATATTCAGGCCTGGGTCGAAGCGGGAAACTACTATCCCGAAGCAGTCGTAAGCGAGAACTTCAAAAGTCCCGATAACCTGCTCTACCAGTGGACAACCTATCACATCCTGCCTTTCAAGCTCTCACCAGACCGCCTCGTTTTCCATTATAACGAGAAAGGTTACGACTATGTCGGTTCCCCGGACAGGCTCTCGATACCCGTAATGGAGTATTACGTCACGATGGGACAACGACGTCTCCTCAAGATCTTCGAGAGTTTGGAGTCGCAAGGTGTGTATCTCAACCGCTTTCCTAATCTCGATAACGACAGGCACGGAACAGGTCATGAGCTGAGCTGCGACCCGAGCAGAGTCGGTTCTCGAGTGATGAGAGAAGCAGATGAGTTTGACAAGCAAACGGCGCTCAACGGTTATCTCTACGAAATAGATGCTCCGATTGCCTATAACGAGGAGACGCGCAACAATTTGGCCCGAACTCGCATCCGCATGGATTGCATGAGTTTCTTTCCTGAAGTGATGAACAACGACATACGCCGCGTTGCTCTCTCTGATGCTCCTCATCAATGGGTGCACTTTCCAGATGACACAGAATACAAGTACATCGGCAACCTGAGCATCAACGAAGGCTCTACTTTCGTGTATTATAATGCCTATGGCCTCAAGTTCGGGAGCCTCTGCGGAGACGAGGTTAAGTGCGTTGGACGCTGGGAACTCGTGTTCACACTGCCACCCGTACCAAAGCGAGGAACGTATGAAGTGCGCTATCGTATCCTGACAAACAGCGACAGAGGCGTCGCTCAGTTCTACTTCGGAGACCGTCTTGACGGTATGCCTGCCGCAGGAATTCCCGTAAATCTTACTTTAGGAGGAGTCGACCCGATTACCGGCTGGATAGCAGATACCGGCACAGACGATGATGCAGATGCAGAAGCTGACAAGCAGATGCGCAACTGTGGCTTCATGAAAGGCGAGGAAAGCATCCTCATCCTAAAGAATCCGGGAACGACCGCAAGAGCAAACGTCAACCGAAACATCGTTCGGCGAATTGTCACGCGGCAGACCCTCGATCCCGACAAGACGTATTACCTGAAGATAAAGTCCGTGCTTGATACCGAGACGGCAGAGTTCTACATGGACCACATCGAGTATTGTCCGAAAGAAATCTACGACAACCCAGAACATCCGGAAGACATCTGGTAAGCCGACTTCTCGTGTCGACTCATATAGTGCCACAACTCTGATCGCCCTGATTAACGGGTCGGACCAGTCAACGGCGCAGGTGAAGTTGGGAAAATAAGAACGTGTCGCTAACAACTCAGGAATGTGTCGTTTTAAATTTAAGCACGTTAAGTTGAACAACTCGGCACGTTAAGTTGAGCAACTCGACACGTTAAGTTGAGCAACTCGACACGTTAAGTTGAACAACTCGACACGTTAAGTTGAACAACTCGGCACGTTAAGTTGAACAACTCGGCACGTTAAGTTGAGGACTTCAGCCTTTTGAGCAGAACAGAGCATCCTGTGAAGTTTTTCAATTATATTGTCTTTCTAAATATGTTATGCAGCATAAAATGACGCCTTTTTGCTTGTTTAATGTGATTTTTCTCGAGAAAAGTTTGCAGGGATGGCAGAAAAAGCGTATCTTTGCATCGAATTATATAAAGAATGAAGAAATTTTATATCATAGCATTCACTTTGGCGATGGGATTCGCTCCTCTCTCCGTGTTGGCAGAAACACCGACCGACGGCATCGAGATGAGCGTTTCGGGCATCTCGCTCAGCATCAAGGATGGCAACGTCCACATTGTTGGCGCGAACGGTGAGGTTATGGAGATCTTCAATCTGACAGGCACCAAAGTTGCTACCATACGCATTGACAGCAACGACAAGACCTTTGCGCTGAACCTCCAGAAAGGCTGCTACCTCATCAAGGTAGGCAAGATTGTGCGCAAAATCTCTGTTCAATAGTTCCCTTATTAAACCTTATTTATTGTTTCTTGTCTAACTAAAAGCCATGATAGACGAGAAAACACTCATTAAGCAACTTAGCGATTCCTCCCAAAAGGAAGCGGCATTCACGCGACTCGTACGCGAGTATCAGGAGCCGCTCTATTGGCAGATACGTCGTATGGTGCTTGTTCACGATGATGCAGACGATGTCCTGCAGAACACATTCATCAAGGCTTGGAGCGCTATCGACAGCTTCCGCGGTGAGTCTCGCCTGCAAACATGGCTCTTCCGAATTGCCATCAACGAATCCCTCAACTTTCTCTCGAAGAAGAAACAAGTGCTGAGCCTCGACCAGGAGGACTTCGGCGCAGCCGTTTCGCTTGCCAGCGACAGCTACTTCGACGGGGACGAACTGCAGCAACAATTCCAGACAGCAATCGGCACACTGCCCGAAAAACAGCGACTCGTCTTTAACCTCAAGTACTTCGACGAAATGAAGTACGAGGATATGAGCGACCTGCTCGGCACAAGCATCGGGGCGCTCAAGGCTTCGTATCACCACGCAGTCAAAAAAATATTAGCATTTTTTGAAAACAACGATTAAACCTTTTACATTATATAATATCAAATATGTGTATGAAGACAACAAACTATAACACGGAAGAACTTGAGGCAAAGCTCGTCGAACGCTTTGGCACCGAGTCTCACTTCACGGTTCCAGAAGGCTACTTCAATGGCCTGACGGACAAAGTGATGAGTCGTGTGGCACAGAGGAAGCGCCGTCGTCTGGTATGGCGATGGGCAGCTGCAGCTGTGCTCGCAGGCAGTGTTATTACGGGCGGGCTGCTACTCGAAAGGCACAACGCCACTCAAACGGCAAAAGCAGAGAACATCCAGTACATCGAAGACGCGCTAGACTATTCGATGATAGATAATATGTCAATCGCTTACTACTTGACAGAGGCTGAATAAAACAGGAGGGAAAAGATGAAGAGAAGCATTATCATATTGATTTGCACTGCAATGTCGGTCAGTTTTGCTCTTGCTCAACAAGGTCGAGGCAAGTTCAATCCGCAGGAATTCAAGGCTAAACTCGAGAGCTACGTCACTAGAGAAGCCGGCTTCACACAGAACGAAGCACAAGCATTCTACCCCATCTACTTCGAGATGAAAGGCAAGCAACGCGGACTGCAACGCAAAATATTCCAACTTAAGCAGAACGCCGCGACTGCCAACACGAGCGACAACGACTATGCCGCAACGATTCAGAAGATAAAAGACCTCGGCGTAGAGACAGCTCAGCTTGAGGTAACCTATTACAAGAAGCTGTGTCAGGCGGTTTCACCGCAAAAGGTTTATAAGGCAATGTGCGCCGAAGACAAGTTCCACAGGCAGATGCTCGAGGGCTTTGGCGGAGGCAGCACACCACATAGAGGACACGGTCCGAAACAAGAATAACAGGCTTTAAGGTAAAAAGAAGTTTCGGTGGAAGAGTAGAAGTGCAGTGATGCACATTTCTACTCTTCCTTTTTTCCCATCAACTCATCGTAATCCACGTCCTCTCGAATGATGCGCGGACACTCTTCGTCATACAATGGCGAAAGGATGTCAAGTTCCGGCTTGTAGTCTGCATGGGTAATGCCAGCCAGATGGAAGAGCGCGAAAGGCAACATCGTTGAGATGAAAGACTTATGTTGTGCTGCGACAATATCGGCAAGCAAGTCGGGATGGTTCGTCTTAAAGCTGTCCGAGACGTAGAACAGCATAGGTATCTCATACTGATAACGTGCTATCTCGGGTGTCATCTGGTCACTGTTCGTACGATAGCACGAGTTGCGCCAGTCATAAACCTCTTCGCCATGGTCAGGCATATAGATAGCCACGACATCTTTCTCTGCATACTTCTCCAAAAGCTTCGCTACGACGGCGTCATTATATAGCGTCGCATTGTCGTATTCTGCCACAATCTGTCGGCCATTGTCATCTGTAAAGTCGTTCTGTACGCTGTCTGCCGTGAAATGATTAAACGCTTTGGGATAACGCTCGCGATAGTCCTCGTGCTGCCCCATCATGTGGAAGATGAGCAGCGAGGGCTTTGCTGCAAGTTCATCGGCGAGCGGCAGGTCGGCTAGCAAGTCCATGTCGTACTTAGTCGCTTCTGGGTTCATGTACGTAAACTGCTGTTGGCGGAGCTCTTTCTGATTGAAGATGGTGCCGCCAGCATGCCCATGATGATCCCTATTGTTCGCTTCGCCTGCAAATTGGTTTGTGATGAACCAGACGTCGTAGCCTGCTTTGCGAAAGACGGCAGGAAATAGCGTGCAATCCACCCAAGCACGGCCACAGCCGGGATAATACGTCGAGAACATGTAGCGAAGCGTCTTGCTTGTTACGTTGTAAGGCGAGACAGCATCGTCGAAAACGATGAGGTTGCCCTGTTCCTTCAAGCGGCAAAGGTTCGGAGTCGTCTGTCGAGCCTTCGAATTATACAAGGGAGAATGGTATTTGTTGAAAGACTCGCCAAGTAGGAACAGGATGATGGGACTGCGATAAGAGCAGCTGTCGACCTCTGTCCTCTCGACCGTCGCCTCCAGCTTCGCCAGCTCCTTCGTGCTCACGACATTGAGTGCGTGTCCGTAGAAGAAGCGGATGAAGGGACTATTACGTAAGGGCATGTATTTGTTCTCGGCAATCGTGGTCGTCACTTCAGCTGTGTAAGCCTGATACAGACGGAAGTAGGAGTAGCCTTGACACGAGGCAGAGAGGAGGAGAAGGGCGGCTCCGAGAAACTCTCTCCACAAGTTAGGGGGAGTACCCCGCAGGGGGGAGGAAGTGCGCTTGGAGGAAGACTTGAAGAGAAGCCACGAGATGAATATCGCCCCGAAAGTGATTCCAGTTGCCGATGCCAGCTGTCCTGCAACGCCGTGACCTTTGAGGAACTCCGTTGCCTCGCGCCCGTTCGTCTCGAGGATAAGCTGCAAAACTGTCATTGAATATGGCGACTGATAGCAAAGAATACTGAAGACTTCGCCGCCCAAAAGCAGGATACAGGCAATCCAAACGAGCCAAGAGAGATGGATGCGCCTGAGGAAGTAAGCCAACACCGTCAGCAAGTAGCAATCGAAGATTGGCGGTGCAAAGACGAACGGCTTTGGGAAAGCTCCTGTTGCATAGCACATCACAGGAATCACCACACACGACATCAATATCAGGAACCAGAAGAGCACCTTCTGCTCACGTATCGGTTTGAAGATTATATCAAGGAAATGTTTCATATTGCTCTGCAAAGTTACAAAAAAGCAGACAAACCACAAAAGAAAACGGTGTGAAAAAAGAATATCCTCCACACGACGTTAAAAACGCCGCACGCGGGGATTGCAATCGCCGCACGCGGAAATGGCCAACGCCGCACGCGGGGATTAAAACGCCGCCTGCGGCGTTGAAAATGACGACTTACTTTGTTCCCCTTTTATCCCATCATAAACAAAGCCCTCCGAGATTGCTCTCGGAGGGCATTGCATTGTGGTTACGGACAAGACGTTGACTGTTGCCAGGCCTTGCCTCGCACTCCTTACTGATTTGCCATAATAGTCAGGACGTTCGTAACATCTGCGATGTCAATTACGCCGTCGCCGTTGACGTCGCTTCGTGCGTCGAAGGCGTTATTTGCCATAAGCGTCAAGATGTACGTAACGTCTGCGATATCAACGGTGCCATCTGCGTTAGCATCGCCCTTCAAGCCGCCGTTAACGACAATAGTGCCGTTGTTCATGTCAAACGTAATGAGGAACTTCTGGGTGTCACCTTCCTTCGTCTCATCCCAGTTCATATACCACTTGCGGTCAGAGCCACGAATGAGGTCGCCCACTACTACGCCATCTTCGAGCAAGAGCTTGTTCGTCTCACTGCCATAGCGGCCTTCGTTCCATCCACTGCGAGTCGACGTGCTATGAGCGATATTGCCAGTGTTGGAGCGGCAAGAGAAGATGGTGAAGTTGGGATAATAGTTCTCGACAGAATCGCGGAAGAAGATAACTTCGCCCTCGTAGACACCATTGCCCTTATGAGCGATGGGAGCCATTTCGTCGTTCTTCCAGCGATGCTGCTGGCCGTTGACGTTCATGATAGAACCAACAACATAGCAGTTGTCGTGCCAAGGATATTCGCCAATGAGGTCGAAGACGATGGTGCTGTCAGCAGGATTGAATGTAACCTTGTACTGACCGCCGACAGTCTGGAAGTCGTTGTGGTTGTCGTTATCGTCAAGGACAGCCTTGAAAGTGCCGTGAGCAGGAGTAATGAAGCGACGTGAAGAACTCGTACACTCGTAGCGTTCGTCCATACGGCTCAAATAGATACCTGCACGGGCATTGCCACTTGCAAGGTTAGCGCGGTTCTGCACATAAACACTGGCCGCGACAAATGTGCCGTCGTCCTGCAAAGTCATAGGATAGACAGTACTGTTCTGGCCATAAGTAAGCTGATTGCCCTCCGGATCCATGAGGTCACCCTGTACGTAGTAGCCGCCACCGAGAGCGGGATTGTTCAGTATCTGCTCACGATAGTTGCGTGCCTCCTCATCAGTAAGGTCACCGCTCGAGTAGTGTCCGTCAATCTCATCAGCTGCAGCAGCAAAGGCATCGCTAAGGTCAGGATCGGAATCTAAGAAGGCGTCAGCCTTGTTGCTGCAATACTCGTACAGGCTACCAAGTTCTGCGTAAGCGTCGTAGCTGTCGAGGATAGTGTTGAACTCATCATTAATCTGCTTGATGATAGGCAACTTCTCATCGAAAGCCGCAGCATCAGCTTGTGCAATAAGGCTTTCGAGTCTGTCGATATGGCTCTGGCTGTAGTACATTATCCACTGTTCGTCGTGTCCCCACTTGAGCGCTGCAAGACGAGCTTTGAAGTTGTCCATCATACCGATGATGGCTTCTTCGCTGTAGCCACGATATATGAGCTTGAACCTGCCCCACATCGTCATGCCGCTATCGTACCATGGTTTGCCTGTGTTGCGGATACCGAGACGGAGCTCACCACCTGTCACGATACCATATACATTATTAATATAGCGACCTCCACCAAATGCGAAGCTGACTGCCTGACGTTGCTCTGGTACGTAGCCGTCGCCGGTATCGAAGTCTTGAGACGATGTGCTCTCGCCATTGTGAGGAGCATCGGGATCATTGGAAGCGTCGTAACGGCAATTAACGCCATTGATAGCATCTGCATAGAGCACACGACCTGCATAGATGTTCATGATGGGCGTGTACCAGTCATTGATGAAGAGGTCTGCAGGCACATAGTCGTTGCCTGCCATGTCGCCCACGCCATTGCCGCCGGGACGATAGAAGGCAGGAGCCTCGAGCTCATAAATGCCGTCGGGAATGTCGGCAATAATGTACTGCGAAACCGTGAAGGCAGTGTTCCATGTTCCGGCGACAGGATAGATGTCAGTAAAGCCGGTATTAGAACTGAAGTTGTAGCCGTCAGGATGTTCATAAGTCCTGACTGTTTCCCAATCCTTGAAGTTGCCGTCCTCGTCGAAGCCAGCGTTCTTGATGATGTTGCTGACGTCGGATCCGACGCTAATGCTCGTCATGATTGCGCTCTCGTAAAGTCCTCTTGCGAACTCAATCTCGGCTGCAAGCTCTTCTTCACTGAGAGTGCGGGCATCAAGGACATTGAGAGCCGAACCGTTGGGCAGGTCTTCGTTTGCCTCTTCAGCCTCATAGAGATAAGTGTCGAGGAGGTCGGCTGCAGCGCCATTGAGGTCATCGCGACCTTCACGCTCTGCGATGAGAGCGTCAATAGCGGCCTTGAAGTTTACGTAGGCAAGATGACTGCGGCGAATAAGGTTCGGAGTACGAGCCAGCACGTCGCTGATTGCCATGATGTCTTCAAGCGTTGAAACATTCCCGATGGCTTCCTTTGCTTCGTTGTAAGCTTCCATCAAAGAAACCTGAGGCTCAAGTTCTTCAAGGTCATGTTGGATAGCAGCTTCTTGCTGCTGACGGATAATCTCCACATCGGCATCGGCAAGCTTGTCGAGGCGCCAGCTGTCCCATACCGTCCAGTTACCATAAAGGTAAAGGCTGTTCTCTACACCAATCTTGACACTGTCCTCTGCACTCTCGATTGCAAAGTAGAGAGGCTCATTCCAGTAAAGTCCGCGAGCGAAGTACTTGTTGCAAGCAGCAAGAGAGTTGGGCACCCAAAGACCAGTTACGCTGCTGAAGTTCTCGGTCTCGTTGACGCGGTCTTGCTGAGCACCGGCTGCGATGTCCATGAAGCGAATGGCAAGCTTCTTACCGTTCACTTCAGCAAAGTACTGACTGCTGTGGTAGAGAGGAGCGAATTCTTCGCCAAGCACTCCTGTCTCGTAAGCTGCGCCTTCTTCTTCTCTCCATTGTTCAGCACGTTGTAAACCTTGCAAACGCAGGCGATAGATACCGGGCTCGAGGCCTGTTATCTCCTGATAAGTCTCGAACCAATTCGTGTTCCAATGCTCTGCAACACTGTTATTGATAGCCAAGCCGCTGCCGTCGCCCGAATCGTTGTTGACGTAACCTTCTGCGTTATCATGGTCAGCATTTGCAAAGACATCGAGGAATGGGAAGTCTGGGTCTTGCTGATGGCAGACTGTGCAGAAGCCATCGACGAACTGATGGTCTGGGATGCCAGGACCAGGCGTATTGGAATACGTTGCATCCAAGGGGTCGAACCAGCCGTCGCAACGTTTATCGACAACAGCATAGACTTGCTCATGACCAGGCATAAATGTCGGGAACTCGTCGTCGCCAAGCGTCTGGTACCATGCTATGTTCTCCTGATTACCGTTGAGGTTGTAGCAAAGCTTACCGCTTTCCATGTCCTCATAATAAATGAGAGCGACTTGGAGAGGCTGAATGTCGTCTTCAGGAACAAGGCAATAGCAGTTGTTGAAGGTAGCATTGTCGAAACGAGCGACATACTTTGCTCCTATCTGGTCTGTTACCTGATAGCCGGTGACAATTGCGCTTGTCCAACAGTTTGTGATGACTGCGCCGCTGCTACCAAGCCATGCGCTCAAAGCACCGTTCTCGTTCACTTCAGAGCCAGAGATATAGCCTGTCGAGTAGCAGTTCGTCATGATGATGTGTGCCTGCGAACCTGTGTTACAGCCAATGATACCGCCTGCACCTGCTCTCACACAACTGACGTCGCCTTCGAAGCCAAGGTTCTCGAGGAAAATGTCACCAGGTGCAGTTGAACCACCGATAAGGCCGGCATTGCCATGAGCAGAGATGGAGCATGTTGCATCGCCACGAAGGTTCTTGACAGTTGCGCCACCATTAAGGAAGTTGATAAAGCCAATCCAATCGAGGTCGGAATAGTCCATCGTGAGATTGCTGATGGTGTGGAAACCGCCGTCGAAGATGCCCTTGAAGCCATTGTTGCGATTGCCAATGCCTGGATAGTCGGGATAGTCTGAGAAGTCGAGGTCGCTGTTCAGTTTGGCATTCACCTCAACGTTGCCAGCGGTAACGAAGTCAGCGAACCAGCAAACATCAAGCTCATTGTTCAGCTGATAGAAGCCGTTCTCGTCCTTCTCGCAGAAACTGTCGCTGATAGCACCACAGTTGATGCAGTACCAATCGCCTTCGTCAAATTCATGAGGCGGACGAACAGGCTCAACAGGGTCGTTCGTGTAGGTGCCACCTTCGAGAGGCGTGCCGTCACAAAGCAACTCTCCCTGCAGATAAACCTGCCTACTGGTGCTGAATGGCATGGGATACTCGTCCACGCCGAGTGTCTGCCAGAAGACAATCTCGCCTGCACGCTGGTTGATAATGTACGCCAGCTTGCCGCTCATGACGTCTTCCTCCAGAAGGTCGTAGTCGATGAACTGTGTGGCTTCCTCGTTGCCGCTGAGATCGTAGCAGTTGATGCCTACGCTGCTGCTCGACTGACGGAAGACACCGCGTCCGCTCGGATCAATGCCCTCCACCATACCGATGTTGAAACAGTTCACGACGCGAGTGTTGGCGTTGTCGCCCAGCCAGCCTGAAATGCCGGCAGACTCCTTCTCACCATTAGCGTTGCCCAGAGCCGTGATGGTGCCGGTGTTGACGCAGTTCGTGATTTTCCAGATAGGATGATTGCTTGTACTGCCACCCGTGATGCCGCCAGCGTTCTTGGCTGTTGTTGTGACGCTGGCTTCGTTCACGCAATTCATGATAATGATCTCCTTCTCATTGTTCTGACCCGTGCCCGTGATGCCGCCGGTACGCAAAGCGCCGGTGATGGAGCAGCTCTTGTCGATGATGAGATTCTTGATGACTGTACCGCCGCCACGTGTATTTGGATTACCGCGAAGGTCACCAAAGAAGCCTTGCATCTCATCGTTAGGACGATTGATAATCATGTTCTTGATGCGGAAACCCTGACCGTCGAACGTCGCATTGTACTTCTTGCCGTTGTTAGGACCGATAGGTCTGTGCAAGTTTTCAATATCCTGGAAGTCAATGTCGTTCATCAACTTACAGTCCAGGTCGAGGATGCCAGCGGCAACCTGATCTGAAATCCATTCTACATTGCCCGCATTGTAGAGCATGTAGAAGCCATCCGCATCCTGCTGTGGTGCTTCAAAGTGTGCGTCGCAATCGTCGTGCATCGTACAGATACCGTTCACGTATCCGTGGTCATCAGCGAATGCAGCACTTCCAACGAGCCACATCAGGCCGAGGGTGGCGAAAGAGTAAATCTTTCTCATTGCTTTGTAATTTAAATTAATAAAATATATAAATAAATATAATGTATTGCGTCAATTAATGCAAACAGAGTATATCATATATGCATAGTTCCGTCACAAAAGTACTAATATTTTGTAAAACAAAGACAAAAACATGCAGTTGTTTAAGTTATTTTAACACGGCTGGCATTTTCTTTGCCTGTGAAAGGCGATACGGTTTAGTAAAAAAGCGAACCAAATGTGTCTTTTCACCCGACTTCACAGTACACGAGACAAACACCCGCACGCGAGGTTCGTTATACATACATGTATGTATAACGAACACGACGTGTCGAGTCTGGAAATGCGGCGTGTGGGCTTTGGCAACGGGACGTGTCGAGGTCTCTTGCAAAACATGTTGGATATGGAAAAACAAAGAGCGTCAGACTTGCTTGTCTGACGCTCTTTCTCGGGTGGTGCCACCAGGAATCGAACCGGGGACACAAGGATTTTCAGTCCTTTGCTCTACCAACTGAGCTATGGCACCTTTCCGTTTTTGCGAGTGCAAAGGTAAGGCTTTTTCCCGAACCCTGCAAACATTTTACAAAAAAAATGGCAGAAATGTGTTTTTTTCATGCCATTTACCGTTTTTTTCAACTTTCATCTTTCTACTTTCAACTTTTCTTTGTACCTTTGCACCGGTTTTCAAAACCATTCGGGATGTAGCGCAGTTGGTAGCGCACTACGTTCGGGACGTAGGGGTCGGGCGTTCGAGTCGCCTCATCCCGACAACGCAAGGTTGTCAATCGCAGGA
>CACYYM010000029.1 GCA_902778625.1 uncultured Bacteroidales bacterium
AGAAGCGAGGCAAGTACCTGTTCGCCAAGTACTTGCCTCGTATTTCGCTAATTTTCAGCATCTTACCGTTTATTCCTCTACGGCAGCCTGTGCGGCGGCGAGGCGTGCGATGGGCACACGGAAGGGTGAGCAAGAAGCGTAGTTCATGCCAACCTTAGCGCAGAACTTAACAGAACTGGGTTCGCCTCCGTGCTCGCCGCAGATGCCAGTGCGGAGGTTCGGGCGAACCTTGCGGCCGTTCTCGACTGCCATCTTGATGAGCTTGCCGACGCCGTTCTGGTCGAGGACCTGGAAGGGATCGACTTTCAGGATCTTCTTTTCGAGATAGACGGGCAGGAAGCTTGCGATGTCGTCGCGGCTGTAACCAAAGGTCATCTGTGTCAAGTCGTTTGTGCCGAATGAGAAGTACTCTGCTTCGGTAGCGATGCGGTCTGCTGTGAGGGCAGCACGAGGAATCTCAATCATCGTGCCAATTTCGAAATCGATGCGAACGCCTTCCTCTTCAAATACTTCCTCTGCGACGCGCTGGATGATTTCCTTTTGCTGCTTCAGCTCATAGAGAATACCGATGAGGGGCACCATGATTTCGGGATGAGGATCGAAGCCTTCCTTCTTCAGCTGGCAAGCTGCACCAAGGATGGCGCGTGTCTGCATAGCTGTGATTTCGGGGAAGGTGATGCCGAGACGGCAGCCACGATGACCGAGCATGGGGTTGTTCTCGGCGAGGGACTGCACGCGCTTCTGGATGTACTCCACGCTGACGCCCATCTCCTTGGCCATTGTCTGCTGGCCTGCTTCGTCGTGGGGAACGAACTCGTGGAGTGGGGGATCGAGCAGACGGATGTTCACTGGAAGTCCGTCCATGGCTTTGAGGATTCCGTAGAAGTCGGCCTTCTGATAGGGGAGGAGCTTAGCAAGAGCCTTCTCACGACCTTCAACACTGTCTGCGAGAATCATCTCACGCATAGCGATAATTTTCTGACCGTCGAAGAACATGTGTTCTGTACGAGTCAAGCCAATACCCTTGGCACCAAATGAACGAGCGACTTCTGCATCGTGAGGTGTATCTGCATTGGTACGGATTTCCATCTTGGTGTATTTGTCGCAGAGGTCCATCAGTTCCTTGAAGTCGCCACTCAATTCTGCAGCTTTCGTGGGAATCTCACCAGCGAAGACCTGACCTGTTGTACCATTCAGAGAGAGGAAGTCGCCTTCCTTATAAACAACGCCATCGATTTCGACAGTCTTGTTCTTGTAGTTCACGTTGATAGCGCCTGCACCGCTGACGCAGCACTTACCCATACCGCGAGCCACAACGGCTGCGTGAGAGGTCATGCCGCCGCGAGCGGTCAGGATACCTTCTGCTGCAGACATACCTGCGAGGTCCTCGGGGCTAGTCTCGATGCGGACCATGATAACCTTGTGACCATCTTCATGCCAAGCTTCTGCATCGTCAGCGTGGAAGACAATCTGACCACAAGCTGCACCAGGAGATGCGGGCAGACCTTGAGTGATGGGCTTTGCCTTGCTGAGAGCCAGCTTGTCGAATACGGGGTGCAGCAGTTCGTCGAGCTTCTGAGGTTCGCAACGCAGGATGGCAGTCTTCTCGTCGATCATGCCTTCGTGGAGGAGGTCCATAGCAATCTTGACCATAGCGGTACCTGTGCGCTTGCCATTACGTGTCTGGAGGAACCAGAGCTTGCCTTCCTGCACTGTGAACTCCATATCCTGCATGTCGTGATAGTGCTTCTCGAGCTTGTCCTGCAGAGCATCCAGCTCTTTGTAGAGCTCAGGCATTGCCTCTTCCATAGAAGGATACTTTGCCACACGCTCTTCCTCGCTGATGCCAGCACGCTGTGCCCAACGCTGAGAGCCAATCTTCGTAATCTGCTGAGGTGTGCGGATACCAGCCACAACGTCTTCGCCCTGAGCATTGATCAGGTACTCGCCATTGAAGAGGTTCTCGCCATTACCGGCATCACGACTGAAGCAAACGCCAGTTGCAGAGGTGTCGCCCATGTTGCCGAATACCATAGCCATTACGCTAACAGCAGTTCCCCATTCGTCAGGAATGCCTTCCATCTTACGATAGAGGATGGCGCGCTCGTTCATCCAGCTGCGGAATACAGCACAGATGGCACCCCAAAGCTGTTCCTTCGGGTCGGTGGGGAAGTCCTGGCCAGTCTGTTCCTTAATGGCTTTCTTGAAGAGCTCAACGAGCTTCTTCAGAGATTCAACAGAGAGGTCCTTGTCGAGGGTAACGCCCTGCTCTTCCTTCACCTTTTCGATGATGGCTTCGAAGGGGTCGATGTCTTCCTTGTTCTCAGGCTTCATGCCGAGCACAACGTCGCCATACATCTGTACGAAGCGGCGATAGCTGTCATATACGAAGTGAGGATTGCCAGTCTTTGCCACCATGCCTTCTGCCACCTCATCGTTAAGACCGAGGTTCAAGATGGTATCCATCATGCCAGGCATTGAGGCACGTGCACCAGAACGAACGCTGACGAGCAGTGGGTTCTTCGGGTCGCCGAATTTGCAGCGCATCAGGTTCTCTGTGTGAGCTACGGCTGCATCAACGTCATTCTGCAGGATTTCAACAATTTTCTCCTGGCCGACCTTGTAGTACTCGTTGCAAGTGTCGGTTGTAATGGTGAAGCCGGGAGGAACGGGAACACCAATGTGGTTCATCTCTGCTAGATTGGCACCCTTGCCACCCAGCAGTTCGCGCATCTGCGCATTGCCTTCAGCCTGTCCGTTACCGAAGGTGTAAACACGTTTTTGACTCATAATAGAATATATTAATATGTTATATTTTTATTCGAGCGACAAAGATACGATAAAAAGTTTAAAGTAGAAAGTTTAAAGTTGAAAGTTTTGCGGTTTCTGTGAATTTTTATACTTTTGCATATCGAAACAAGCTATATTATGTCGAGAAAGAAGAAAGATTTGCCCGTATACAGGGAAGTGGAGATACAGGATGTTGCGGCCGAAGGAAAGGCTCTTGTGAGAATTGACGACTTGGTTGTCTTTGTGCCTTATGTTGTGCCTGGTGATGTCGTTGACCTTCGCGTCACTCGCAAGAAGCATCACTATGCTGAAGCTCTTTGCACATACATCCACAAGAAGAGCGAACATAGGACAGAAGCCTTTTGTCCGCATTATGGCGTTTGTGGCGGTTGCAAGTGGCAGATATTGCCATACGAGGACCAGCTTCGATACAAGCAGAAGCAAGTGATGGACAATCTGGAGCGTATTGGCAAGATTGAATTGCCGGAATGCAGTCCAATACTTGGTTCGGAGAAGACACAATGTTATCGAAATAAACTCGAGTTTGGCTTTGCCGACAAGATTTGGCTGACCGAAGAAGAAATCAAATCTGGCAAGAAGTTCGAGCAACCGGGAGCTGTCGGCTTCCATACATCTGGAGCCTTTGACAAGATATTGCCCATCAGTGATTGCAAACTTATGGAAGACATCAACAATCGCCTTCGCAACGGAGCTCAAGACTATGCCTACGAGCACGGACTCAGCTTCTTCAATGCCCGCGAACATCGTGGATTACTCAGAAACATGATGATTCGCCTTTCCAATACAGGCGAGCTGATGGTCTTGATGCAGTTCTGTTTTGTGCCTTTCGATGCTCTTTCTGCCGAACAATTAAAGGAGCAGGCCTTGGCGATGCTGCATTGGATGCACGAAGAGTTCCCAGAGGTGTCGAGCCTGCTTTGGGTGAACAACGAGAAGTTCAACGACACCATCGGCGACCTCGACGTACAGCTCTTCAGCGGCACCGACCACATCTTCCTCGAGATGGAAGGCCTCAAGTTCAAGGTCGGGCCGAAGAGTTTCTACCAAACAAACACGGAACAAGCCTATATATTATATAAGGTAGCGCGAGAGTTTGCAGGACTAACTGGTAACGAACTCGTCTATGACCTTTACACAGGAACAGGCACAATCGCCAATTTCGTGGCAAACAAGGCTCGAAAGGTTATCGGCATCGAATACGTGCCCGAAGCTATCGAGGATGCAAAGGTCAATTCAAAGATAAACAGCATCGAGAACACCGAGTTCTTTGCTGGTGATATGAAAGACATCCTCAACCGCGACTTCATCGAGAAGCACGGCAAACCCGACACCATCATTACCGACCCGCCACGTGCCGGAATGCATCAGGACGTCATCGACGCCATCCTCTTTGCCGACCCTCAGCGCATCGTCTATGTCAGCTGCAATCCTGCAACACAAGCACGAGACCTGCAATTGCTTGACGTGGCTTACGAAGTGAAACGCATCCAGCCGGTGGATATGTTCCCGCACACGCAACATGTGGAGAACGTTGTTCTGCTCGAGAAAAGGAGATAAGCACGCTTAATCTGAAAACTTAACGTGTTAAGTTCTCAAACATAACGTGCTAAGTTTTCAAACATAACGTGTTAAGTTTACAATTTAACTGTGCTAAGTTGACAGACAAGAAACGCCACACAAAAATACAACTTATATGAAAAGACTGTTTTTCGCCATAGTTCTTGCCTTTGGTATGACGTCTGGTTTCTCTGTCAATGCGCAGTCGACACTTCTCGCAGACTTCGAGAACGGTTCGACCGGCATGCTGAGAATAGGCACGAACTACGACAGCAGCCTCTTTTCAGCTGTACCTCGCGTTAGGACCAACCCGTCGAAGACAGGCATCAACTCATCCGACAGATGCATCACCGCCACAAATGTTGCAAATGCCGGTTGGTGGAAGAACTTCTTGATTCTCAATCTCAAAGAACCCGTCACCATCACAGACGACAATCGAATCCTTTCATTCCTCGCTTACAGAAGCATCCAGCCAAAGGATATGCGCATCGGCATCAACACTTACGAAGAGAGCGGACAGCTCTTTCAGGGCAAACTCTCGGCAGACGGCGAGTGGGAACGCATCACCCTTGACATGTTGAAATTCTCGGGCGAGACGTTGAAGAGCATTTACATCATCCTCAGTTGCAACTGGAGCGACCCGACTTCAGGCTGGAATAAAGCGACCTATTGCTTCGACGACATTACGCTGAATGCAGTAGAGAGCCTACCCAAAGCTGATGTGACAATAGATGTCTCGATAAAAAATCAAACCATACGCGACTTCGGTTCGAGCGATTGCTGGTCGGCAGAGTATGTGAGCGACTACTTCAGCGAGACAGAGAAAGCAAAGGCAGCCAAGTGGCTCTTCAGTAAGCAGATGGACGCTGACGGCAACCCCGAAGGTATCGGCCTTTCGTGTTGGAGGGTCAATGTCGGTGCCGGTTCAGCTTCGCAAGGTGCCGACAGCAACATCGAAGAAGAGACACATCGCACAGAATGCTTCATTAATCAAGACGGGACATACGACTGGACCAGGTGCGACGGGCAGCAATGGTTCATGCGCCAAGCAAAGGAATATGGCGTAGAGCACTTTGTCCTTTTCTCCAATTCCCCGCCAATCTATTATACAAAGACAGGAAAAGCTAACACCAACGGGCAGAAGTTGACGTGCAACCTTAAGACAAACTGTTTTGATGACTTTACGGAGTTCCTTGCCTCTACTGCCCAGCACTTTGCCGACGAAGGCTACAACATCACATACATCTCGCCTGTCAACGAGCCTCAGTTTGATTGGAAGGACGGTCAGGAAGGTGCACCATGGGAGAACACTGATATAAAGAGGATTGCAAGAGAGCTTGACAAGAGCATCAGCACACGCCAGCTCTCCTCTAAAATTCTGATACCTGAGGCAGCCTCGTGGCAAAACCTCTATGCAGGGACGAATGCTCATGCCAACAATCAGGTGGATGCCTTCTTCAAACGCTCCAACACCACGACATACGTAGGCGGTATTGCCTCTGTAGCAAAGGCGGTGGCAGGTCACAGCTACTGGACTGTAGGCAACAACGAAACCCTGAAAGAAGTTCGCGAGACAGTTCGGACAAAAGCGGAGGAATACGGCGTGGAAATCATACAGACAGAGTGGTCGATGCTCGATGACGCTCCGTCTGTCGAAGCAGGATTTATCGGAGACTATGCGACGGCGAGCAAGATGGACATTGCACTCTATATGGGGAAAGTCATCTACTGCGACCTGACATACGGAAACATGACAGGCTGGAGCTATTGGACTGCTTTTGCGCAGGAGAAATGGGGACAGAAGAACCGTTTCCACCTCATTCGTCTGAATGCAACCGATGATACTGTCGACGAAAGCTATGCCGACATCAAGCAGGGAGGCATCCTGACTGCCGACAAGAACCTTTGGGTGCTTGGCAACTACAGCTACTTCGTCCGTCCAGGCTATCAGCGGGTACAGGTGGAAGGAGCCGACGAGCTGAACGGCCTCATGGGGTCTGCGTGGCTTTCACCCAATGCAGAGACCCTCGTTGCCGTGTTCGTCAATATGGACAAGGGAAGTCGCGAGGTCAGCCTTACGCTTGAGGGCTTTGATTTGGAAAACGTCAATACTTATGTGACAGACATTAGCCACAACCTGCAACTTGACCCCAACCAGCAGGATGCTGCCAACCTTAGGCTCCCCTCGCGTTCAGTCGTCACAGTTGTCATGAAATCATTGGGAGACCCCGACGGAATAACGACAGTAAGAAATGAAGATAATACAATAATAAGAAAAAACACCTATGACCTCAGCGGCAGGCAAATGACAAATGGCAAACTACCTAAAGGTGTTTACATCAAGAATGGACAAAAACTAATATCTAAATAATTATCATGAAACTATTCAAACTTCTAACACTCATTGCATTGATGCTGTTCTCTGCAAGTATCGCTGCAGACAACTTCACCATTGGCAACAAGACTTTCCTCCTGAACGGACAGCCTTTCATCGTGAAGGCGGCCGAAGTGCATTATCCTCGCATCCCTCGCCCTTATTGGGAGCATCGCATACAGATGTGCAAGGCGTTGGGCATGAACTCTGTCTGCATCTACATCTTCTGGAACATCCACGAGCAGAAGGAAGGCGAGTTCAACTTCACCGACAATAACGATGTGGCCGAGTTCTGCCGTCTGGCACAAAAGAACGGCATGTATGTCATCGTACGCCCAGGCCCATACGTTTGTGCCGAATGGGAGATGGGCGGTCTGCCTTGGTGGCTCCTCAAGAAGAAAGACATCAAGCTGCGTGAGCGCGACCCCTACTTCATGGAACGCGTGAAGCTCTTCGAGGAAAAGGTCGGCGAGCAGCTGAAGCCTCTCACCATACAGAACGGCGGCCCCATCATCATGATGCAGGTGGAGAACGAGTACGGCTCGTATGGCGAGGACAAGCCGTATGTCAGCGAGATTCGCGACTGCTTGCGTGGCATATATGGAAAGGAGTTAGCTTTGTTCCAATGCGACTGGGCGTCAAACTTTGAGAAGAACGGCCTCGACGACCTCACTTGGACGATGAACTTCGGCACGGGCGCCAACATCGACCAGCAGTTCCGCAGGCTTGGCGAACTACGTCCCAATGCACCCAAGATGTGCTCCGAGTTCTGGAGCGGTTGGTTCGACAAATGGGGAGCACAGCACGAGACGCGTCCAGCGAAGGATATGGTGGAAGGCATGGACGAGATGCTCAGCAAAGGCATCAGCTTCTCGCTCTACATGACCCACGGCGGCACTTCCTTCGGCCACTGGGCAGGTGCCAACAGCCCTGGCTTTGCGCCAGATGTCACCTCCTACGACTACGATGCTCCCATCAACGAATGGGGCTTGCCTACGCCTAAGTTCTGGGAGCTCCGTAAGATGATGGAGAAGTATAACGACGGCAAGAAGATGCCTGCTGTTCCCAAAGTTCCCATGCCTATCATTACCGTGCCGAAGTTCGAGCTGACGGAGTTCGCTCCGCTCTTCAATGGCTTCGACTGGAAATACACTTGGTGGGAACACGAAGAAGAGGCTCACGGAGACCGCCCAAAGACCTTCGAAGAGCTTGACATGGGGTGGGGCGCTGTGCTCTATTGCACTCGTTTGCCTGAGATACCGCAATCGGGAAGCTATTTATCTGCCGCACAATCTACGCTTACCATTGATGCCCACGACTTCGCACAGGTCTTCATTGACGGCAAGTATATGGGCAAGATTGACCGCGTGAAGAATGAGAAGACGCTCACCTTGCCGCCCCTTAAGCAGGGACAAGAGTTACAGATTCTTGTTGAAGGCATGGGGCGCATCAACTTCGGTCGCGCCATCAAAGACTTCAAGGGATTGGTAAGCAAGCCGACCATCACGACCTCAATCAGTTCGCATCTTGGCGGTGTAGATAAAACGGAAATCACTTATACGCCCAATCAATGGGAGAGCATTCGTATTCCTGACGATTACGAAGTGGCAGTACAGGCTTTCAAGACGCAGAATGGAGAGTTAGAAAGAGAAAAGCCGACCACTCACGAATCTCTTAACGAGCCAGTCATCGGCCGTGGTTTCAGGTTCGCCAAGGAAGCAGATGACCTCATCTTCGGTCGTGGCTACTATCGTGGTTACTTTAATCTGAAGAAGGTGGGCGACACGTTCCTCAACTTCGAGAAGTGGGGCAAAGGACAGGTTTGGGTGAATGGTCATGCCATGGGACGCATCTGGTCGATTGGTTCGCAGCAGACGCTCTATGTGCCCGGCTGCTGGCTCAAGAAGGGTAGGAACGAGGTGATTGTCCTTGATGTTGTCGGTCCAAGCGAACGTGTCGTGTGGGGACAGGCTGAACCCGAACTGAACAAGCTGCAACTGGAGAAGAACAACAAGCACAACAACCCTGGCGACAAGCCCGACCTCAACTCGAAATCTCCTGCGTTCGAGGGAGAGCTGAAGGCTGGCAACGGCTGGCAGACGGTCAATTTCAAGTGGAATCGTCGCGGACGTTATCTCGCCATTGAGGTGCAGAGCACGCAGAAAGAAGGCGATGTGACGGCCATTGCGGAGCTATATGCTCTTGATGATGAGGGCAAACGTATCAGCCGCGAGCCGTGGACGGTGAAGTATGCCGACAGCGAGGACGAGAACGGCAACCATCTCGGCGACAAGGTTTACGACCTTCAGGAAAGCACCTATTGGCAGACGGAGAAGGCAGCTACGCTTCCGCATCTGCTGGTCATCGACCTCGGTTCCGAGCAGCTAATCAAAGGCATCGAGTACCTGCCGCGTGCAGAGCAAGGCGCTCCTGGTAGCGCGAAGAACGTAAGGGTGTTCCTGTATTAATCGGCAGCGAGCACGTCCTTGTTTTTTACCCTCCGCAGGGGGATTTCAAACGCCGCACGCGGAAATGACCAACGCCGCACGCGGGGATAGCAATCCCCGCACGCGGCGTTTTTAATCTCTCCACACGATGTTGGGAAACCCAGCTCGTGGGGTTACGCCTCCTTCCTGTCGTCGATGTTGTCTCCCTCTGTTTCCTTGAGGGTTTCATCGAAGTCGGTGAGGCCGTTTTCGATGAGGACGTTGTACCACTGGACGAGTTTCTTGACGTCGCTTGGGTAGATGCGGTCACCGTCGAAATTGGGCAGCACCTCTCCGAGATAAGCAAAGAGTTCGTCTTTCGATGCTTTGCGCCAATCGATGGAAGCCGTTTTGCCACTTTCCTTCGCCTTGATGTTGTTCAGGACTTCGCGCAGAGGCACTTCCTTTTCGTCGGTGTACATTGCGATGTCGGCGAGTGAGATGACTTTGTCTGCACCGAAAGCAGGGAAACGTTTTTTCTGTGCGTCGAGTGTTTCGACGATGAGGCTGCGGTTGCCTCTCGATACAAGTTTGAAGAGTCCGGGTTTTCCGGAGATTGCTAAGATTGTTTCGAGCATTTTAGTTTATGTATTATTTGTTTCAATTGTTCCAGTAATCTTGTGTCGTCGGACGTGTTGTTGTCGATGATGAAATCTGCTTGAAGGCGGTGAAGCTCAGGTTGTTGCATCTTCATTCGCGCTTTGATTTGCTCCTCGGAGGCTGTGTCGCGAAGCATTGCCCTGTGAAGGCGGACATCTTCCGAAGCGTCAACGAAGAGGACATAGTCAATCGAGTCGTTGAAGCCGCTCTCATAAAGTATGGCACTTTCCAGGCCGACAATGGACTCTTGACTCTTGACTTTTGACCATTCAGCGAAGTCTTTCAGCACGACAGGATGTATGATGGCGTTGACTTGGCTTGCATTCTCGACGTCTGCGAAGAGGTAATCTGCGAGGAGTTGCTTGTTGAGGATGCCTCCTTCGAACACTTCGGGGCCGATAAGAGCGATGAGTTTTTGCCTTATCTCAGCGTTCGTTGCGGTAAGTCGCTTGGCTTCGGTATCGCAGTCATAGACAGGAATGCCGAATTTCGACCTGAGAAGATTGGAGACGTAACTCTTTCCGCTTCCTATTCCTCCTGTAATTCCTATCGTTTTTGGCGTGTTCATCCTTATCGTTCGTTGTCCTCTGTTGCCACTTGTTCAATGAGATAATCGACCTCCCGAGGTGATATCCTGACGTTCGAAACGCCTTCGGGAACGGTCTTCAACTGCAAGAGAAGCTTCGAGCTCTCAGTGTTTTCGAGCAATTCCTCGTAGGTTGTGGCGAGGACGAAATCGTCTGCCGAGATGTGATTATACCTTCCGGATTCAATCCTGAAAGTGATATTGACCTGAGCCGGAAAGGTGCGGAGCTTCTTTTCTGCGGGGAAGTTGAGTCCGATGACAGGCACTTCGACCGTTTTTTCCGTGTAGTAGCCGACACCGACCTTGACGTTAACCATCGATGGCTCATATTTGATGAGTTTTTGTCCCCGCATGGGAATCCCGAAATTACTTGGCTCGCGCAGTCCTTCGATGACGTAATCCTCGGAATATACTGCTTTCATCGTGTCGAGAACTGCTTTCGGAGCGAACACTTTGACTGAGTCGGGCTCGATTCGAATGCTTTGGATGTAGTTCTGTTGTTGTGCCTTGAACTTGCCCACGAGCTTAACTGGTAGCATTCGCGAGTAGCCGTGATTGTAGGCGAAACGAATCGTGTCGGGCCGGAAGGACTGTATTTTCATCGAAGGCACGAAGATGCGTCCGAGCATTCGTTGTATCTCGGCATTCGAGATATAGACCTCCGCGTCGTTCTTTCCCGTTTCGTATTTGCTGAAGTCTATCTCCAGACGGTTTGGCCGGAAGAGTGTCGAGAAGCTGTGTCGCGCGAGTGTCAGGCCTTTGTTTTGCAGCGTGACGCTAAGCGTGGAAGGTAGCGAGTCGATGATGACAACATCGGGAGGCACGTTTTCAAGTTCCAGACGAACGCTCACCTCTCGTTGGAGCGTCTCGTTCAGCGCTTGAAGAAGCCAGAAACCAAACGATACGGCAAGAAAGAAACAGAAGACAAGGAGTTCGTGCCCCTTGCTTTCAAATAACTTTTCTGTCGTTTGTTTGAAGTTCTTCTTGCCCTGAGACATGGATTATTACTGTATGTTCGACTGCGGAGAGGCAAAGACGCTGCCCTTGTCGACGGTGATGCAAATGCCGTTTGCAATTTCGACTTTGAGTGTGTTTGCTGCTTCGTCGATGTCCTTAACGGTTCCGTAGATGCCGCCAGCCGTTACAACTTGTGTGCCGCGGGCAATCGAGTTGCGGAAGTTCTGGATTTCTTTCTGCCTCTTTTGCTGAGGACGAATCATGAAGAACCACATGATGGCGAAGATGATAACCATCATGAAAATGAACGACATATTGCCGCCACCTTGAGCTTGAAGTAATGTAAGCATAGTTTTATTATTGATTGGTTGTTTCTTCCTTTACCAGTTTTCCCTCTGCCAGCAGTTTCTTTGCGATGGCGTCGAGTGTTGCGTTGATGTACTTGTCGCTTTTCGGTGTGCTGTACATCTTGGCGATATCGACGTATTCGTTGATGCTGACGCTTAGGGGAATGTTGGGAAACGTCAGTATCTCTGCGAGACCAAGCTGAAGGATAATGCGGTCCATGAGTGCTATGCGCTTAAAGTCCCACTTGCGTGTCGTGCTGCTGATGAGTTCGTTAAAGTGTTCCTGACCCATGATGGCACGATAGAGGAGCTTCTTTGCAAAGTCGAGGTCAGCATCGCTCTTGTATTCGGGCATCAGAGGCCAAGTAGAAGTGGAGTTCTCCGTAAAGCGGTTGATGGTCTTCAGGACAAATGTGTCGACGATTGTCTTGTCGTCGTTCCAGTAGACATTCGTGTCTTCCAGCAGGTCGGAAAGTTCCTCGTTGTTGCAGATGAGGTTGCGGTAGATGAGTCGCCACACTTCGCGATCCTCTTCGTAGCTCGATGTCTCGCTTTCCATATACTGCTTGTAGAATTCGCTTGCCTCTACCTTATTATATAAATCACGCACGAAGATTTCGTGGTCGGCCCAGCTGAGTTCATGTTCCGAGCAGTAATCTCGGAGCTGACGGTTCGATTCGAGCTGAATGATGAAACGGTTGTCGACAAACTTATGGCTCCACTTAATGCCGTCTTTCAACTTCTTGCTGCGCTTTTCATGCACTTCCAACATGCGTACCGACATGCGGCTGACCTCGACAAGAAGCATCAGGAGATAGTTATAAAGGTCGTATGCTTTGTCCAGACTGAGTTGAAGTTCCTTTTCTGCAACGTCTGGGTTGTGCGTTCCTTTCTGTATGTAAGAGTACAGCACTTGCACAAGCTTTATTCGTATCAATTCTCGGTTTATCATAGAGCGCTTTAACTTATTTCGCGTGCAAAGGTACGAATAATAATTGAAAATTGGAAATTGATAATTGAAAAGAATAGGATAATATGAAAAAAAGTTGTACATTTGCCAAAACAAAATGGTAAATGCAGAATGATTAAATGGTAAATGACATGTTGGAACCAGAGAAGAAACCCTACGAAGGCAAAGAAACCGAAATCCTTTTCTCGCGAACTGTCAAGGCGGGACAGCGCATCTATTACATCGACGTGAAGCGAAACCGCAGAGACGAAATGTACCTCAGCATCACGGAAAGCAAGAAGATGCTGAGCGGACCGCAGGATATGCCACAAGTCAACTTCGAGAAACACAAGATATTCCTTTTCCGTGAGGATTTCAGCAAGTTCGAGGAAGCCCTTCAGGACGCCTTCAAGTTCGTCTCCGACGAGCAGGGAGAAGCTCCCGAAAGAGTGGACTCAAGGCCCGAAGACGGTCAGGATGCCGACCCCATCAAGCTGGATCTGGACTTCTGACACAGGGCGTCGCCCAACTCGAAATGCTCCGTCGCTCAACTTCGCACGAAGCGTTCATTATACATATATATAAGTATAACGAACACAGCGTGTCGAGTCTGGATTTTCGACGTGTCGAGTTGATAATTTCGACGTGTCGAGTTGAGCATTTTAACGTGTCGAAAAAATTTTTCGACGTGTCGTTTTTGCAAATACGGCGTGCTTAGTTCGAAAACTAAGCCTGCTTCGTCGGCAAATCTTCCCTTTTTCGTCGGTTAAGCAGACTTTTCGCGCCTTTCATTTCCTTATTTAATATATTATGTGTATCTTTGTCGCCCGAAACAAGTAAGCACACTCGTCAGATGAAGGTCGCAGTAGTCAAATACAATGCCGGCAATATCTTTTCGGTCGTTCATGCTTTGAAAAGGATGGGCGTCGAACCTTTGCTGACCGATTCCGAAGTGGAGCTTCGGAGCGCAGACCGCGTCATCTTCCCCGGTCAGGGCGAGGCCAGCAACGCGATGAACTACCTGCGTGAGCGAGGTCTCGACAGGGTGATTCCATCTTTGACACAGCCCGTTCTCGGCATCTGCATTGGTCAGCAACTGATGTGCCGTCATTCGGAAGAAGGCGACACAGACTGTCTCGGCATCTTCGACGCAGAGGTGAAGCGCTTCCAGCCTGTCAAGCACGAAGACAAGATACCTCACATGGGGTGGAATTCAATTCAAAATTGTCAAATTCAAAATTCAAAATCATCCCTCTTCAAGGGCTTGGATGGCGAGTTTGTCTATTTCGTCCACAGCTTCTACGTGCCCGTCTGCAAGGAAACGGCAGCAGTCACCAACTACATTCACCCGTTCAGTGCAGCCATGCAAAAGGATAACTTCTTCGCCACACAATTCCATCCCGAAAAGAGCGGCGAGGTAGGGCAACAGATACTCCGTAATTTCCTTGAACTATGATTGAGCTGATTCCCGCAATAGATATCATCGAAGGCAAGTGCGTACGCTTGACAAAAGGCGACTACGACACGAAAAAGGTCTATGGAGACCCGCTCGTGATGGCTCAGCAATTTGAGGATCTGGGCATGCGTCGCCTTCATGTTGTGGACTTGGACGGTGCTAAGAGTCAGCACGTTGTGAACCTCGATGCCCTTAAGGCCATAACGACTCACACCAGTCTCCGCGTCGATTTCGGTGGAGGCGTGAAGAGCGACGACGACCTCGAAAGAGCGTTCGATGCCGGAGCCTCAATGGTAACGGCTGGAAGTATTGCCATTACCGACCCGGATCGCTATTTGGGTTGGCTCGAAAGGTATGGTGCAGAGCATCTTATCCTTGGTGCCGATGTCCGAGTCGGCAAGGTCTCAATCAACGGATGGAAGGAAGATTCCGACATCATGCTTGAGGATTTCCTCGCTCGCTACATGTCGGCAGGCACGAAGAACGTGCTCTGTACAGAGATTAGCCGAGACGGAACGCTTGCCGGACCAGCTCTCGAGCTCTATCAAAGCATAATGAAACGCTATCCGGACTGTTATCTCATCGCAAGCGGAGGCGTAGGAAAGACCGAAGACATCGTGGCTCTCGACCACGCAGGCATCCCTGCAGTCGTCTTCGGAAAAGCCTTCTACGAAGGACATATCGACCTGAAACGACTGACGGAGCTTTAATAATCTTGAACTTTGAATTTATAAATTTTGAATCATAACAAGTGTTAGCAAAGCGTATCATACCTTGCCTCGATGTCAAAGACGGCCAAACCGTCAAAGGCACCAACTTCCTTCAGCTCAGACAGGCAGGAGATCCTGTCGAGTTGGGCAAGATATACAGTCAGCAAGGCGCGGATGAACTGGTCTTTCTCGACATTACAGCAAGCCACGAAGGACGCAAAACCTTCACCGACATGGTGCAGAAAGTGGCTGCGGAGATTGATATCCCGTTCACCGTAGGCGGCGGTATCAGCGAACTTCGCGATGTGGACCGGATGCTTTCGGCTGGTGCGGACAAGATTAGCATTAACAGTGCAGCCCTCCGTCGCCCAGAGTTGATTGACGAAATCGTCAGTCACTTTGGCAGTCAGGTGTGTGTCGTTGCCATCGATGCCCAGCAATCTCTCCCAGAAAAGGAAGGCGAGGAAGGAACTTGGACGTGCTATCTCAACGGAGGTCGCATTCCGACAGACCGGAATCTCTTCGATTGGGCAAAAGAAGTGAACGACCGCGGAGCCGGAGAAATCCTGTTTACCAGCATGAATCACGACGGCGTGAAGCAAGGCTTTGCCAATGAAGCACTCGCTCGTCTCGCTTCGTTCCTGACCATTCCCGTCATTGCGAGTGGCGGTGCAGGCAAGATGGAGGACTTCCGCGACGTCTTTGCCCAGGGACATGCCGATGCCGCTCTTGCTGCAAGTGTGTTTCATTTCGGTCAGATAAGCATTCCAGAACTCAAGACATATTTAAGGAAAGAGAAGATTAACGTTAGAATATGATGAAGATAGACTTCGATAAGTGTGGCGGTTTAGTGCCAGCCATCATTCAGGATTCCACAACGAAAGTCGTGCTCATGCTCGGCTACATGAACGAGGAAGCGTTGAAGAAGACACAAGACACCGGGCTTGTTACGTTCTTCAGCCGTTCCCGCGGGTGCCTTTGGACAAAGGGTGAGACCAGTGGTAACTACTTGCACTTGGTCGATATAAAGTGCGATTGCGACAATGATACCCTGCTGATTCATGCAAAACCCGACGGTCCGACTTGTCACACAGGCAGCGATACCTGTTGGGGCGAAGAGAATAAACCGAATCCTCTGCTCTTCCTGTCCGAACTCTCGGACTTCATTGAGAAGCGACACGAAGAGATGCCCGAAGGCAGCTACACAACCTCGCTCTTCAAGGACGGCTTGAATCGTATGGCTCAGAAAGTGGGAGAGGAGGCTTTGGAACTTGTCATCGAAGCCACAAACGGCAGCAACGAACGCCTTATCTACGAGGGTTCCGACATGCTTTACCACCTTATCGTGCTTCTCACAAGCAAGGGCCTTCGCATAGAAGACATGGCTCGTGAACTCATGGAACGCCACAACCCAGGTTGGAAGAAACATTAAACCATGCGACTATGATACTTAACTATAAAGATATCGACATTTATCAGGACGACCAACTCGTACTTGGGAAGGTGAACTTTAGTGTCGAAGAAGGCGAGATGGTGTACCTGACAGGTCCTGTTGGCAGCGGGAAGTCGTCGCTCCTAAAGACTATCTATGGTGAACTGCCTGTTGAAGGCGGCAAATCAGACGTGCTTGGTTTCAACATGTTACGTCTTAAGACAAAACATCAGCCAGCCCTCAGGAGGCAAATGGGCATTGTCTTTCAGGACTTCCAACTGATGAGAGACCGTTCCGTAGCTCGCAATCTCGACTTTGTTCTCCGTTCGACAGGGTGGAAAAAGAAAGCCGAACGTGAGAAAAGAATTGAGGAAGTGCTCGATATGGTCAAGCTTTCCGACAAGAAAGACAAGTTCATCTACGAGCTTTCAGGCGGAGAACAGCAGCGAATCTGCATTGCCCGTGCCCTCCTGAACAATCCCAAGGTCATCCTCGCAGACGAGCCTACAGGCAATCTCGACTCAGAGAACGGCGAACTCATCCTTGCTCTTCTCGACGAGATACGCCGTCAAAATAATACCGCCGTCATTCTAAGCACACACAATATGCAGTGGCCAGAGTATTTCCCAGGCACCGTCTATCGCTGTGTTGACGCTCAACTTGTAACAGATAAAAACGAAGAATAATATGAAAGTACTGAAGTTTGGTGGCACTTCGGTTGGGTCACCGCAGAGAATGCAAGAGGTGTCGAAACTCATTACCGAAGATGGAGAGAACAAGTTCGTTGTCCTCTCGGCAATGTCTGGCACGACGAATACCCTCGTTGAAATCTCCGACTATCTTTACAAAAAGAATCCTGAAGGGGCAAATACCATCATGAATCAGCTTGAGCAGACTTATGTGGGACATATCGAAAAGCTCTATCAGACTGAGGAAATCAAGCAAAAGACGTTAAGATTCCTGCACGATGAGTTCGACTATCTGCGCTCTTTCACCAAGGTTCACTTTACAAGTTTCGAGGAGAAGGTCATCTTGGCACAGGGTGAGATAATAAGTACCAACATGGTTGTCAACTATCTTCAGGAGTGTGGGGTAAAGGCTTTGCTTATCAACGCACTTGACATCATCCGGACAGACAAGAATGCTGAGCCCGACATGAACTATATCAAGGACAGGATAACCAAGCTTCTCGAGGCAAATCCCGGTTACCAAATCTACCTGACGCAAGGCTTCATCTGCCGAAACGCTTATGGAGAGATAGACAATCTGCTGCGTGGAGGCAGCGACTATACAGCCTGTCTCGTCGGTGCTGCCATTGGTTCCGAGGAGATTCAGATATGGACAGACATCGACGGAATGCACAACAACGACCCGCGCTTCGTGGAGCATACAGAGCCAGTCCGTCAGTTGTACTTCGAAGAGGCTGCCGAGCTTGCTTACTTTGGCGCGAAGATACTGCATCCGACCTGTATTCAGCCGGCCAAGTTCGCTCGCGTTCCCGTCCGTCTTCTCAACACGATGGACCCGAAAGCTCCTGGCACCATCATCAACAACGACTTCCAACGAGGTGTCATCAAAGCGGTTGCGGCTCGCGACAACAACATCTGCATCCAGATAAACAGCAGTCGAATGCTTCTGGCTTATGGCTTCCTGCGTAAAGTCTTCGAGATATTCGAGACGTACAAGACCAGTATCGACATGATTTGCACGAGCGAGGTGGGCGTGAGCGTCACTATCGATAACCGTGCGCATCTGGACGACATCGTGAACGAGTTGAAGAAGTATGGTACCGTTGCCGTTGAGGAAGAAATGTGCATCATCTGTGTCGTAGGCGATTTGGCAAGCGACAACGTCGGATTCGAGACGATAGCCTGTGAAGCGCTCAAGAACATACCGGTTCGCATGATAAGCTACGGCGGTTCTGCTTACAACATATCATTTGTGGTGAAGGCTGCTGACAAGAAGCGCACACTGCAAGCATTGAGCGACACACTCTTCAAGTAGCACTCCTTCAGGCTCCCCTTAAAAAGATTGTTATGGATATACAAAGCATGAAAGAGCGCTTCGAAAAGCTTAAGACGCCCTTCTATTACTACGATACCGACCTGCTTGCTGAGACTCTTTCGGCTATTAAAAGCGAGACGGATAAGCACGAAGGTTGGCAACTTCATTATGCGGTGAAGGCATGTGCCAATCCCAAAGTGCTCCGACAGATACAGCAAGCGGGCTTCGGAGCCGATTGCGTGAGTGGCGGCGAGATACGGACTTGTATCGAGAACGGCTTTCCTGCCGACGAGATTGTCTTCGCTGGAGTAGGCAAAGCGGACTGGGAAATCGAGCTGGCACTCGAGGCAGGCATACAGTACTTTAACGTTGAGAGCATTCCCGAGCTTGAGGTTATTGCCGAGATAGCCACGCGAAAGAACAAAACGGCCAACGTCAGCTTCCGCATCAACCCTGATGTTGAGGCTCATACACATGCTCACATCACGACCGGCCTTGCAGAGAACAAGTTTGGCATAGCAAAGGAAGATATGCTCCACGTCATTCGTGTCGCTCAATCTTTGCCAAGTGTTCGTTTCGTAGGACTGCACTTCCATATCGGCAGCCAAATCCTGCAGATGGATGATTTCGAGGCTTTGTGCTATCGCATCAATGACTTGCAGGACGAACTCGAGGCGGCAGGTATTACAGAAGTGCACAATATAAATGTTGGCGGCGGCTTGGGCATCGACTACAAGCACCCGAATGAGAACCCCATTCCCGACTTCAAATCCTACTTCGAGACGTACGCCAAATGCCTGAAGCTCCGTCCAGGTCAGCGGCTTCACTTCGAGCTTGGAAGGGCTGTGGTAGGGCAGTGCGGCTCACTCATCACGCGTTGTCTTTATGTAAAGCAAGCCCAGACGAAGCAGTTTGTCATCGTAGATGCAGGCATGACCGAGCTGATGCGTCCTGCGCTCTATGGTGCCCGTCATTACATAGAGAACCTCAGTTGCTCGTCTGGCCAGCAGACTTACGATGTTGTCGGTCCTGTCTGCGAGAGCAGCGATGTCTTTGCGAAGGATTGCCCACTTCCTGAGACCAAACGAGGCGACCTGCTTGCCATTCGCAGTGGAGGAGCTTATGGCGAAACGATGGCGAGCCAATACAATTGTCGCGAGTTGCCAAAAGCATTTACAACAGAAGACATATAATTTTGAACTTATAAATCTTGAGTTTTGAATTTGCCTGTAAGTATTATCGTCACTTGTGAGGAGCAAGAACAGCAGCTCAGACTGCTCCTGCCTTCGTTGCTCGACCAGCGATACAAAGGCGAGTACGAGGTGATTGTCGTCGATATGAAACACGACAAAGACCTTGAAGAGTGGCTTGAAGAGATGGAAGTCCACAATCCGCATCTCAGTCATACTTTTTGCTCAACCACAGCCCGAGGCATCGACATCAACAAGCTTGCACTCACACTGGGAGCCAAGGCTGCAAACTACGAGTGGCTCGTTCTTCTGCCTGTCGGTGCAAAGCTATCTGGCGAGGACTGGCTCAGCCAACTTACAACAAATTGTAACGACAAGACAGATGTGGTAATCGTCAAAACAGACCGTAAACGCCAATGGAACTTGTTCGGGCGACTCTTCCGTCCTACCTTTTCTCTCTTTCGTTCCACCTCGTCCATCATTCTCTGCCGACGCAGTATCCTACTCGAAGGCAAGGCAGTCAGATTGTCAAATTGTCAGATTGTAAATTGTAAATAATGGAGTCCATTCCCTTCATCGCCTGGTGCCTCGAGCACCTCAATTACTGGGTCATCACCTTGTTGATGGCAATCGAAAGCAGCTTCATACCATTCCCATCTGAGGTCGTCGTGCCACCAGCAGCCTATAAGGCAGCTACCACAGGCGAACTCAACGTTTTCCTTGTTGTCGTTTGTGCCACGCTGGGAGCCATCATCGGAGCTTTGGTGAACTACGGTCTGGCTCGCTATCTCGGACGTCCGCTGGTGTATCGCTTCGCGGAGAGTAGGATAGGGCACATGTGTCTGATTGACTCAAAGAAAGTGGAGAATGCGGAGCGTTACTTCGACGAGCATGGAGCCGTTGGTACTTTCTTCGGTCGCCTTGTGCCCGCAGTCCGTCAGCTCATCTCGATTCCAGCAGGTTTGGCAAGGATGAGTTTGGGAAGGTTCGTGCTATACACCACTTTGGGTGCAGGTCTGTGGAACACCATCCTTGCAGGTATGGGCTGGTATATTGGGCACTACTACAGCGGCCAACTCGAAGAGAAAGTCGCTCAGTATAGTGGCGAGCTCAAGATTGCGATGCTTGCCCTTGGCGCAGCCGTTGTTTTATACCTTATTTATAAAGGGGTGAAAAAATAACCTCGCAGGCGGCGTTTTAATCCCCGCGTGCGGCGATGGCAATCTCCGCACGCGGGGATTGCCATTTCCGCGTGCGGCGTTTTTTTGCCCATCTTGCGGACTTCTCAAACGAGCTGCTTGTTATTGCTCCTTCTGCGCTATCCTCTCAAGTGTCTGATAGACTTGCATTAAGCCTCTCGGAACGTGGAAGCAGCCTTTCCACTTGCCGCCCTTGAGCGTTAGGAGCACTTCTCCGCGGCGGTTCAAATAGCCGAACCACTCGGGGTACTCGGGGTCCATGAAGTGGCTCCATACGTACTCGTGCACCTTCATAAACCAGTCCAGGCATTCCTGCTTGCCCGTCAATTCGTAGCCCTTAATCATGGTGATGAGCGTCTCGATGTGAACCCACCAAAGCTTCTGGTCCCATTCGAGCTGCTGAAGGGGTCGGCCCAGGCGGTCCATGAAGTAGAAGATGCCGCCGTACTGCTTGTCCCAGCCATACTCAGCCTCGCGAAGGGCGATGTGAACAGCCTTCTCGATGAGGTCTTGACGTCCCAAACGTTTGCCCAGATCCATGATGAACCACATGGCTTCGATGGCGTGGCCTGGATTGAGGAGGCGTCCTTCGTGGCAATCAACGAGTTTGCCGTCCTTGCTGACATGCTCCACGACAAGGTCGAGTTCGGGACGATAGAACACGTCGAGAACTTCGTGCAGGCAGATGTCGATGGTCTCCTTCAGGAACTTCGAGTCGAGCAAGTCCTCAATCTCGAGGGCGACATTACAGAGTATCATGGGCAGGGCGAAGTCCTTGAGAGCACGAGCGCCCTGTGCCGCCTTGCTCCACTTGCCTTTGGGATTGTTTCGCTTAGCAAGCACGATGTCGAAGGTCTTCTTGGCGATGTCGGCATATTCCTGAATGCCTGTTGCTTTGTAGAGCTGTCCAAAAGCAATCACGGCGAAGGTGTAGGAAAAGATGTTGTAAGGCTCCACAAGCGGACGGCCCTCTCGGTCAAGCGAGAAGTACCAGTTCAGCTGGCCGTCGTGCCCGTACTTCTTCAGGAACTCGGCGCCCTGAATAGCCGCGTCGAGCCATTCCTGCTTTTTCTCTACCTTATTATATAATGTAGCGAGCATCCACACCTCACGGCCTTGCAGCCAAATGAACTTGTCGGTGTCATAGACCTCGCCATTGCGCTCGATGCACGTGAAGTATCCGCCGAACTCTTTGTCAATACTATTCTCCATCCAGAAGGGCATCACCCTGTCCAGCAATTCGCTCTTGTACTGAGCGGCTAACAAATTGAAATCAACCATATTATTTAGTTTTAATTATTTTTTCGTTAGGAATGATGTGAACCAAGCCACAATAACACTTATGACAATCCCCGTCGCTCCGAAGAGGAAGAAGTTTACGTCTGTGTAGAGGTACATGAGGAAGACCACCAGTTCGCCTGCGATGAAGCCTGTCAGAGCGGCCCTGCCTTTGATGCGCGGGAAGAAGACTGCCATCACGAAGAGGCCTCCGAGGCCGCTCGTCAGCAGTCCGAGGATGGTGTTGAAGTAGTCGAGTAGGGAGGCTATGTCCCATGTGGCCATCAGCAAGGCGATTCCGAGGCCCATCAGTCCGCTGACGATACACGTCCAACGGGCTACACGAAGCAGTGTTGCGTCCTTGATTGTGGGACGGAACCGCTGGATGAAGTCCACGCTGAAGGCTGTCGAGACACTATTGATATTGCTCGAAATCGTGCTCATCGTGGCGGCAAAGATGGCGGCAATCAGCAGTCCGGCTACGCCTGCGGGCATCTGGCTCATCATGAAGTACGGGAAGATGGCATCGCCCTGTTGCATCGTGATGTCGAGGCTCTGGGGATGCGTCTTGTAGAACGTGTAGAGACCCGTGCCGATGAAGTAGAAGGCGACGGAGATGAAGACGCTCATGAAGCCGTTCACCAGGATGCTGCGGCCTGCGCTCTTCTCGTCCTTCGTGGTCATGTAACGCTGGATAACGGTCTGGTCCGAAGTGTAGGAGATGAGGTTGTTGGCTATGCCGCCGCCGATGATGGCTACCCAGAAGGTCACGCGCCGGTAGTCGAGGCTCCAGATGAAGAGCCGCATCTTGTCGTTATCGACGGCCAGTTGCCAAGCTCCCGAGAAGCCGCCTTCGGTGTTGCCCCACAGATAAAGGGCGGCAAAGATGGCGCCACCCACAAGGATGCAACCTTGTACCACATCACCCCAGATAACCGCTTCCACGCCGCCCATCGTGCAATAGACGATGGTGACGAGTCCCATCAGGATGATGCAAAGGTAGATGTCGATGCCTGTTACTGCTGTAAGTGCCAGCGAAGGCAAGTACATCACGAGTGCCATACGGGCCACCATGAAGATGCAGAACAGCGTGGAGGCCATCATGCGAGTGGCGAGGTTGAAGCGCTCCTCGAGTATCGCGTAGGCAGATGCCGCTTTGAGTCGGCGGAAGTAGGGTAGGTAGTACCATATCACGGGGAAGCCCACGACGGGAATCATCCAGAGCATCGGGTAGTAGGTCCAGTCCGTGGCGTAGGCTTTGGCAGGAATGGCCATGTAGGTAATGGCAGAGAGCATGGTGGCGTAGATGCTGATGCCTGCTGCCCACCAAGGGATGCGGCCGCCACCCTTGAAGAAGTCTTCGGCTCCGTTCTCGCGTCTCATGAAGTAAATGCCCATGCCGAGCATGGCTACAAGGTAGAGGATAAGTACCGTCCAGTTGAGCCAGCCGAAGTGCGTCTCGTGCCTTGTCTCGATAAGCGAAATCTTGTCCGACCTGATGCCGGGCATCGTCTCGCCTCCGCTGTAGTACCAACCTCCGTCGAAAGGCGTGAGGGCAGCACCAGCGCGAGCCAGAGCCGTGTCGCCAGGGATGGTCATCCACGAGTCGGTTATCGTGTGGTAGGCCAGCACGTCAGAGCGGAACTTGTACCACGAAGGCTCGTGACGAAGGTATTGGTCGTCCTGTTTGCCCTGAATGGCAGAGAGGAAGATGTCGTAGTTCACGCCACCAAAGAAGAGGATGTGGCTGTAACCGCAAGGAGTGCAGCAGGAGCCGACGAGAGCTACAGACCCTCTCCCGACCTCTCCCTGCAAGGGAGAGGCGTTTATAGTAGAGGAAGATGTCTCTTTCCATTCAAGGGTTTTTAGGTTCAGTTTCAAGCCTTTCAGGAACACAGAGGCACTCCCCCAAAGAGGGAGCGGTGAGGGGGCTGTGTACCCTCCGAAGATATACAGCGCCTTACCTTCTGGCGCATTCTGCACGGCCATGCAGGGCTGCAAGCGGCCTTCGTCGGGAAGGGTTGCAATCTTCATCCATTCCTTTCCGTCGGGCCAATCGAGAGCAAAAACATCCTTGTTGGGTACGCCATCCGTCTGACCGCCTGCCACGAAGATTCGGTCCACGCCATAACATGCTGCAAAGTTGTCGAGGCCTTTGGGTAAGGGTGGAAGGTTAGAGGGGCTGACGGAGGCGTCAGAGCCGTTTTCGTCCAAGCCTCCTATATAAATGGTTTCGCCCGGCACAGCCACGCTCGCGCCATAAGCTTTCGGATAGAAGACTTTTTGTCCGCCGTCGGCACAAGGTACGTCGGGGAAGTTGCAGCCGCCCCAGGTCGTGAGTTTGCCGTCCACAAGGCCTGCGAAGTGGCCCGAGACAGCCCGTTCCATCTTGCCTGCCGGCGTGACGATGATGTTGTTTTGTCCGAAGGAATACCCGCAGACGAGAGAAAGAAGGAGATATATAAAGATGTGTTTTCTCATGTCATCAGTAAGGTTTTGTTTTGCGAGTACAAAGATAGTGAATTATCTGCAAATAGCAAATACTTGGCACGAAAGAAAGTGACAAAAAATGCTCCAACGCACGAAACGTAGGAGCATTCTTGTTAAA
>CACYYM010000030.1 GCA_902778625.1 uncultured Bacteroidales bacterium
TACCAGATTGTCGGCATCAAGGAAGGCGAAGAGGATGCAGTCAGCGACATTGCTTCCTTCACAACCCTCATACTGCCCGACGTCGTGCTTGACGCTAACAGTGATAACTATACTACAATCAACGATAATAACGGCGAGCGTGTCAACGTCACCATCAATAACCAGACTATCAAGAAGGACGGCAAGTGGTGGAGCATCAGCCTGCCCTTCGACCTCGAACTGGAAGGCAGCATCCTGGAAGGCATTCAGCTCCGTCAGCCCAGTGGCACTGTAAAGGAAGTCGATACCTATCTTATCATCGACTGCCTCACAGAGTGCGACAAGATTGAGGCAGGCAAGCCCTACATGTATAAGTTCGAGCCAGGCGAAGACATCGTCAATCCCGTCTTCGAGGATGTTGTGATGAATGATATCTACCAATACATTTACATCGACGATAAGGCTGTATTCAGTAATACTTACTCTTGGGGCCATAGCGATAATGACTACAACTATGTTATGGACGGCAATATCAGACTCGGTCGCTTGAACTTGCAGAAGAATCAATCAATAAAAGCCTTCGACTGCTACTTCTTTGTTGACCCGACATACAACGCCACCCTCGACGGCATCGGCCTGAACTTCGACGACAACCTGCTCGACATCCTGACAGGCGTCGATAAGGTTGAAGCCGCAGAAAAGGACGTTCCCATCTACAACACCGCACGCAACAACACATGGAGCCCGCCTATGCTATCATAGACGGGCTCCTCGTTTTGACATTAAGACTTAGTAGTTATCTTCGATGACTTTTGTCGCGACTCGGCCATTCATGCAAGCATGATGGCTCTTGCTGCTTCAATAGTTCTCTGCTTTTATCTGGAAGTAGCTCTGCGGATGGTCGCAGACGGGGCAAACTTCGGGAGCCTTCTTGCCGATGACGATGTGGCCACAGTTCGAGCATTGCCAGATGACATCGCCTTCGCGAGAGAAGACAATAGCGTCCTCGATGTTCTTCAAGAGTTTGCGGTAGCGCTCCTCATGGTGCTTCTCGATGGCGCCGACCTGTTCGAACTTCTCGGCAATCTCGTCGAAGCCTTCCTCGCGAGCTTCCTTTGCCATGCGAGCATACATGTCGGTCCACTCGAAGTTCTCGCCGTTTGCAGCATCGGCAAGGTTGGTCTTCGTGTCGCTCACGCTGCCTCCGTTCAGGTACTTGTACCACATCTTGGCGTGCTCCTTCTCGTTGGCAGCCGTCTCCTCGAAGATGTTGGCAATCTGCACGAAGCCGTCTTTCTTGGCCTTCGAAGCGAAGTAACTGTACTTGTTCCTGGCCATGCTCTCGCCGGCAAAAGCCTCCTTGAGGTTCTGCTCAGTCTTGGTTCCTTTCAGGTCTTTCATCTTGTTTAATGTTTAGAGGTTATTGGTTATAAGTTATCGAGGGCAAAGATACAAAATAATCTTTAATCTCTTATCTCTAATCCAAAACTTTTTTGTATTTTTGCCTTTGCAATGACCTACTTGAACGAAGAGAACATAGCTCGCAGCAAGGGCGACATCGAGTATCATCCCTTGAGACCTTTCCTGCCCGAGAACGCGAAGGTGCTGTTCCTGGGCAGCTTTCCGCCGCAGCGAAAGCGGTGGTGCATCGACTTCTTCTATCCCAATTGGATCAACGATCACTGGCGCATCGAGGGCGAGGTGTTCTTTGGCGACAAGAATCATTTCGTCTTGGAGAAGGAGAAGCGTTTCAAGCTGGACGAGATAGTGAGGCATTGCGAGGACCGTGGCATCGCCTTCTTCGACACCTCGACTGCCGTCCGCCGCCTTAAGGACAACGCCTCCGACAAGTTCCTCGAGGTGGTGGAACCGACCGACATTCCCGCCCTGCTCGCCCAGTTGCCGCTTTGCAAAGCCATCGTCACCACGGGCGAGAAAGCCACCGAAACCATCTGCGCCACCCTCGGCATCAGCGAAGTGCCGAAAGTCAACGCGTATGTGGCTATCTCCTCTCCCTCTAAAGGGGGACGGGGGGGCTGGAGCGGGGAGGGGGCTCTTCTTTGGCGCCTTCCCTCATCGTCCCGCGCCTATCCACTCTCCTTTGAGAAGAAGGTAGAAGCATACAGGAAGATGTTCGACGCCGTGCTTCGCTGAACTCCTTTTTACATGTTTAATTGATTGCATATACATGTATGTGCAATTGCAACTACATGTATATGCAACGAACTTGACCTGTGAAGTTGGCCGACGTGACTGCCTTAAACGGCTGTTTTCACGTGTTATGTTTTGTTTCTTCCCACGTAATGACGGGCCAACCAGCGGTTGAGCAGGGCAAAGAAGGCGAGGCAGAAGAACGTGGGCAGGGCGAGTGAGAGGTCTTCGGGCCGTTTCGAAATGGTGACCATCGACTGCCAGATGGTTGCTCCGAACATATAAAAGAGTCCGCCGATGCCAAGAATCGTGACGGCCAAGACGCAGCAAACGGCCACGATGCGCTGCCTCTGTTCGCTCTTTTGCCGTTCCAGGCGGATGCGCCTCATAGTCGTATAGGCGAAGTTCGACGGCAGGCTCGGCCTCTCTTTGGGTTCGAGGGCACGAAGCAATACCTTATTATTTATTGTCCTTTCCATGTTTCATCAGGGTGTATAGTTTGCGACGGATACGATGCAGACGCGTGGCAATGGTGCCTGGCTCCACGTCGAGAATGTAGGCGATGTCAGCCATGGGACGGCTCTCGAAGTAGTAAAGTTCCAGGAGCATCTGCTCGTCTGGCCTCAAGAGGGCAATGGCGTTTCGAAGTTCGTCGAGCCGACTCTCGTTGTCCAGCACTTCGTCCACCTCCCTGTCGCTCAGGTTGGGCTTGTCCTCAATGCTGAGATACTTGATGCGCTTCTTCCTGAGCCACGAGACGGTGGTAGTGTAGGCGATGCGGCAAACCCATGTCGAGAACGAAGAACGGCCGATGAACGAGTCGAGACGGCTGTAGGCGCGGACAAAAGCGTCCTGCGTCAACTCCTCGGCATCCTCGCGGTTCGGCACCAGACGCGACACGATGGCAAACACCTCGCCACCGTATCGCTCCAGGAAATAGCCGTAGTCACTCTCGTGACCGTCAAGGATGCGGGCTATCAGTCGCTGCTCGTCCATCAGTTTCGCTTAGACTTCGAACTCGTCTTTCTTCTCTTTGGGTTGTTCGGCCTTGCGCTCGGCACGATAAGACATAAGCAGACCTATGCCGCCACAGATGCAGACGCTCGCCACATAGACGATGCCTCCGACGCGGTTACTATAACGGTACACGAAATCTTCATCGGCACGGAAAGAGTAGTCGCCATAGGTAGCCAACATATTGATGCAGAAGCCGAGCAGGAAACCGAAGCCAATGCCCGTCATCAGCCAACCGATGCGGAGGGCTGTATACTTGCCTCCGCTGCTGTATAGGCTGATGCCTTTGAAGTCGATGTTCTTCAGCTCCGTGATTTTACTGATGAGCATCAGCCGCTCGCGCTTGTGGACGAAGAGCTCGATGACTTTGTAAATGCCGCCAAACACGATGGCGAAGTTCAGGGGAATCATAATCCAATCCATAGTCTTGATGTTTTAAGTGATATGTTGTGTTACTTGTCTCTACTTAGTTAGACGCGTCTTTTCGCAAAACATTACATAAAGATACAAAAAAAGTGAAGCGTCCTTCACTTAATGACTTGCTTGTCTGCTTGCCATCACATTATATCTTTTGTGACACAAAGTTACAAACATTTTCTTGTGATTCGTGTAGTTTTTCGTAACTTTGTTGCGTCTAATGGGTGAAATGATTCGAAACAAACGACAATGACAGACACAGAAAGACAATTCGCCAAGACCGTACGCGAACACAAGAGCACTATCTACACCGTTTGCTACATGTTCTCGAAAGACGACGACGAGGTGAACGACCTCTTCCAAGAGGTGCTCATCAACCTTTGGAAAGGCTACGATAGCTTCGGACATCGCAGCGACATCAGGACATGGATTTACCGCGTCGCCCTCAACACCTGCATCTCTCTCGACAGGAAGAAACGGCGCTCGGGAACCGTTCGCTTGGCGATGGACATCAACCTCTTTGAGGACCGCGACGAGGACACGCGCCAAGTGGACTTGCTCCACAAGCGCATCCAGCGCCTGCAACCCTTCGACCGCGCTATCGTCCTGCTCTGGCTCGAAGACCTCTCTTATGAAGAGATAGGCCAGATAGTGGGCATCTCGACAAAGAACGTCAGCGTCCGCCTGTTTAGAATCCGTGAGCAACTGAAGAATATGTCAAACGATTAAACCTTTGCCCATTATGAATACCGAACTTGAAGAGATGCGCGAGCAGCTGGCCACGCTGAAGAAGAAGTTGGAGAAGCAGGAGATAGTGAACGACCGACTGATAAGCAAGACCAAGGAGTCGCTGGAAAAGGATATGACTACTGTGCGAAGGCAGTACAGGATCGGGCGCATTAGCAACTTTTTTGCAGTACCCCTTATCTACTATATAGTGGTTTATCAACTCGGTCTGTCGGTGCCTTTTGGGATAGCCACTGCAATATGGGCATTCGTCACCTTCGTTATCTTTTTCTTGCGAAAAGGCCACCTCTACAATCTGCAGTCAGACAATCTGCTGGAGGCTCAGTTGAAGGTGACTACCCTCAAGCAGCATCACCGCAAATGGCTCAAGTTCGATTATCTTTCCCTGGTATTCTGGTGGGCTTGGTTTGGGTGGGAAATCTATCGGAAGAGTACGATGGAGAATGCAGGAGATGTGCCCGTCCGTTTATATTTCGGATTCGTCATCGGTGGTCTGATTGGGATTCTCATTAACATTTGGCAGGTCGTCAAGACTCAGCGTCGCTACCAAAGAATGCTCGACCAGATAGAGGACCTCAAGGCAGAGTGCAGGTAGGCGGCTCCCAAAGGTGGCGGCTCATATCGACGTGGCCGTTGGGCTTAAAGGCGACGCCTTCTTCCTCCAATAGGATACGTTGTCTTTTCCAGCCGGGAGCCGTTCGGCCAGCCACATTGACGACGCGATGACAAGGCAGCAACTCTGCCCCGGGCGTGTAGCGAAGCGTTCGCCCCACCATCCTTGCATGGCTCGGCCAACCTGCCAAAGTAGCGATGAGGCCGTAGGTCATCACACGACCAGGCGGTATCTGTGCCACGATGCTCAGCACGGCATCGCGAAACGCACGAGCCTCTTCAGCCGACATCTTATCGTAAAAGTCCCTCATCATGCTAACGTTTCTTGGGTTTGGAGGCAGGCAAAGCCTTGCACGTCTCGCGGACAAGCAGGGAGAGATAGTCGCGGTCGTCCACGTCGGCGATGTAGAAGTAATCCTTCGCTCCCGGATATGGCGGGCGCATCTCGACGGCTCGCAACAAAGGACGAACTGCTTCGGTGGGCTTCAAATAGAAGCGGTCGTCGCAGATGAGGCCGAATATCTTGCCGTCACAGTATATGCCGTAGTCCCCGAACATCTTCTTCGCCGTTATCTCTCCTGCGCCGCCACATTGCTCGGCGATGTATTCCACAAAGTCTGCCCTGCTTGCCATTGTTCTTCTATTACCTTAATCCTTCATTCTTTCCTGCAGTTCTTGGTGTGCTTCGAGCAGGTTCCAGATGCCGTCCTCCGAGAGTACGCCACGCTTCAAGTTCTTTGGCAAGAGGCCTGCCTCGTCGTCGGCAAAGTCCTGCTTCCACTCGTCGCTACCATAATAACTTGTGAGGGCAGCAATGTCTGCCTTCGCCTCGTCATATTTATCAAGCGCAGAAGATAGTCTTTTCAAGGCAGCCGAGGCACGGTTCAGGTGCCGCTCCATCTTACGAATGCGCCGAAGTTGTTCATCCATGAGGTTTGAAACATTGAAATTGTAAGACATTATAACCTGATGTCGGCTTCGAACTGAATCTCTTGCGCAGGCAGGATGCAGTCGCTGACAATCTTCAGATTGCTTGCGTCGGAGGTCGGCACAGCCTTTATCTCGATGAGGCGCTCTTCGCCTGGCAACAAGCCACGCAATGTAACCGAAGAGCGGACGTCTCCTATCGCAAACCAAGCGTCGCGATAGAGTGGGGCAACACCTTCGTTGGTGACAAGCAAGCGAGTGGATGCGCCGTTCGTCTCGCACCTTCTTGCCACGAAGCGATAGCCCGTCGCCATCGACCCCTTACGGAATCGGGTAGGCGTGGCGACGCCGCCTCGCGGGGCATCATTGGCTATCATGAAGGTGATGTGATATTTCGCGGCCTGCTCTTCCCAAGTCCGTCCATACAGACCGTCGGGACTGAGGAAGCTCTTCTGGTCGTTGGGGGAGTAGTAACTTATCTCACCACCGCAGACGCCTGTCTGCCAACGCTTGCCCTCTCCGATGGCGTTCCAGCACCTTTCGTTGAAGCCGCTGCCGCTACCTATTTCGTGCGACTTGTGCATGAACGAGTCATCAAACAGGCCAAACCTTCTCGCCATCAACATGTTGTTCTCAACGACGGGAGAATATCTCTTGTCGCCAGCATCAACGGAAACGGCCCAAGGAATGCCTGTCATCGTAGTGTCGAGGTGCTCGAAGAACTGCCGCTGGAAGTCTTTCGTGGGGAAGTTCTTGCCCAATTGTAACTCCGAGCCGTAGATATGATACTCCGACCAATGCCCGAAGCCGACCTCGAGGAAAGCCAGTCGCGGGTCGTGAGCGTAGCGCTGGGCGAAGTCTGTGTAGAATTGGAGGGTAAAGCGCATCAGTTCCGAGTTGCTCCAATCTGCGTAGTAGGTCGGACCGTCGCCGCCCGGGTTCTCCGAGAAGGTCTCGTTATAGTCGTCGCGAGCCTTGATGTAGGCAGGCACGGCTGTTGTGCCTCTGTTGCCGTCCACATCTCTGCTCGACGGATATTCGTAGCGGAAGCGTGCGATGAGCTGATGTCCTCGGCTCGATACATCGTTCAGTATGTTCTCGAACCACGTCCAATCGTACTGGATGGTGCCGTCGTCCTTGCATCCCGTCACGACCTTGCAAGGCAGACAATACGAGAACTCCAACTGGATGGCATTGCCGTAGGTGGCATTACGATTGCGTGCTTCTCCTGGCCAGAGCACGAGGCCCGTCATGGGTTGGGGATGTGTGATGCTCCGCTTCAACTCCAGCGATTGCCACGACTGTGCGCGACAAGGCATCGCTGCCAAGGTCAGAAGCAGGAATAAAAGTCTTGTCTTCGTCATCGTCGGTTCTTTGTTTTGAAAGCCAATAGTCATTTTGACAGATTAGAGCTCTTCCTGAAAAGCAAGAAATCAACGCCAACTAGTGATATGGCGTTGTCTCTGATGCAAAGGCTTTCGAGTACCACCATCAGCGAGTCGTTCCTAAAGGACATGAGCTTGTCGGGATGCTGCAGACATGATGTGTCCTGCTGCAAGATGGCGTTGATGGGATATACCAACACGACCTCGCCTTCTTTATTCTTTATGGTAAGGGTGTGTTCTTTGTAGGCACATGTGTAGTCTTCTTCCGGCAGTATCGTGCTGTAGTCGCCAAGTTCAATCTGCTCCTTTCTATCATGCCATCCATAATTATTGGAGACATCGCCAAGACTCTTGTCGTAGAAGAAATCGTATTCATTATAAGACCAATCGCCATACTTTTTCTTAAACTCGTCTTCTCCAATCCCTGTCCTTACATAGCTGATGACACTGCACACATCCTTGTACCTCTCGCACATCAGGCTGTCTTGCTTGATGCTATTCAGGTCTATTCGTTCTAAGAGTTTGCCAGTCTTGGCATTCGTCAGCTTCAGTTCTTTTAGATAGTCTTCCAGTCTTTGCTTCTGACAACTCAGGCCGATGCTTTTGGCCGAGATGCCGGGAATGTAGGTAAAGAGTATGATGGCAGCACCAAAGATGAGCGCCATCAGTTGGTATCGGCGTGTGCGTTCCTTGAAGAGCATCAGCACAAAGCATGTCATCAGCACGCCTGCCACGATGAGATAGAACCGGTCCTCAGTAAAACTGTAGCGGCGGATACGGTAGATGGAACCTATCCAATAGAGAACAAGAGGAGGAATCGCAATGAGCGTGAAGCGACGGTAGAACCAGTCGTAGTACCGCTTGCTGAGAATCGTCTGCGACATACTGCCTGCCAGAGCCACGCTGATGAATCCCATCACCATCCAAGCCACGCCGCCTTTCGGCAGTTCCCATTCGAAGACAATCTTTAAGAAATAGACATAAAGGATGAAGGTGTAGATGATGACGGCAGGCGAAAGGATGTAGTTGAGAATGATCTGCATTATCTTGGCTGGCTCGTCCACTTCATCTTCGTCCTGACGAATGAGGGTGCAGCATATCTGCGGAGCTACAACAATCCATATAAAAGAGAAGATGTATTCGTATCGATGATTGGGCTCAGCAATGCCAAAGATATATATGAAGGAATCTACAATTGCCACAACGGCCAAAGTCAGTATTCCTGCCACGAGCAAGCCGAAGAATATCTGTGTCGCCACATGAATGGCATGAGCGACGAAAGAGCGATTGTCCATCCTTTTGCTGCCGACAATCAGCAGAATGGCTGCAAGGACATAGGTGAAAAAGAATCCTGATGTCCATAGAAAAGGCTTTATGTTTATTGACAAAAGGAAGATGGACAGGAGGAAAGAGGCGTAGTATGCTATGCGGCTTGCTCGTTGAAGCCAGAAGGTTAATGCGACTAGCGGAACATACAGACAAAGAATATCGAGGCTGACACCAAGCCATTCGATGTTTTCAATGTCAAATACTGTTATGACAAAGACCATCACACCTAATGCTGCTTCAACAGGAAATCGCTGCGGACTACGCAGAAGTTGATGCAGCAATGTTTTTATCGACACCATTATTATACTCCTTTTATGACTTTACTTGCCAAACAATATAATGCCAATGCAAAGTTAAGCATTTCATGAAAAAGAGCCAAATGTTTGGCACATTATTTTGAGTTCTTCGGCATCGCTTGTTATGATGGCAAACTAAGCGTGCTTAATTGGCAAACTTAACGTGCCATGTTTACAAACTAAGCGTGCCGTGTTTCCTGACACGGCACGCCTATCTTATTCTTGTGGCTTGTAACCTGGGATGTATTCCACTTTGTGGTCCTTGATGCTAAGGATTTTGCTCCAATCATGAGGAATGACATAGGCTCCGACCACTTCATCGATGACAAGGATGTAGGGCTGCTGTGCAGGCTCTTGTGGCGATAGGGGCGCTTGGTGCTGTAAGGGTAGAGTTCCTTGTTGTTCCTCTCTATTTTAAAGAAGTCAGAACCATAGTTCAGGTGGAACAGCATGTTGGGATGATTCCTGACGTACTCGTATTTCGCCATGAACTTTAAATCACTCAACACGCTCTTTGCCTTGGATTTGGGCACGACATACAGGTGGCCTTTGGTTTTGCAGGTGTTCGTGCGCTCTTCATCATACATCCATCTGTTGAAGTTCTGCGGACCGGCCTTGTAGTCTTCCTCGGTAAGGTCGTAGGATACCTCGTAAACCTTTACGTTTTCGGTCGTTTCGACGGTTTGCTTGATGAACTTCGTGATGGGGCGGTCATCGTAGGGCTCTGCCTTTCCCCCTTCCTCGCGGACAATGTGCTCCACGGTAATGAAGATGTGCTCCTTGTCTCCCTCGTAATGCAGGGTCGCAGCTCTGGCTGCCTTGAAAAAGGCATGGTAGCTGTCCTTGCCAAACAATTCGAGCCGTTCGCCCTCCAGAAGGTCCAGCGCCAAAGCGTAAACGATGCTGTCCTTGTCCAGTACATGATTCTCCTTGTGGTAGCATTGGCGGGCCATGGAGCAGCCCCATCTGAAGGCACGCAGGCAGGAATCCCCTGCTTCGATAGCTCCTTCCTGACCCAGCGCACCTTTGGCAATGTTGATGGAATAGTAGGCTGCCTTCATCGAAATGCTGTCTCCATCGTATTGCTCACATTTAATGACATCTTTCTCTTCTTGTTTGTCGAGGAATTGTATCAGGTTCTCGATAGGATCTTTGCCTGGCTGTTTATTATCTAAGCGGCTCGTACAGGAGGCCATCATGCTGCAAAGCAGCAACAGGAGGATGTGTTGTTTCATTGTAGTTGTTGTTTATTTGGTTAGGGGTTAATGTTTATGAAATTTACGGCTCACGAGGTTTGGGACAAATTCACACGTGGATTTTGGCAAATCCACACGAGGATTTTGATAAATCCACACGAGGATTTTTGATAAGGCTCACGAGGTTTGACAAATACCTTTCAATTTCCCTTTTCTCCTTCCTTCATCTCTGCAATCGCCATTTGCAGTTGCTGCCCGCTTTGCTCAATGTCTGCCACAGTCTCTTCGAAGGTGGGGAAGGATTGGGTCATGGAAAGCATGGTTTGATAGTCTTGATGCGCAGGATAGATGTCTGCTTCACCTGGGTCATTGCCCTTCGGAGGCATGAAGAGGAACAACCCGACGGCAATTGCTGCCGCTATGCTTGCTGCCCAAGGAAGGAAATGTTTCTGCCTTGTCCCCTCCCAAAGAGAAGGAATCCTTTTCTTGTCAATTGCATCCATCTGCTCGTTCAGCCGAGCCATGAAGTCCTCTTCGCTACTCATCTCTGGATGGTAGGAATGGAATATGTCGTAAAGTTCCTGGTCTTTCATAGTTCTTCTTTTAACCTTTTAACTTTTCCCTTAAATGTGATCTTCCTCTCGACAGGCTTGCTTTGACCGTCCCTTCGCTCGTGTTCATGATTGTCGCGATTTCCCTGATGGGACGGTCTTCCATGTAGAAGAGCAGCACGGCCGTTCGTTCGCTGAGCGTCAAGCCATCGATGGCGCGATACCGGCACGAACCGAATCCTTTCGCTGATGGTCAGCCAAGCAGTTGCATGCAATCCTGTAAAGCCAACGTGAGAAGCCGCCGTCGTCCTCGAAATCAGCCGATGCCGTGTATGCCTTGAGCAAAGCCTCCTGAGCGATGTCGTCTGCTTCCTGGTCGTTGCCGCTGCATGCTGCCAAAAGGAATCGACGTAAGCCTGATAGTTCCTTGCGGACGAGAAAGGTGAATTGTTCGCGGTTCATTGATGCTTTTGCACAAAGGCGCGCTTCTTGATGCGCGGTTCATTGATGACTTGTTCTATTAGATAAATCGCAGCATGTCCATGCTTATTCTCTTCCCCAGTTCGCGCAGCATCCAGCCGACCGCTTTGTGCATGAGGTCGTGCGGATGGTGGAGGTGCATCTCGGCATAACGCAGGCACCAGAACGGGTCGCCAAGTTGCGTCGTCTTCCAAGTGCAGACCATGCTCATGCGTTGTTTCCAAAGGTTATCGCTTTTGGCGAGGCTGTCGAGGAGCGCTATCTTGTAATCCCTGTCGCCGAGGCTTGAGGGCAGCATCAACCAAGCGCCCAATATCTTGTGGACAGAGAGGTCAACGAGGTCCCAGTTGTTCGCTTGCTCAGCATATTTGAGATACATTATTAATATATTATCACGGGCACGAATGGCATCCTCGTCATTTATGAGACGCTTTGCCAGAAGGCTTTCGAACTTGGCAACAAGGATGAGAAGTCCGCAGAGCCGTACCTCGTGCCAACGGTTCATCAGCAGTTCGGGCACTTCTTCCAAGGGAAAGTCCTTCCAAGCGGCTTTGACAATCTCTCTTGTCTGCGGCACTTTCAGGCCGAGGAACTCGTCGCCCTCGCCGTACTCGCCTTTGCCGGTCTTGAAGAAGCGCATTAGGATTTCCCTTTGCTTCTCGTCATGAAGCGACTCCATATAAGCGATGATGTCCTTTGCCGTCATTTTCTCTTTCTTAGCATTCGTGCCACAATGGAGCGGATTTCGTCGATTTCCTTGTCTTGCTTCTTTGTCTTGCGCCTTGGTTTCTTGGGCGAATCTGTCGGAAAGGCGTCGAGCATCGACATCTGTTTCTCGTGAAGATAGGTGTCGACGCTGAAGCCTTTCTCTGCAATCTTCGTGAGCAGATACTGGCGAGCAAGGCAAGTTTGCCGCAAGTCGGGTAGTGCGTTGCCCAAGCGACGAGCCGCCTGCTTGTTGTTTGTCTCGACCTTTTGACTGAGCTCAATGGGAACAGAGAGGATGTCGTGCAGTTGGTTCGCAAAGTAGTCTGCGCTGCGCTTCACGCGCTCCAGGAAGTCCTTCTCGTGCAGGGCGTCGAAAGACATCGACTGAATCAGTTGCCGCCACTTGTCAGCCACGCCTCCGACACGTTCGCGGAGCAGCGAGAGCGCCTCGTTGTGCTTCCCCGTAAGTGCGGAGTGGCTGTGATAGAAATACTCGTTGAAGAGTCGCATCATCGACTCCTCAAGATAAAGGATGGAACGGAAGTCGAAGAGTTGCAGAAGAAGGTGGCGTTCGTATTCCTGCTTGAGCAGGGGCAACTGCTGAATGCTTCTTTCTGCCTCGCTCTCTTGACGTGCGATGTAGCTATCGACGCGCTGGTCGCTCATGACGGCTCGCGCGTCGAGAGGCTTGGCGAGCACCAGTCCTTCGAGCGTGCGGCAGCGGCTCAGGGCGACATAGACCTGTCCCGGAGCAAAACTCATATTGGCGTCGATGATGGCGCGGTCGAAGGTGAGGCCCTGACTCTTGTGGATGGTGATGGCCCAAGCCAAGCGCAAGGGCAACTGCTTGAACGTCCCCTGCACCTCCGACTCAATTTCCCTCGTCTTTTCGTTCAAGGTGTAGCGCGTGTTCTCCCACTCCAAAGGCTCTACATCGATGGCTTCCGAGTCGCCCTCACAATAGACGCTCAGTTGCCTGTCGCTCGCCTCTTGAACCCGTCCGATGCGTCCGTTGTAGTAGCGATGCTCGCCGGTCGGGTCGTTCTTCACGAACATCACTTGCGCCCCTTCCTTCAGGACGAGCGTCTCAGCCGTGGGGTAGGAGTAGTCGGGGAACGTGCCCTTGATTTCTGCTTTGTATGTATAGGCATAGCCCGGCAGTTTCTGGAGTTCCGACTCGTTGTAGTGGTTGGCAATGTTGTTGTGGGTAGTGAGGCGGATGTACGGCTCTTTCGGGCTGGGGACGAATGTCGAATCGTATCGCGTGTTGAGTTTCGCGAGTGCTTCTGCCGAGGGATGTCCGCTTCGCACCTCACTAAGTAGGGAGATGAAGGTGTCGTCCTGCTGGCGGTAGATGTGGCTCAATTGGATGGTCACGTAGTCGATTTGCTGCAAGGCCTTCGAGCCGAAGAAGTACGGCGTGTCGTAGAAGGGCTTGAGTATCTGCTCGTCTTCGGGCGTGACGACGGGCGTGAGCTGTGCCAAGTCACCAATCATGAGGAGTTGCACCCCGCCAAAAGGTTCGCCATGCTCGCGGAAACGACGCAGCACGGCATCGATGGCATCGAGCAGGTCCGCGCGAACCATCGAGATTTCGTCGATGATGAGCAAGTCCATCGAAGCGATAATCTTGCGCTTCTCCTTGCTGAAGTCGAACTTGCTCTCCACCTTGGCCCCAGGTACGTAAGGCGAGAGGGGCAGTTGGAAGAAGGAATGGATGGTGACGCCGCCTGCGTTGATGGCTGCCACGCCTGTCGGAGCGACCACAATAGGCCGCTTGCGTGAGCGCTCCATGATGGCCTTGAGGAACGTCGTCTTGCCCGTCCCCGCCTTGCCTGTCAGGAAGATGCTTCGCCCGGTATTCTCGACGAAGTCCCATGCCGTACGCAGTTCGCTGTTTCGTTCCATTTGAAATGTGCTTACGATGTCAAGCGCGTTTTAATCTTTCATTCAGCAAATGGCACAACTCGTTGGCCTTCATGCTGATGTCAACAACGGAGATAGACTCTTGGGCATTGATGAGGTGCTTGTTCATGGAACGGAAGAGGCGGCCGAAGATGCTGGCGTCCTCCATCTTTTGCCGTTCCACGCCTGGCTTGTAGTTGATGGCTACGAAGTTGTTATCCCCAAGTCTCCTGACCTCGAAGGACGCGACGTCGGCAAAGCGGACGTGCCACGTCTTCATTCCTCGGTAGGAGATTCCCTCGTCGTTGATGGTCAGGTGAGGCTGGTCGAAGAGCCTTTCCTTCAGGAACGACCAGAGCAACACGATGCCGCCGCAGCCGAAGAACACGATAGTGCCCCATCCTACAACCAGATGATACACGTTCTTGTGTATGTGGAGGATGTAGACGCCGCCACAGACGAAGAGGATGCTTCCCAAAAACAGCAGCAGCATCCGCCAGAGAGAATGATATATCTTGACTTCTTCCATAGGCCTTTTAACTTTTCACCTTTTTACTTTTTCACCTTTTCAACCTTTCTTCTACGACGTTCCAGTCAACGATTTGCCAAAGCGCGGCAAGATGATCGGGCCGACGATTCTGGTAATCGAGGTAGTAGGCATGTTCCCAGACGTCAAAGGTCAGCAGGGGTGTGAGGCCTTTCTGAATGGGGTTGGCGGCGTTCACCTCTTGCGTGATGACGAGTTTGCCGTCCTTATCTGCCGAGAGCCACACCCAACCCGAGCCGAAGAGAGTCGCTCCCTTCTTCTGAAACTCGTCCTTGAAAGCCTCGAACGAACCGAAGTCCCTCTTAATTGCCTCAGCCAAAGCACCCGTAGGCTCTTGCTTTGTCGGCTTAGATGCAAACTGACGGAAGTAAAGTTCATGGTTCAAGATTTGTCCCGCATTGTTGAGAATGCCGCCACTTGCCTTGCAGACAATCTCCTCGAGGCTTGCTTCCTCGAATCCGCTGCCAGACAGAAGTGCGTTGAGGTTATTGACGTAGGCAGCCAAATGCTTGCCGTGGTGGAAGCCGATGGTGTCTTTACTGATGACTGGCTGCAGGGCATCTGCCTCGTAGGGCAATGCCATCAAACTAAACTTTCCCATACCTTATTATATTTATATAGTTTTGCGTTTGCAAAGATACAAAAAAGTTCATAGTTATGAGTGCATAGTCCATAGTTTTTTTCTCACGAAATGTTAAAAGATGCAACAAATCGAAAGATTTCTTTTAAAACATTTGGTTTATATTATAAACTTGTTTACCTTTGCGTCGTCAAACGTTATAAAACACGTCGAAACACTTTAATAATAACAACTTAACACAAGGAACTATGGAAGAAAACATGGAGTTGACTGCTGAGCGCAGTCTTGAGATTATTACCGAACAGATTGAAAAGAGTCGTAGATCTGTGTCGAAAGATACGGGGCAGTGGCTTTTCGTAACGGGTTTGATAGCGATGATAATGTCTGTTATCGTGGCAAGTGCCAACCTTTTGAGTTGGACACCTCTTTTTCATTTGCTTTGGTTCGCCTTGCCTGTCGTTATTTGGCTCGTGATGAAGTATGTCAACAGAAACCGAGTGCCTGTTCCTGAGAGTCTGGTAGGCACGTTAGTCAAGAAGACTTGGTACACCATCTTGGCCTTCGCGCTTGTTTATTCCGTTATTGCTACTGTATGGAATATCGTTTTGCAACACTATGAGAGTCCCGAAGTCTTTCTTCATGCTGGGATGCACATAACGCCTACTATCCTCACCTTGCTGGCTGTTGCGGTCAGCATGACAGGCCTGATCTTGAAGAAAAGCTCGTTGGTATGGTTCGGATTGCTGTCCTTCGTGATATTGAAATGTGGCTTACTCTCTCTTATATTAGGTCGTCTTTTGTCACCTACAGTGTGGGCCAAGTTGAGTTTTATCCGGCCTTGCGAGCTGATATTCCTCTTTGCTCTTGTCGGCCTGATGCTCCCAGGCTGGATGCTTAAAAAGCAAAAGTAGTATGGCTTTCCAACCATTAGACCCGTTATTGCACGCTGAGTTGCGACTCGCGGTAATGTCTTTGCTCATCGCCGACGAGGAGGCCGAGTTCCCTTACATCAAGGAGCAGACGGGAGCGACGGCAGGTAACTTGAGTGTACAAATAGAGAAACTGTCGGCAGCAGGTTATATAAAGGTCAAGAAGACGTTCAAGGGGAAACGACCTTGCACGATTTGTCGCATCACAGCAAAGGGTCAGAAGGCTTTTACGGCTTATGTCGAGGCCTTGAAAGGTTACCTTGAAGTGGGAGATAAATAATGTTAAATATTCAAGGGGAAATGGCGTTTCGATGCTTTTTCCCCTTTTTCTTTTATATCTTTGCAGGCAGAAAGACCAAATTATTCGCGCCATGAAACGAGCCATCATTCTTCCAGCCGTTGCCATCATCCTGTTGGCCACCTTTGCGGGACTAGGGTTGTTGCTGCTCTTGCTTGTCCTGCCTGTTGCTTACTTCTTTATAAACCTTCAGGAAAAAGCAGTTCCTCAACGAGTTACGTACAGTAGTGTCGAGGAAGTTGAAGCGAAGTATGGCGAGCCGGAAGATGTTGTGGTGCTTGATGCAACGAAGGCAAATGAGCTTCAGGGCGTGATTCTCTTCTATCCGGCTCAGGATAAGATGATTGTGGTGGGCGAGGAGATGAGGCTGAGCGACTTGGAGGGCGTGATGTCGAAGAACTTGGCAACACCTTATACGATTGACGAATATGCCGTAGTTATCGCGACAAAAGACCCGCAACGACCCACCATCCAGCTTCGCGTGGGCTATGATGGCGGCTTGGCTGGCGAGATTGCTGCGGAGATAGACAAGCATATCTTGAGGCCCGCATAATTCTTGGTTTTCCGAAGACCTTAGGTTTGTCGCCAAACTTAACATGGTTAAATTATAATTTTAACGTGTTAAGTTGATCATTTTAACGTGTTAAGTTGATCGTTTTAACGTGTTAAGTTTGCAAAGTCAGCGTGCCTGGTTTTCAAACTAACCAAGAGTCATTTGTTGCTTTGATGTTTTCTTTTGAAAATATCAAAGTAGAAAATTGGTAAACACGAAATTTTGTTGTAAATTTGCACGCAAATTAAAAACGACCTCAAAATGATTACTTTTTTCAAGACTCCCCAGCTAAGTATTATCGCAACCGAAAGCAAAAAGACTCTCACGAAAGCCGAAGTCGAGAAACTCTGCTGGCTGTATGGCGAAGCGAATACTGAAAAGGAAGAAAACTTGCAAGGTTATTTCATTGGACCTCGCCGCGAAATGATTACGCCTTGGAGCACCAACGCGGTGGAAATCACGCAGAACATGGCCATCGAAGGCATTTCGAGAATAGAGGAATACTACCCCGTAAAGGACGAGAATGCTGACTACGACCCCATGCTTCAAAGGCTTTATCACGGCTTGAATCAGGATATTTTTACCATCAACAAGCAGCCTGAGCCCATCCTTAGCATTGAGAACCTGGAGGAATACAACGAGAAGGAAGGTCTCGCGCTGTCCCCCGAAGAGATAGAATACCTGCATCAAGTGGAAGGACAACTTGGCAGGAAACTCACTGACAGCGAGGTCTTTGGCTTCGCTCAAATTAATAGTGAACACTGCAGGCACAAGATCTTTGGCGGAACATTTATCATAGATGGCGAGGAAAAAGCGTCGTCTCTCTTCCAAATGATAAAGAAAACGACTCACGAGAACCCCCATCACATCATTTCTGCCTATAAGGATAATGTCGCTTTTGCTGAAGGACCGGTTGTCGAGCAGTTCGCTCCGAAGGATCACAGCACGAGCGATTACTTCGAAGTGCGTGACATAGAGAGCGTTATCAGCCTTAAAGCCGAGACACACAACTTCCCAACTACGGTCGAACCCTTCAATGGAGCTTCGACAGGAACAGGCGGCGAGATTCGCGACAGAATGGGAGGCGGCGTCGGTTCATGGCCCATCGCAGGTACTGCGGTGTATATGACGAGCTATCCTCGCACGGAGGAAGAGCGCGAATGGGAGCAGATCTTGCCTGTCAGAAAGTGGCTCTACCAAACTCCTGAGCAGATCCTCATCAAGGCTTCGAATGGTGCTTCCGACTTCGGAAACAAGTTTGGGCAGCCACTTATCTGCGGATCTGTGCTCACTTTCGAGCATCAGGAAGGTCAAGAACAATATGCCTACGACAAAGTCATCATGCTGGCTGGTGGTGTGGGATATGGCACGAAGCGCGATTGCTTGAAGAAAAAACCTCAGAAAGGCAATAAGATTGTGGTCGTGGGAGGTGATAACTATCGCATCGGACTTGGTGGCGGCAGCGTTTCCAGCGTGGAGACAGGTCGCTATTCGAGTGGCATCGAACTGAATGCCGTACAGCGCGCCAACCCGGAAATGCAGAAGCGAGCCAACAATCTGGTGCGTGCGCTTTGCGAAGAGGAAGTGAATCCCGTTGTCAGCATCCATGATCATGGAAGCGCAGGACACGTCAACTGCCTCTCCGAGCTTGTAGAAGAGTGTGGCGGACTCATTGATATGACGAAACTCCCTATTGGCGACCCAACACTTTCGGCTAAGGAAATCATCGCCAACGAAAGCCAAGAACGCATGGGACTCCTCATCGACGAGAAACACATCGAGCATGTTCGCAAGATTGCAGAAAGGGAAAGAGCTCCACTTTATGTAGTCGGAGAGACGACAGGAGATGCCCATTTCGCCTTCCAACAAGGGGATGGGAAGCGACCTTTCGACCTCGATGTGGCTCAGATGTTTGGTCATAGTCCTAAGACTATCATGCGAGATAAGACGGTGGAACGTGCTTACGAGAATGTTTCTTACGACCAAAAGGACCTCAGCGAAAAGGTTGCTCGAGTGCTTCAACTTGAAGCAGTTGCTTGCAAGGACTGGCTGACCAACAAGGTGGACCGTTCTGTGACGGGCAAGGTGGCACGCCAACAATGTCAGGGCGAACTGCAGTTGCCGCTCTCGGACTGTGGTGTGGTTGCCCTCGACTATCGTGGCGAGAAAGGTATTGCCACGGCTCTTGGCCACGCACCACAAGCCGCTCTTGCCAATCCGGCTGCAGGAAGTGTCCTTTCTGTTGCAGAATCTCTGACAAATATCCTTTGGGCTCCGCTCGAAGAAGGACTGGATAGCGTCAGTCTTAGCGCGAACTGGATGTGGCCTTGTCGTGCTCAGGAAGGCGAGGATGCACGTCTGTATCAGGCAGTTGAAGCGTTGAGCGACTTCTGTTGTGCGCTTCAAATCAATGTTCCGACAGGCAAGGATAGCCTATCAATGACGCAGAAATACCCCGATGGAACTAAGATAATCAGCCCAGGAACAGTTATCGTTTCGAGTGGCGGTCAGGTAAGCGACATCAAGAAGGTCGTTTCGCCCGTTTTGCAGAAATGTCCCTCTACATTATATCATATAGACTTCTCGTTCGATGAACTGCGTTTGGGTGGTTCTGCATTTGCCCAAAGCATGGGGAAGGTCGGCTCAGATGTGCCAACGGTACGCGATCCGGAGTACTTCCGCGATGCCTTCAACGCCGTTCAAGACCTGATAAAGAAGGGTCTCATCCTTGCCGGACACGACATTTCGGCAGGTGGTCTCATCACTTGTCTGCTGGAAATGTGCTTCGCAAATACAGAAGGCGGACTCGAGATAAACCTCGACAAGATGAAATGCGACGACCTAGTGAAACTCCTTTTTGCAGAGAATCCGGGCATCGTGATACAGGTTGCCGACAAGAATCGCACGGAGGTCAAGAAGTTCCTTGAGGATGCGGGAGTCGGTTACGTCAATATCGGCCGTCCTTGCGAAGAGCGTCACATCCTCATGGAAAAGGCTGGAGCACAATATCAGTTTGGCATCGATTACCTTCGTGATGTTTGGTATGCAAGCAGTTATCTGCTCGACCGCAAGCAAAGCTTCAATGGAAAGGCAAAGGAACGCTATGAAAACTACCGCAAGCAACCGCTCGAATGGAACTTCTTGCCAAGCTTCACGGGAAAACTCAGCCAGTATGGTTTGAACCCCGACCGTAGGGAAAAGAGTGGCGTAAAAGCAGCTATCATCCGCGAGAAAGGCACAAATGGCGAGAGGGAAATGGCCTACATGCTCTACTTGGCAGGTTTCGACGTGAAGGATGTCATGATGACTGACCTCATTTCAGGTAGGGAAACGCTCGACGACATCAACTTCATCGTCTTCTGCGGCGGCTTCTCGAATAGCGATGTACTCGGCTCGGCAAAGGGTTGGGCAGGTGCTTTCCTTTACAATCCCAAGGCAAAAGAGGCGCTCGACCGTTTCTACAGTCGTCCCGATACCCTCTCCCTTGGCGTCTGCAACGGGTGTCAACTCATGGTTGAACTCGGTTTGGTGGGCAGCAATAAGGCAGAGAACAAGGCTCGAATGCTACACAACGACAGCCACAAATTCGAGTCGGGCTTCGTGGGGCTTACTGTCCAGACCAATCGCAGCGTGTTGATGGGCAGCCTGAGCGGCAGCAGGTTGGGCATTTGGGTTGCTCATGGCGAAGGTAAGTTCAGCCTGCCAGGCAAGGAAGACGACTACAACATCGTCCTCAAATACAGTTATGATGGCTATCCTGCCAATCCAAATGGCAGCGATTATACTGCTGCGGGCATCTGTTCGTCTGATGGCAGGCACTTAGCTATGATGCCACATCTGGAAAGAGCCTTCTTCCCATGGCAATGCGGCTACTATCCTACCGACCGGAAGGCCGAGGATCAAGTGACACCTTGGATTGAGGCATTCGTTAACGCAAAGAATTGGATTACCTCACACAAATAGTCAAATGTGGGAACTGCTTAAGACATTCTTCCAGATAGGACTTTTCACGATTGGTGGCGGCTATGCTATGATTCCGCTCATCGAGCAGAAGGTTGTGGACGAGAAACATTGGGTGGGGCACGACGAGTTGCTTGACCTGATTGCCGTTGCGCAGTCGTGTCCGGGCATTTTTGCTGTGAACATCAGCATCTTCATCGGCAACAAGCGGCTGGGCAACAAGGGAGCTTTCATAAGTGCTCTTGGCACCTGTCTGCCTTCGTTCCTTTGTATCTTGCTGATAGCCCTTGTTTTCCAGCAATTTAGGGAGAATGTCTATGTCGAGCACTTCTTTCACGGCATCCGTCCTGCCGTAGTGGCTCTCATCGCTTTGCCTGTCTTTCGCATGGCAAAGAGCGCTAAAATCAATCGTTACAACGTGTGGATTCCAATCGTGGCGGCTTTCCTGATATGGATTTTGGGCGTAAGTCCCATCTTCGTCGTCTTGGCAGCAGGCGTTTCGGGCTATGTTTACGGTAAGTATTTGAAAGACGATTTTAACTCATAAATAACAATGATAACGCTCCTATTACAGCTTTTCTGGACCTTTTTCCTTATCGGTCTTTTCGGTTTTGGCGGGGGTTATGCCATGATTTCTATGATACAGGGCGAGGTCGTGGGACATTATCATTGGATGACTATGGGGCAGTTCACGGACATTGTTGCTGTCAGCCAAAGCACTCCGGGACCTATCGGCATCAACTCTGCCACGTATGTCGGCTACACGGCGCTCGTCAACGCGGGTTACTCGCCAGCCTGGGGCATCCTGGGAAGCTTTATTGCAACGTTCGCGGTGGTGCTTCCGAGCTTCGTCCTGATGTTGCTCATCAGCAAGTTTCTCATGAAATACAGGAATCATTCTTCTGTCGAAAACGTCTTCAGCGCCTTACGCCCAGCCGTTGTAGGCCTGTTGTTGGCAGCAGCTTTGCTCTTGATGAACAGCGAGAACTTCAGTTCGATGAGCGAGAATCCCTGGCGTTTCTGTCTCAGCATCTTCCTTTTCTGCTTCGCTTTCATAGCCCAGAAAGTCTATCGTCTCGGCCCAATCCTCATCATTTTGCTTTGCGGATTTGCCGGCATAATACTTGGACTTTAGTCACTAATCTGCCCATTTTGCTTTCTTTTTGCTATTCCGGTTTTGAATACAAAACTGAGTGAATTTGCGTAAATTATGGAGACTTTATCGGCTCGAAAGGTCAAGTTGTACGACTTCTCTAGAGTAGTTGACAAACTTCACACGTGAAGTTTTCCAACTCGACACGTCGATTTTGGTAATTTAACGTGTCTTGATGACCCCCAAAATAAGGTAAAATGGCCCGTTTTACATGCAAAATCGAGCGTTTTGACTGTCTTCTCCAGAACTCCTAAAATGTAACTTCAACAAAGCCAAGTAGTTACAAAAACCAACAAAATTCTAGAAACTGTGTACCTAGGTACAGGCCCTGAATTTCGATGCCGTTTTTGGACGGTTTGGGAAATGCAGAGTGTAAGCAAATTATGCCAGTTTGCTTACATTCTGTCAAGTTGAGGCAGATTTGTTGAAACCTGCCCCAATTGTGAATTGTGTATTTCGAATTGGGAATTACTCTTCGAGTGCTTTGAAAAGTTCCTCAATTGCGGGGAGCGGAGCGCCGTGTTTCTCGAGCAAAGTTACAAACTTGCTGCCGATAATGGCACCTGCCGCGTTGGCCTGAGCGCTCTGTAAAGTCTGTCGGTTACTAATGCCGAAACCGATCATTCGAGGGTGCTTGAGCCCCATCTTGTCGATTCGCGAGAAGTAAGCCTGCTTGGCTTCGTCGAACTCTTTCTGTGCTCCGGTTGTGGCTGCGGAACTGACCATATAAATGAAACCATCGGTGTTCTCGTCGATGAAGCGTATCCTCTCTTCGCTCGTCTCAGGCGTGATGAGCATGATAACCCTGATATCATACTTGTCGGCTATGGGTTTCACCTCGTCCATATAGTCTTTGAAGGGCAAGTCCGGAATGATAACTCCATCGACTCCTACTTCCTTACAGCGTCGGAAGAAAGGCTCGTAGCCCATGTGATAAATGGGATTCATGTAGCCCATCAGTATGAGGGGGAGCTTGACGCCCTGTTTCCTGAGTGGTTCCAACTGGGAAAAGAGCTTCTGAAGGCTCATTCCGTTTCGCAACGACTTAGTGGCTGCGTCCTGAATAACTGGGCCGTCTGCCATCGGATCGCTAAAGGGAATGCCCACTTCGATGAAGTCTATGCCCTTCTGTTCCAAGGCCTTAATGATATCGCAGGTGCTTTCGAGGGTCGGATGACCAGCACAAAAATAGAGCGAGAGCAAGCCTTTGCTCTTCTCTTGAAATATCTTGTTAATTCTGTTCATAAGTCTGAATACTTTTTATGAAAGTTTTTATCTTTTCTGTATCCTTGATGCCAGGCTCGATTTCGAAGCGCGAATTGATATCGAAGCCGAGGCATTTGTCGTGATGAAACTGCCTGAGTCGCTCTGCATCTTCAGGCCCGATGCCTCCCGAAAGCAGGAAGGGTAGGGCGTTTCGGTAGTCGCGGAGGATGTCCCAACTGAATTGTTTGCCGCTTCCGCCAAAGCTTGTGCACTTTGTATCAAAGAGAAGCAGATCGACGAAGCCTTCGTATTGACCAGCATGAGCGAGGTCCGCTTCCGAACTGATACTGATAGCTTTGATGACTTTGCAGCCCGTTTTCTCTCGAACTGCTTGGCAAAACTCTGGCGACTCCGTGCCATGAAGCTGAATGTAACTGAACTCGAAGGCCTCCATCTGCTTCTGAATCTCGTCGAGCGATGGGTTAACAAAGACGCCAACACGTTCGCACTTAGGCAGATAGGCTGGTGCTTCGCTCACATATCTCGGCGAGCGTTCCCAACAGATGAAGCCCATCATGTCTATACCTAAACGTTCGACTTTCCGAATGTTCTCGGCATCTCGCATTCCACAAACCTTTATTTTCATAATTGCGAAATGAAGTTCTTTAATGCTTCCCCTGGATTGTCGGTCTTCATGAAGCTTTCGCCGATGAGGAAACCTCTGTAACCTGCCTCTCGCAGCAAGCGAATAGTCTCCGAATTACCGATGCCGCTTTCGCTGACAAGCACTTTGTCTTGAGGCAGTTGGGCTGCCAAACGGAACGAGTTCTCCACGTTAGTGACAAAAGTTCCCAAGTTGCGATTGTTCACGCCAAGTGCGTCAACAGGAATGTCGGAAAAGTCAAGTTCGTGTTCTGAATGCAGTTCCAGCAGGACTTCGAGTTGCAAGTCATGAGCAAGAGCAGTAAGCGAGCGCACCTCCTGCTTGCTGAGGTCGGCAGCGATGAGCAGTACGGCATCCGCTCCGATGTGTCGTGCTTGGAAAAGCTGGTATTCGTCTATGATGAAATCCTTGCGGAGAATGGGAATCGAGACAAGCGGTCGGGCCTTTCTTATAAAGTCGAGAGAGCCGCCAAAGTACATCTCGTCGGTCAGGATGCTGAGGGCAGCAGCCCCGTTTTGCTCGTAAGCGAGGGGAATCTCCTCTGGTTTGCCGTCCTCCTTAATCCATCCTTTCGACGGACTCTTCCTTTTGAATTCGGCGATGATGCCAAAGTCGTTCTCTGTCAAAGCTTGACTCAAGCTGCGCTTCGTCACGCCTTCAGCCATCATTTGCTCAACTTCGGCATAGAGTTTGCGAGGCGGCGTCTGCTCCTTCTGCTTGGCAACTTCGATGCGCTTATGCGCTACGATTTCTTCTAAGATGTCCATTTTGTTATGAGTTGATGTCGATAAACTTCTTCAGGCAAGCGAGGGCTTTGCCGCTTTCGAGTGACTCGCGAGCCATCGCAACGGTGTCTGTTATCGGGAGGTTCGGGTTCATCAGGCTAATGCCACAAGCTGCATTTGCAACCACGACATCCGTCTGTGCCCGAGTCGCCTTGTTCTCAAGCACATTATCAAATATCTGCTTGGCTTCTTCGGCAGTTTTTCCTCCATAAATCTCTTCGGGTTTGACGTAAGAGAAGCCCATTTCGATGGGTGTATAGACCTTTTCAAAGTGGCGCGTCACAAACTTAAATCCGCTCGTGAGCGATATCTCGTCGTATCCGTCGTAACTGGTTATTACGCCATAATTGTCGCCGATTCGCTGGTGCATACTGGCATAAAGCCGCAATTGGGTTGGGTTCGCGGTGCCATGAAGCGAGTTGCGAGGCGTACAAGGATTGATGAAAGGACCAAGCAGATTGAAGCAAGTCGGCACTCCCAAAGCTTTACGAATGGGTCCGACGAACTTCATGCCAGTTGCAAAGAGCGGTGCATGGAGGTAACAAATGCCGGCTTCTTCAAGCGAACGACGCAGTTTGTCTTCTTCATCGGTGAATTTCACGCCGTGTCCCATCAGCACGTTGCTTGCACCACTTACGCTTGTGCTTGCTCCGTTGCCGTGTTTGCTGACCTTAAAGCCCGCGCCAGCTACGACAAAACAAGCGCATGTGCTGATGTTGAAGGTGTTTTTCCCGTCACCACCAGTCCCAACAATATCGAGCGTATCATAGGCCGTGAGGTCAATATGTTTGCCCGTTTCGAGCAAACCATCGCGGAAGCCAAGCATCTCATCTACTGTCGCGCCTCTCGTTTGCATAGCCATCAGGAGCGCTGCAACCTGTTCGTGAGGAAAGACTTCGCGAGTGATGCCCACCAAGATGTCGTGGGTGTCTTGCCGAGAAAGCGTTTCGCCGGCAATGAGTCGTTGTAGGTATTGTTTCATTGTCTTAGTGCTTTAGCCAGTTCTTGATGATGGTCTTTCCCTCTTTCGTCAGGACGCTTTCGGGATGATACTGTATGCCGCGGATGTCGAAGTCACGGTGTCGGAGCGACATGATAAAGCCTTCTTCGCTCACGCTCGTCGTTTCGAGACACGATGGGAAGTCCTGCGTATCGACTACCCACGAGTGATAACGTCCGACCTCAAACGTCTTATTAAGTCCTTCGAAGAGATAATCTTCATTTGTTATCGTGACAGGCGTGGCAACACCATGATAGACGTCGCTCAGGTTGACGAGCTTTCCGCCAAAGACTTCCCCGATAGCTTGGTGTCCAAGACACACGCCAAGGATGGGTTTCTTACCTGCAAAGGTCTTGATAACCTCGAGAAGAAGGCCTGCTTCGCTCGGTATGCCAGGTCCCGGAGAGAGTATAATCTTGTCGAAAGCCTCGAGCCTGGACATCTCGAAACGGTCGTTGCGATAGACCGTGACGTCGGCTCCAAGTTCCTTCACCAAGTGACTCAGGTTGTAAGTGAACGAGTCGTAGTTGTCTATGATTACTATCTTTTTCATGTATTTCCTTTTGTTCCCCTTAAAGAGGTTAGGGGGTCTATAATTTTTCTGCTATTTCGATGGCTCGGCGCAAAGCACCAAGCTTGTTGTTTACCTCTTGAAGTTCGTACTCCACATTGCTCTTGGCGACGATGCCTCCGCCCGCCTGGAACCAAAGCTCGTTGTTGCGGCTGACGAAGGTGCGTATCGTGATGGCTTGGTTGAGGTTACCCTCGAAGCCGATAAACCCGATGCAACCGCCATAAGCACCGCGATTGTGAGGCTCGTATTCTGAGATGAGTTGCATGGCTCGCACTTTAGGAGCACCCGACAGCGTGCCTGCGGGGAACGTGTCGATAAAGGCTTTGATAGGATCTGCCCCGTCATCAAGCTCACCACTAACGCGGCTGACGAGATGGATGACGTGGCTGTAGAACTGCATGTCCTTGTAGAAATCGACCTTCACATTGTGGCAGTTGCGACTCAAATCGTTGCGTGCCAGATCCACCAGCATGACATGTTCGGCATTCTCCTTCGGGTCGTTGCGCAGGTACTCCGCATTCTGGCGGTCGGTTTCGCTGTTGCCGGTGCGCTTCGTCGTGCCTGCAATCGGGTCGATATAAGCGTGACGGTTCTCGATGCGGCAGTGTGTCTCGGGCGACGAACCGAAGATGCGGAAGCCTCCGAAGTCGAAGTAGAAGAGATAAGGACTGGGGTTGATGCTTCGCAAGGCGCGGTAGAGCTTGAAGTCATCCCCTTCGTAGCGCTGCTTGAAACGGCGAGAGAGGACGATTTGAAACACGTCGCCACGCAGGCAATGCTGTATGCCGCGACGGATGTTCTCGCGATGCTCGTCGTCGGTCAGCGTGCTTGTACATTCGCCGACGGGATGGAAGTCGAATGCCTGATAGTTGCGGCTGGCGAGGTCACGCTCCAGTTGGTCGAGGTCGTCCTGTTCGCCGTCGGCAAGCAGCTCGATAAGCGTGAGCTCGTTGCGGAAGTGATCGAATACGACTACATCTTTATATAATATGTAGAGCATGTCTGGCGCGTCGTTTTCCTCTTGCGTCTCATCCTTGACGGCGATGTTCTCGAAGTATCGGACCGCGTTGAAAGTCGTGTAACCATACAGTCCGCAGTAGCTCACGTCGTTGCCCTCGATGCTGAAACTGCTGAGGAATTCATTGATGAGACGAGCGGTGTCATAGTTCTTGTCGATTTTGTGATGCTTCTCCGTGCCGTCGGGAAAACGGCAGAAACCTGTGCCGTGTTCGATGCTGACACTTGCGATGGGGTGGAGTGCGATGAACGATTTCGCATTCTCACCGCCATGATAGTCGGAACTCTCCATGAGTGCGCTTTGCGGATAAGCGTCGCGAACTTTCAGATAAGCACTTACGGGCGTGATAAGGTCGCCCAGAATCTTCTTGCTTGCAGTGTGGAAATGGAACTTATATGCGCTCATAATCAATTTCGTCTTTATGGTTAAGATAGGTTGCAAGGTCTTTGTCGCCGCGACCACTAACGGTAAGCACGACCACATCTTCCTTTTTAAACTTCAACTTGGGCAGCAGCGCAAGGGCGTGACTGCTTTCGAGTGCGGGGATGATTCCCTCGAGGCGTGTGAGTTCGAAGGCAGCTTGAAGTGCCTCGTCATCGTTGACTGAGAGCACTTTCGCTCTGCCTGTCTCGAAGAGGTTGCAGTGCATGGGACCCGTTCCAGGATAGTCCAAGCCGGCACTTATGCTGTAAGGCTCAATGATTTGGCCGTCTTCGGTCTGCATCACCTTGATGCGACTGCCGTGCAGGATGCCGACAGTTCCGATGTTGAGGGACGCTGCAGTCATCTCCGTATCCATGCCTTTCCCTCCTGCTTCGCCGAGAACAATCTTCACACGCTCGTCGTCGAGGTAGTGATAGATGGTTCCTGCCGCATTACTTCCGCCGCCAACACAGGCGATGAGATAGTCCGGCCAATCACGGCCAACCTTTTCCTGGAGTTGAAAGCGTATTTCTTTGCTGATGACGCTCTGCAGCTTGGCAACCATTTCGGGGTAGGGATGCGGCCCGACTGTGCTGCCTATTATATAAAAGGTATCGCTCGGATGGCAGCACCAGTCACGGATGGCCTCGTTTGTTGCATCTTTGAGTGTCTTGTTTCCGCTCTCTACGGGAAAGACTTCGGCACCAAGCATCTTCATTCGCTCCACGTTAATGTGCTGACGCTGAACGTCCAAAGCTCCCATGTAAACACGGCAAGGCATTCCCATCAACGCGCAGACAGTAGCCGTAGCCACGCCGTGCTGACCCGCTCCTGTCTCGGCAATGATGCGCTTCTTGCCCATTCTTTTTGCCAAAAGGATTTGCCCAATCGCATTGTTTATCTTGTGAGCGCCAGTATGGTTCAAGTCCTCGCGCTTCAGATAGAGCTGGCAGCCGTACTTCTCACTCATGCGTTTCGCGTAATAGAGCGGGCTTGGACGGCCCACATAGTCGCGCAAGAGGCTGTAATACTCTTGCAGAAACTCCTCGCTATCTATGATTTCCTGATACTGTTCGCGCAGCGCCTCGAGCGTACCATACAGAATCTCAGGCACATATGCACCACCGAACTCACCGTAATAGCCTTTCTTGTCAACGTGATAGCTCATATACATTATTATATTTATAGTTTGACATTATATACAGAAAAGAGGCCCGTCGCTATCGACGAGCCTCTTTCTTATGTTTTTGACAATATACAACGGCTAGTAATCTCGAATCACGCCACCACCAATTGTTAATTGTCATCATATTTGTACTTTTTTGTTGTTTTCCGATGCAAAGTTACGCTTTTATTTCAATTCGCAAAACATTTTCCTCAATTTTTTTCAAGGAAAATATCTTTTCTGTCACTTTTTTGGGAAAAAGACGAGACAAGGAGGCTTGAAAAACATCTCGTGTGGATTTGCAAAAGTTCTCGTGTGGATTTGCCGAAGTTCACGTGTGGATTTTGCAAAGTCCTCGTGTGGATTTTGCCGACATCATGTGTGCCGTGAGTAAGCCTCATGTAATTTTCTGGCAAATTCCTTTGCTTGTAAAGAATAATTCACTAACTTTGTAGCGTGAATAGTCAAAAAAAGACAAAAGCATCTCTTTCAATTATCAATATTCAATCTTCAATAGTATAAAGCCTATAGAATAAACAAAGGAAACTAAGACATATAGACAAAGAAGCGTCCGCTTGAATCTTGTTTACTGAAAATCGCCAATTAAAGTAAGCACCAAGAGTAAAGTCCTGGATGCTCACGTCGGTTCTGCGTGGGCGAGGTCGTATATGGTGCATAGGTGTTTGGCGATACCTCCGAAACGTAGACGAAGATAAAGTCCACGTTTTTTGTTGTCTTAATCAAAGAGGTCTCGAGATAGAATCACATACCAAATCTAATAAACCAATAAATTCAAAAGTCATGAAAAGAAATCTACTTATCAATTTGCTTCTGGCAATGCTTCTGGGAGTAACAAACGCGTGGGCCGACAGTGGCCTCTTCCTCTTCGGCAAAGAAGTGTCGAGCACTTCCAACTGGACTTACGACACCACTAACAACATTGTCGGTTACATCTCGGGTAACACCCCTGTCGCTGCCATCATGGATGGCACCGTCTCGTACAACGCTGCGACAAAGACTGTGACGTTCAACAATGTCCAAGCCGTAGTGCACGACGACAGGCGTATCCTCTACAACAAGGGTGTCCCGGGCCTGAAGATTGTCTTCACCGGTTGGGCTACACTCTGGAGCGACTATTGCGTGTTCCGTCTCGACCAAGACACGGAGATAATTGGCTCGGAAGAAGAGGTGATTCTTAGGGCAAAATATGACGACGATGCGCAATGTATCTACTGTCCCAACAAGACAAAGCTGACCATCAGGGATTTTGGAAAGCTGGAAATGACGTCAGAACGCTGGCGCGCCTTGCACACCAAAGGCACAGAAGTCACCATCATCAATTCCAGAGTCTATGCGCAAGGTGACGACTGTGCTATCCAAAACGATGAGGCCTACTTCGGCGCCTTTCACAATCCTGTAGGAGATCTAAAACTACAGGGGTGTTTATTGAGAGATCCGTGGTATAACTATTATGGCTCTGTCGGCGAAGGCTATTCTCAAACTGAAGCAGGTGTAGATATTTTTAGAGTTCACACATCCAAAGCGAAGTCTGTCATGATTATCCGCAGTGAGGATTATATTGGTGTCTGTCTTAAAGGCATTGCCCTCACGAAAGGCTGGTCGATAAACGAAGACACAAGCAATCCGTCGTACGGCATTGAGGACTACTACACATACGATGAATCTACAAAGACCTTGACCCTTGAGATGGACATACATGCCAAGACAGGATATAATTCGCAACTACGTGAGTATTTGGGAGATTGGGTTGGAATTGGTATTGGTAAGCCAATCACCATAGAAGGCAACGGACATTATGTCTATGCTCAGAGAGGGTTAAGTTGTAATGATTATGTGACACTGAATAACATTCTTGTAGCAGGAACCGAGGACGGTATTTTCGTCAGCTTGCTTTCGAAGCTGACGTTGAAGGATGACATAATAATTGGTGGAGTGGAAAGTGCCATTGAATTATATAAAGATACGAATGGCTATAGCAAAGGCACAGTCACGTTCAATCCTTCGTTCGGGAAGACAATCACTTTGGTTCCCTGCAACAGCAATTTCAGGGAGACGACTAGCTTCGAAGAGCAAGCAGTTGACGGTGGCAATTCAATACTCGAAAGCTGCATCATCACTGAACCGGAAGGCGTTGAGTATATGAAGGGCTACAAATACGGCAATTTTATCCTCAATGACGAATATGTAAAGACAAAGATGGTCTTCACAGGCGTTACAGAGTATGGCCTGAAGGTGGCTGGGACGCAGGTGAATTCTGCCAATGCCTCCGACATCCTGGACGACGGCGGACACTTCAAGTACAACGCCTCCACAAAGACGCTTACCGTCAGCAATGCCACGCTTGAAGATGTGGCCTATGGCATCGAAAACGATATAGATGGCCTCAACGTCAACTTCGTCGGCGCAAGCACTTTCAATACCAATAGATGTACCATCTACTCATGGAAGCCCATCAACCTTATAGGCAATGGCAGCCTCAATGCGACTGTGACAGACGACAGTAGCATTCTTCTAGATGGACAAGGCAATGAATTCACCATCAATGGTCCGCAAATTGACCTTACTACAAATGATCACATATCTATCCGTTCCAATCATTATTATAATACGCTCAATGTGGAAGGCAATAGCACTTGTCTTAGAATTCATCCGGGAAATGCTCTTGCTTTTCGTAATTTTAAAGAAGTGAACCTTGGCAGTAATCTATGCATCTCCGAGCCTGCAGGCGGTTACTACAAGCCCAGCTTAGGAATTACCGTGGATGGCACAAATGCCTACTACGGCGATGTCGTCATCCAGGCAAAGCCTCTCGGCCTCAGCATCAACGGCAAGGAGATGACATTTGCGGACATGAACAACGTGCCCGGCGTCCTGAGCGGAAATGCCTACATCACGACAGACGCATCAGGCGAGCTGGCCCTTGTGCTCAACAATGCCACGCTCGAATGGAACGATGCCAGCAATGCCCTCAACCTCCATTCCGGCGACCTTACAATCAAAATCTTGGGCGACTGCGTCATCAATGCTTCTGACCATACAGGCCTCAGCCTTTCGGGAAATACGACCGTCACCGGCGGCGGCACACTGACAATTAATTCCAAGTGGGCAGCCATCGAGAACTGGGAAGATACTAGATTCACTGTGAAGGGCAACACAACACTCATTGCATACAGCAGTGACAGTTACGGCTACTGTGACGAAGGCTATGACTACGAACAAACAAAATCATGGTTCACCATCGAGGGTGGAGGCCTCTTCGCTGCCTTCGGCAAATACGGGCCTATCTCGTTTAACAACGACAGGTCAATTCATTTTGACAGTTACACCGACGTGCGCTATCCTGTCGGCGGTTATCTGTCGGGCAACTATGTCTATGATGCCGACGGAGACAAGATGACGAACGACTGGGCAGTGATAGGCTGGGACACCCAGAAGACCGACGAGCTGATGGCATATTTGGTCGATTTCGACGAGAAGTATTTCGGCTTCAGCATCAACGGCACAGACATGACGGCCAAGAACATGAACAATGTGCCCGGAGTGGAGAGCGGTTCGGCCTACATCATAAAGAACGTATCAACTGATCCTGTGCTTGTGCTCGACAATGCCACGCTCAATTGGAACGATGCCAATGCAGCCCTCAACCTCTACATGAACTACCATCTCACCATCAATGTTCAGGGCGACTGCGTCATCAATGCTCCCGACCATATCGGCCTCAGCATCTCGGGATGGGCAACCGTCACGGGCGGCGGCACACTGACAATCAATTCCAAGTTCTCAGCCATCGAGACATTCGACTATGCCCACTTCACCGTCAGCGGTGGCACAAAAGTGCTGGCGCACAGCAGCGCCTGGAACGGCTATAATGACAGAGGCGATGACGACGGCGCGTTATGCACCATCGAGAGCGGCTGTGTGTTCGCTGCCTTTGGAGCCGGTGACTTCAATCCCTTCTCGTTCGGCGAGAGGTCTGTCACCCTGGGCGAGGGTATCGGCATACGCTATCCTGTAAGCTGTCAGCTCTGGGGAAAATATGTATATTACGTATCTGATGACGACTACTACGAAATAACGAACGACTGGGTTGTCTTCGGTCCCGACAACCAAGAGACTCAGGAATTGATATATAAGATAACCAATCCCCAACGAAACCTCGGCTTCAGCATCAACGGCAAGGAAATGACAACCAGGGATTTGAACGATGTGCCCGGAGTCAAGAGAGGCCGTGCCTACATCGAAACAAGCGAAACAGGTGAACCGATACTCGTGCTCGACAATGCCACGCTGGAGTGGGACACAACCGGATATGGCTTGTATAATCACGATACGGGGTCGAACGGCCTTACGGTCAGAGTCTTGGGCGACTGCACGATAAAGGCTCCCAATACCATTGCTCTTGAACTGGATGTCGCTACAACAACTGCCATATCAGGCGGCGGAACCCTCCACATCATTTCCGGCTCATATCCCATCGAGACATGGGTTGCTTCAACGCTCAGGATACAAGACGGCACGACCGTAATAGCGAAGAGCGAAACAGGGCGCAGTGCCCTTTGGGACCAAGATGGCGCATACATCGAAATCATGGACGGAGGCATGTTTGCCGCATTCGGCAAGTATGAACCCATCTGGTTGGATTCCAATGGCGAGTTCATCTTAGGCGAAGGCATTGCGTTGCGCTATCCCACTGATGCCTATATTGGAAGCAATAATAATATCTACTATGCCGACGGCACGAAAGTGACGAACGACTGGGTTGTCATCGGCCCCGACAATGCGACGACAGGGGAACTGATAGACGGCGTGGACAACGTTAACGCAGACGATAACGATAACCTAAACGCTAGCAAGGGCATCTATAATCTTGCAGGTCAGAAGGTAGGCGAAAGCTACAAAGGCATTGTCATCAAGGACGGCAAAAAGGTCTTGATTAAGTGAGAGCAGAGTAATGCTTGTATGACTATGCCGAGCGGGAAAGATCTCGACGAAGTCAAGGTCTTGATTAAGTGAGAGCAGAGTAATGCTTGTATGACTATGCCGAGCGGGAAAGATCTCGACGAAGTCAAGGTCTTGGTGAAATAGAAGATAACGAACAAGGGGCTATGTCAAATGACACAGCCCCTTGTAAATTGCTAAATTGCTAAATTACTAAATCGTAAATAAATTGTAAATAGTAAATAGCTAAATTGTAAATGCCCTAGTCCTTCAAGGTGTAGACGATGGTTGTGACGACGCGGACATTCTTGAGCCAAGGCGTGTTCTGGTCGCGGTCGTTGATGCTGAACTGACCCTGGTCGGCAGTCCGGATCTTGCCGAGTTTGCTGTCAGAGTCCTTGGCGAATTGTTCTGCAGTCTTCCGGGCATTCTTCGTAGCTTCGGCAATCATCTCGGGTTTGATCTCGTTGAGGTCTGTGAACTCGTAGGTCACAGGCGACTCCTCGCCGTACTCATTGCCGACGATGGTGACGCCTTCTCGCATCAGGCTGGCCTGCTTGCTGACAAGCTGGCGCACGAGGTCCACGTTCTTGCTCACAACGGTCACGACGCAGTTGGCCTTGTACCTGTAGCGAACCGTCTCGCTGCTGTAGCTCATGTTGGCCTGCTGGTCAACCATCACGGGCGGTGCAAGCGAGATTTCGTCCTCCTGGATGCCGTTCTTCTTCAGGAATTCCACGATGATGCGGGTGTCTTTCTCGATGCAATCGTAGATTTCCGACGGGTCGTTGCCCAGCTCCTTGAACTTCAGAGGCCAAATCGCTTTGTTTGCCTTCACCTCTTTCTCCGAGAGACCTTTGGCCGTTACGGTGCGGTCCATCTCCTTGAACTTCACGATACCTTTACTGATTGCCCCGCCTGCGAGGAATAATCCAATGGCGAGAATCAACGCCTCGCCCACATACTTAAATCTGTTGTCCATAGTAAAATACTCTTTTATTCCTTATTCTCTAATCTTTCTTCATTTGGGTGTAAAGTTACGCTTTCTTTCTGAATAATTCGCAGCCTCGAGCGATTTTATTTCAAAAGAAAGTGAAAAAAGTTGCTGAAAGTTTTGTCAGTTTCAAAAAAAGCTGTACCTTTGCAACCGCGTTTCAGAGGAAATGCTTTCTAGGCAGACTGAAAGGGAAGCCGAAATTACTGGAAACAGACATTAGTTTGGAGAGGTGGCGGAATTGGTAGACGCGCTACTTTGAGGTGGTAGTGCCGCGAGGCGTGGGAGTTCGAGTCTCCTCCTCTTCACACTATGTTATGCGGAAATAGCTCAGTTGGTAGAGCACGACCTTGCCAAGGTCGGGGTCGCGAGTTCGAGTCTCGTTTTCCGCTCTTGCGCAAAACGAGCTCAAGGTGCATCCAAGCATCGAGTCTCGTTTTCCGCTCAAACGAGGCTCAAGGCGCATTTTGTGCTGGGACTCGTTTTATTTTGCCCAGGTGGCGGAATGGTAGACGCGCGCGTTTCAGGTGCGCGTGCCGCGAGGCGTGCAGGTTCGAGTCCTGTTCTGGGCACAAAGAAAGGCTGGTAACTCATGGTTGCCAGCCTTATTTGTTTGTCAGGAGAAAACTGTTTTAGAACAGAACTGCTCCACCATTAGATTGGACAGCCAGTTTCACGTTGCCTTTCTTGTCGGCCTTTAGAGGAAGAGATACGGTGTTCGTGATGTCGGCTTCATCCGTGATGAGGCTCTTTACGTTGTAGTCCTTGATGTCGAGCGACAAGGTAAGCGGCTCTTTCTGAGCATTGAGAGCGGCGATGTACCACTGGTCGGCGTGGCGGCGTGCCAGTACGACATACTTGCCAGGATAGCCATCGATGAAGCGCGTCTCGTCCCAAGTCGTGGGAACCTGCTTCATGAAGTCAATCTCGAACTGAGGCTGCTCGGTGAGGTTGCGAGGCGTGAGGGCGAAGTTCTGTCCGCTCGACTGGAAGACGATGGCTGTAGCGAGCTCAAAGGCATCAGAGGTGCGACGCGTATTGCCCGCCATATTCCATCGAGCCGGTTGTATTGCGGACAAAGGGATGCAGACATGCATGGCGTGCTTCCATTTCGCAGAAACCTTGACTGAAGTAAAGGTTCTCGCTGGCCAATACGGCTTCCGAGCTGCAATAGTTGGGGTACATCTTCTCCCATCCTCGCGGCATCGTGCAGCCGTGGAAGATGACCTGAATGCCGAAGTCGTTAGCGTCGGAGAGGATGGCTTCATAGAGTCGCATGGTCTCTTGCTTGTCGCCTCCGAAGAAGTCCACCTTGATGCCAGCCACACCACCATCGCGTAGCCACTTCATCTCCTTCTTGCGGACGACAGGGTTGTGCATGCACTGGCGGGCACTTTGTGGGGCGTTGTTCCATCCGCCATTACTGTTGTACCACACCCATGGCCGTACACCTTTCTCCTTGCAGTAAGCAAAGAGCTTCTCCATGCCTGTTCGACCGATATTCTCGTACCATCCGCCATCGATGAGGCAGCCTTCCCAACCGAGGCTGGCAGCCAGGTCGATGTACTTCACCTGGTCGTCGTAGTTGATGCTCGCGTCTTGCCAGATAATCCACGACCAAGTGTTGCGCGAGCCCTTATAGTCAATGCTTGGCTCATAGAGCTGCTCCACGACGTCCCACGTGATGGTGGTCTCCACGATGGGCTTCAATGTTGGGCCGAAGGTAATGGTGCGATAGGGCGTCCATTGTGTCATCCAGTCGTAGGGAGAGATGTTGCAGTCGGCCAGTCCCAACTGAGCGCCCGTGCTGCCGAAGCCATTGTTTTCTCCCTCCATGGGGAAGGCGATGGTGAAGAGGCCGTCGGGTGTGGCATCGCTGAGATGGCTTCCACAATAGTTACTACTAACGCCTGTCTCGCTTATCAGGAGCCAGCCCTTGTCGCCTTCATGAAAGAGGCAAGGGAAGGTCCAGCCGTGTCCGTACTGACTGCGCTTCGTGATGGGTTCGTCCCAGATGTATCCTTCTTCGTAACTTGGCTTGGTTTGCATCCATCCCACCATCGGGTCGCTCTGCGGACAGATGAAGGCCGTGGCATCGGTAGGCAAACGGAAGCCCGAAGCCTCGCCTGTCACAACGATTGCCGAGGTTTGGCTTCCTTGTCCTTGCACAATGCGGTAACTGTAAGCGATGTTATTGTTGAAGACTCGGAATCCGACCATCATCATCAGTTTTCGCTTTTTTGCTTCGGGATTGGTGAGCATGAGGACGAGACCATTCTCTTCGGAACTTATCTCACTTTGCTTGCCTTGTCGCAAGTGATACTGCTGCTTATGCGTTCCTCCTTCAGGTTGTACCTCTTGAATGAAAGTGAGGTCTTTGCTCAGGTCGCCCACATTGGTGTAGAGGCCGAGGGGCGAGTCGAGGAGCATCGGCACATCAAGTGTGTCTGGAACGGCTCCCTTTTTCTTCGCTTTAACGAGTTGGCGATAGCCGGCAGAATAGGTGAGTCGACCGTCTTCGAGTTTCACATCGAGATAGGTAAGACCGTCAGGTGACAGAATTCTCTCTTTCTTAAGGTTTCGTTTTAACATATTCTTAGTTATTTTGGTATGCTTTTCGGTCGAGCTTGCCGTTGTAGGTGCGCTTGATGTTTTCTACGGCCTCGTAGAGTAGGGGTATCTTGTAGTTTTCGATGTGTCCTCGGAGGAAGTCTGCGATGTCCTTTGGCTTTACCTCCTGACCGGGTTTGGGTACATAGAGGAGTTTGGGCACTGTGCCGAGCAGGATGTGCTGGGCAGGAATGCAGATGCAGTCGGCAATGGGTTCGAAGTCGCTTACTGCGTCTTCCACCTCTGTAGGGTTCACCTTGTAGCCGCCCACGTTGATGACATCGCCCTGCCGTCCTTGCAAGCGAAGCATTCCCTGGCTGTTGATAGTACCGATGTCGGAAGTGTAAATCTCATTGTTTATCAGGACTTGTGCCGTCAGTTCGGGAGCGCCCCAGTAGCCCGACATGATGGTCGCGCCCGAGCAAACCACTCTGCCGTCCTCGTTGATGCGAACGGAAGAGTGCTTCATCGGCTTGCCCAAGAGTCCGGGTTCACAGCCGTACTTGCTGAACTCGTAGCTGCAGACGATGCCCGTTTCAGTCGAAGCGTAGGTATTGAACAGGCGGGAAGAGGGAAGCACCTGGCGGAGACGTTCCATGTCGGCTTGCGAGATGGGCGCAGCTCCTGTTTCGATGAAATCGATTTTCGAGGCGACGGCAGCCAAGTTCTTTGAGGCAACCTGCAGAAGCATCCTGATGCTCGAGGGCACGAGGAATGTCGCAAACTTCTGGTAAGGCAACTCGAAGACCGAGAAGAACGCATCGAGGTCTTTAAGGCCCTCCATTATATATAATGTAGCGCCATTCATGAGCGTCGGATATATCTTGGAGAGGCTGCCCAGATGGTTGAGCGGACCGCAGATGATGAAGAGCTGTTCCTGTGAGAACCCCAGCCTGTCGGTGAGGTTTTCGGCATTTGCGTTCCATGCCTCAGCTGAAAGTATTACGCCTTTCGCCTGACCTGTCGTGCCGGTGGTGTATAGGATGTCGGAGCATTTACAATTTGACGATTTGCCATTTACTTCGTCGCGGATTTGTTGCTGGCGTTCTTGAGGCATAGATGCTTCGAGAGGCACAGCGATGGCTCCACAGAGATGTACGGCGCAATAGGTCACGACGAAGTGTTCATCCTGCGTCGTCACGAAGACATACGGCTCGCCCTCACGAAGCCCTTCTGCTTTCAGTCGGCTTGCTTTTTCTTGGATGCTTTGCCAAAGAAGCGAGTAGGAGAGCGTCCTGCCCTCGCAGATGATTGCCGCTTTGTCCGGCGTCAGGTTTGCATATTGCTCAATATGTCCTTCCAGAGGCATCATTATGTTTTCAATTTAAGCATTGTCTATTATCTCTTTTGTGATGGTCGGCAATAAAACGCCGCAGGCGGAAATTTAAACGCCGCACGCGGGGATTGCCATCGCCGCACGCGGAAATTGCCAACGCCGCACGCGGCGTTTTAACTCCCCGTTTTCCCCCTTAACTTTTCCTCCACCATTTTCGCGATGGAATCGATGGTCTTGAGGTTCTTCGGCGTTGCGTCCTTTGCCTCGAGCTCGATGCCGTATTCCTCGGAGAGGAGCATCAGGATGGTTGTTACGCCGAGCGAGTCGAGTTCGCTGAACAGGAAGTCCGAGTCGAGATTGACCATTGGGAGCGCTTTACTTAGCAGCTCAATAATGTGTTCTTTCATATTCTATAGCGTTTTAAATCGTTTGGGAAACTTCGTCATCATCCATTTGAAGAGCAGCGGCGGTATGAGGTAAGCCATCAGCACGACAGAAGACATGCCGATGATGGTGACCTCTGCCAGCGAGTGCAGGGCAGGATGCCGGGCGAAGATGAGTGTGCCGATGCCGATGAACATTATCAGGGCGGACAGGATAATACTGCGCTTAAAGGAAGCAAGGACGGGCTTCCCATGGACGTACTCTTGGATGCTGCCCTCGGTCATAAAGATGGTGTAGTCGTCGCCCTGACCGAAGATGAATGTCGCGAGGATGATGTTGACAATGTTGAACTTGATGCCAAGGACAGACATAATGCCGAGAATCCATATCCAGCTGACTGCCATTGGGATGAAGGAAATGATGGCGAGCTCGATTCGGCGGAAGGAAAGCCAAAGGAAGACAAAGACAATCAGCGAACATGCCCAGCCGATATAGTTGAAATCGTTAGACAGGGCGTCCGCCACAGACGCGTGAAGCGAGGCGATGTCGAAGGCTTCAGGCAAAACAGCCTTGACCTTTTCGGCATCTTCTTTCTTGATTGTCAGCACTTCTGCAACGGTGGCTTTCCCCTTGCTTGCTCGAGAGACGTTCCCCGCAAAAGCTTGAGACGTCAGGGGCGTGAGGTCGTCGAAGGACTTTGGCGTTTGCTTTGACTGGATGATGTCAGCATAGTCGCTGAAAGCCTCTGCCGAGAAACCGTGCTTTGCTGCTTTCGCATTCAAATCAGGCAAGAGGTCAGGATGTTTTTCGAGCCATTCGTTCCATCGATTGATGCGTCTTGCTTGCTCCTCTAATGAGGGAAGGAAACGGCTCACGCCTTGATGGCTGGCAACCAAACCTGCAGCTGTCAGGGAATCGATGACTGCTTGCTTTGCCTCCGAGGCAGCCAGCGCTTGGTCGAAGTCTGTGCCAGAAGAGAGGAGATAAAGTGAGACATTGTCTTCCGAACTGTTCCCGTCGAAGAGTTTTTGGAAGTAGCTCATGTCCTCCTTCTGTGTCGCAGTCATGTAGTTGATGTTCGACACATCGGAATCAAACTCGACAGAAAGGCTGAAATAGCCAAAGACAAGCGTCAGCACAGCAACCAAAACGACCAGCCATCGCTTCCTGTCAATCTGTACGGAGGCAAGGTGAGTAAGGAGGTCGGCATTGTCTGTTGTCTCTCGTTTATTGTCTGTTGTCTTCAAAAAGTGTGGCAAATATACCAGCACGAAGAGGATCGTTCCTATGAGAAGCATGGAAGCAAAGAGCCCGAGGTCGCACAAGGCAATCGACTTTAGCGGCACAAGTGCAAGGAATGCGCCAACGGTAGTGACGTTGCCCACAAGCAGAGGCGTCGTTATCTCGCTTAGAGCCTGACGGATGTCGGGTTGATGCTGGACGTGGCTGGTGAGGTGAAGTGGGTAGTTTACCGCGATACCAATGATGATGCTCGATATGCCGATGACAATCATCGAGACGCTGTCGTGCACCAAAGCCATACCGCCAAGAGCAAAAAGCCAGCCCCAAAGGACGGACAAGGCGATAAGCAAGATGTCCTTATACCTGCGGAAAGCGTAAAGCAGCAACGCCAAGATGAGCACCGCAGCCAAGCTAATCGCCAAGATACTATCGCGCAGAATCTGCTTTGCATTGCCCACAGCGACCTGCGGACCACCAATAACGTGTGCCTTTATCTCTGGGAAGTCTGCCTGCATCGCGTTGATAGAGTTGTCGAGCAAAGCAATGAGTTGGGCGTTCAGGTCTGTCTCGCTACTTCCGAAAGGCGAGGAAAGCATCACGAGCGCCCTTTTCATGTCGGGCGTGAAGATGAAGCCGTTGTACATCTCGAAGTGCATTTGCTTCTGAGATTGCTGCATTTCTTGCATTGCGGGGGCAAAGAGCCCGAGCGGGTCGCGACTGATGTTTTCGCTCAACAGGCTGCCAGTCGGGAGCATCAGGGCTTCCATGTCATCTTCAAGCTTGTTGTCCATGAAGTCGGGTGACGAAAGGAGAGAGTCCATTCGTCTGTAGTCGTTTTCAGTGAGAAAGAGCGGCGCGTTCTGATAGACAAAGTCGATTGTCTCGGAGAGACTCTCGAGGTCGAATGTCGCTTGCAGGTCTTGGCACCAGCCGGCAGTGTCGCTTTCCTCAACGATGCTCACGAAGTGCTCTATCGCTTCTGTCGTCTGTTCCGCATCATCTGAGCTCTCGAAGACGACGAAGAGTCGGTTCATGCCCGAGATGTCCTGATAAACAGCCATTCGCTCCCTGTCTGTGTTGCTAAGAGGCAAGAAGTCCTCGATGTCTTCTTTATAGCTGAGACGCACGATGGACGCCACCAAAATTAGCGTTATGGCGAGGAGCGATGCCCAACGGGCAAAGGCGTGTCGGCGAAGATAGTCAAATATCTTTAGTATCATCTTGTGTCAATCTTTTGCTTTCAACAGGGTTTGCGTAGATGCCAAGGAAGATGTTCCTCAGCTTGTAGAGTTTGTAGTTGTTCTTGTAGCAGTCGAGTTCATGCAATCGGATCACGAAGGCTTCCTTCTCTTCCTGAGTGTATATCTGCCGGTAAGCATTGTCCTCGAACAATAAGTCATGGGCGATGTAGTTGTTTGGGAAGAGCCGATAAGCCGAGCAGATGCGTTTGTCGAGCAGCTGCGCCACTTGCTTGTGGAACTCGTTGGCTGTTCCGCCAGGCAATGCATGCAGGTCTTTTGCCGTGACAGGCTCGCAGAATTCGAGATGCACGCGTCCTTTCTGCTGCAATATGCCAGTGAGAATGCTGTTCAGGTCCTCGCCAGGTTGCTTGGTGTAGGGACCTTGAAGGCGCCTGTACAGCTCGATTGCCTTGAGGACGTCGCACGATTCCCATTCATACGAGATAGCGACCGACACGATGTTCAACTCGGCGAGCGAGGCGACACGGTCAGTCGTCTGCGACATACCGAACATCTTGATGATGCCTTGGTCCGTGCGGTCTGTGCCATCCTTGGTGCGTCCGTTGCGTTGCGCAATCCAGACGGATTGGTGTTTCTCCGTGATGGTGGAGCGGATGTACTGTGACAGGAGGAGCGACTCCTTGTAGAATTCTCGTGCACTTCCGCCGGGACGAGTCACCTTGAACATCTTGTTGCTCTTGCCCACATCGATGACCAGTTGCCCTCGCATCAGGTTTTCTCCGAAGGTTATCTCGCACGTGTCGAAGCCTTCGTCTGTCAATACGTTCTGCATCAGCGAGGCGTCGAGCATGATGTCGCGATGGTTGGAGACAAACAGGTAGTTCCTTTTTGGCAAGAGCCGCTCGATGCCCGAATGTGTGAAGCCTGTCGTGCTCCTTCTGAGAATCTGCTTGTTGGCATGATACATCACGCCAAGCTGGAATTCGCGGACAGTCTTGTAACGCATCATTTCCTGCCGCACTTCCTCTGTCGGACGGTCAGGAAAGACGTAGGAGGCAAGCCGGGGAAACTCCTTGCTGCAGGCAATCCGCTGCATTGCTGCAGGGATTTCCGCTTCGTTATATGGTCGAATGCCTTCGAACTCGTTTGTCGTCATAATGCGAGACTTTTTATCCAAGTTAGGAACTCGTTCTTCCAGGCACGACATTCAGCGGTGCCTTTTGTCTCGGAGGCGCCGAAGCCATGTCCTCCGGTGCGGTATTGTATGTATCGGTGCTCGATGCCTTGAGCCGTGAGGGCAGAGTCGAGAAGCTCCGAATTGTGGTATTTCACGACTTTGTCGTCTTTGCAATTGACGAGAAAAACTGGCGGACAGTTCTTCGGGACGTGCTTCTCCAGGGAAAGCAGGTCGCGCATCTTCTTGAGACGCTTGCCATACTCACCCAGCAGGGCACGCCTGGAACGCTTATGCGTGCAGGGATGCGACATACTCACTGCAGGATAAATGGCTGCCACGAATGCCGGACCAGCCTCTTCCCACTTGCCCCATGCCCCATGCTCTGCAGAAAGCATTGCCAAGTGTCCGCCTGCCGAGAAGCCCATCACGCCGATACGATGGCGGTCGATGCCATATTCTTCGGCATGTTCGCGCAGATAAACGATGGCTCTTTGCAGGTCGTTGATAGCATCTGGATGTTGATGCCCCCTGAAGAGAAGACGCGAATGCGTGATGTACGGCACAATGCCTTGCACACGATATTTCAGCACAAAAGCAGAGATGCCGTTCGCCTGCAGCCATCGTGCCACATCATGTCCTTCAGTTTTCATGTCGAGCCAGCTGTACGAGCCACCCGGACAGACCACGACCGCCGTGCCTGGTTTGCCTGTATCTGCCGTGTAAGGCGTCAGCTTGACACCCTTCGCACGGGTCTCCGTGCCGTCCCAAAGGCGCACGGGACTCTGCGCAAAAGCTTGCAGACTACAGCAGATAAGTATTATCGTCAGTCTATAAAACATGATCATAGCTTGCTGATGATATGGTTTCGCCCGAGTATCGCCTCGCAGGTGTTGATTGCCGTGAGCGGTACGCCACAGAATCCGTGCAGGTTTACGCATTGGCCTGTGAGCAGGAGGTTGGGTATCTTTGTTGCGACGGGCACTTGCGAGAGGACGAGGTTCTTGCAGTCTTTGGCGTAGCCGAACATTGCGCCGTGTTTCGTGCCGTAATAGTCGCGGATGGTCAACGGGGATGCAGTGTTGATGCCGTCAACATACTCACGGAAATCAGGGTACATTTCTTCCATTCTCGTAAGGAGTAGGTCGGCTCTTTCCTGTTTCCAATTAGCGTATTCTTTGCCTCGCGGAGGCACATCTTGCCAGTTCATCGGTGCTGCGATAATCATCTTTCTTGCGTACTTGCCTTGCTGAATTTCCGGTGGCGTCATGTAGAGGAAACCTCTTGGGCACGGCTGGTTGGCTTCTGCGATGTTCCAAATGCCTTCGTAACTCTGCATGTAATAGCCCGTGTGGCTAAGGTAGGGGAACGACTCGGGCTTGAGTTTCAGGTAGATAAGAAAGGCGGAATAGGTGTTGGGTATGTCTTCGAGACGTGTCTTGTAAGCCTTCGGCAGAGCTTTTGGGTCGTCGAAGAGGTTGATTAGGCTGCAGGGATGTATGTCCGAGATGTAGTAATCGGCCGTAAAGCACTTGCTGTCTTGAGTCGTAACGCCTGTAATGTTCCTGCCTTCGGTGTGGATGTGTTGTACCTCATGGCTGGCGAGGACCTCTCCGCCATGTTCTTTGATGAAGTCGCCAAGCGTTTCTGCAAACAACTGACTGCCGCCAGCAAAGCGACAAAGGCCGTTGATGTGAAGCACCGAAATAGTGGCGTGAATGTAGGCAGGCGTTGTGCCGGCTCGACCGCCGTACAGCGGGTTGACGTATGCCACAATGCTTCGCAGCCGCTCATCGCTAATGTACTTGGCAATGAAGGCGTCGGCTGCCATGCTGAACTCCTCGCTATGCGAGAAGATGTCACGCGTCGAGGAACGCAGATGAAAGAGGTCCATCTCCTCGACAAGCCTGTACATCGCATCTACATAGCGAACGAGGTTGTCCCGTTCGGAAGGGAACTCCTGTGCGAGCGACGCTACGAATTGCTCCTTGCCCGACGCTATCTGATAGTAATGCCTGTCTTCTGCAAAGTAGAGCAGGTCAGCGCAATCAGCAGGCACGGCCTGTATGTGTACCTTGTCCCAAATGCCAAGATATCCGAGCAGGCGTCGTATGTTGCCGCCTTCTTGCAGCCCTCCCACTACATGCATGCCGGTGTCGAAGACTTCGCCAAAGCGTGTGAAGCTCTGCAAGCCACCGCCTATTGCCGCATTCTTCTCGAGAACAGTCACTTTCAGGCCTTCCTTTGCGAGGATTGCACCACAGAAAAGACCTCCAAGCCCGCCGCCTATGATGAGTACTTTAGCCATTGAACAAGTTCGTTATTTCACGGTTTGACTGCTTGAGAAGCTCGCTACAAGTGACGATTGTGCCAACCAGGACGCCCATCATACCATGCGAGTTGACGTTCTGACCAGCAAGGAAGAGGTTGGGAACCTTTGTCCTGTAAGGCACTCTACCAGCAGGTCCAAGGTGGATATCCTTGGCCACACCATACATCGAGCCGTTTTCCGTTCCCGTGTAATCAAGGTAAGTGAGGGGCGTTGAGGTATAGTAAGTATCGATTGCGGCAGTGAAACCCGGGTGATGCCTCTCGACGTCTTGAATGAGTTGCTCTGCATGTTCGTGCTTGAAAGCCTCGTAATCCGCTCCACGATGCCCGACGTATGTGCCCTGCCAGCGAGCCACTTCGTCCATCTTCATGTATGAAAGCACTACACCACTCTTGGCGAAGCGCGCTTTGTCCCTGTGGCAGTGATGCATGTAAAGGTAGTCGTGCCGGTCGCTATCCCAGGGAGACGAGCTGTGATAGCCGTAGAAGTTGGTGTTCATGTACGGCATCGTGTTCTCTTTGAACTTGACATATAGGGTGAAGCAGCCTGTCGTGTTGGGAATGTTACTGAGGCGAGAGCGGAAAGCAGGACGGATGAGTTTGGTGTCGAGCAGTTCCAAAAGACGTGCCGGATGCACCGTGCTGACGACATAATCCGCAGGAAAGAAGCACTCGTCGGCAGTCTCGACGCCTGTTGCTTGCGTTTCATTGCAACGGATTCGACAGGCGCGTTTGTCCGTGAGCACTTGTCCGCCCATCTCTTTTATAGAGCGAGCAAGGGATTGTGCAATGGCGTCGCTGCCTCCGACGACGCGAAAGGCACTCTGGTTATAGAAGTCCATGATGAAGGCATGCTGGGCGAAAGGCGTCTTGTCGCGTTCTGCGGCATAGAGAGGCAAGTTGCCTACGAGCACGTTTCGCAGCATTTCATCGCGGAAGAGACCTTCGAGGACTTCGTTGATGCTACGCGTCTGGTACTCTGTATTCATTGCGAGGTCGCGCTCCTCTGACGTCAAAGAGTTGAGCGTCGAAGCCGAAGCGATACGTGCTACAAGGTTGATATAGTGCTTGAGGTTGTCCTTTTCCTTTGGGAAATAGCTCGACATCTGCTCGACGAAAGCGTCTCTGCCATTAGGGAAACGAAATATCTCACCTGCCAAAGCGATGGTGTCGTAGCCTTTTGGGTCGAGAGGACTGAGCTCTACGTCTGTCAAGCATAGGAAGTTCATCAGTCGATTCATGGTTTGCCCCTCGGCAGCACTGCCGATGAAGTGCATTCCTGTCTCGAACTTGACGCCTTGTCGAGAGAAACATTGCAGACAGCCACCAATCTGATGGCCTTGCTCGAGGATGGTTACGTCGTACCCGTTCTTCTGCAGAATAAAGCCACAAGTGAGGCCGCCAAGTCCCGAACCTATGATGATGACCTTAGACATCTTGCTCTATTCTGTTTGCCATTTCGGCGTATCGCTTTTTGTAGTACTTCCTCAGACTCGAAGCTTGAGCCAACGTGGTGTCTCCAAGCGACTGCAACTCTGTGGGAGAGATGCGCTTGTCTATCTCTATGCGGATGGGCCACTTGTGGAGATGCTTCTCTTTCTTCGGCAAAGCCTTGCCTGCGCCATACAGCACGAGCGGCAAGATATCGAGGTGCAGTTGCTTTGCCAAATAGAAAGCGCCTTGATGGAAGCGTGTTATGGTGCAATCCGGCGAACGTGTACCCTCCGGATAGACTGCGATGCTGTAACCTCTTTCCACAAGCGACTGCAGCTTTGGCATTAAGGTATTTGTCCCTTCCGACACGGGATAGAACTCAGCATTGCGTATGATGTAGCCATAGAAGGGATTGTTCCAGACCCAATCTTTCGTCAGGCAAACGAGTTTCGGACTGTGTATGAGCATCGTCATCAGGTCGAGGTGTGACTGATGATTGCAGATGATGATGGCTGGTTTGGTGAAGTCTTCCTTGTGAGGATTGCCGACGGAGAACTTCACGCCAGGTATTCCGTGCCACAACGTAACGAACCTCGAGAAGTTCCAAAGCAGTTTGTGCATACCCATTCGCTTCTTTTCCAAGTCTTTGGTGAAAGCCAGATAAAGCATTGCAGCTGGCGTAACTATGAGGAAGACGGACAGGATGAAGAACAGAAGAGCGTAGGAAGTTCGCAGGAACGTCATTAGAAAACGCCAAATTGCAAGTGGCAAACCATATACGACGGCCAGCACACAGAGTATGGTATTAAGCACGAAGATGCGCGAGAAGTCTGCGTAAGGTCGGAAGTGCGACACGCGGTCTTCGGGCTTGGGATAGTAGACGTTGATTGGCGTAGAGACGAGCTTGACGCCGTGCCACGAGGCGAAGACGAGCAGTTCGAGTTCGGCTTCGTAGCGAGAGGTGAGGAGCGAGAGGCCGTAAAGCTTTTTCAGTGGATAGAGACGAAAGCCTGTCTGTGTGTCTTTCAAGCGGTGTCCTGTCTGAATGGCAAACCAGAAGTTGGCGAAGGCGTTGGCGAACTTACTTCCTGCACTGCGTTCTGCCTTGTCGAGGTCCTTGCGTTGGCCCACGATGAGGGCTCCCGGATGTTTCTGGTTGGCACGAAGCATGTGTGGAATGTCCTCAGGAAAGTGCTGACCGTCTGCGTCCAAAGTGATGGCGTAAGCGAAGCCCATCTCCAAAGCTTTCTTGAAGCCTTGTTTCAGGGCATAGCCTTTGCCGGCATTCTTGGCGCAGGAAACGACCGTGATTCCCTCGATTTGTTGCAGGATTTCGAGTGTTCCGTCGGTCGAACCATCACAGACAACAATCACATCGAGGCAGTGTGTGAGGGTACGATGAACCACATCGGCGATGGTTCCGGCATTGTTGTATGTCGGAATCACCACGCAGATGCCTCTGTCGCGAAGTGTCTGTTTACTTTCCATTGATGCTTATGTCGTGCAGTTCGATGAGGGTTCGGTCGCCGTTTTTCTCGTGAAGTTCTATCTCGGTTACTGTCTCTTGCTTGAGGTTATAGTGGAGGACGAGCTTCGTGTAAAGGCGCTTCATGTCTTTTCGTTGTGGGACAAGGGTTGCCACATACTCGGTTGGCATTTCCTTTGCCGAGACTTGGAATGTCTTGTTGTCAGTCAGGTTCTTGCCTGCTACGCAGTTCATTATCATTCGCGCCATTTCACCTATGAACTTGTTCCTCGCTTCTTGCTCGTTTCCTTTGAGCAGACGCGCCTCTGTTCCCTCAAGGACGAGGGTGCTTGCCCTCGGCGAAGTGTATTCCCAACGCAGTTTGTCGGGCTGCTGACAGAACATCTTGCCTTCCGACATTTGCGGTTTGGAGAGCATCTTCGACTGCTTTGTCTGGGTAAAATTGCACTCGACGGTCTTAATCTTTTCAGCCGCCGAAGCCATTTTCTCTATGATTTTCTGCTCGCTCAAGCCTTGTGCAGCTAGAACGGTAAACAGTAAACAGTAAATAGTAAACAAGATATATCGTTTCATATCCTTATTTTGCTATGAAGTAACAACCGGCCATGATGAGCAACACGCCCAGCCAACGCGTCAGACTCACCTCTTCGTGGAACACCAGCATGGCTGCTATCATGCCGAACACATAACTGAGCGAGACCATGGGATACGCCATGCTGAAGGGGAAATGCTTGATGATGTAGAACCACAAGACTGTGCCTGCACCATAAAGCAAACCGCAAAGAGCGAACTGCCAGTTAGTGAGGAGGTCGCCCCAGAACTGCCAATTCCACCCGAAAGGCAGCATGCGTTGTAAGGCAAGCTTCAGGAAAACCTGTCCTCCTGCCAGCAAAAGGCTCTGTATGATTGCTAATGGCAAAAGTTGCATACTATTCCAAATTATGTTGCAAAGATACGAAAAGGAGCGCAATCTGCCAAATAAAATCATTCATTTCTTATGGAGTGAATGCCGACGGCTCTCGTCGAGTCAGAAAACACGACGTGGAGTGTCGCCAAACTTAACGTGGTTAAAATATAATTTTAACGTGTTAAGTTGAGCAATTTAACGTGTTAAGTTGAGCAATTTAACGTGTTAAGTTGAATGACTTAACGTGTTAAGTTTTCCGAAGCACCACGCTGCGTGAGTAAATCTCCTGTGGTAGGGGCTTTCCCATCCTGCGGCAGAACTCCTGGAACAAAGGTGTGGCTTCGTCGTGATAACCTACGAGAACGGTCTTCGCCTTGCCCGTCTCGATCAATCTTCGAGCGTCGCGAAGTGCCCAATCGAGTGAGTCTTTGCCTTGGCTATAAGTCATATTGTAGCCGTGACACTTGGTGCGAATGGCGATGGCGGAGCTCAAAGTGTTGTGCGTGCTTTGCATGAAGAGGGTAGGGCTCAGGGTCTCCTCGCCGTTCTCAAGCATGTCGAGGAGGAACTTCTCGCTCGTCTCGAGCATACCAAACGCGGTGGCGGTGATGATGGCATCGGGTGTCTCGACACCTGCTTCCTTGAGTGCCTTCAAAGATGAAATGGTGGCAGCCTTCATGAGCTTGCTCATCCTTCGTGCCTCACCAGCGGAAACGAACTCGCGAAGCTCACCAAGTTGCTCAACATTATTAATTATGGCTTCTGCTAAAACGCAGGTTTCCTGTCTTAGGCACTCCCCAAAAGAGGGAGCGGGGAGGGGGCTTTTACTTATTATTAAAGCCGAATCGTTCCCTCCAAACCCGAAGGAATTGCAGAGAATACTCTCCAAAGGAGAGGTTTTGAATTTTGAATTTATAAATTTTGAATTGTCGAAAGGCGTGATACACCCTTCGTCTTGCTCCTTCCAACCGTAGTTTGAGGGCACAAAATTGTTGAGAAGAGCAAGGATGCAGATGACTGTCTCGATTGAACCGGAAGCCGAAGTGGTGTGGCCAGTAAAGCCTTTTGTGCTCGAGACGGGTGGTATGTTCTCTCCGAAGACACGCCGAATGGCCGCACTTTCGCTGGCATCGTTGTTGGGAGTGCCTGTTCCGTGAGCATTGATGTAGTGGATATCCTGCGGCTTCAACCCAGCCATCTGCAAGGCTTCGCTCATCGCAAGGTACGCTCCTTCACCGTTCTCGGACGAAGCCGTCTGGTGGAAAGCGTCGCAACGGTTGGCATAACCGCGAATGAAAGCGATTGGAGTATGCTCGTTTGTGAGGCTGTCTTCCTTTTGAAGCACTACAAAAGCGGCGCCTTCGCCAAGGTTCAAGCCAGCTCGCGTCTTGTCGAAAGGACGGCATTGTGCTTTGTCGAGAATCATCAAGGCGTTGAATCCGTTCAAGTGGAACAGGCTCAGAGCCTCCGTTCCGCCAGCTATAACGATGTCCACCTCGTTGTTCTTGAGCATTTCAGACCCGAGAATGATGGCGTTGACGGCAGATGAACAAGCGGTCGAGACGGTGCAGACTTCGGCATTTGGCAAGCCGGCAAGTTCAGCCATCTCGTGTGTGCTGCTGCCGCAATCGTGCTTCTCAATGAGAGGCAGCAGGGCATCATTCTCCTTCATCTGTTTGAAGTAGCGCTCCGTAATGTCCATCCCGCCCACAGTCGTGCCGTTGATGATGGCCACGCGCTTGCCTTTCAGGTCGAGGTTGGCGTGCTCCAAAGCCTGACGAATAGCGATAGCTCCCATCAGGACGGTGCGGCTGATGACTGCTTTCTCGTCCTGTCCTAGCATTCGCTTCATTTCCTCATCGGAAAGCTTCACTTCTCCGACAGGCAGTTCCTTGTGGCTCGACTGCAGATAACGCATGGAGGCAATCCCCGTTCGCCCTTCCTTGAGGGACTTCAGGACAGCCTTCGCGTCGTTCCCAATCGCGCAAATGATGCCGTAACCGCTTATTGAAATGCTCATTGGGTCGTTTACTTCTTCCTGTTTGCCTGTACGTACTCGGCAATTGTCTTGACGCTCTGGAAGATGGCTCGCCCGTCTTTCGGGTTGGCGAGACGTATGCCGTAGTTCTTTTCGAGCAGCACGATAATCTCGAGCACATCGATAGAATCGAGTCCAATGCCTTCTTCACCAAACAGAGGAGCATTCTCGTCGAACTCCTCCAGCGATAGTTCCTCCAGGTTAAGGGCTTCCTTGATCTGTAGTTTCAAGTCGTTAATTAACTGTTCCATACTTATATTATATAATGTTATACACTGATAGTTCGCATTCGTAGCTTGTCTCACTTTCTGCATCGATCCAGCCACTGATGACACTTGTCGCGCTTGTCCCTGCGAGAGAGGCTTCCAGGATCTGCTTCATCAAGGCCTCGTCCTTGTCGGGAAGAATGTAGAACGAGGTCTCGCCACACAGGTGATGACGGATTGCGACCTCGCCAGTCGTGATGTTCGGCAGGGTGTAAACGAAGACGGAAGGGCTTGGGAAGAAGTTTTCGGCATCTTTAATCGTGTCGAGGAACTGGCGGTCTGCAACAACGGAGGACGAGTGGTTGAAGAGGATAATAGGCATCTGTTGTCCGTTGTCTGTTGTGTGTGGTCCTTTTCTCAATAGTTCTGTAATCACAAAAGCCAATCGCGACAGGATATCCATCTTGTAGAACTTGGGATAATTGCCTATCTCTTGCTTGTAAATATCAGTCAAAGATGTCCCATCTTCCGAGGAAAGCCTTATGGTATTCGCTTTTGCGAGCGTTATATGGCTCGTTGTCTCTTGTTTCTTGTCTGTTGTTCTTACATAAAATGCCGCTACATTGCAGCCGCCGAAGCCTGACATGAGCTTCAAGAAAGAACGCTTGTTGGTCTTTTGAGGCTCGCTGCTGATGTTGACTTCCTTGCTGACACCAAGTTCCGCGAAGCCTTTCGAAGGCAGGACAAGCCCGTCCTGTGTAGCTATCATGGTCAGGATGGTTTCAAGCACACCAGCCGCTCCCATCGTATGTCCAAAGTTACCTTTGAGCGCAGACAACGGGACGTCTGTCAACCCGGCACGATGAATGGCAACAGACTCCATTTGGTCGTTGTAGAGCGTCGCTGTCCCATGGGCACAGACAGTAGCGAGCAAGGACTTGTCTCGCCCTTTCATCACAGCATTGATGGCATTCGTCAAGCCCTCACCTTGCGGGGAGGGAGAGACATTGTGATAGGCATCGTTGCAGGTTGCTCCATTCATGAGGCACCAACGCTCCCCGTCGGCATTCCTTGCAAAGACAATCGTGGCAGCAGCTTCGCCTGGGTTAAGTCCGTTGCGCTCAATGTCGAAAGGTCTGCAAGGCTCTTCCGAAACAGCCTTCAAGGACTGGAACCCTGACACAATGAACTTGCTCTGCACCTCTGCACCCACAACGATGGCGTAGTCATAAACGTTTGCAGAAAGCAGACGATTCGCGAGAAGTTGGGCCGAGAGGCCGGAGACGCAGGCATTGCAAACGACGATTGGTTTTGTTGTCAGCCCGATGGCTTCGGCAATTCTCTGTGCCGCTTCAGAAGGGTAGTAACGTTCCTCTCCTAAAGACTCAATGTTGCCTTTCGTTGTACTCAATATGAGGACGATTCTCGAAAAATCATTGCCGAGTGAAGTGTACGTGAGAGCCGTGCGAATGGAACGTATGGCAAGGGCCTCAAAGAAAGTATATCCCTCAAGGGCAAGCGTGGCTTTCTGCTCCTCGTTAAACAGAGATGCAGCGAATGGCTCGGGCAATCCCCACAGACCAGCATAGCGCTTCAGGGCAGAACGACCAGCCAAAACGGCTTGGTAGTTCTCCTCAGTCGTGAAGCCCAAAGGCGAAATTATATTTGTGGCGACTACGCTAATCATTCTTTTATCCTTCCTGCCAGAACTTAAAATAGTTGTACCATTGCTCAGGATACTGCCTGACACGCTTCTCAAGCTCTGCGACATAAGCCTCCGAGAGCTGCTTTATTTGTTCTTGTCGTGTGGCTCCCTTGTCGTAGAGGAGCGGCGTGACATATATCTTATAGCTTGTGAGCGAGTCTTTCATGACGTTGACGGCAAGCACGTCGAGCCCTCTCATTGTCGCTACGGAGAAAGGTCCGAGCGGGAACTTTGCTTTTGCTCCGAGAAAATCAAGCTCGATGCATTTCTTCGAACCGTTGATGCGGTCGGCAGGCATGCTGACAATTCCGCCATCGGTCAGTGCCTTGTCAATCTCGAAGAGGTGGCTCATGTCCGGTTGGATTGCAATCATACTGATGTTTGTGCCCGTGAACATCTTGCTGCGATTCCTCATAACCGAAGCTTTCTCGCCTGCAAAGACTAGCGCATTGAAGCGCTTCCCCTCGACGGCAAGCGTGTAACCAGCTATCTCATAATTGCCTATGTGAGCGCTCAACTGCACGAAGCCTTCCTCCTTTCTTGCTGCTCGGTCGATGAACTCGTTGTAGTTCTCAATCTCAACCACGAACTTCTTGCCGGCATACATCGCGAACTTATCGACCACGACTTGTCCGAAGAGGCAGTGATTGACGTAAGTCTTCCAGGCGGACTTCATTCTTCCATACCCGATGCGCTGACGAAAGTAGCGATAAGCGATGCCTCGGCTCGGGTTGAGCACCAGACAGACAGGTATGATGAAGAGTGCCACGAAGAGGTACAAGATGCGCACATCAATGTACCGAAGCATACGAATTAGCCACTTGTGCATCCATTCGTTGCCATACGTCGTGCCTGCCCACTCCTGCTCTGCCATTCTTAGCTCACTTTGCTTTCTATATAGTCGCAGAACTTGGCAAAGGTGTCCACACCTGCCATCTCTTCTGCTTTCAGTTTGAACCCGAAGGTCTTATCTACGATAACCACGATGTCGACGAAGTCGAGGCTGTCTATGCCCATGTCTTCCTTGAGCTTTGCTTCAGGATAAATCTTCTCCTCATCAATCTCGAGGTCTTCAATCATGAATTCCTTTACTTTTTCTTCAATTTCGCTTCTGTTCATATTATGATTGTTTATGTTGTTTTGCAAACCATGATACTATGGCCTTGTCCCAAGCCATCGTAGATGCTTTCTATCTCCAAGCCTGCCTGGCGGATGAGGCGCCGCATGTCGTCCGAGTGGTACATCTTGCTGTTCCCGTTTGCCATTGCGGTGAAGTAGAGGCTGGTCATTGTAAGGCAGAAGGCAGCGGGCTCAAAGCGTTGGCGGTCCCAGAAGGTTTCCATGATGAAGATCCGTGTCTCGTCGGTCATGGCCTCCTTTGCCCGTGTCAGTATGCTGACAATCTCTTCCTCACTGAAGCAATCGAGGAACTGCGACATCCAAATGGCATCGAGGCCGCCTTCTCTTTTGGGAAAGCCAGCTTCTTTGTCGAGCAGGTTGATGGCGTAGCCCTTGATGCGGTCCGCACCAGGCTTGCCTGCTATGTTCTCCTGCATCATCTTTATCTGCTGAGGCAGGTCGAGGATAGTCACTTCAACCTCCTCATCGTAAGCCACACATTGCAATGCCCACTTGCCTGTGTTGCCGCCTACATCGTAGAGCGAGCGGACAAAATGCTCGGCAAAGACAATCTTGAGCGCCTCGGGGAAAGAGGAGTCACTGTAGAAATGGTCGAAGTTGAGCCAACTTTCCTTTGCTTGCGGAGGAAAGCTTGACAGGCCTTCATACAATGTCGGCCAGTCGCCAAGGTGCTTCAATCCTACGGGGCGACCTTCCATGAGTGCCTCTTCGAGGTTGAACATGCCGAGGTAGTTGACGTCGTGGTTGAAGTCGATGTTCACCTTTGTTGCTGGGTCGTTCAGCAGGAACCAACCCGTCTTGGAGATTGAGTAGCGGTCGGTGTCTGGGTTAATGAGCACGGTACCGATGCTGAGCGAAGCCTCAAGCAGGCACTTGCAGGCATAGAGGGAGAGTCCGCTGCGTTCAGCCACCTCTGCTGTAGTGAGTCCTTTCTCGCTGTCTCTCAGCATCTCAAGGATGCCAAACTTCAGCATCAGCCTGCTTGCCTGAAACACTATCGGTCCCCACGCAATGAACTCAGCCTGCCTTTGTGCCTCACGGGCAGAGAGCTGCTCGGAAGTGTATCTTTTTAATGAAGACGGCAAATTCATGTCAGAGTGGAACGTTTATTTCAGTTTGGCAACCTTCGTTCCCAAAATCATGAAAGTCTTTCCAAAGGCCTCGCGTCGAACATAATCGGTACCGTCTTCTGCCTCGTCAATTTCTATCTCAGCAACGGTTCCGCCTTTAGCGTCAACAATTTTCAGGTTGCCCCACATCTTAGCTTCAGTACGAGGGCCCCAACCCATCACATTAACGAAAGAGTCCAAATTAGTCACAGTAATTACAAACTTGTAGTCAGCACCTTTCTTCCCTTGTTCCAGCTTGATGCCTTTCGATTTAGCGTTGAAGCCTTCGATGAACTTTTCAGCACAGTCTTTCTTTATGAAAGCATAGTCTTCACCAAACTCAGCAGCGGCTGTTTTCTTGTTGTCGTACTGTGTCTTGCTCCAGTCGAGAACCAAGCTGGCAGTGGCAGCTTCTTTCATGAATTTCTTCAATTCTACCTTACTGCTTTTTACAGATAGAGGATTACCGGCAAACATTGTGACGCTTGCAAACATTGCCATCAGGGCTAATACCAGTTTTCTCATAGTGGTTTAAGGTTTGAGGTTATACATTATTTTATATAGTTGCAATTATCAACGCGCTGTTTGTGCCGCCGAAGCCAAAGGAGTTGGAGAGGACGACTTTGATGTCAGCCTCTGTCGTGGTGCGGGCAATGTTGAGTTTCTCGGAGTGCTCGTCGGGATTGTCGAAGTTGAGGTTCGGCGCCACGAAATGGTTTTGCATCATGATGAGGGAGTAGACAATTTCGCTTGCCCCTGCCATCCAGCACTCGTGCCCTGTCATGCCTTTCGTGCTGCTGATGAGGGCGTGCTGACCGTGGAACAGGCGGTCGAGCGCAATGGCTTCGTACATGTCTCCCTGACGCGTTGAGGTGGCATGAGCATTGATGTAGTCGATATCTGACGGTTCAAGCGCGGCATCCTTTAAGGCTCGCGACATTGCAATGACGCAGCCTTCGTCGCTCGGCTGACTGATGATGGCTGTGCCGTTTGACGAAAAGCCGTAACCTTTGACTTCTGCCAGGATGTATGCTCCGCGAGCCAAGGCGTGCTCATATTCTTCGAGGACAAGCGCCGCGCCACCGCCGCTGGGCACCAGTCCGTCGCGGTCGCGGTCAAAGGGACGACTGGCTTTCGTAGGCTCATCCATGCGTCTGGAGAAAGCTCCGATGGCATCGAACGAGGCCATGCTGTAGTAGTTCGTCTCTTGAGCACCGCCGCAGAGCACCATCTCCTGCAGTCCTTGTTTCACAAGCATGTAGGCGATGCCAATTGAGTGGCTTCCGCTTGCACAAGCCGCACTGATGGTGAAGTTCACACCCTTCAGGTGGAACGCGGTGCTGAGGTTCATGTTGACGGTGGAGTTCATGGACTGGAAGATGTAGTTCTGCCCGAGCAGTTCCGAATCTCGCTTTTCCTCCATAATTCTTGCAGCCTCGATGACGGGCTTGGCCGACGAGTCGTTGCCGAAGATGCAGCCCACCTCGTTTTCCATGAGATAGTTTTCGTCAACCTGCGCCATTTGGAAAGCCTCGCGGCTCGCCATGTAGGCATATTCAGCTTCCTCAGAGAAACCGCGCCGCAGATGTCGGTCGAGGAGTCCCTTCAGCACGGGAGTCTTCACCATGCCGGTCAGTCCGGACTGGTAGCCGTAGCCCATTCTGTCATTGTCCATTACGATGCCGGACCGCCCTTCACGAAGCGCGTCCCTCACCTCGTCCGTGCTTGTCCCGAGGCACGACCAGATGCCCATGCCTGTTATGACAACTCTCTTTGCCATCCTGTAAATTGCAATTGTTAGACATTATTATGCAAAGCTACAACTTTTTCTTGAAATGGCAAGCACTTGAATGAGGAATTCCATTATTTTTTTACTTATTTACATACTTTTTACACTTGGGACTTTGAATAACGCCTGCAGCGATGTCTTCAAACGCCGCGTGCGGCGTTGGTCATTTCCGCGTGCGGCGACGGCAATCCCCGCACGCGGCATTTTAATCCCCGCACGCGGCATTTTAATCCCCGCCTGCGAAGTTCGTAAACACAACGTGCTAAGTTTGCCAACACAACGTGCCAAGTTTACAAACTTAACGTGTTAAAAAATTGACGAGCCACGTCGTGTTCGAAAACAAGGAGAAGAGTAAGATAAAGAGCGGCTCCCTCTTTGTGGGGGAACCGCTCTTTGTATGTAACTGAAGGGATTGGTATCAGTTTCTCTTGGTTGCTGAGTAGTTGATACGCAGCGCCCAGGATTTACGCAATACTTCCTTGATGTCGGTGATGTAACCCATCTGGGTGTGCTGGTCGGCCTTGATGCTGATAATCTGCTCTGCTTGGTTTGTCATGCCCTGACGCTCTGCTGCCACGAAGTCCATGACTTCCTTTGCCTCTGCAAAGCGGTCGTTGAGCTGAATACGCGTGCTGCTACCCATCTGGGCGCGCAGATTGTCGGTCGGGGGACCTACGTAGATGAACGATACCACTGACTTCTTCTCCAGTTTCTCGAGTTCTGTACCTGCGGGGATGGTGAACTTGACCTTGAGGGTCACTTCACGCATCGTTGTTACCATCATGAAGAAGAATAGGATGGTAAAAATCAAGTCGGGCAGAGATGATGTGTTCATCTCAGGCATTCCACGACGTTCTTTTCTTCTGAATCCTGCCATTATTGATCTCCTCCATACTTTTTAGGTTCTGCCTCAGAGATGTTCTGGGGATAGTATTCCCTGATGGCTTTTTTCTCTTCGTCCTTGAGGTACTGGTATTCGCGGCCGAACTTCTGCTTGGACACTTCGTTACGCAACTCGTTGTAGGCTGCCACAAGCTCGTTCTGCACCTGGAAGTACATGTTGTAGGGCGTTCCGCGGTCGGTCTGAAGGCTGACGACATGCTTGTCCGTTACGAAGCACTGACCCAACAGATCGATGTTCTTGACATGCTTCTCGGGCAGCTTGCTCAGGTTCTGTTCGTTCTTGACGAACTCCTTGACGCGAGCACGGAGCTCTCCCAGTTCACCATAGCCGCTGTTCATCTCGTCCTTGATCCACAGCTGACCTGCGGCGTTGATGCGGACGTAGAGAATGTTGCGGCTCTTGATGTCCATGGTGGCATCTTCCTGATCTGGATCTGGCGGCTTGGGCAGGCGGCGTGCCAAACCCATGTCGGTGTCCATTGATGTGGTGACCAGGAAGAAGATGAGCAACATGAAAGAGATATCGGCGGTTGAAGTGGTGTTCAAGCCCGGCATCTTCTTTTTTGTCTTTGCCATATCTTTCCAATGCCTGTCATGCTGACGATAACGGCAATGGCTGCGGCCAGAAGCAGGATGCCCATGCTGACCATGAACACGTCCACTACGGTTACCCAACCTGCAGAGGTCACGGTGCCGTCTTGGGCTGTGAACTCTTTCTCACCGAGACCGCAAACCCATCCGAGGATGAGGGATGCAATGGTCAGGCCTGCTGTGAACAGAGTAATCTTGCCACCTGGTACGCCAGTCGTGGCAGCGGGGTCGTTCCCCTTATTGTTCTGCATGCCGCGGATTGCTGACCAGCAGGTGAGTCCTGCCGTTACCAAGATGAGGGCATACATGAGCCACATGATGACGTTGGTGAGCTTGGGCTCGTTGTTGTCGCCTACAGGATTGTCGTAGCCAATGAGCAGGAACGCTGCAAAGCAAACTACAATCAAGGCGACGCAAGCCAGAAGCACACGACTTGATATTTTCTCAATCTTCATAGTAGTTCTACTTTTAATGAGAGTTAAGAATTGATGTCTGTTCTCTAATCCCTAATCTCTAATCCTTCAATTACTTCTTGCACTTGTCGCTCTTAACGCACATTACGAGCAGTTCCTGAGCGGCTTCTTCCATGTTACTGGTCAGGCCTTCAATCTTAGAAAGGATGTAGTTGTAGAACACCTGCAGAACCAGGGCAACGATGATACCGAAGATGGTTGTGATAAGGGCGACCTTCATACCGCCTGCAACGACTGTCGGGCTGATATCGCCAGCACGCTGGATGTCGTCGAAGGCCATGACCATACCGATCACAGTTCCCAAGAAGCCGAGTGACGGAGCCATTGCGATGAACAGGGTGATCCAAGAGCAGTTCTCTTCGAGGTAGGTTCCCTGTACTTCTGCTTCCATGTTGATGGTGCGCTCGATGGTGCCGATGTCGTTGCGGTCGTTACTGTCAAGGCATTCCATAGCCTTGCGGCTTACCTGAGCAACGGGACCACGTGTGTTCTTGCACTTCTCGATAGCGTCAGCAATCTTGCCTTTAGCAACGAGGTCGGCGAGTTCCTTCATGAACTTGCGGGTGTTAATCTGAGCGAGAGTCAGGTAAACAACGCGCTCGATGCAGAATGCGAGACCCAGTACGAGGGCGATGGCAACGAGTGACATGAAGCCTGCGCCACCTTCGATGAACTTTGTCTTGAGGTTCTTGAAGACGCCTTCGTTCTCTTCTTCTACGATGGGAGCAGCTTCTTCAACAGCTTCTTCCACGGCAGTAGTGTCCTCAGCTACAGAGTCAACAGCAGCTTCTACCTGTTCGGTTACAGCTTCGTCTTCCTGAGCCATTACAGATGATGTTGCAGCAAATGAGCAAGCAGCAACCATTGCAATAATTGCAAAAAACTTTTTCATTGTGTTGTTTGTTTAATTGTTTATGATTGTGTTATGTTTCTTTCTCTTTGCGGAGAGAGCGAGATTCGAACTCGCGAACCAGTTTTGCCGGTCACACGCTTTCCAGGCGTGCCTCTTCAGCCACTCGAGCATCTCTCCCTTTATGGGGCGCGCCAGTGTGAGACGTGTCTTACTTTGCGCTTTTCGGTTACAAAGATAGCTTTTTTTCTTATATTGCCATAGATTTTAGGCAAAAAAGTTTCGGTTTCTGTGCTTTTTTGTTGTTTTTGAAGGCTTAAAGCTTGTTCAGGCGCTGAAATATGCGCCTTGCATTGTTGTTTGTGACGCTTTCTGCTTGCTTCTCGCTCACATTATATATTTGTGCTACTTTTTGCAGTACTTCTGCGACGTATGAGCTCTCGTTGCGCTTGCCACGATAAGGCACGGGAGCGAGGTAGGGGGAGTCTGTTTCGAGAACAATTCGCTCCAAGGGAACTGAGGCCAATGTCTCGGGCAAAGGGCTATTCTTGTAGGTGACGACGCCGCCTATGCCAAGCGCGAAGTCTGGGAACTGAAGTAGCTCCAGCGCTTCGTCTGTCGTGCCTCCGAAGCAATGAAAGACGCCAGTGATGCCTTCGTCTTTGTACTCTGAGATGGCTGTCACGAGCTGACGATGTGCGGAGCGGGAGTGAATCATGAGCGGTAAGTGATACTTGATGGCCCATTCAATTTGGACGCGAAAGGTCTCTTCCTGCTCCTTTGCTTTGCTTTTGTCCCAGTAGTAGTCGAGCCCCACCTCGCCGATGGCAATGTAGGGATGGTCGGGGGCTTTGAGCAAGGCTTCCATGTCAACAAGGACTTGCTTGTAGTCTTCCTCGATGTCTGTGGGGTGCAAGCCCATCATTGGAAAGCAGTAGTCAGGATAGCGGTAACAGAGGTCGAGCATCTGCTCTATGCTTTCTGCGTTGATGTTGGGCAAGAGGATGAGCTCGACGCCTGCTTGTTTTGCCCGCATGATGACGTCTTCGCGGTCGGCGCGGAATACAGGTTCGTAGATGTGGCTGTGTGTGTCTATCATTTCTGACGTCCCATGAGTTCGAGGGCGATGCCGTGAAGCATCTGTTTGCGTTGCTCGGGCAGGCTAACTTTTGCAAGGCAGGCTTCAGCCTCGACGTAGTAGGCGTTCATGCGTTCCTTTGTCATACGGTCAACGCCAATCTTTGTGTAGAGAGCGGTGACTGCTTTTATCTTCTCGTCTGGGTTGCAGTCCTTGCTTTCGAGCCATTGTTGCAACTCTGCCCGGTCTTTTTCAGAAGCATGGAGCAGGGCATTGATGAGCATGAAGGTCTTCTTGTTGCAGAGGATGTCGCCACCAATCTTCTTGCCGAAGACTGCTGGGTCGCCATAGACGTCGAGGTAATCGTCCTGAAGCTGGAAGGCAAGCCCGAGGTTCTCGCCAAAGCGATAAAGTGCTTCTGCATCTTCCTTGGGAGCGTCGGCAAGCGTGGCGCCTATCTGCAAGGCACAAGCCAGGAGAACGGAAGTCTTGAGGCGAATCATCTCGATGTACTCGGCCTCTGTGACGTCGTTTCTTGTCTCGAAGTCCACGTCGTATTGTTGTCCTTCGTCAATCTCGATGGCGGTCTTGCTGAAGATGTGCATCACGTCTGGCAACTTCTCTTTCGGGCATTGCATCATGTATTGGAAGGCCAGGACGAGCATGTTGTCGCCGCTGAGGATGGCGGTGTTGTCGTTCCACTTGAGGTGGACGCATTGCTTGCCTCGGCGCACTTCTGCTCTGTCCATGAGGTCGTCGTGGAGAAGTGTGAAGTTATGGTAAGTTTCGAGTCCTATGGCGGGCATGATGCAGGGCTTGACATCTTCCCGATAGAGATTGTAAGCCATGAGCATGAGCACGGGACGGATGCGCTTGCCTCCAAGCGAGAGGACGTAGCGGATGGGTTCGTACAGACCTCTTGGCTCGCGTTCAAGGGGTAGGGCGGCGATGGCTTCGTTGACTTGCAGAAGAAGTTCTTTGCTACTATACATTATTATATATTATATAGGGGTAGGAAAGGGAAGATGGGGGGAGAGGGAAAATGAGAAAAAGAAGATAGAAGAAGATAGCTTGGGCTTGCTGAAAGAGTGTTGTCCTCTATCTCCCTCTATCTTCTTCTATCTTCCTTTGTCTTCCTCGGTCAAGTTCTTTAGTTCAGGCGGAACATGACAGGCAGTGTGAAGCGTGAACGCACGGGTTTGTTGCCTTGTCGTGCGGGCTTCCACTTCGGCATCATCTTCACGACGCGCTCTGCTTCCTTGGTGAGGTTGGCGTCAGGAGAACGCATGGTCTTCACGTCCACGATGGAGCCGTCCTTGTTGACCACGAAGTTCACGATGACACGACCCTGCACGCCTTGTTCCTGGCAGATGCTGGGGTACTTGATGTGTTCGCTGAGCCATTTGAAGCAAGCTTCGTCGCCGCCGGGGAACTGTGCGTTCTCTTCCACCATTTCGTAGATGCGGTCATCGTCGTCTGCCTCGACTACAGGGCCAACGGGACCTGTCACGACGGCAGCACTGGGAGCGCCTGTACCTACGACAGCTGTGATGGCTTGGTTCATTTCCTCGGATGTTTCGACTTCTTCCTCGGGAAGTTCGGTGTCGTCCTCAACCTCGTTGATGAACTCCATTACGGTAGGAGCGGCTGCTGGAGGAGGAGCCACGACTTCCTGTTGCTGAGTGATGGGAATCATGTCCTCTTCCATTCGGTAATCATAAATTTTGTCTTCTTCGACCACCTTCACCTCGCGCTGAGTGTACTCGAAGGCGACGAACATAGCAGCGAGTGCCAGCACATAACCAATCAGCATGTTGGTCGATTTTTGGCCTCTCAGCTCTTCGTTAACTGTCTTGTTAGCTTCCATGTTATTTTGTTGTTATTGTTGTCGAAATACTTTATTCGTGCCACAAAGATACATCTTTTTTTTCATATTTGTGCGCACGAGGGGTGTTTTTTTTCTTTTTTAAGTGTTTTTTTGTTTTTCGCGGGTAATTGCAGGTGTAAAAACCCACTTCTTCCCGACTTGTCATGGTGTTCGTGTATTCTGTGTTTTGCTTTCTTTTTGTCACTTTTGGGTATGGCGAAAAATGGCCCGAAACATTCCGAATTTGGCATTTTGGAGTGCTGTGGTTTCAAACGCCGCGTGCTGCGTTGGCAATTTCAGCGTGCTGCGTTTGATTTTTAGCCTGCGGAAATTTGTCAACGCGCCATGTCGAATTTTGTCTAAAAACGCGCAAAAATGACAGATTTTGCTAAGCAGAGTTTGCATTTTGAGGTTTTTTGCTCGTTTTCTCCCTTTGTAATGTGTTGATTGTCAGCGAAAAGCGTTTTAAGCGCATTTCTTCGAAAAAATGACTCAAACCATACCTGAAACCTTTTTTGGCGTTTCTGAGCAGTTTGCCTGAAATCAGAAAGTAAGCAAAATGGTTAGAAATGTGACATTGTGTCAAGTTCCGATTTGCTTGGTCTTTTGCACTTGGTTGGACTTCACATCGCCTCGAAGTGCTAAGGTCGCTCATTTCTTGTGATGACCGAAACTTTAATCCGGTACAATAAAACGGCGTGCGTTTTCGTTTATATTATAAAAAGAGACGAAGAATAATAAACCTTAAACTTTTTTTTCGTACCTTTGCAGTCGATTTATGAACATAAAAACAAAGATACAGCGTTTTCTGCTTCTCCTGACGGGCTTTGGTGTATGCCTCTTTACAACTGCTCAGGAGAGTGGTAGCGTGTTCAATTTCCTGAACCTGCCTGTCTCGTCGCATTCTACGGCACTTGGCGGCAAGAACATCTCACTGATTGAGGACGACATATCCCTCGCCATACAGAACCCCGCTCTGCTCACTGGTGTCAGCGACAAGACGGTCGGCTTCTCCTTTATGACCTACATGCAGGGCTGTAACACAGGTGCAGCGGCTTATTCCCAGCAAGTGGGGAAGTACGGCAACTGGGGCGTGAATGCGCAGTTCGTGGGTTATGGCAAGACGACCGAAACGCTGCTTACGGGCGAAGAGGTCGGCTCGTTCAAGCCTCTCGACCTCTGCATCGCAGGACAGTACAGCCACTTGTTGAGCGACCGATGGGCTGGCGGTGTTTCGGCCAAGTTCATCTATTCCCACTATGGAGCATACTCCTCAGTCGCCCTGGCTGCTGACCTCGGTTTGAACTACTTCAACGAGGAGACAGACTTCTCGTTCTCTCTTGCAGCGCGCAATCTCGGCGGACAAGTCAAGGCTTTTGGCAATCAGCACGACCGCCTGCCTGCTGACCTCGAGATGGGCTTTACAAAGTCGCTCGGACATGCTCCCATCCGCATCTCTGTCACCATGGTCGATATGACTCGGTGGACTTCGGACGACTACTTTACTACTGGCAAAAAGCTCAAGACAGGAAGTATCATCATCAATCACTTTGTGCTTGGTGCGGAGTGGCTCATTAACAGTAAGTTCTATGTAGGCATGGGCTACAACTTCCGTCGAGGCTACGAGATGACAGCCGCTGGTTCCTCTCATGCCGCAGGCCTTTCCTTTGGCGGCGGCGTCAACCTGAAGCGCATCAAGTTCGGCCTTGCTTATGCCAAATATCACGTCAGCGCACCAACGCTGGCTTTCACTTTAGCATATAACTTTGAGAAAGAAAGATGAAACTGATAACAATTGCAATCGACGGCCACTCCTCTTGTGGCAAAAGCACAATGGCGAAAGACCTCGCTAAAGAGATTGGCTACATCTATATCGATACGGGCGCAATGTATCGGGCTGTCACCCTCTTTGCCTTGCAGAATGGTTTGATAACCGAGGACGGCATCAACGAGGAAGCTTTGCGTGAACATATGTCCGACATCATGATAACCTTCCAGCTCAATGAAGAGACTGGGCGCCCCGATACCTACCTCAATGGTGTTTGCGTGGAGCGCGAGATTCGCACAATGGAAGTCTCGAAGTGGGTCAGCCCCATTGCCACTCTGGGTTTTGTCCGTGAAGCGATGGTTGACTTGCAGCGCCTCATGGGCGAGGCAAAGGGCGTCATCATGGATGGTCGCGACATTGGGACAGTTGTCTTCCCTGATGCTGAACTTAAGGTCTTTGTTACGGCAAGTGCTGATGTGCGTGCCCAGCGTCGATATGATGAGCTGAAGGCAAAGGGGGAAGACTGCTCTTTCGAGGAGATTCGCGCCAATGTCATAGAGCGCGACCGCATCGACTCCACCCGAGCCATCAGCCCGCTTCGCCAGGCAGAGGACGCCATCGTGCTCGACAATAGCAACCTCACCATTCCAGAGCAAAAGGCGTGGCTTCTGGAACAGTACTACAGAGTGGCTTCTGAATGAAGATAGAAATCGACCAGGGCTCTGGCTTTTGCTTTGGTGTGACACGCGCCATTGGCAAGGCGGAAGAGGAACTTGCCAAAGAGGAGCAGTTGTATTGCCTTGGCGATATCGTCCATAATGGCAAGGAATGCGACCGGCTTCAGCAACTTGGGCTTGTTACAATTAATCATGAGCAACTTCGCGACATTCATGATGCCAAGGTGCTGCTCCGTGCTCACGGTGAACCGCCTTCAACTTATGCTCTCGCAGATGACCAATGCATCAACCTGATTGATGCCACTTGCCCTGTGGTACTACACCTTCAGGAGCGCATCAAGAAGGAGTATGACGCTGATACTGAGCACAAAAAGCAGATTGTCATCTTCGGTAAGAATGGTCACGCAGAGGTGATTGGCTTGGTGGGACAGACGGAAGAGACTGCCATCATCATCGAGTCGGCTGAAGACGTCAAAAAGCTCGACTTCAATCGCGACATCTGTCTTTATTCCCAAACAACTATGCCGCTTGACGAGTTCCGCAAGATTGTCGACTATGTTCAGCAGCATATCAGTCCAGAAGCGACCTTCACCTACTATGACACCATTTGTCGACAAGTGGCAAACCGCATGCCCAACATTCGCAACTTTGCTCTTCGGCATGATGTGGTGCTCTTTGTATGCGGCAAGAAGAGCAGTAACGGGCGCGTGCTCTTCAATGAATGCCGTGAGGCCAATCCTCGTTCCTACATGATAGATACTGCCAGCGAGATTGATATTCGCTGGTTGCAAGGTTGTGAGTCGATAGGCATTTGTGGGGCAACAAGCACGCCGAAGTGGCTAATGGAGGAGTGCAAAGTACGCATCGAGGAGCTGCTTGGCTGCCACAAATGATGTCCTCTCGCCATTAAGAACCCCTTGCTCGGCGGCTTGAAGCATGTCGGCAATGGTGGGGTTGTGGTAGAAGTTTCCCATCAGTTGCTCGTTAATGCTTTCATACATCCAGTACTTTGCCTGCTCGGCCCTGCGATAGTCGAAGTATCCACTCTTCTTTACAAAGTCGAGGTAGCTGTAAACCATGTCCCAAACTTCCTTGATTCCGTAGCCGTAGAAGCCGCTATAAGTGAGGACTTGTGGTGCCCAGCCGCTTTCGGGAAGCGGGAAGAGCTGGAGGGCATTGCGGAAGTGGGTGGCTGCAAGTTGGCACTTGTCCACATTGTTTCCATCACATTTATTGATGATGATGCCGTCGGCCATTTCCATGATGCCTCGCTTGATGCCTTGAAGCTCGTCGCCAGTGCCGGCAAGTTGGATGAGGAGGAAGAAGTCGACCATCGAGTGACAGGCGGTCTCGCTTTGTCCCACGCCAACAGTCTCGACAAAAATCTTGTCGAACCCTGCCGCTTCACAAAGGATGATGGTCTCGCGTGTCTTGCGTGCCACACCGCCCAGGCTGCCTGCAGAGGGGCTGGGGCGAATGAAGGAGTCGGGGTGGACGCTGAGCTTCTCCATGCGAGTCTTGTCGCCCAGAATGCTTCCCTTTGTTCTTTCGCTCGAAGGGTCGATGGCGAGAACTGCAAGCCTGCCGCCATATTCCTTGAGGACATGAATGCCAAACTCGTCGATACTGGTACTCTTGCCTGCACCAGGAACACCGCTAATGCCAATGCGAACACTGTTGCCGGAGTGTGGCAAGCACTTCTCGATGACTTCCTGAGCGATGGCTTGGTGCTCGGGAATGGTGCTCTCTACAAGTGTGACGGCTTGTCCCAGAATGGTAATGTTGCCTTTCAGGATGCCTTCCACATAGTCGCTGGCCGTGAGGTGACGGCGGGCAAAGCGCTGCCTGTTGAGGTGTGGGTTGACAGACGAGACAGGAGCCACACCGCTATTCACGGTCAGGCCTGCATATTCGGGATTATTCTCGGGATGTTCCATTTCAGTCCTTAGTTATGAGTCCATAGTTCATAGTCCATAGTCCATAGTTCATAGTCCATAGTCTTCATTCCTGGGCGATGTCCACATTGATGTATTGCTTCGCTTGTCGGGGAGCGTCTGTGATGAGCATGACTCGCATGCGGCCTTTGCTCTTTTTAAGGTATCGGGCAGAGACACTGATCTTCAGCTTTGTGCTTTTGCCAGGGCGAATGGTGCTCTTGGCGACGCTGACACTGATGGCTTTGTTGAAGACTTGTACCTGATGGATGTGCAGGTCGCTCTTGCCTGTATTGGTGAGGAGGATGGTGCGGCTGATTTCCTTCTTGCCATTCATCTCTCCCATGTCGACAGATGACTCGCTTATTGCAAGCTCGGGAGCCATTGCCAGAGCCTCGTCGCTCATGTCGGCAAAGCTGGGCAGGAGGATGGCCGAGACGAGTATCTCGTTTGTCTCGCCTATCTTGTCGCCCATGTAGCGCGAAAGGTAAATGCTTGTCTGGTTGAGTCCCAATGTGCTGAGTTTCTCGCTATCGAGTGTCAGGCGGATTGTGCCAGCTTTTCCTGCGGGAATGTCTTCTGGCAAGTACTCTGCCGAGAGGTAAGGGGGCAGGTGCATCAGTTCGGGGCGGAAGGCTGTACGGTCTGAGTTAAGGAGGCGAAGTTCTGCCGTGGGGTGGTCGCCTCGATTGACATCTTCGAACTCCACGGTGTTTGTCACGAGCCTCACATTACCGAGGTCGATGGGGAATTCTGCGCTGTAGTCATGCACTTCAGTCACAACAGTTCCCTGGATGGCAACATAGGAAGGCTTGTCCGAGGCATTGGTCAGCACCTCGACTTCCTTGTAGAAGGAGCCCAGCAGTTTGGCGTCGAAGGTGAGGCTTATCTCGCCACGAGAGCCTGCGGCAACTGGAGTTTGTGGGAACACCACATCGAGGCAGCCGCACGAGGCCTTGGCCTCCTTGATGATGAGCGGCTTGTCGCCCTTGTTGGTGAAGCCGAGGCTGAAGTGTCGGGGCACTTGGAACTCCACTTCGCCCACCTTTTTGATGTCTGTGTCGGGCACAAAGCGGGGCTGGGCCCAAATCATTGAACATTGAACATTGAACATTGAATAGGCTGCGAGGAGAATGATGAGAGTTATATGTCGTTTCATGTATTATCGCATTTTACCGTGCAAAGGTACAAAAAAAAGTTCATAGTTCATAGTCCATAGTCCATAATTATTTTATATCTTTGCAACAACTATGAACTATGAACTATGAACTATGGACTAAAAGGAAGGCTTTTCCTCCCCCTCTTTGCTGTGCTTCTCATCACCTTGTTCAGCACCTGCTCGTTCCTTTACCCGCTCAATCCGTGGGACGACGCCAATGTCTATATGACAATAGGCAATGCCATGCTCGCAGGCAAGGAACTTTATGTTGACATCTTCGACCACAAGGGCCCTGTGCTCTTCTTCCTCCACGAGTGGGCAGCCATGCTTTCGAGGAGCAGTTTCGTGGGCATTTACCTCATCGAGATTGTCTGCTGCTATTTCTTCCTGCTCTATTCTTTGAAGATGATGAGGCTCTTCACCGCTTCCACCCTGACAATTCCTTTGACTTGTCTTCTTGGCATCCTGACCTATTCCTCGGATTTCTTCAGTTATGGCGACAGTGTGGAAGAGTTCGCCCTTCCCATCTTTGCCCATAGCCTGTACCTCATGCTGAAGTTTGTCAGGGATCGGGAAGTGCCCTCTCGCTTCCAGTCGCTAGTGATGGGTCTGGGAGTCGCCTTGCTTTTCTGGATGAAGTTCAACCTCCTGTTCTTCTATGTTGGAGGCCTCCTGGTGGTTGCAGTTATTGCATGGAAACGCAAGCAGATGAAGGAGCTCGGGTCGGTTGTTCTGTGGGCATTCCTGGGCTTCTTGGCAGTTACGGCTGGGGTGCTTGCCTACTTCGCCCTTCATGGCACACTGGCGGCGCTTTGGGAGGCCTACTTCATGGTCAATATCTTCCATTATCATGGTGTCGGCACAAATGGTGAGCCGCCTTTCTGGTGGTTCAAGCTTGTGAAGCTCGGCATCTGGGCAGTCCTGATGATTCCGGTCTTCTTCCTCAAGGTGAGCAGGGAGGTGAAGTGGCTCGTCTTCGGCACTTACGGCATCCTCGTGCTCTCGTTTGCCACCCTGACGGTCCAGTTCTACTACTTCCTCACGCTCTTCCCCTTCTTCGCGCTTGCTGTCAGGCTCAGAGTCCCTAAATTCCTGAAAAACCTGAAGGTCCTCAAAGTCATCATCCCCATCATCACCCTCCTTGCCACCGCCACCAACTGGAATGTCGTGACGCTGGTGAATGGCACTTTCCCCACAAGTGTGCTCGAGATGGCCCGCATCATCAACCAGAACGAGACGGAGGACAGTGAGGTCCTGACTTTCAGCTCCTACGACACGGGCATCTACCAGCACACGCGCCACCTGCCGCCCAACCGCAACTACTTCCTTTCCTCCATCCTCGACCCGGAGATAAAGCGCGAGCAAGCCGAGTGGGTCAACTCGGGGAAGGTCAGGTACTTGGTGCGCGAAATAGGCGCCATCAACACTTGCCACGAGTACTATGAGGCACCCATCCCTGCCAACTACCGGCTCATCTTCGACCAGGAAGAGCTCTTCCGCTACCGCTTTATCTGGCAGCCGCTGAGCTACCTCTGGAACCTCACCTGGCCGCGACCTCTGCTCCGCCACTTCATGGAGCCCGTCACTGCCAATCAGAAGATGCAGGTCTACGAAAGACAGCCATAAAGTCGGCTCCCGATAATCTCGGAAATTTCTTGACAAAAAATCCGACAGAAAATGCGAAGTCTGTCAACTCGACATGGACGGATTTCAAACGCCGCACGCGGAAATGGTCAACGCCGCACGCGGAGTTTGTAATTTCCCTGTGTCGTGTTGACTGATTTGGCACGTCGAATTCGTTGCTTTTCTTTGCGAAAGTTATCGGACAGGCAGCTTTTACTTGTGCTTTCTTTGCGCTGCTTCGAATGACAAGCCCTTGCAAAAGTCCATTTATAAAAGGAAACTCGATTTAAGGCCTTATTTTGCGTTTGGGGGTAGAAAAATGCCACAGAAACAAAAAAGGCCGTCTGTGAGGGCAGCCTGAGGAAGAATATTTACAAATTCATTTATGATTGTTGTTTCTCTCGCTTCTTTTTGGTGTACTTCACTACGGTACGGATGACGAGGTAGTTGGTGACGGCCGAGATGACGGCCATGGGGATGTAGGCGATGGAATCCTTCAGTCCCATCACTTCAACAAAGAGCAGCATCAGTCCCATCCTCACGACAAAGAGGTTGAACATGTGGGCGCCAATAATGCCGACAAGGTTCAGTACGGAGGACTCTGTCTGGAAAGTCCAATAGACGGTCAGCAAGTAGTTGACGCAAAGTGAGATGAGATAACCGGAAACGAGTGCCACCTGATAGGGCGCGAAGAGGCGCACGACGTAGAAGATGGCTGCGTCGATCATGGCGCAGGTGCCCCCTACAATGCAGAAGCGGATGAATTGTCGCGTCTCTTTGTGGCCCAGGAGTTCCTTTATCTTATCTCCAATCTTCATTTGTTCCTCTTGAACTTCGTAAACCTCAATCGCAATACTCCGAAGAATGCCTCGCTGAAGATGCCGCCCGACATCTTGCTCGTGCCCAACTCCCTGTTGACGAAGACCACGGGCACCTCTTTTATCTTGAAGCCGAGGCGCAGGGCGGTGTATTTCATCTCAATCTGGAAGGCGTAACCCTTGAAGCGGATGTCGTCGAGGCAAATGGTTTCGAGCACCTTCCTGGACCAGCACACAAAGCCCGCCGTGGTGTCGCGAAGCTTGATGCCGAGCACTGTGCGGACATAGGCCGAGGCATAGTAGGACATGAGGACGCGGCCGATGGGCCAGTTCACAACATTCACGCCCGAGACATACCGGCTGCCCACAGAAACATCATAGCCCTCGTCGTGACAAGCCGCATAGAGTCGCGGCAAATCATTGGGCGAGTGGCTGAAGTCGGCATCCATCTCGATGACATACTCATAGCCGTGGTCCAGCGCCCACTTGAAGCCGCAGATGTAAGCCGTGCCCAGTCCCAGTTTGCCTTGTCGCTCCACAATGTGAACGCGGCCTGCCAGTTCGCCCTGCATGAGGCCCTTCACAATGTCGGCAGTCCCATCAGGGCTTCCGTCGTCGATGACAAGGATGTCGAAAGCTTTCTCGAGTGAAGTGACGGCTCGGATGATGGCCTCGATGTTCTCTTTCTCGTTGTAGGTCGGGATGATGACGATGGTGTCGCTCTTTCGTTCAGTGTTCATTGTTCTATAGTCTATAGTCAGTTGTCAGTTTCTTTACTCATAATTGCACGCGTTCTGCTTCGAGGGGCTCGCCCATGAAGACTGTGGCTTTCTGCTGGAAGGCCTCGGCTTGCTCTGTGCTGAGGAAGCGCGTCGAGCCTCCTTCTGTAAGGCGCTCTCTCATCTCGGGGTGCCTGCGGAGATAGTCCTGCAGGCTTTCTGCCACATAGTGACCTTGCTCGATGATGTTCACGCTCTTGGGCATGTACTGCCGAATCTTGCCGAGCAGGAGCGGATAGTGAGTGCAGCCCAGGATGACATTGTCGATGAGCGGGTCGCGGCGGAGCAGGCTCTCAATGCGCTCCCGCACGAAATAGTCTGCCCCAGGACTGTCATACTCCTCGTTCTCCACCAGCGGCACCCACATCGGGCAAGCCTCGCCTGTCACCTTGATGTCGGGCCAAAGCTTGGCAAGCTCCAGCTCATAGGTGCGGCTGCGAATGGTGCCCGGCGTTGCCATAATGCCCACATGGCGGCTCTTCGAGATCTCTCCGACAACTTCGACCGTCGGGCGTATCACGCCGAGCACTCTCCTTTGCGGGTCGAGCTTAGGCAGGTCGTTTTGCTGAATGCTGCGAAGTGCCTTTGCCGAAGCCGTGTTACAGGCCAGAATGACCAGATGGCAACCTTGCTCGAAGAGGTAGCGGACGGCTTGGAGCGTGAACTCATAGACTACATCGAACGAGCGAGTGCCGTAAGGAGTTCGGGCATTGTCGCCGAGGTAAAGGTAGTCATACTGCGGCATCATCCTGCGGATTTCTCGCAAGATGGTCAGCCCACCATAGCCAGAGTCGAAGACTCCAATAGGTCCCATTGCTCCAGTTTTTACTCTCCTGCCGCAGGAGCCTGAGCTGGTGTTTCCTCTTGTGTGGCAGTTATCAGCCCGAGCTTCTTGCGAACAATGTCCGTCACGTCAACACCCACTACGGGATTGATGTAAGGGCAGTTGTTGTTGTCGGTATTGAGGATGTAACCATACCCCAGTTCTACACCAACCTCGAGAAGGGCGCGGTTCAGGCGTTTGTGGGCTTCCTGCATCATGTCCTTTTCGGCTTGTGCAATCAGTTCCTGCGACTTCATGCGGAAAGCCACACCATTGTCCATGAGTGCCTGCAGTTCTGCCTGACGCTTCTGCATGATGGTCTGCGGGAATTCCTTTTGCCCTTGGAGGAAATCGACGAACTTGCGCTGGAACTCCTCTTCGCCTTTCTGTGCCTCTGCCTCGTACTTGGCTTTCAGAGCAGCGATGTCCTGCTTTGCCTTAGCATACTCCGGCATCTCTGTCAGCACTTGCTCGTAACTGATGTACCCGAACTGAATCTGCGCCGAAGCCGTGATGCAGAACAACAGAATCGGGAGAATGAATGACAAGCGTTTCATAGGCTTGAAGTTAAGTTGGTTATTGTATGCCCAGTTCTTTCTTCACCTCGTTGGTGATGTCTGTGCTGAGCGTTGTGCTCACGTAGGGAATCACGCCTGCGCTGGTATCAACGATATAGACGTAGCCGCCTGCTTCGCCAATCTTCTTCACTACGGCCATCACCTTCTCGCTGATGGCACTCATCTTCTCTGCCTGTGCCTTTTGCAGGGCAGCCTGATTGTCCTGATAGGACTGCTGAAGACGCGTGTAGAGGTCGTTCAGTTCCTGCTCGCGACGCTGACGCACATTGTCCAGCAGGTTAGCTTGTTCCTTCTGGTACTCTTCGCTCTTTTTCTGGAGTTCGTCCTGCATGAGCTTCATGTCGTCTTCATACTGTTTCTGCATGGTTTGCATCTCCTCCATCGCGGTGGTGTACTCCTTCATGTTGGGGATGATGTCGGCAGTGTTGAAGTGTGCGAACTTCTGAGCGCAGAGGCTCAAGGGAGCCATCATAAGGATGGCAATCAGAATCTTTTTCATCTTTCTGTTTATAAGTTTAAGTTTGTTATTCTTTGTTTAGTTGTATCCGAGTTTAGTGAGGACTTCATTGGAGATGTCAATCTTCGGGCTTGCGAAGATGATGCCGGCATCGCTTGCACGGTCCAGAACGAGGCTGTAACCCTTCTGGTCGCAGATGTCCTTGACTGCATTGTAAATCTCCTCCTGAATGGGGGCCATCAGGCTCTCGCGCTTCTTGTAGAGTTCGCCTTCGGGACCGAAGTACTTCTTCTTCAGCTCGGCAGCTTCCTTCTCTTTCGCCACGATGTCGTCCTCGCGCTTGGTCTTCTGCTCTTCGCTCAGGAAGACAGCTTCCGACTGGTAGTTCTTGTATAAAGTCTGTGCCTCGGTTGTCAGGACATCGACCTCAGCCTGCCATTTCTTGCTTACCTGATTGAGTTGCTCGCTCGCACGCTCGTAAGCAGGAATGTTCTTCAGGATGTAGTCCATGTCGACCAAAGCAAACTTCTGTGCCCAAACTGATGAACTGCCCAGCAGCATCAGCATCGCAATCATAATCTTTTTCATAATCTTTCTTTCTTAATTATATATAATGTATAAGGTTCATTTCTCCTTTTGGGCTTTGCCCGTTCTTTAGAACTCTTGTCCGAGGATGAAGTGGAAGTGGCTGCCTGCGTATGTTTTGCTGCCGAAGACAGAGTCGAAGCCGTAAGCCCAGTCAATACCGAGCAATCCGACCATAGGCAGGAAGATGCGAGCACCAATACCGACAGAGCGCTTCATATCCAGCGGATTAAACTTCTTGATATCGCTCCAAGCATTACCGCCTTCGGCAAATGCCAGGGCGAAGAGGTTCGTGCTATTGCTCAAGATGATGGGATAGCGCAGTTCCACAGTGAAGCGATCGTAAGCATAGCCTGACTCACCTCTTGGTGTAAGAGAACCGTTGTCGTAGCCTCGCATGCCGATGGTCTCTGTAGCATAGGTCGTACTATATCCGCTTGTGCCATCACCTCCGACGTAGAACGTCTCGAAGGGCGAACGCTTGTTCTTGTTGTAGTGTCCCAAGATACCGAACTCTACGCGAGTTGAAAGCACGAAACATTTGTCCCTGCCGCTCAAAGCCGTATAGGTGCGACTCTTGAATTTCCACTTGTGGTACTCAATCCAACGATACTTCTCCTGCATTTCCTTGTTGTAGGTCGCGCTGTTCGGATTCGTGGCAAGGTTTGCGTAATCTTTTTTGATGAATGCGCTATAGGGAGGTGTTATCGTGCCAGTCAGGATGAACTCCGAGCCCTTTCTTGGATAAATGGGATTGTCTGTACTATTACGGCTCAAGGTCAGGCCAAGGTTGATATTGTTGCAGTTTCCGTTCGACATGAGGAAGTACTGCCAGTTCTTCAGCATATATCGCGTATAGCTCAGCTCTGCTGAAAGCATGAACCAGTCATCAGGCCAGCGTAAACGCTTACCCCAACCAACAGTTATGCCGAAGAGCATCACATACTTGCTCGGGTCGTAGTAGTTCTCGTAGTAGTTGTAGCTACTGTTGCCCATGCCGTAAAGGTAACTGTTGAAGTAGTTGTTGTAGTAAGCCGAGTTGTAGTAGTTGTCGCTCACGTCGGTCTGCTTCGAGAAGAAGGCACCCAAACTGAATGTGTTCGGACGTTTGCCTCCGAACCAGGGATTCATGTAGTTCACACTATAAGCTTGGTAATAACGTCCGTTTGTCTGTCCGCTTATGCTGAACGACTCGCCATTACCCATTGGCATCACACCTCGACGAAGTGCTTTCTTGCTGAAGAGGTTTGCCATGCAGAAGTTGCTGAACTTAAGTCCGATGCGACCAATGACACCTGTTTGGCCATAACCCAGCGAGAATTCAATTTGGTCGTTGCTCTTACTTGTAAGTCCCCAATTGATGTCAACAGTACCATTGATGCGGTCTGGTTCAACTTTGGGGTCGATGTTCTCGTCGAAATGTCCGAGGGAAGCCAGTTCTCGGTAGGAACGCATCAGGGCTTCTCTTGAGAAGAGGTCGCCAGGCTTGTTACGAAGTTCTCGACGTACAACATTCTCGTAAACGCGGTCGTTGCCACTAATGCGAACATGACTGATGTGAGCCTGTGGTCCTTCATATATGCGAATCTCCAAGTCAACAGAGTCTTCCACGATGTTTGTCTCAACAGGCTCGAGTTTGGAGAAGACATAACCATTGTTATAGTAGAGATTGCTGACAGCCGATTCGTCAGTCAGGAGGCGTTCGTTAAGTAGTTTCTGATTATAGACATCGCCTTTCTTCATCCTCAGTTCTCCGTTCAGTCCATCTGTCGGGTAAAGCGTGTTGCCCACCCATTCGATGTTACGGATGTAGTACTTCTGCCCTTCCTCAACATTGATGAAGATATTCACATCGCCTTCCTTCTCTGCAGGTACCACGCTGTCTGTCACGATGATGGCATCGCGAAATCCCAACTCGCCATACTTCACGAGCAAGTTCTCTTTGGCTTCTTTATACTTCGCCTCTACGAACTTCTTGCTCTTGAACCAGCCCGCCATCGAATGCTTCTCGTGTATCTTTTTCAGGACACCTTTGCTGATAAGGCCGCCCTTAATCTTCTTGTCGCTTAGATGCTCGTTGCCGCTGATATAGATATGGTTAATCTTCACCTTGTCCTTTCTCTCGACATTCACGTCCACGATAATCTTATCGGGAGCACTGGCATCGTCTCGCTGTACAATGTTTATTTCGGCGTTTTTGTAACCCTTTTCCGTAAAATACCTTCCAGCCAGAATCTTAGCACGGTCAATCATGTTGGGAGTCAACTGATTGTCTTTCACCAGTCCTATCTTTTCCTTCAAGTCGTCCTTCTCGTTCTTCCTCACACCGTTGAAGTTGATTTCAGAGATGCGAGGACGTTGTGTCAGCTGAATGTGGAGATAACAGGAGTCGCCGACGAGGCTGTCGACACTGATTGCCACGTTGCTGAACAGACCGTTTCGCCAGTAACGTTTCACTGCTTTTGTTATCTCTTCGCCAGGAATCTCTATCTTCTGCCCTTCAGCCAATCCGCTCAAACCAATAAGGAGACGTTCGTCGTAGTTCTTCACGCCGTCAATGGTGATTGCACCGATGTAGTATTGCCTTGGTGTGCGGCTATAATCGATTTCGGGAGCCATTTCGCGCTGTACTACTTGCGAGAGCATCGGAAGCAGCAGTCCGAAGAGACCTAATATAATAAGGTAAGTCCTTTTCACGTTTCTTTGCCGTAGTTATTTTTGTATTCAGCCTTTAGTTACTTGCTCTCCAGTCATGCCGAAGCGCCTTTGTCTCTGCTGATAAGCTGCGAATGCTTTGTGGAGGTCTTCTTCGTGGAAGTCGGGCCAGAAGGTGTCGCAGAAGTAGAACTCGCTGTACGCACATTGCCAAAGCAGGTAGTTGCTGATGCGCAGCTCACCGCCAGTACGGATGAGCAAGTCTGGGTCTGTCATGAAGCGTGTCTCGAGGTGTTGCGACACGTACTCTTCGTTGATTTCCTCTGGCTTTAGACGTCCTGCCAGAGTTTCACGAACAGCATCCTTCATAGCCTTTGTGAGTTCCCATCGACTGCTATAGTTGAGGGCAGTAACAGCCGTCATGCGCTTGTTGTTCTTCGTGTGCTCTTCGCAATCCAGGACACGCTGGCGAGCAGGAGCAGGCAGTCTCTCGATGTCGCCAATGTAGCGGAAACGTACATCGTTCTTCATAAAGATTTCGTCCTCGAGTTTGTCTGCCACGAGTTGCATCAAAGTGCTGACTTCTGCCTCAGGTCGGTTCCAATTCTCTGTCGAGAAGGTGTACATGGTGAGGAACTTGACACCAAGACGAGCACATTCTGATGTGATGCGTGTGACGTTCTCAACGCCTTGAATGTGACCTGCAGAACGTGGTAGTCCGCGTTCTTGTGCCCAGCGTCCGTTGCCGTCCATAATGATGGCAATCGACTCGGGAATATTGTTTCTGTCTAATTCGAAGTCCATATGATGTCAGTTATTACATTTGCGATATTTTGGAAACATGTCGTATGTGATGAAAAACATAGCGAAGCTGTAGCTGTCCTTATTTTTGAACATTTTGCTTTTCACGCCGTATGGGTCGCTCAGTTGTGTTCCTTCAGGCGTAGCATCAAGCTTGTCGGTCGAACTGAAACGCATTGTCCACTCGAAGCCGAGGTTGATGCGGGGTTTGAGCTTGTATTTCACGCCAATACCAACAGGAATGTTCAGTCCACCACATGCTTTTGCACCGCCGCCCATTCCGATGGTGACGCCTGCTCCTGCAAGTATGTAAGGGGTGATGCGGCTGTTTCCTTTATAACCGACACCTGTGCCGAAGCCCCAGAAGTTGAGTTCAAACTGTGCACCGATATCGAGGATGTTGCGTGAGAACTTCACTTTGGTAGGGATGCCGCCCTCTGGTGTTTCGCTCCAAGCATCAGTAGGAATGAAGCCATCTGTAGTGCCATGAATATGTCCGAAGGCAAGGTTTGCCTTAACAGCCATACGTGCATTGAGGATGCGACGCGCAGTGAGAGCTCCCATGCCGCTGAGGTTAGCAAAGGGAACGCCGTTAGCGTCGCCAATATAGAAGCATCCTCCTGTGCCTACGCCCATGTCCATCTTATATTCTATCTCGTCTTCTGCCCGAAGACAGACAACGGACAACAGACAAAAGACAGCGGTCAAGAGTCGACGCGAGGCTATTGTTGTGCGAATCCAAGTCTGTTCAGTCTTCCTCGCCATACTTGTGCGTTAGTGATTATCCAAATGAAGTAGTTATAGTCAACCGTGCTTGTGATGCAACCTTCGCTGCCTTTCAGAGCTTCGGGTATGTGGATTTCTGCAGAGGGACGCCATGTGATGCCGTAGTCTTGGCTGACGTACAAGACATCGAGGGCTTGGTGTGTGCCGTCAATCGATGTGCCGCCAAAGGCGATGCACTTGCCGTCGTAGGGCAGGAGGTTGAGGTAATTGAGCTTGGGACAAGGTATCTTGTTGTCGGGGCTAATGGGGAAATAGATCCACTCAGCTGTCTGTTCGGGTTCGCTGAAATTCCACATCTTGTTCCAAACGACGGCGTTGTCGCTATCATCTCTTTGTCCGACCATTACGATGCGCGTATTGCCGTTGGTTTGTTGCACGGTCAGGGCTCTGATTTCGCTTTGCGGAAGCAATGTCGCCTCTGTGTCAAGCGTTTCTTCTTCCCAGACGGAGGCATCTGCGGAGCGCAACAACTTGCCTTCCGAAAGAGCATAGAAGAAGTCTTCTGTCTTTTCGACAAGGGTCAGACCTGCTGCATAAGTTGTTCCCACTTGCTGCCAATCCGTTGCATTTGTCGAGGTGAAGATCTTGCCATCGCTTGTGCTGAGGTAGAGCGTTTCTGCTTGATTACGAAGCGTTTGTAGGTCAACGGTGGCAGGCAAGCCTGTCGTGACGGTCTCGTTCCAAGTGCTTTGTACCTCGTTCGAAGTGCGTTCGGCAAGCACGATGCTTGAGGTCTTTTGGCCGAGAACCATGAGTTTGTCGTTCAAGGTAAAGGCCTTCATATCCGTCATATGAGCCAGCTCCGACACTTCTGCCTCGCATTTGTTCCATTGAAGCGAGTCTCCTTCGAGCTTGTGAACGTTAACCTTAAAGGTGTAGATGCGGCTGCTCTGGTTGTCGTTACTGGTTAGGCGAAGTTCGAGAGGCTTCGTAAGGTCGAGACTGTCTGTGGAGTTATAGACAGACCATTCAGAGTCGGAACCTTTCTCACGATAGCTAAGTATGGAACCATCAAAGGTGATGGTGGCAATGACTCTGTCGAGCTGGCTTCCAAAAGGCAGCGAATCGCGGTTCTCGATTGTGTTGTCTCGCAAATTGATGGTCATTGCGTAGTAACTTCCGGGGAAGGAAGAACTGATTGTTCCAACTTTACGCTTGACCGTTCCAAGTGTTACGGACTTTATGTAGCAGTAGTCGTTGCTCGAGGAAACCGTGTTGTCGTCTTTGGAACAAGACGCTACGAAGAACGGTATAGCGAGGAGCAAGAGATACCAACGTGTCTTCATTATATTATATGCGCGCATAGCGTGTACGTGTGATTTCAAAGTGCAAAGATACGAAAAAGATTAGAGATTAGGGATTAGGGATTAGAGATTTTTGTTCAATTCTGCCTTTGTTTTAAGTTTAATTAGGGAATAATGCGCCTTGTGTAACACTTTATTCCATGTTTTTCATTGTTTGTGGCGGTATTGTTGAATGATTTGGCCGCCGTAGTTTTGTTTGCTTTCCAATTGCTCATCCTTGAGGATTGGAGCACTTACCCCTTCGCCTAAACAGAAAGGAGCAGTCTCGAGTCGAGCTTCGTCCCAAAGTCCTTTATCGATGAAACTTTGCAACAATTTTGCTCCACCTTCCACGAGAAGACTCTGAATGCCTCGAGAATAAAGATCTTGCAAAATCTCTTCAATATTTTCTTCCAAATAGATATGCGTAGGTGTGCTTCCGTCTTTTAAGTGAAGGGTGGGCGGAAGAATGTTGTTGTGGTCGATGGTAAGTCGCAAAGGGTTCTGTCCGGACCAGAGTCTTGTGGTGAGCGTCGGATTGTCCTGTAGAGCAGTATTCGTGCCAACGAGGATTGCTCCGCATCGTGCCCTCATTCGATGCACAAGTGTTTGTGTCAAGGCATTAGAGAAGGTGATCCTCTCGTCTCCTCCCATAATACCATCCCTGCTCTGTGCCCACTTTAAGGTGATCCACGGTCTGTGCTTCTCGTGGAAGGTGAAGAAGCGGCGGTTCAGTTCGCGACACTCCTTCTCGAGCACGCCGACCTGTACTTCTAGGCCTGCATCTTGTAGTTTCTTGATACCCAAGCCATTGACCTTTGCAAACGGGTCGGTGCATCCGATGACGGCTCGCCTGATGCCGCTCTGGATGATGAGGTCGGCACAGGGCGGCGTCTTGCCGTAATGGGCACATGGCTCAAGGCTGACGTAGATGGTGCTGCGGCCGAGGAGGTGCTTCTCCCTGACACTGCCGATGGCATTCACCTCAGCATGAGGTCCGCCACAACGGCGGTGAAAGCCCTCGCCGATGATGCGTCCGTCGCAGACCACAACGGCTCCAACCATCGGATTGGGCGCAGCTCCGGCCTCTCCGCATCGCGCCAATTGCAGGCATCGCCGCATGTACTCTATATCATCACTCATAATATTTTTCACTTTTCACTTTTCACTTTTCACTTTTCTTTGTATCTTTGCAGCATGAATGCACTGCAGAAGTTACAGCAGAGATACGGTTCGGGCGAGGGCAGAGCGCTCTACGAACTCATCATGGAGCGGCGTTTCGGCCTCTCTCGCACAGACATTCTCCTTGGCAAAGATACGACATTATCGGCAAAGGACAATGAAGAGTTGCAAATAATTGTGGATAGAGTGGCGAAAGGCGAGCCTGTGCAGTATGTTTTGGGCAGTGAGGAGTTCTGCGGAAGGACATTTCTCGTCCGTCCGGGCGTGCTTATCCCCAGGCCCGAGACGCAGCAACTCGTCCGTCTCGTCCGTCAGAATGTCCCTATAGGAAGCACGGTTCTCGACATCGGGACAGGCAGCGGCTGCATCGCCATCACGCTGGCTCTGGCCGGCTATAAGGTGACGGCCCTCGATGTCTCGGACGAGGCTCTTGCCGTTGCAAAGCAGAATGCCGAGCGGCTCGGCGCAGAGGTGGAGCTCGTGAAGGGAGATATCCTTAGGAATGAAGAATTAAGAATTAAGAATAAAGTAGCATCGTGTGACATGATGGCGGCTGCAAATTCTTCATTCTTCATTCTTCATTCTTCATTTGACTGCATCGTTAGCAACCCTCCCTACATCTGCGAGAGCGAGGCTGCAATGATGGACGCGAATGTGCTCGACCACGAGCCGCATTTGGCGCTCTTTGTCCCGGACGACGACCCGCTACTCTTCTACAAGGCCATCAGCGAGTTTGGGCAGGAATATCTTGCCGACTCGGGGCTGCTCTTCTTCGAGGTCAACAGGGCATACGCCGAGCAAGTGGCCGAACTCCTCCTGCAAAAAGGCTACGAAGATGCGAAGGTAGTAAAGGATAATTACGAAAACAATCGGTTTGTATGGGCAAGAAAGATTCAGGACTAATGCCGAAGGAGGTTGCTCTGGGAAAGGCAACGGCTCTTTGCAGCCAGAGTGAGCATTGCAAGGCTCAGATTATGGAGAAGCTATCGTTGTGGGGCGTCTCGGTTCAGGACGCGTACAACATCATGGACTATCTCGAGAAGGAGAAGTACATCGACAACAAGCGCTTTGCCCGAGCCTATTGCCACGACAAGTTCTGCTACAACCATTGGGGCCGCATCAAGATAAGGCAAATGCTCCGGCACCTCCGCCTCAGCGATGAAGAAATAGAGGAAGGAATGCAGGCAATCAACGACGACGACTATCTCGAGGCATTGAACGATGTCCTTCGTGCCAAGGATCGTACCCTCCGCGAAAAGGACATCTACCTTCGCAAAGGCAAACTCGTCCGCCACCTCCTCTCGCGAGGTTTCGAGACAGACCTCGACCTCGATGCCGTCGATGCGTACCTGAAGTTAGGGTAGGGCACAAAAAAACTCCTGCCGCTTCGTGTGGAGCAGCAGGAGTTGAAGGTGTGAAAGATAAATCTTATTACTTCTTATTGAGGTACAGGTCAGCCTGAACTGCGCAAGCAACAGAGCAACCTACCATCGGGTTGTTGCCGATGCCGAGGAAGCCCATCATCTCAACGTGAGCGGGCACTGAGCTTGAGCCTGCAAACTGAGCGAGGACCTGCTGCCATGTTGTCGGGGTGAAGGGTACGACCTGTACCGCCACCGCTGGCTACGCTGAAGTAAGCCTTACCAGCACGGATGCGCTCCTTCTTGTAGGTACCTGCAACGGGATGCTGGAAACGAGTGGGGTTGGTAGAGTTACCTGTGATGCTGACGTCAACGTCTTCCTTCCAAAGGATGGCAACACCTTCGCGAACGTCGTCTGCACCGTAGCAGTTCACGGCTGCACGAGGACCGTTGCTGTAAGGAATGCGCTTCACTTCCTTCAGTTCGCCAGTGAAGTAATCGAACTGTGTCTGCACGTATGTGAAGCCGTTGATGCGGCTGATGATCATGGCTGCGTCCTTGCCCAGGCCGTTGAGGATGCAACGGAGGGGCTTGTCGGCTGGTCTTGACTTGTTGGCCATCTGAGCAATCTTGATGGCACCTTCGGCAGCTGCGAAGCTCTCGTGACCTGCCAGGAAAGCAAAGCACTTTGTCTCGGGGCTGAGCAGACGAGCTGCGAGCTCGCCGTGGCCAATACCTACCTTGCGGTCGTCAGCAACAGAGCCTGGAATGCAGAAGCTCTGCAGACCTTCGCCGATGTAGTTGGCTGCCTCTACGGCATCCTTTGCCTTCTCCTTCAGAGCGATAGCGGTACCTACTACGTAAGCCCACTTAGCGTTCTCGAAGCAAATCATCTGTGTCTCTTCGCAAGTCTTGTAGGGGTCAAGGCCTGCAGCCTCGCAAATCTGGTTGGCTTCTTCAATAGAAGCAATACCATGTTTGTTCAAGCAAGCAAGTATCTGCTTGATTCGACGGTCTTGTGACTCGAATTTCACTTCACGTATCATAATCTTTCCTCCTATTCTTTACGTGGGTCAATACTCTTCACTGCACCGTCCTCGGCTTTTGTGCGACCGTAAGTGCCAGTGACACTCTTCAGGGCTTCGTCGGCAGGAACGCCTTTCTTGATGGCATCCATGAACTTGCCCATGTGAACGAACTCGTAACCGCAAACCTGGTCGTCCTTGTCGAGGTACATCTTTGTGATGTAGCCCTCGGTGAGCTGCAGGTAGCGTGTGCCCTTAACCTTGGTACCATAGAGGGTACCAGTCTGAGAGATGAGGCCCTTGCCCAGGTCTTCCAGACCAGCACCAATCATCAAGCCACCTTCTGAGAAAGCGCTCTGTGTGCGACCATAGACAATCTGGAGGAAGAGCTCGCGCATAGCGGTGTTGATGGCATCGCAAACCAGGTCGGTGTTGAGTGCCTCGAGGATGGTCTTGCCGGGAAGAATCTCACTTGCCATAGCAGCAGAATGAGTCATACCAGAGCAACCGATAGTCTCTACGAGAGCCTCTTCGATAACGCCGTCCTTCACGTTGAGCGTCAGCTTGCAAGCGCCCTGCTGAGGAGCACCATGGTTGGGACCCTTGGCCACACAACACATGTTTTGTACTTCGTGTGAATAAACCATAGATGTTGAACTTTTAAGTGTTTATTGTTTATTGTTTATTGAGACTTTTGACTTTTAATGTTCAATGGTCAATGTTCAATGGTCAGTATCCCAACTCCTTCACTATTTGGCTTATCTTTTCCATCGTGGTGAGTCGGGTGGGGACGAGGGGCAGACGGAGGACATTCTGTATCATTCCCATCTCGCTGAGCATGGCCTTCACGCCTGCTGGGTTGCCATCGACGAAGAGCAGCTTGAACAGCTCTGTGAACTTGTGGTGAATGGTCAGCGACGAACTGTACTCTCCTCTGAGAGCAAGTCGTACCATGCGGCTGAACTCGGCTGGCAAGGCGTTGCCAATCACGCTGATGACGCCTACTGCCCCAAGGGTGATGAGCGGGAAGGTGATGCCATCGTCGCCACTAATCACGTCGAAGTGCTGCGGCTTGTCCTTGATGATGTCGTCCATCTGTGTGATGTTGCCGCTTGCCTCCTTGATAGCTACGATATTCTCGAACTCGCGAGCCAGTCGGAGCGTTGTCTCAGCCGTCATGTTGACGCCAGTTCTGCCAGGCACATTGTAGAGCACGACAGGCACTGGACTTACCTTTGCTATTGCTGCGAAGTGTTGGTAGAGGCCTTCTTGCGAGGGCTTGTTGTAGTAGGGACAGACGCTCAGCACGCCATCGATACCCTTCCAATCTTCGTTTTGTAACTCATCCAGGATGGCAGCCGTATTGTTGCCGCCGCATCCCATCAGCAGGGGCACACGGCCAGCCACACGTTCCACCAAGCGTTCCTTCAACAATCTTTTCTCTTCGCGGCTCAGCGTCGGCGTCTCGGCGGTGGTGCCCATGATGCAGAGGAAGTCAACCCTTCCCTTTATCTGGTACTCCACCAGTCGGTCGAGCGCGTCGAAGTCGATACTCCCATCTGTCTGAAAGGGAGTGATGAGAGCGACGCCAAGCCCGCGGAATTTATTTTGTGCCATAAATGGTCAAGTATGTCTTTTGTTATCGCGCTGCAAAATTACAAAAATAAGTTGAGATAACAAAAAGAAAGAGGAAAAAAGAGAAAAACTTGTTGTTTTAGCTCTTGGGGTTGAGGGGTTTAGTAGGCTTTATGGGTTGATTAGGTATTTGCTCATTAACCCCATTATACCCATTCATCCCATTCCTGTTCTGCCAGTCTTTGCGAGCACGATACATTTCTTCCTTGATGCCGCCTTTCTCGATGAAGTCACGCTTCTTCCATTCAATGAGGCCGCGAATAAGAACGTCGCATTGATGGATAAGCGTGATTGCGATGTTAGCGATGGTCTCATCAGAACGCTCTTGAATCTTTTCTCGGTAAATAGCGGAATCGAGATGCTCTTTGCAAAAGGCGCGAGTCTGAATACATCGAGGGTCGTCGTATGCCCATTGCTCTAATCCGCGAACTCGAAGATAATCCTCATAATCAAGGAGAAGTTCATGAAGTGAAGCACGATTTACATTTGTGAGCTTCAGCTCCATTTCGCGAGAAGTGATGCCGTCAATATTACCTTCTGCCAGGTTCTGTTTGCCAGATCGAGCAGCCTGAATCATTTGGTCAATGGTTCTGTCGCCAGATTTGAGGAACTTATGAGCAAAGAAGAACGTCACATCATAGATGCACTCCGCCTTTTGGAATGCCTTCAAAGTGCGATAGTTGTTGTCTTGCCGCAAGAAAGCTTTATCCTCGTTCATCTTATTCAGAAATAACGTTCTTTTGTTCGCAAAGGTACGAAAAAACGAGCGAATTACAAAAAGAAAATCAAAAAGTTTTACTTTTTTATTTCCGAGTGTAGAAGTAGCTCGACAAAGTCAAGTTACAAAATAGTTGAGATAACAAAAAGAAAGAACAAAAAAGCACGATTATTTTAAAGACACTAAAACAAAACGACTCTGCAGAGCCTATCAGTTTTGTTAGAAATAGGATGAAACGGATTTATTCCTTTGAAGGTATGTATGAAATATATGTTAATTCCGTCCCTGAAACATTTGCTGTTTGAAGTCCTACAATGGTTGTCGTTTTGTCCTTAGTATATCCATCAGAATACATAACTATATCACCTACAATACTAAGTGGACTAAATCGCTCAACCAAATGATTACCAGCGATTGTAAATGATAACAAATCCAAATAAACATCTATGCGCGATAGTTTCTCATTAGTAAAATTATAAGTCAGCAAGCACGAATTACCTCCTATTGAATAGTCATATGCTAACATTGCTGAGGAACTAGATGATTTGAGAGAATGAGATTCTTTTGATATAATTGTTGATTTAGATACCCCCCATTCAAGAATAGGATCGTCATAAAGAATGACCTTAGGAATAATTGTAACATTGCAAGTTGCAGTATTCTTGCCATTTGAGGCACTAATGGTAGTTGTTCCAACATGACCTCCTCTTACAAGACCCTTTGAGTCGACCGTTGCTACGAACTCATTTGAAGATTCCCATGTTACAACGTTAGATCCATTTAATTGATACGTACTATTATAATACATAGAAATGCTGGATGGAGTTATAGATGGAGTAATTGACGGACTAATATCACCATCTTCGTCTTTCGAACAGGATGTAAAACTAATGCTAACTAACACAAGCATTAGCACCAAAAAGTTTTTCCTTTCCATTTTGTTTTGAACGTTTATATGCCATCGTTCTTCGGCTCTAATATTGTTTTAATAAAATGTAATATTCGTATTAGAGTCTGCGCACAAATACAAAGAAAAGGCGCAGGACTTTTGCCATACACCTTGGAGGTTCACCACAAACCTGTACACGATACGGAAAGCCTACGCCCATAAGGCGGCCCATTCGTGTACATTTGCTCTTTTTGGAGTGGTGATTTCCAAGGATGTGAGCAATATGTCTGCATCTTTGATGCGAGTGCAAAGTTATGAAAAAGAATTCAAATACAAAAGACTTTCCCAACTTTTTTGATGAAAAGTCGGTAATCCCTCGAAAACGAGAAGAAATCAAAAACACTCGTCACTCATCAGGTTTAGGGTTTAATGCAAAGATTATCAGCAATATAGAACCTGACGAGTGGCCTGATGAGTGATGATGAGTTGTCAGGAACTCATCAGGGTTTTACCTTTTGACTGTCAAATAATTAGGACGAAATATGATGAGTGACGAGTAAAATGCAAAACACTCTTCACTCTACACCAACTCCTTGTAAGGAGCTTATATACAATAGGATATAGCGGTGAAGAGTGGGTGATGAGTGGTGTAGAGCTCTACATCCTTGTTATTTGCTGAGATTCAATCAAATATGGCGGTCTGGTGTAGAGTGAAGGGGACTTAGCCTACATATTGTATGCATAGATGTTACATTTACATTTGTTGTACAAGACACTTTTTCCTGTGAATATAGTTGCCAATTCACTTGCACAATTTATGGGAATGTTGTATATTTGCATCTGAAATCTACAACCTGTAAATTGAAGATTAAAGATTTAAAATTGAAAGCTAAAGATTGGAAACTGAGTGGCATTCTGCTCCTGTTGCTCGCCTTTGTGGGAAGCAGTTTGCAGGCAAAGCGGCAGGAACCTATCGTGTATCTTGACATGAGGTATACGTTGAGGGCTGATTATACGGACAGTCTGGAGGTTCTTTCTGTCTGGGACGACCTGCATGCCATCAGTGCCCTGCAGGGCATCGTGAACAGGGACAAGCCTCGACTCTATATAGAATATGTGGAATGCGAAGGTTGCAGCGTGGATGCCTATTGGTGGAACCTCTATTCCAAGGAGGGAGAGTGGCTGTATGGACGCGATACTTTGCATCTGCAGAGTGTCCCAGAGGCAATCCTCTATTTCCGCCGTTTCCTGAGGGGCGTGGTGGCATACGATTCCAATGTGGCCAGCACGAGCAATGTGGCGAGCAGCTTGGCTGGAGTGGAGTGCTTGTTACCCTTGCGATGGGATGCCAGGCCGGAGTCTCTCTACCAAAGGCTGACCAAAGGCAAGGATGCCTTGGAGGTGCGCGAATGGCTTGTAATGCCTGATGGCAGCTCTCTCTTTACGGGAGAAGGCTTGATTCCTGGCACAAATCGCGCTTCGTCGGGGAGCCAGAAATGCGATCCTTACCTTTGGCTGCTCGAGCGATACATGAAGACGGGCCGCATGGATGGACGCTACGCAGGCTTTTATCAGGACCAGCTCTGGCGCGAAAAGCCTCTGAATGCCCCCACCAATCACCATACACTCACCAATCATGATTTCTTCATCAGTCGAGGGGCGTTCTTCTTCGACTTGTCTCCTTGGGCTGATGAGGCTACAGATGAGCCGAATCAGCCAGTTGGGACGGATTATCGCACGCTTTGTGAAATGCTGGAGCAAGCTCATACCTTGCGACGCGGGTCTGCGCCTTGCTACATTGGGGGCTTTCCCGAATGGGCTTACAAATACACGAAACGAGCAGGAGGAAAGCATGAGGATGTAGATACCGAATGGCATTTTGCCGAGTTGATAAGCAAGTACATGGCCTTCAAGGATGCAGATGCTATCGGTTACGGAGCTCTGGCCAATGCCTCTTTCTGGCAGCATTTCCCTCTGAAGAAACGTTATCCCCAGCCTTGGACTTCGCAGAAGAAACTGGAAGAGAAGCATTATTTGAATGCCGATGGGACGGTGGATACCACTCGCAACTACGTGATTATTTATGTGGGAGACTATGACGCCTCGTCTTGGATTTCACAACGAACGCACGATTTGTGGGACAATCCCTGTCGAGGAGAACTGCCTATGATGTGGTGCATCAGCCCCGTTTTGTCCGAACGCGTCCCGCATGTCTTGCACTATATTCGCACGACAGCCAGTCCCAAAGACTGCTTTGCCGCAGCCGATAATGGTGCAGGATACTTAATGCCTGGCGTGGCGGAATGGGAAGGGGCTGCTGAGGATATCAAGACATGGAGGCGGCATTGCCAGAAGTACTACAAGAAGTGGGGCTTGAGTGTGACGGGTTTCATCATCGACGGCAATGGTCCGGCTATGGGGAAGAGGTCGCTGGATGCCTATAGGCAGTTCAGCCGAAACGGCATCGTGCCTCAGAAGAGCGAACTTGTCGGCCAGTATCGAGGCATGCCCGTGTTGAGGTCCGACTACGACCTTGTTTCGAACAATCCAAAGGAAGCGGCTGGGGTGCTTGTGGAGCGCGTCCATCTCAGACGGGGAGTGCCTTTCCATTGGTTCCGCATCATATTGAAGAGCCCGGAGTGGTATGTGAACGTAATGGAGGAAGCTAAGCGGCTTGACCCCAGCATCGAGTTGGTGGACATGCCCACCTTCTTCGAACTGATGAAGATCTATACGAAAGCAGATTCCAAATAATCGCTTTTATTTTCTCGTTTGCAGGAGATTTTAGGTCGTAAGATTCGTCATGTTTGATGGAAAAATCTGTACATTTTTCTTGAGATTAGTGTTTACTTGCAAAACACTCCACGTTAAAATGGCAAACTTAACACGTTAAAATGGCAAACTTAACACGTCGAATTTGCAAAGTCGACGTGTGATGTTTGCAAAGTTCACATGTGATGTTTGCAAAGTTCACATGTGATGTTAGTGAATTTCACTGCAGAAGTTTGCCGATTTCCCGTGGTATAAAATAAGCTCCTCAATGTCAGGTGGTTAAATGGACGACGATGATGCCATTTTTTAGTTCATAGTTTACTTGCGTCGAGCTAAGGGTTCATGGTTGACTTGCGTCGAGCTAAAGCTTCATAGCCCATAGTTGATTCGAGGACTTCCAGGAAAAATCTTTACATTTCATTCTGTATTATAATTCTGTAATAATAACATTTTCTTTGTCTTTTATTTGTTTCTTGCTCACTTTTTCGTATCTTTGTAGTCGAAATACTACTTTTGATGGACGAAAAAGCGCGCATACTGCAGTTGCGAGACGAGCTGCACCAGCATAACTACCGCTACTATGTGGAGAACAATCCGGTCATTTCCGACCAGGAGTTCGACTTCCTGATGCATGAACTGCAGGACCTTGAGGCCAAGCACCCTGAGATGTTCGACCCCAACAGCCCTTCGCAAAGGGTGGGCAGCGACCTCAACAACGAGTTCGAGACGTTTGTGCACACTCGTCCTATGCTCAGCCAGCATCAGTCTTCATTATGAGGATGGAAGGCTTGTCCGAGCTGTGACGAGAGGTGATGGCGTGCAAGGCGATGATGTGACTGCCAATGTCCGAACCATCCGGAGCATTCCCCTGCAGCTCCCCAAAGGTGGTGACTGGCCCCGTCAGTTCGAGATTCGTGGCGAAGTCCTGATGCCTTGGAGTTCTTTCGATCGCCTCAATGCTGAGCGTGAAAAGGCAGGAGAGCCGCTCTTTGCCAATCCCAGAAATGCGGCTTCAGGTACCCTCAAGAGCAAGAACAGCAGTACTGTTGCGCAAAGAGGTCTCGATGCTTACCTTTATTATTTATTAGGTGAAGGCATCCCTGGCGACGGTCACTATCAGAACCTCGAAGCTGCGGCCAGATGGGGCTTTCAGGTGAGCAAGAATATGAGGCTGGTCAGCACTTTGGACGAAGTGTATGAGTATATTGATTATTGGGACCAAGAACGTCGCAACTTGCCTGTTGCTACTGATGGCGTCGTGCTGAAAGTCAATTCGTTGGCTCAGCAGAAGAGTCTCGGCATGACAGCCAAAAGTCCTCGATGGGCGATTGCCTACAAGTTTCAGGCAGAGCAGGCAGAGACAACACTTCGACAAGTTGTCTTTCAGGTGGGCAGAACTGGAGCTGTGACGCCTGTTGCAAACATGGACCCTGTACAATTGGCTGGTACTCAAGTTCGCAGGGCAACCCTCCACAATGCCGACGTGATGGCCAGTCTTGACCTCCATGTAGGAGATCGTGTGCTTGTGGAAAAGGGAGGCGAGATTATTCCGAAGATTGTTGGCAAGGCAAGTCCATCCGAACCAGATAGTTTGGCAATTCCTTTCGTTGAATACTGTCCAGTTTGTGGCTCGAAGCTCGTCCGCTATGAAGGCGAGGCAGCACATTATTGTCCGAACGATACAGGTTGTCCGCCACTCATTCTTGGCCGAATAGAGCACTTCATCAGTCGCAAGGCCATGAACATTACTTCGCTTGGACCTGAGACAGTTGACGACTACTATCGGCAAGGACTTATTCATGATGCTGCCGACCTGTACGAACTTAGAGAGGAACAAATTGCAGACCCTCTTGCTTCTGACAACAAAGGCGTTCGCAAGATATTAGCCAGCATCGAAGAGAGTAAGAAAGTGCCTTTCGAGCGTGTCCTCTATGCAATTGGAATCCGTTTTGTAGGCGAGATTGCTGCCAAGACTCTGGCCCGCTATTACGGTAGTATGGATAAGGTGGCAGAGGCTTCGAAGGAAAGCCTGATGCAAGTAAATGGCATAGGCGAAGTGATTGCTGATAGCGTCATTCAGTACTTTGCTAATCCCGTCAATAAAGCCTTTGTGGAGCGTCTTCGCGGATATGGCCTTCAGATGGAAATTGGTGAGCAACAGAAGCAGGCTCAATCCGATAAACTTGCAGGGCAGTCAATCGTCATAAGCGGCGTCTTCCTGCACCACAGCCGTGATGAATACAAGGCGCTCATCGAGCAGCATGGCGGCAAGAACGTCGGCAGCATCAGCAACAAAACAAGTTTCATCCTTGCTGGCGATAACATGGGACCAGCAAAGCTCGAGAAAGCACAGAAACTCGGCATCCGCATCATGAACGAAGCCGAGTTCCTCGAACTTATAAAGGACTGATTTAGCTCAAATAGAATGTCTTGAAGGCTTCTATGCAATAGAGGTGGTCGGCAACTGCGGCTGTCTCGCGACAACTATGCATGGCCAGCAAGGGATTGCCCATATCGACACCCTTGACTGGGAGTGAAGAGGCGAGGATGTTGCCGAGGGTACTGCCACCAGCTACATCACTATGGTTCACGAAACGCTGGCAAGGCACGCCTGCCTTTTCGCAAATACTTGCAAAGACGGCTGCTGAAACGGCATCACTTGCATACTTCTGTGCCGCATTGAACTTGATGACAGGTCCACCTCCAAGCACAGGATGATTCGTCGGGTCGTACTTCTCGCTGTAGTTTGGATGCCAGGCATGAGCATTATCGGCACTCACCATGAAGGCCTTCTCGATACTGCGATGGAAGTCCTCTGTAGTGCCGCCTTGGGCCAGAACGATGCGCTCAATCAAGCTTGCCAGGAACGGACTGCCAGCACCTTGCTTTGTCTGCGAGCCCGTCTCTTCGTTGTCGAAGATGGCAAGCACTTGTGTTACCTTTGGCGTCTTCTTTCCGCTTTGCAAGAGAGCCTGGAGGCCTGCATGAACCATGCTGAGGTCATCGAGTCGTCCACTTGAAATGAACTCGTCGTGGATTCCGAAAGTGCAGGCAGGTGTGGCGTCAGCAAGGTAGAGGTCGAAGTCGAGGATGTCCTCCTGCTTCACCTTCAGCTCTTTGCAAATAAGGCCAGTGAGCAGATTGCCTTTCTCCAACTCATCCTTGATGATGCCAAGAATAGGCAGCATGTCCTTCTGCTTGCTCAGCTTCACACCATCGTTCACTTGGCGATTGAAGTGAATTGCTAAGTTGCTGATTTGCAACAAGGGACGGTGGACGTGCAAGAGCTTTGTAGTGGGGTGCATCACATCCTTTGAACGAACAATAACGCGGCCAGCAAGTGTGAGTGGACGGTCGAACCAAGTGCTCATGATTGGGCCACCATAGACCTCTGTGTTGAGGCGAACGGTGCCACCATCTCCAGTCATCTCAGCATTAGGCTTGATGCGGAAAGTTGGCGAGTCGCAATGTGCACAAATCATGTGGAAGCCGGCCTCACTAAGAGGCTCAGAACCAATACGGAAGGCATAGATGGACGAGTCGTTCTTCGTGAGGAAGAACTGCTTGCCGGGCTTCATCTTGCCAAGCTTTTCGCAAGCATCAAGACGCTCGAAGCCAGTCTCTTGGAGTTGCTTACTAATGGTCTCGACTGCAAGGAAGTTCACGGGTGAACTGTCGAGGAATTGCAGAAGATCAGTAATGTTGTTCATGGCTTAAATGCTTAGTTCGTTAAGTACTGTGATAAGACGCTTGTCGAAGCGTTTGTCAGTTCGGATGCATTCGCTAAATGGGACATAGACCACCTCGTTGTTACGGATGCCCACCATCACGTTACGTTGCCCTTGCTTGATGGCCTCGATAGCTCCAGCTCCAGTACAGCTTGCAAGGATGCGGTCGTGAGCCGACGGACTGCCGCCTCGCTGTAAATGGCCGAGAATAGAGACGCGCACATCAAACCCAGGGAACTCTTTCTTTACACGGTCGGCATAATAAAGGGCACCGCATTTGGGACTCTCTGAAACGATAACGATACACGATTTCTTCGACTTACGAATGCCGCGGCCCATGAACTCTGCCAACTGGTCCACATTGGTCGTTTCTTCTGGCACGATGGCAGCCTCTGCACCACAAGCAATAGCGCAGTTCTGTGCCAAGAATCCAGCGTCGCGTCCCATCACCTCAACAAAGAAGATGCGTTCGTGCGAGTTCGCTGTATCACGAATACGGTCAACACACTCCATGATGGTATTCATCGTCGTATCGTAGCCGATAGTAGAGTCCGTGCCATAGAGGTCGTTATCGATAGTGCCAGGCAGTCCGATAACAGGGAAGTCGAATTCCATACCGAAGTCGCGAGCACCGGTCAATGAGCCGTTACCGCCAATCACGACGAGTGCATCAATCTTTTCCTTTATACAAGTCTCGTAAGCCTTCTTTCTGCCTTCGTGAGTCATGAAATCCTTGCTTCGAGCAGTCTTCAGGATTGTGCCACCACGCGTGATGATGCCGCTAACATCCTCAGTCGTGAACGTCTTAACTTCGCCTTTAATAAGGCCATCGTAGCCACGATAAATACCCTTGATAGTGAAACCGTTACTTATACCGGCACGAGTGACGGCACGAATGGCTGCGTTCATACCAGGAGCATCTCCACCACTGGTGAGGATGCCTATGCATTTAATCTTTCCCATAATCTTTGTTGTTTATTACATTTCAAGTGCAAAGATACAAAAAACTTTGAATAAACTCCCATTCTCATATATAATATAATGTAAAGAGGCCGAAAAGACATTTTTTTTTCGAAAAAAAGCTCAAAAAGTTTTGTCATTTTCGGAAATTGCCGTATCTTTGCAGCACAATTCGCGAAAGAGATACCGAGCGAGGTGTTTTAAACAACGGATTGGGCGCTTAGCTCAGCTGGTTCAGAGCGTCTGCCTTACAAGCAGAGGGTCGGGGGTTCGAATCCCTCAGCGCCCACCAGAAAAGGATGGCTCCTTAGCTCAACTGAATAGAGCATTTGACTACGGATCAAAAGGTTGTGGGTTTGAATCCCGCAGGAGTCACGAGTCTGACCTTCGGTCAGTGGACTGGGTAGGTAGGTAAGTGGTTAAAACGGGCAGACTGTAAATCTGTTGCCTCACGGCTTCGGCAGTTCGAATCTGTCCCTGCCCACGATAATGCGGAAATAGCTCAGTTGGTAGAGCACGACCTTGCCAAGGTCGGGGTCGCGAGTTCGAGTCTCGTTTTCCGCTCGAGGAAAGAGATAACTCTTAACTCAAAACTTAAAACTCTTAACTGAGTAATGGTGCGGTAGTTCAGTTTGGTTAGAATACTAGCCTGTCACGCTAGGGGTCGCGAGTTCGAGCCTCGTCCGCACCGCTGAAGCAAAAGTGTTTTTCATGGTATTAGATTTTTAAGGTTGAGATTCTTAGTCGTGAGATTAGGAATCTTTTTTTTATTATCTATTGTAGGTAAAATTTTATTATAAGGTTAAGGAAGTATATAAGGTTAGAATTTTGTATAGAAGCTGAGCTTAAGGATAGTTTACTTTACGGCCGTTTATTATGTTCAAGCCGCGCTGGGGCTTGTGGAGGCGTTGACCGGCGAGGTTGACTATCGTCGAGCCCTGCTTGTAGATTTCATTTTGATTCTTTAGTCTTGAATCTTGAATTGCCTTGATGCCAGTCGGGTCATCGTCGAGGTCAAGTAGGATGTATGGGGGCTTGACGTTGCTGTCGCTCAAGTCAAGGTAGCCTTTGCCTTTCGCTACGGTGTTTCCTGCTGTTACTGGGAAGAAGGCCGAAAAGCCGTTCTGGATGTCGATGCTGTAGATGTTGTTTTCTTGTGTCACATCGAGCGGGCCTAGGGTTGCTTTCAGGAGGTTATCTTCGAGGGGTTCTGCATTTTCGGTTACTGGAATCTGATAAGTGCCTGCACCATTTTCGGAACGTACTACAACCGCCTGGTTGGCGGGCACTACGGTGACTTCTTCTGTCCGGGCAAATGTGGGGCTACTCCCCAAGATTTCCACTATTTTATAGGCTTTGACGTTGGTTGAACTGAAATCGACGTTGTGACCAGATGCAACGAAGGTGTGCCACTTGTCGCTCGTGAGTTTGCAGGGAGCTTTGGTGCCTTCTTTGCGGAGCACGCCACAGTCGAAATATGCACCACCAGTGTTTTGCTGTTGGCGGATAGCAATGACGTTGCGACCGATGTTCAGCCTGGCGGAAGTGATGTTGTAGGATGAGTAGGTGCTAATCCAGTTTGTTTCGTTTTTGACGTTTCTGCCGTTGATATAGATTTTGCAGTCGTCGTCGTGGCAGAAGTAGAGGGTATAGGTGTCGATGCTTGGGTCGTGGTCGATGTAGAATTCACGACGGATGAAGAGTACGTTGTATTCTCCTTCCCATGCAGAGAAGTATGGTGAGTTTGTACTTGTGCCAGTGGGGTATCGTCTTGTTTCCCAATTCGAGTCGTCGAAATCGGGTTGGTACCAGCCAGAGGGTGCTGAGACTCCGTTAGCCGTGCTGGCGTTTGTGGGAGTTGTTACGCTGTAGGTCTTTGCTTCCCACATCATTTCCTGTCCTTTTGGTGCGACGTAGAGGTTGCCTTGGGTGTCGTAGATGGGGTCACCTTGCTTGGACATGGTGTAGCGGAAGTTGTGGTTGATGAGTTCTTTTGTGAGGCTCAGCCCGTAGTAGCCGGAGCCATCGCCGTCGCAGCAATAGTCCATAAAGACGAGACCAGCAGGGCCGTTGTAATTGCCGGAAGCGAGAAGGTTTTGCAGGTATGGGTTCACGGTTTTGGCGTTGTCCTGAGTGGCAGAATTGGTGTATGTGACATCGCTTCTATACCCGTCCAAGCTGTTGATGACCCACGTATAGTCGTATTTGCCAGCGAGTTGCCAACTTTTGTTTAGCATAGCTTCGATGACGTTTTTTTTGGCATCGACATTTGTGTATTCGTAGTAGCCTTGTGCCCATAGGGAACACTTGTAAGTTTCTGGGCCGTTGCAATGTGCACCGAGCATGTTGTTGATGTCGGATTGGTTGTCGCGCCAGTCTGTGACTTTTCCTCCGCGGAGGGGTCCGCTGTAGTCATCTCGACTAAGGAAGAGTATTTTGCCTCGCGTTTCGCCGACAGTAAGGTTTGGTCGAAAGTCGATGAGATAGTCGCTGAAGTTTGCGAGGCTTTGCTGCATTTTGTCGGCGAAGTTGTCGTTGCCGCTATCTCCTTCGACTTCGTGCCGGACGAGCACGATACAGAATTCTGTCGGGTGATTGGTGACGTAGTCGCGCAGCTGTCCCATTACGCCGTTGAAGGTGTAGCTGGTTTGCAGTATGCCGTGATGGATGTTGAGTTGGTTGTTAGGTCGCAGGTCAAAGAGCCGGACGCCCAGCGGTAGCATTTGTTCCACGGATTTGTTCTGTACTTTTCCGGCGACGGCAGCCCCGATGGCGCTCCATCCCGAGAAGGAGCTTGAGCAAGCGTCGTGTGCTCCAGGGATTGAGAGTTGGCAGACGAATGCATTGTCGTCGAGGTTTGCCATCCAGTTCTGCCAATCGTTTACCTGTGCTTTTACCGATAGCAACCCTGCCGACAACATCAGCAGAACTGCAAAAATGTTTTTCTGTTTCATAGTTTTTCTGTTTTTATGTTTTCTGCTGCAAAGGTATGAATAAGCGAGCGAAATACAAAATTTATTTGAGTATTTCCGAGCGAAAGTACCTTCTTGCGCTCCGTAGGTGCTCAGGCGCAGGCGGAACGACGAAGTCAAAGGTACGAAGAACAAATCAAAGTTCATAATTATTAAATTCAAAATTGAGAATTGATTTTTTTTTTTTGTATCTTTGCATCAAAAATCGGTACAAATCAGATTGAAGGTATGAAGATTGAATCAGTGAAAAAGATAAACTTAAACTAAATAGCAGCGGATTTAACGTCATGAAAAAGCTTTTTTTATTTATAATTACGGCGTTTTGCGTGCTGACGCTTGGTGCACAAACGGGTGAATGGCTATTGCAAGGCAACTTCAAGGCATCCGATTGGAGTGGCCCGACGAAAATGGAGGCCAAAACCGACGGCGCAGAGAACACATTATATGCCACCTTGACACTTGAACCAGGTAAAGAATACGAGTTCAAGATAAACCGCGACAGCGAATGGTACGGCAACGGAGGCACAATGACACGGGCTCACTGCACCAATTGGACAATGTCCACAGCTGATGGCAATTGCCGAATCGCCACAACCATCAAGGGCGATTACGAGTTTGCCTTCAACACATCCAGCAAAACCCTGAGCGTCGTCTATCCCTACAACCCAAAGCAAGCCACGCTCTACGAAACAGCCGTACCCGACAGGAACCCCGACGTCATGCTGCAGGCATTCTATTGGGCTCACGACGGAAACACAGCAATCCCCTATACAGAATATGGCGACGTCTCATGGGAGAAGCTCGGCGAAGAGGCATCCGAACTGGCAGCATATTTCGACCTCATTTGGCTCGCTCCCTCCGGAGAGACAGCCGACTTCACTGGTTATCTGCCCATGAACTACAGCCATCAAGGCACCTTCGAAGATGAGCTCGGACACCACGGCCACAGCCCTTGGGGCACAGCGGCAGAGCTGCAACAGCTCATCTCAAAGCTGCATCAAGGCGGAGCGAAAGTCGTGGCCGACATCGTGCTGAACCATACCAGTGCTGGACATGTAGACGAATATGACGGCGAAGACAAGAATTGGTGCAACTGGACCGTCAACGACTTCGGCCGCTACGGCTCGTTCAAGCCTGATTGGAGCTGGATAACCGCAGAAGATGAAATGTTTGCCGACGACCAAATGCCTGGGCGCATCGACAGAAGCATGACAGGCGATTGTGGCAATCACAATACGGCAGAACTGACGCCAGATGACAAGAGCGTGTCTTACCAATCAGGAAACTACTCTTGGGACTATCAGGAGTATAATAGCATCTATTCGCGCGACCTTGCTCACGGCAAACGCGAAGTGCGCGAAATGAGCCGAGCATACCTCACCTGGATGCGCGACAGTATCGGCTATGACGGCTTCCGCTATGACTTCATGAAGGGCATCTCCGGCTCCACCCTCTTCGACTACAACCGAGCAAGTGCCCCTTATTTCTGCGTGGCAGAGGTGTTCGACGGAAACATCGACAAGCAGTTGGGCTTCCTGAAAGATGCAAACTACGAGACCTATGTCTTCGACTTCCCAGGCAAGTTCCACTATTATAATGATGCCATCAGGACATACAACCTCAAAGCGCTCGCTACAGACCGCTACTCGCTTATCCATCACGACCCGAAGCATACCGTCACCTTTATCGACAACCATGACTCCTTCCGCGAAGGCAGCAACCTCTATGGCTCGCCCAATGCCATGGATGACCGTCAGGCGCGCATGGCCCTGGCCTTTCTGCTCAGCATGCCTGGTGTGCCGTGCGTGGTCTATCCCTATTGGAACAACCACAAAGAGGAGTGTCACGCCTTCATCATGGCCCGCAAGGCAGCAGGTGTGCACAGCCAATCCGAGATAGTGCAGCAATGGGCAGGAAGTGGCCAGATGGGCGACAACTACTATTGTGCCATCATCAAGGGCACAAAAGGCTATCTCTTCTTGAAGCTTGGTTATGACAGTGTGCCCACCGACGCCCCCATGGAACCCTCGCCTGACGGGCAAGCATGGAAGTGTGCATGGGCCAATCGCGAGCATGCAGGGTTGTGGTACACTGGCGAAGAAGAAATACCCGACAGCCAGCCCAGCCTCCCAGAGCAGCCAGACTGCAATAAAGCAAAGAAAGAGCTAAAAAACGGCAAAATCTACATCCATCGGGCAGAACACACCTATGACATAATGGGGAGAGATGTAGAGTAAGGGCGGAAGCACTTATCCACCCTTCATTGGGGTAGGGCAGCCACAGCCTCAATCTCCACCAAAGCACCCTTCGGCAAAGTCTTCACGGCAACGGCAGAGCGAGCAGGGTAGGGCTCAGAGAAGAATTCTGCATAGATGGCATTCATGTCGGCAAAGTCGTTCATGTCGGCCATGAAGACTGTAGTCTTCACAACATTCTTCATTGTCAGTCCTGCTTCCTCAAGGATTGCTTTCACATTGAGGAGCGATTGTCGAGTCTGTTCCTTGATGCCACCTTCTGCAAACTTTCCAGTCGAGGGGTCGATAGGAATTTGTCCGGATGTATAGACGAGGTTGCCAATCTGAATGGCCTGACTGTATGGCCCAATGGCTGCAGGAGCCTTTTGTGTGCTGATGACTTTCATATCTATCTCTGCATTTTTTATTTTACAAGAATCTTTCGCCCGCCAACAATGTTGATGCCTTTCTGCGGAGTGCTGATGCGCTGACCGGAAAGATTGAAGACATTGTCCTTAGAGTCCTCAAGGTCCTTAGAGTCTTTAAGGTCGCCTATTCCATCGAAGATGTCGTAGAAGAGCTCCCAAACATTGGCAAACATATAGGCATCGTGGCAACCGACAGGAACATTGAGCGTTACGCCCTGATAATGGCTTTCGCTAAAGGTCGTGTAGTCTATTGAAGGAGGTTCTGTTGCCCAGCAATTAACTTCCTGTAAAGCCGTACAGCCATCGAAGGCATAGACGCCAATACTCTGCACGTTCTCAGGTATCGTGATGCTCGTCAGCATAGGACAATCCTTGAAGCTGCGGTTGCCAATTCTTGTCACGGTCGAGGGGATGATTACCCTTGTCAGTTGTGAGCTGCTGAGGAAGGCCACATTGCCTATCTCGGTGACTGTGTAGGTGGTGCCTTTGTGCTTGACTGTTGAAGGGATGGTGACTTGTCCCCAATAGCTATTGTAGCTGGGGTTGCGGTGGACGACGCTTACTGTGTTGGGGCCTGTGATGGCGTAGAAGACTTTGCCATCCTGGAAGTGGTAGGGCAGTTCGACAATGTTGCCGAAGTTCTTCCAGACGTTATGAGCCATGTAGGCAGCTTTGCAGTCCTTCAGCACATAGAGTGTCAGGTCATTTATTTCCGAGCCG
>CACYYM010000031.1 GCA_902778625.1 uncultured Bacteroidales bacterium
AGGTTCTGATATGACAGACTTTAACACGATATAGTGCACATTTCCCTCTAAAATGAATCAAAATGCCATGCATGAGTTGATTTTGAATTATTAACCGACCTTGTCACACAGTTACTTAGCGCAACCGAGGTACAAGGTCGGTACAAATGCTCCCATTTTGATACTTTATCTTCTCTCTTTTGACTGGCAAAAATCCTTTGTCTTTGCTCACCGAAGTTGCCAAAAGCTCAAAATGGTTAAAACTCACATGTTAAATAATCTTAATAAATTGTTAAATCTTGTATGGTTTTTATGATAGAAAAACTGCTCGCGTTGGCACCAAAATCGACAAATCGACAATTGCACTTTTTTACTTCGGGGTGTATTTGTTTCTGTCTGTGTTACAAATACTTATAAAAATCCAAAACACTTCCACATGAACACGGGCTGGGGACACTGGTTGGCCGAAAACAATCAGACGCCTACAGGCAACCCCTTCGGCCTGATCGATGATGATGACGATGAGTCTGGCGACGATTCCGACCAGAAATACGTACCTGGAACAGAGTACCTGATAGACTGGCGAGCAGGGGCAGTGGTCTCGCAGGAAGCCGTCGACGCCTATGGGCTGGATATGTGCTTCACCACCGGAGATATAAGCGATGAGGTGTGGGAGAGCATGCAGGGAAAGACATACAAGGAAAACCCCTACATAGGGCGCGACGACCTGCAACACATCAAGGTACTCCATTGGGACTACGACAATCAGATACACCTCGGCGAGATGATTTGCAACCATCTGATAGCTGGTACCGTATGCAACATCATGCGTAAACTCTTCGAAGCCAAATACCCCATACAGCGCATGCTCCTGCCCGATGTCTATGATGCCGACGACGAGGCACAGATGCGCGACAACAACTCGTCATGCTTCTGCTACCGTCCCATCAGCGGCTCCAGCAAACTCTCGAAGCATGCCCGCGGACTGGCTGTCGACATCAACACACTCTACAACCCCTACTACAAAGACCGCGAAGACGGCACTCGATATGTGCAGCCCGCCACAGCCGTGGAGTATTGCGACCGCACACAGAACTTCCCCTACAAGATAGACCACGACGACCTCTGCTACAAACTCTTCATCGATGAAGGATTCGAGTGGGGAGGCGACTGGACGTCGTGCAAAGACTTCCAGCACTTCGAACTGAAAGGAGAATAACAATCCCCCGAGGAAGAGCAGGACGGACAGCAGGAAGACAAAAAAGTTGAATCAGCCGACGTCACGCTGACACTCGTCATCCAGCTCAGCACACTGGACGTCTTTGAGTATGACTTCAAGTATGTCGACACCAAGGGCGACACCAAAACTATAAAGATTGATGCTGAGACCACAGGCGTGAGCTTCGATGCCTTCGAACAGCCGTCTGGTTCGCTATTATCATTCATGAGTCCGCACCCGTCAATCTGTGACGAGTGTGGACTTTGCATATAGTTCAAAAGACGTCTTGCTGTGTCGAGCTAAAACTTCTCTCGTAAAGTTGCCAAAGTTCACACGTGAAGTTTGCGAAGTTCTCTAGAGAAGTTTGCGAAGTTCTCTAGAGAAGTTTTGAATCATCTCTCGTGGCGGCTTGACGCGAGTAGGCCGAAGAAGGTCAGAGCGCCGTTTAGGAGCAGGAGTTCGTAGCTGAAATGATAGTTCCAGAGAAGTGGAGCGAGGTAATCGAGCACTGCACAAACAATCGGAGAGATGATGGCGATGTATGGAACAGCGCTGTCGTTCACCTTTCTTCGGGTGAAGAGTCCGAAGCTGAAAAGTCCTAACAGCGGGCCGTAGGTGTAGCCTGCCAGACGATAGATGGTGTCGATAATCGTGCCGCTGCCTGCGATGTGGAAGACGGCGATGCAGAGGGCGAAGGCAAGGGCAACGCCCAGATGTACGCAATGACGAATGCTCAGGGCTTTCTTTTGCTCTACTCCGACCTGTTCAATCCTGAGGATATCGACGCAGATGCTTGTGGTGAGCGAGGTCATGGCGCTGTCAGCACTGGAGAGCGCTGCCGCGGTGATACCGATGGTGAAAGGAAAGACGACGAAGGTTCCAAGTGCCCCACAGCCTACAAGCATAGGCAACAAGCGGTCTCCTGCTTCAGGAATGGCGAGTCCTTGCTGAGCAGAAAAGGTGTAAAGCAACACGCCAAGGACGAGGAAGAGCAAGTTGACGGGCAGAATGCAGAAGCCATAAAGGCACATGTTCTTCTGCGCAGAACGCAGAGAGCTGCAGGTCAGATTCTTCTGCATCATATCTTGGTCAAGGCCGTTCATCACGATGGTAATGAACATGCCGTTGATGAACTGCCGCAGGAAAAACTGTGTGCTCGTCGCGTCCCAGCAGAACATCCGTCCCATCGGACTTTGGGAAATGGTTTCCGCAATGCCTGAAGGCGAGAGATTCATCTTCATCGAGACGCCCCAGACGATGCAACCCGTGGCAAGAAGCATGCAGAAAGTCTGCAAAGCGTCAGTGCGGACGATGTTCTCGATGCCGCCTTTCCTTGTATAAAGAAAGATAGCGAGCAGAACGGCACCTACTGTGAAAGCGAAGGGAAGACCGAGAGGTCGGATGGCCATCTCGTGAAGAACCGTACAAGTCAAGAACAGACGGGCTGCGGCTCCTGTCAGTTTGCTCAAGAGGAAGAAGCAGGCTCCCGTCAGATGGCTGCGACGTCCGAAACGTTCGGCAAGATAGCCGTAAATGCTGGTTAGGCGAAGGCGGTAATATAGAGGGAGCAACACGTAGGCAATGGTAACAAAGCCTGCAAAGAAGCCCAGGCACATCTGGATGTAAGTCATGCCATTCTGATGCACCCAGCCCGGCACGCTGACAAGGCTCACACCGCTGATACTTGCCCCTATCATGCCAAAGGCGACGAGCAGCCACGGCGACTTCCTGCCTGCACGAAAGAAGGCGTTGTTATCGCCTTTCGTTTTCACAAGCCTCGTAAAGAGAACAAGCAGCAGTATGTAAAGCCCTAAAGCAGAGAAGACGAGATAATTAGGCATCTTATAAATGATAATATTAAGGATTTCGTGCGTAAAGGTACAATTTTTTTTGTATCTTTGCTGCAGAAATCATAAAAAGATATAGATGAAGACAAAAAGCATCATGGCTGCAGTGCTTCTGCTAGCAGCCTCGTACGTACAAGCAGCACTCACAGCTTACGACCTTCGCTGCGAACTTTTGCATCAGCCATGGGGCATCAACACGACCTCCCCTGCACTGAGTTGGAAGCTCACGCAAGACCACAATGGTGTGCGGCAATCGGCTTATCAAATACTTGCGGCCTCGAGACCCGATTTGCTTACAGAAAACAAGGCAGACCTCTGGAACAGTGGCAAGGTGGAGAGTGAGAAGCAGGTATGGGTGACGTATGCAGGCAAGCCACTCGAGAGCCGTAGCGTCGTCTATTGGCAAGTGAAGGTATGGGACGAGAACGGCAAGGGAGGCGACTGGGCAAGAGGCGCGAGGTTCTCTGTCGGCATTGTTGATAAGGCGGTTTGGAAAGGCAAATATATTGGCATGCAACGCGAAGACCGCAAGGTGCAGCCGCTCGTCTATAAGTCGTTCGACTGTTCGGACACTAAGTCTCCTGCCTTCCTGCACATCAGCACCTTGGGCTATCATGAGGTATGGCTCAACGGAGAACGTATCTCGGACGACGTCCTGACACCTTCTGTCGTGGAGTACAGCAAACGGCATCAGGCGATGACTTACTGCCTCGACGGCAAACTTCGCAAAGGCCGCAACGACTTCGTCATCTGGCTTGGCGGGGGCTTCTACGACAACCCGAACATCGTAGGCGTTCAGAAAGGCGGCCCTTATGTCTTGGCACAGATTGACCAGCAACAGGGAACAGGTTGGCAGACACTTATCGCAACTGACGACACTTGGCAAGCAAGGGGCAGCGGCTATTATGACGACGGCATCGCAGGCGCTTGGACGTTCGGCGGCGAAGTGGTCAATGCGGCAGAGCTCCTGCCCGACTTTTCTTCCTCGACACTTGATGCGGTCTCCTGGCAAAACGTGACAACGATGGAACTTCCTGCCCAAGAGATTACGCCGATGATGTGCGAGGCGAACCGCATCATGATGGAGGTGCAGGCCCAACAGGTGTCGCGCTTCGACGGCAACAAATGGATGGTGGACATGGGACGCAGCATTGTGGGATGGACGCGCATCCATCTCGGCAAGCTTCGCAAAGGACAGCGTATCACCATCAGTTACTGCGACTGGCTGGCACTCAGCGGCGACTTCGACGAAGGTGTCTTCACCGACCATTACATTGCAAGCGGCGATGGCGACGAGACGTTCCAGAACAAGTTCAATTACCACGCTTACCGATATATTAAAATAGAGGGTCTTGACCATCAGCCTGCCCTTTCGGATATCGCTGGCATGCTTGTCCACACGGGTTACGAGAAGGGCTCATCGTTTGTCTGCAACGATAAGGACCTCTGTGCCATTCACGACATGGTGCACTACACATTCCGCTGCCTGACGCTCGGCGGCTATATGGTGGACTGCCCGCATATCGAGCGGCAAGGTTACGGCGGCGACGGCAATGCCTCCATCTTGGCGGCGCAGCTGCAATACGACATGTATCCACTCTATCGCAACTGGCTGCAGGGCTACACAGATGCGCAAGGCGACGATGGCGAGGTGCCTCACGTCGGTCCAGCCTTCTGGCAATGCGGCGGCGGACCGTTCTGGTGTGCCTTCATCGCCAACGCGCCTTGGCAAACGTACCAGCAGTACGGCGACATTAGGCTGCTCCAGTGGTACTATCCAAACATGCAACGCTACCTCGCTTACGCAGAGCAATACATGCCCGACGGACTCCTCACAGTAGAACACCGCTGGCCGAGCACACGCCGCAAGGACTGGTTCCTCGGCGACTGGGCACTGCCTAACGAGGAGCACCAGACGCATACCGAGAGCATCGACCTCGTGAACTCCTGTTCGATGAGCTGGGTCTATGGCATCATGGCAAACACGGCCGAACTGCTCGGCAAGACAGGCGACGCACAGCTCTACCGCCAGAAGCAGACGGACATCAACCAACGCATCCACGCCACATATTATAATAAGAAGAATGCGACCTACGCCAACGGCCTGCAGCTCGATCAAAGTTTCCCGCTCTTTGTGGGCGCTGTGCCCGACGACTTGAGGCAGAAGGTCAACAATGCCCTGAAGCGAGAGACCTACGAACGCTTCGACGGACATCTCTTCACGGGACTGGTGGGCATCCCAATCCTGACGCAATGGTGCACCCGCGCAGGCAACGTGCAGCTCATGGCGGACATGCTGAAGCAGCACAGCTTCCCGGGTTATCTTTATATGATAGACAACGGCGCAACGACAACTTGGGAGCATTGGAACGCACGCCGCAGTCGCATCCACAACTGCTACAACGGCATCGGCTCGTGGTTCTACCAGGCGCTGGCCGGCATTCAGGGCGACACGTCGCAATCGGCCTACCGACATTTCTTCATACAGCCGCAGCTGCCGGACTGCTTGACGTTCGTCCGCGCCCTTAAGCCGACGCCCTATGGCGACATCATCGTCGATTGGAAACGCTCACAGAGCACCTTCGACCTGCGTCTCACCATTCCCGTCGGCACGACAGCCAGTGTGCTTTGTCCCAGGGAGTTAAATGCTGAATCGGTCGAGATGGCACCCAAGAACCTGAACCGAACCGGACTTGTCTTCAACGAGAAGCAAAGAGACCGCAAGCCCGATCCGGAACCCGAACGTTACAAACCGACGGAACCCATCGAGCTGAGCAGCGGAACATACCGCCTCATTTATCGTCTGAAAAAGTAAAAAATTACATTCCCCTACACGGAATCAAAAAACGCCGCGTGCGGCGTTGGCAATCCCCGCGTGCGGCGTTGGCAATTTCCGCGTGCGGCGTTTGGCATCTCCGCAGGCGGCGTTTCACGTCTCAGCCAACGAAGACTGTACGTTCCTCATTCTCAGAGACTTCTATCCGAACACTGACAACGTCTTCTGGAAGCAGTTCTTCGACCATTTCCGGCCACTCGATAAAGCAAGGATAACCACTGTAAAAATACTCCTCGCAACCAATGTCGTAGGCTTCCCTGAGGTTCTTGATGCGGTAGAAATCGAAGTGATAGACAGGCTGGCCTTCTGCGTCGGCATACTCGTTGACGATGGCGAACGTTGGCGATGCAACAACATCCTTCACACCCATTGCCTCGCAGATGGCTTTGATGAAGGTCGTCTTGCCTGCCCCCATCTTGCCATAGAAGGCAAAAACGCGATTTTCGCCCATTTCATCGACAAATTTACGTGCTGCCGAAGCAAGATGCTCTATGTTTTCTATCTTAATTTCCATCATCTTACCGTTTCTTTCCTCTCAGCGTTACAAGCGGAATGAGCATCTCTTCCATGCTGATGCCGCCGTGCTGGAACGTGTCCTTGTAGTAGCCGACATAGTAGTTATAGTTGTTCGGATAGGCGAAAAAGTCATCCTGCATAGCAAAGATGTAGGTCGTGCTGATGTTTGGGCTCGGCAGGCCTGCACGTAAGGGTTCCTTTATCTCGAAGACTTCCTTCGGATTGTACGAGAGGTGCTTGCCCAACTTGTAGCGGAGGTTGGTGTTCGTATTGCGGTCGCCGATGACCTTGATGGGGTTGTAGCAACGGATGCTGCCGTGGTCGGTGGTCAGCACCACGGTGCAATCCTGATTGGCCAGACTGCGGAAGAGATCGCTCACAGCCGAGTGTCGCAACCAGCTCTGCGTAATGCTCCGATACGCTGCCTCGTTGCTAGCGAGCTCCCTCACCATGAGGCTTTCCGTGCGAGCATGGCTAAGCATGTCGATGAAGTTAATCACAACAACGTTCAAGTCATTCTTCTGCAACTGCGGTATCTGCGCAACGAACTTCTCGGCGGCGCCCGAATGGTTTATCTTGTGATACGAGAAGGTGTTCTTGCGGCGATAGCGCTCGAAGTGAGTCCTGACGAGCGGCTCCTCGTTAAGGTTTTTGCCCTCCTCGCTGTCTTCATCGACCCAGAGGTCAGGGAACATCTTGGCGATGTCGTTGGGCATGAGTCCGCTGAAGATGGCGTTGCGAGCGTACTGCGTCGCGGTCGGAAGGATGCTGCAATAAAGGTTCTCCTCGACGGTGAAAGCATCGCCGATTTCATTCAACAGGACGCGCCACTGGTCGTAGCGGAAGTTGTCGATGACGACGAGGAACACCTTCTCGCCCTTGTCAAGCAAAGGGAAGATGGTTCGCTTGAAGATGTCGGGGCTCATCACGGGACGGTCTTCGGGCTTTTCCATCCAGCGCATGTAGTTCTTGCGGATGAACTTGGCGAACTCGGCATTGGCTTCGTGCCGCTGCATTGCAAGCATCTCCTGCATGCCACTCTCTGCCTCGCTCAACTGCAACTCCCAATACGTCAGCTTCTTATAGACTTCTTTCCATTCATCGAGGCTCGAAGCGTCGTTGATTTGCATGCCCAGTCGAGCGAACTCCTGCTGGTAGCCCGTCTGCGTGTGCTCCGTCACAATCTCCTTTTGCTGGATATTCTTCTTGAGCGTCAGCAGGATTTGCGTGGGGTTGACGGGCTTGATAAGATAGTCGGCAATCTTCGCGCCGATGGCTTGCTCCATGATGTGCTCTTCCTCGCTCTTCGTCACCATTACCACAGGTGTAGCAGGCAGCAGTTCCTTCACGCGAGTCAGCGTTTCGAGACCGCTGAGGCCGGGCATGTTCTCGTCGAGCAAGATGAGGTCGAACGACTCTTCCGAACAGCGGTCGAGAGCATCATAGCCATTCGTAACGGTCTCCACCTCGTAGCCCTTCTTCTCGAGGAACAGGATGTGAGCCTTCAGGAGCTCAATCTCATCGTCAACCCAAAGCAGTTTGTAGTTCATTGTCCTTATTTCTTATAGTAATTATTATAGGGACTATAGTACCTATAGTAAAGTTACCAGCCAAACGGGAAGTCGTCCTCTTCCTGGGTTTCTGCTTCCTGCTCCTTCTCCTCCTCTTCCCGCTTATCTAACTCGTCGGGATCGAGAATCTCAAGGTCGGCAGGGGTGTCTATCTTGAGGTCTTCTGGTATTTCAAGCGGAGCGAAGTGCTCATCGTAGAATGCCTTGTAGTCGTCGAAGCTGAACTCCTTGCCTATCATCTTCAGGTTGTCGTCGGAGATGAGCAACGTGCGGATGCCTTCCAACTTTGTTCGCATATGCTCGTCGGCATAGAGTTTTTGTGCGTAAGCGTGCACTTCGTCGTATGAGAAGAAGCCCTTGATGATCATCATGGTCAGCCCAGCGTCAGCTTGTATCTCGATGTCGAAGTTTCGCGCCATGAAGTTCGTGAAGTTGTAATGCGCCATCTCGAAGACCAGCATGTTCTCGTCGAGGCTGCCCGTCGGGTAAGCGAGGACGAAGTTGAAGTCGCAATAGCGGTCGTCCTTGAGGACGGGCACAGTTGCCGTGCTGTCATCAGACTCGACACGTGTACGACGGCTCCAAATGCTGCTTGCATCATAGCGGTCGCTCATCAGCGGGCGTCCGTCGTCGATGCCTTTGACGATGGCTTGCGCAATCTCGCCCACCTCTTCCTTCGAGTACTTCTGCACAACGTCGCGAAGCGTCACCATAAACGTATCGCGCTCTCCGCCGTAAAGCGCACTCATGGCGCGGATGAACATCATGCGTGCTCTGTGCTTGCCCTCTGGGAAGTTATCGGTGCTGAACTTGTAGTTCTCCTCTACCTTATTATATTGTTCCGTCTGATAAGCAGCGTAAGCCTCAGCATAAATGCTGTCCTCAACGTGCTTGCCATCGCGAGCTATCATCTCGTAGTTCGGGTTGCCCAAGAGGAAAGCAAGCTTGGCATCGGGATAGTCCTCGAGCAAATAGCCTTTGTATTCCTCGGCACCCTCAAGGTCGTTCTGGCGTCCATAAAGCAGGAAGAGGTGATAGAAAACGTTGTCCGTGCCGTCGTGTTCCGGAAAATCGTTGAGGAAGCGAATCATCGTTTTCTCTGCCAAAGGGAAGTTCTCGAGCTGTTCCTGCTCCTTGATGCCCGCATTGTAGAGGGCATCGCCAAGCAAACGGTTCGACGCTTCCATCTGTTCCTCCGTGAAAGGTATTTGCTTGAGATAGTACTCGCGTTCGTGGGGGTCGTTTCCCAAGGAGTCTTTCTTTGCCTTTTCTGCAGCTGCAATGCTATCTGCTTCGGCGGCACTTGTTGCTGCACCATAGAGGCTGTCGGCTGCTGCCTCATCAAACTCGGCATACTTCTTGGCTTCTTCCTCGCTCATGCTTGCAAGAAGTGTCTGCTTGTTACTGATGCGCCAGAAGTTCTCGTTGGGACGCATACCCCAACGCCTCTGGAACTCTTGTATGCCGTTGCGCACGGTCATCGGATTGTAGAAGTACCAGTCACCTTGCTGCTGGCCGCCCGTCATGCCCATCTGGTTCATCTGACTCGCAGCTGCATCCTTGCCCATGCCTGTGGCTGCGCCAGCCATTGCGCCATTGTTCATAGCGTTAGGATTGAACGTACCGTTCGCGGCAGCCTTCTTCGCCTCTTCTTTTTCCTTCTTGCGAAGAGCAGCAATGACGCGGTCGATGGCTGCGAGGTAAACTTCCTCGGGGCTTTGTGCAAGAACCTGCAGGCTGTCCTGAAGCTTGATGGTGCTCAGGTGCGGCTCCAGGTCGGAAAGTATCTTGCTACGACGCTCCGTCTCTTTGTACTCGTCGTGCTCCTTGTCGAGCGCGCTGACGCAAAGCTTGTAAGTGCGTGCGGCTTCAATATAGTTCTCCTGTTCCCAATAGAGCTGGCTGAGGTGCAAGAGCAAGGTTGCCTTATCGGGACCGTTCTTCTTGCTTTCCTCCAAGCCCTTCTCCCAGGCATAAATACAATGTGTGGTGTCCTCGTTAGCAAGGTAGATGTTGCCCATCGCATAATAGACCTTGTCGAGGTAGTCCTTGTTCTTATCGCTCTTAGCCATTCGCTTGAGGCGTGCTATCATTTGGCGGAACTTGCCTTTGTGCATCACCTCTGTCTGCATGATGCGAGCGTTGAACGCCACTTCGTAAGGCGGATTGGCGCGTATCACTTTGGAGAGCGTCTTGTAGGCCATCGTGTCGCGACCTGTCTCGTGATAAAGCTGGGCCAGCAGGAAGTTAAGACGCGCTTTTGGCAGTTTGCCGCGTGTCGTGCTGATGGCGTTCTTCAGGTGAGGTATCGCTTCCTGATACTGACGCGTCAGCACATAATAGCCTGCCTTTGTGTTCTCAAGCTCCTTTTGTCCGTTACGTGTAATGGTGTCGCGCTGCATCTTGTTCAGCAAGTCTTCTGCGTCATATGGCCAGTTAAGCGCAACATAGCAACGCGCCAACTTTGCCTTTGCCACAGACGCGATGTCGGGCTGCGTGCTGTAAAGGCGGATAATATAATTGTATGTGGAAGCGGCTTCGAAGAACTCGCCCTTCTGGAACTGCGCGTCTGCCATCATGAACCACGCATGATACATGTACGGGTTGAACTCTTTGCGAGCGAGGAACGCCTTTTCTTTTTCTGTACGCTTACTGTTGCCTTTGATGATGGGACGTTTCTTGATGCTGTGCACCTTGATGGCCTTTTCGCTCTTGGTGATGGCTGTCTCGAAGTTGCTCTTGCCCATGTTTGCCGTCGTCTTGTTCATGCAGATGTACATGGGCAGCACTTCGTTGAAGTTGTCCTTGTGGCCTTTGCTCTGTGCCTCAAAGCCTTCCAGATAAGCCACTTGCCCGTTGTAGAGCGTGTTGTAGTGTGCGGTCAAAGCATGGTAAGCGCGTGTGGCAGACGTATTCTTCTTGGTCGTACAAGACACAAAGAGAGCCAGCAGCACGATGCACATCATGCCACAAAGCTTAACCTTTTGCCTGCCAGTTATTGCCATACTATTTCCCATACATTATTATATATAACGTGCGCGCGAGGCTTTTTATTGTGTTTGCTCTCCAACAATAAGCAAAACTTCGTCCTTCAACTCGTCGGGAAGCGGGACTCTGCGCAGCTCGAGGCTGTGCACCCAGCCGGCCACTTCATCGGTCCGCATCGTGTAGAGCACCTCGCGAAACTCCTCCACCTCCTCCTCGCTATAGCTAGTCTGGCCACGGAAGCGGTCGAGCTCCTCGTCCTCATAGTACTCGATGTCCTCCCCGACTCGCAGAAGGTCTTTCTCGCATACTTCGTGCTGTCCGCAACACGTGATGTCTAATTGTCGCATATCTTAAAACCTGCTTTCTTGAGGTCGTCCCAGAAGGCGGGGTACGATTTGCTGACGACCTCGGGGTTGTTTATCTGGATTTCGCCGCCTGTGCGAAGGCAGACGGGCGCCAATGCCATTGCCATGCGATGGTCTTCATAGGTGTCGAACTCGAACGTCTCGTATGGCAAGAGGTCCATGTCGTCGATGTTGTAGAAGCCTTCCCAAAGCAATTCGCTGTCCTTTTCCTCCAGCCGCACAATCTTGCCGAGCTCGTTCATGAGGGCGGCGATGCGGTCGGTCTCCTTGATGCGAAGGCTCTGGAGTCCATAGAGATGGAAGGGAACGCCTAGCATCGAGCAGGTGACGGCGAACGTCTGCGCGAGGTCTGGCTGATGCGTGAAGTCCTGACTGAAGTGGCACGTGACGGCGCCGCTCTTCTTGAGTTTGATGACTTCTGTTCCGTCAGGTTCCACGAAATACCGTGTCTCGACGCCCAGTTCTCGGAACAGTTCCCAGACGCGACTGTCGCCCTGCAGACTGTCGTGGTGCAAGCCGACAAGTTCCACTTCTGCATTCGCGTCCGGAGAAAGTGCGACGATCTCGAACCAATAGCTTGCTGCACTCCAATCGCTTTCAATCGTGTAAGGGCGTTGCAGGTAAGCTCCGGGCTGAACTTCAAGCACGTCGTCGCCTTGCCAATCGACCTTCTCGCCGAAGTCGCGCATCATGCTGACGGTCATGTCCAAGTATGGACGGCTCGCGATGTTGCCCGTCAGGGTGAGACGCAGACCGTTCTTCAGGGTTGGAGCTATCATCAGGAGGGCAGAGATGTACTGCGAGCTGACATCGCCCGGCACACTCAGAGAGCCGCCTTCGAGCGTATCGCAACCAACGATGCGCAAAGGCGGGAAACCCTCTTCGCCTTCGTAAGTAATGGAAGCCCCAAGCGTGCGAAGCGCCTCGACGAGGATGCCGATGGGACGATGCTTCATGCGTTCGGTACCCGTGATAACGTGCTCGCCTGGCGTGACACTCAGGTAAGCCGTGAGGAACCGCATTGCAGTGCCCGCAGCTCCTATGTCGATGGTCTCCGGCATTGTCTGCAAAGCACGGAGCAACACTTCTGTGTCGTCGCTATCCGACAGATTATCAGGTGGCACAACGTTCTTGCTCAGTGCATTAAGCACTAAAGCACGGTTGCTGATGCTCTTGCTTGCAGGCAGCACTATACGGCCTTTGAGACGACTTCCTGAACGTATCTTTATCATTTACCTTGTATCATTTTTCGCTAATTACGGCACAAAGTTACGAAAAAGTTTGGAAGGAACAAAAAAAAGTCATACCTTTGCACCCACAAACGTAAGGAACGGGATGTAGCGCAGTTGGTAGCGCACACGTCTGGGGGGCGCGAGGTCGCAAGTTCGAGTCTTGTCATCCCGACCTTCGAAGGAGGTTGAAAGTCAAACACTTTTGACCTCTTTCCTTTTTTTACGCCTAAACAAAAGTAGGGCGGTTGACGTGCTGGTTGACTTCAAAAGTAAACCGTGAAGTAAACCAAGAATCATGGAAGTTTCTATTTCAGTTGTTTGCTACAGAAGCAAAGTTTTAAGTAATGGCGAATCTCCTTTAATGGTAAGAGTAGCTAAAGACGGTAAAAGAACAATGAAGAGTTTGGGGATATCTGTTCATCCTCAATACTGGGATTTCAAGAAGAATTGCCCGAAAAAGAATTGCCCGAATCGCACGGAGATAATGCAGTTAATCTCTGAATCGTTGCTCCAATATCAAAAAAGGACAATGATAATGAAAGCTAATGGTGAAGTCGTGACAGCCGATGCCATACTTGAAAGTCACCAGTTGCCCAAAAGCAAGGTTACCATCGAGGACTTCTTGACTGAGCATATTCAGCGATTAAAAGATAATGGCAAGGTTGGCAATCGCTATGCTTATATGAACTTACATGCCACTTTGAAGAATTTCTATGGGAAAAAGCTACTTTTTCTATTTAATGAGGTTGATGTTGCATTCTGTAGCAGGTTCGAAACATGGATGAGGAAGCAGAAATATGAAGATACCACCATGAGCTTTTATTTTCGAACGTTGCGCTCTACTTACAATAAGGCTGTTGAAGCTAATTATGCCAGTAGAGAGAAGAATCCTTTTCTTGAATATAAGTTGAGTCGTTTTTGTACCAAGACCAAGAAGAGAGCACTTTCTAAGGAGAACATGAAGAAGATTTTAGGGATGGACTGTTCTGGAATCACAAAGAAAGCAAAATTGGCACATGACATTTTCTCTTTCTCCTATTACTGCGGTGGCATCTCTTTTGTTGATGTTGCCAACCTTACACCTTATAATATTATAGATGGACGCTTAATCTATGAACGACAGAAAACACACGGCACAATAAACCTTGTGTTGTTAGATGAAGCAAAAGCAATCATTGAACAATATACACATCATCAGAGAAATGCTGGCTATCTATTCCCTATTTTGGATTCTAAAAAGCACATAACGGAAATGCAGAAATACAACCGAGTGAGGAAGGTGTGTCGTCAGATAAATACAGAGTTACACGAGATTGCCAAACGTTTAGAAATAGAAGAAGATGTGACAACCTATGTGGCACGACATTCTTTCGCGACTGTCCTAAAGAAATCTGGCGTTAACATCGGCATCATATCACAGGCATTAGGACACCAAGATATAAAGACAACACAGGTTTATTTGAGCAAATTCGATGATGAACAAGTCGATTCTGCGATGAAGAACCTTCTATAACGTAAAAAACTCCACTTGATGTTGGTCAGGTAGAGTTTTTTTGTTACCTTTGAGGCATGAATGAAGATGAATACATAAATTACTATTGCCAACATTTATTAGTGCATGTCCCAATTGACGGCAAAACTGCCTACTGTGACAACGATATTCGTACCCTCAACTATGATGCCGTTCTACACAATGCAGAAGAGTTTAACATTACAAGAAAATCTTTCTTCTCAACAGTAAAGATTGAAGCCGATGATTGCAAGAAACCAATTAATCTTGATGCACTATGGAAATTAAGTGTCTGCATCTGGCACTGGAAAGCATTACATCTGGTTTTTATGCCAGAAATAAGAGATGTAGATAACTATGTCAAACTTGCATTGCTTTTGAAAGATGGTCTTGATGTTGAGAGCATCACTATTACAGGCAAACTGCCTAACAAGTCGAAGCGAACAAAAATCACACTCTCAAGCGAGGAAATTTTGTCCAACTTCTTCAATGCGATGTTCAACGTTTCTTTCTTTGAAAAAATGACAGATGATGACCACGTTAAACACTATAAGCTAGGAAAAATGCAATTCACCCTTGATGTTCTTGAAAAGAGAACGATAGCCTATCAAATCGCTCGTGAACTAGCAGATTTCTTTTGCCTTTTTAATGGGGAAACAAAGATAGATGATAAAACAAAGAGACTCATCATGTCCATCCTTGCTGCATTCTCATTAGTTCCTCTTGCTTCTAACAATACAGATTACAACAAGTTGTTCAGTGACGCAAAGAAAGGACGCTTGCCAATTTGCGACCATTACTATGAACCAACGATAATAGCAGACTATGGCATCCTTGATTACACCATTGTAAAGTCGCCTGACTCAATCTAAGTTGAAATCTCTCAAATCAAAGGAATCTGTGAAAGTGTGAATTTCGCAGATTCTTTTTTATTACACAAATACCCATCTTTTTTGCTATATTTTTGCATTCGAAATCAAACGACAGCGTACGGGTCGAAGTGATTTTGAGGTAAAGATGCCGCCTCGCGCGATGCTAAAGGCAGTAATTTATATTAAACAAAAAAGGAGATGAAAATGTCTTTTAATTTTGCCGCGCTGCAAGGCACGAAACAGCAGCAACAGTATGATAACCTCGGCGCACATGCTGAAGTCGAAACGATGATGAAAAGGGGAGATAAGCTCTCTGTTAAGTTCGGTACAACGAAGAACCAGCATCCTTACGCTTGGGTGGAATCCGAGAAGGTCGCAGGCTTCAAATACGAACTTGATGTCGAGAGAACGAACAACCTCATTAACTACATGATGACAGGCGATGTCAGCGAATACGCTGGCGACCCTATGAAATGTGACACCGTAGAGGCTGGTAAGGATTACCAGTTTGAGGTGATGAAGGAGTTCGTCGAGAATGGTCAAACCCTACAGTACGTTCCACTGTTCAGGGAGTACCCTGATAAGATTTCTGCAACTAAGACAATGTTCAAAGGAACTGTGTTTTTCCGCATTCCTCGTACGACTGAGAATCTTGATTACCTGCGAGAGCACAAGCAGAGTGTGTAACATTAACCGTAGAGGGGGACAATGCTCACCCCTCTACATTTTTTGCTATGAAAGAAAAAATAATTATAATTACTACTGATGAAGGCAAGGTGCAACACCTTAGCGGCATCTACCCTATAATCGAGACCAATACCATTCTCAACAAAACCATCACGGGAATAGGAGCTACCTACTCTGAAATCAAGGCACCCAGACATTCTATCATCATCGAGCCGACTAAGCCTGTGATTTACGGCAAGATTCATGACCCGAAACACAAAGGTGACAACTTGAAGGGAGTTTTCCAGGGTGTCTATCAAGACGAAATTGCAGATTACATCGAAAACAGCCTCAATCAGGGCAAATGGGTTAAGATTCTAACTACCCCTGAAAGTTTCAAGAAGGTACAGGATGCTTTTGAGAGTCTCGACATAGATATTCGCTTTGATGGTTACTTCTTACTGTTCGACGAAATACAAAAGTCTGTAAAGGACTGTGACTATAGACAGGACATAACTCTTCCTATGGACTTGTTTTTCGAATGCAGAGAAAAGGCTGTCGTTTCGGCAACTCCGCCAACACAATATGCGGACCCTCGCTTTGATGTTTTTCAACTTGTAAAACTCTGTCCTGATTATGACTACCAAATGGACTTGGAGCTATATACTACTAACAATGTGTTGCAGCGTACAAGAGAGCTCCTGAAGTCACTGGAATCGGATAAGAAGCCTATTTTCCTTTTTGTGAACTCTACGGATATGATACACTCGCTTATGAAGCAGCTAGAAGTTACGAAAGAGTCTGCGGTGTTCTGCTCTGAGAAAAGTGTCAACAAGTTGAAAGAATTGAAGTTCCGAAACGCTTACGATGTTTGGGAAGAATCAAAGATGACTCGATACAACTGGCTAACAAGCAGATTCTATAGTGCGCTCGATATTGAACTGTCTGAGACTCCGAACATTGTCATGCTGACAGACTGCTATATTGCAGAGTACACCATGATTGACCCCTACATGGATGCTGTCCAAATCGTAGGCAGGTTCCGTAATGGTGTGAATAAAATTTACCACATAACAAATTGTGACAAGCGGAACCCGATAAAGAGTAAAGAACAAATTGAGGAATCGTTCAAAGCAAAACAATGTGTCTATAACTATTTAGGCGCAATGGCAGATGCAGCATCTACAACGTCTCAACGGATAGCATTTAAAGAAGCGCAAGCAACAATACCCTTTACTCGGTTCCTTGATGAGGACAACAAAGTAGACCCTTATCAGGTAGACAATTACATCGACGAAGAAACTGTGAAGGTTACGTACAACAATTATGACAGCTTGCTGAAAGCCTATCAAGAGTGTGGCTATTTCAATGTTAACTATGTCCCTAAAGATTACAAGTTTGGAGATTTCGAGCGGCTAAAGATAGAGAGCAAAACAGCATCCATAAGGGAGAAACGCAAAGAAATAGTGGCTCAACTTGAACAACTCGGAGAATGTAAGACGGAAGCTGAATGTCAGTACAAACGTGACCTTGCTTTTGCTGACTCATTGACAGTCGAGGCTTACGACCTGTTGGGAAAAGAGGAAATCGAGCGTCTGAGATACTCAGTCACAAAAATGCGTGCAGCTATCATTCTTAAAAAGCATCAAGTAAAAGCTCGCACCACAGATGCCATCCAGCTTATTAACATATACTTCCATGCTCAGCAGTGGTACTCGGCTAAAACGATAAAGGAAAGAATCAAGGAAATTTTTGTGGCATTGGATATTCCCATAGTCAAGGCTGTCACTTCGCATACAATTAACGAATACTTCGAAGCGAGAGAACAGAGGAAACGGGCAGGAAGAGGATATTATTTGATAGCTCCTCGATTTACATAGGAAAGACATTTTTACAAAAAGAATGCTTTTATATACCGTTTGATGATTTTGTCACTGGACATTCAAACGGACAAATGTAGCGGATTCCTTCGGAGTCCGCTTTTTTGTTAGCTATATTTCTATCCAGAGCACCCTATTTCAAAATTTTTTCTTTGTTATGCTCACAGCACTTCACCATCCTTCAGCCCCCCTACCCATCTTCGAAGGTAAAATGAATAATTGAATACAAACCTCAGCAAATAATTAAAACGTAGTCAGTATGTAAGGCATCTGTATCTCTAAGAGGTAAACACGTACCTCATACAGTTCACTCTATCATTAACCACTTAAATCATTTTATTATGAACGATTTATTGTTGACGCCTTCTGCTGTGGCTACAAATAACAGCAACCGTTTTGAGTACACTGACTTCGAAGAAGTTGTGGAACAGCAACCTGTGACCAAGTCTCATGTGAGCTTCTTGGATGCCAACACCAACCAGATTAGCATGGACGAGTTGAAAACTCAGTGTGTCGTGCCTACTTGGGCAAACCAAGAGCTGACAATCTCACATCAGGACTTCATCGAGGCTGTCCATGATGCAGCTATGACTTTCTATCAGGGTGAATCCATCACTGCACCAGACATTAGAGTGTCGCACATCGTCAGGGGCAGAACTCCAAATGCATTAGGCAAACGAGCTTCTGAACTATTAGAGTGTGAGAAGACACAATTCTATCAGAGAATGGCATTTGCCTTCACTATCCCTACCATCTATGAGTCTATAGACGGGCAGAAATTGGAACTGTGCATCGGAGGTGTCCGTAACTACAATGATTTGAACCTCTACAGAGCATCTAAGAGCTTAGAAAAATTCTCTGTCTTTGTAGGCTGGAGAGTCGTTGTCTGTAGCAATCAGGTGTTGACTGGGCAAGGGGTAAAACTCTCTATGGAGGTCATGGATTTGAAGCAGCTTTTTCAGCAAACGATGGAATTGCTCTACAACTTCAACCCTGCCAGAGACATTCACCTAATGCAGACTCTTTCCAATACCTACCTAACTGAGACTCAGTTCGCTCAAATTGTGGGAAGAATGAGACTCTATCAGGCATTGCCGCAAGGACTATCGAGGTACATTCCACGTCTGTTGATTACTGACTCACAGATTAACAATGTGTGCAGAGGCTACTTTAGCAACCCTGACTTTGCAGCAGGCAAGGATGGGTCACTCTCGATGTGGAACTTTCATAATCTGTTGACTGAGTCCAACAAGTCCAGTTACATTGACACTTATCTACAGAGAGCCGTTAATGCTACAGATGTTGCCGTAGGGATTAACAATGCCCTGCACGGTGATTCAACATACCAATGGTTTCTTGGTTAGTTGATAGAGCGGAGGACATCACCTATACATTTAAGTGGTGTCCTCTTCACTCAATGTGTTCGCATTACTTTTAGAGGTATGCTGAGAACGCTCTTTTATGTTACCTTTATTCTTAACGTATTTTGTTATTATCCTTTCTCACTCATCCTTATAAATATGACATATAGAGATAGTTGGTCTGGGCGGGATATTCCGCAGCAAGTGTGTCAATCTGATTAACTGTTGGCATGATGCCTAATTCCTGACGCCATTTGCGAACCATCAGTCCGGCTCGTTCCATATTCATACCTGCTTCAAGGCCAAGGGCACGGGCAATCTGGAAATCGGAGAAGCCGTACGTCTTCGCTTCGAGCAACAGCGTGGAAAACTCTGGGGTTTCGAGGGCTTCCAAGAACTCCGAATACTCTGCACTGCCATAGTATTCTGCCAACCAAGAGAACTCCTTGAGCCTGTCGTTGATTGTCATTATGTGTTTAAGCTTCTCAAGGAACCAATGGTCAATCTTTGTCAGTTGATGAATCTGCTCTACGGAGTATCCCATCATCATGGCCTTAGCAACTGCGAAAACACGTAAGTCCGTAGCATGTTGGAGAGCTTCTGGAACGTTCGGAATCTTAATCTCGTGATTATCTACAAAGCCATGCATACCCTGCCCTATCATGCGCAAGCCTTTTTGGATGGCCTCCTCGAAAGTTCGACCAATAGCCATCACCTCGCCTACGCTCTTCATGCTGGAGCCCAACTCGTGGTTCACGCCGTGGAACTTGGAGAGGTCCCAACGCGGAATCTTGCAAACGACATAGTCGAGGGCAGGTTCAAAGAAGGCGCTGGTTGTCTTTGTGACGGAGTTCTTCAACTCGAAGAGTCCGTAACCGAGACCGAGCTTGGCAGCGACGAAGGCCAGGGGATAGCCTGTGGCTTTGCTTGCCAGAGCAGATGAGCGACTAAGGCGGGCGTTGACTTCGATGACGCGATAGTCCTCAGAAGCAGGGTCGAGAGCGTACTGCACATTGCATTCGCCAACGATGCCGATGTGGCGTATGATCTTGATGGCAAGGGCACGCAGCTTGTGGTACTCGCTATTGCTGAGCGTCTGCGATGGGGCAACGACGATGCTCTCGCCCGTATGGATGCCGAGCGGGTCGAAGTTCTCCATGTTGCAGACCGTGATGCAGTTGTCGTACCTGTCGCGCACCACTTCATATTCAATTTCTTTCCATCCTTTCAACGACTTCTCGACCAATACCTGAGGCGAAAAGGCAAAGGCTTCCTCGGCTTGTGCCAACAGTTCGTCGTCGTTGTCGCAGAAGCCCGAGCCAAGACCGCCGAGGGCGTATGCGGCACGAAGTATGACGGGAAATCCCAGTTCGTGAGCGGCCTTCTGCACTTCTTCGATGGTGCTGCAAGCCTCGCTCTTGATGGTCTTTACGCCAATCTCGTCGAGTCGCTTGACAAAGAGGTCGCGGTCTTCTGTGTCGATGATTGCCTGGACAGGCGTGCCAAGGACTTTGACACCATACTGGGCAAAGACACCTTTTTTATATAGCTCCACACCACAGTTCAAGGCTGTCTGTCCGCCGAAGCTCAACAGGATGCCATCTGGCCGCTCCTTTTCTATGACATGCTCAACGAATTCAGGCGTAACGGGCTGGAAATAGACCGTGTCTGCCACATCTTTTGAGGTCTGAACCGTTGCGACATTAGGGTTAATGAGCACCGACTTGACGCCTTCTTCTTTCAAAGCCTTAAGTGCCTGGGCTCCGCTGTAGTCAAACTCTCCAGCCTGACCAATCTTGAGAGCACCGGAGCCAAGAAGGAGGACCTTTTTTATAGTTGAAGAGTTGTTTCCTTCTTCAACCAACTTGTCAACTCGTTTACTTGTCAACTCGTTTACTAATGCAACAAATTCATCAAACATCCATTCCGTATCTGTGGGTCCGGAGCAGGCTTCGGGGTGGAACTGTGCAGAGAACCAAGGCATTGTCTTGTGGCGGATGCCTTCGTTGGAGCCGTCGTTCATATTCACGAACAAGGGTTCCCAGTCGGCAGGCAATGTCGAGGCATCAACGGCATAACCATGATTCTGACTTGTGATGAAGCATTTGGTGGTACCTACATGCTGCACCGGCTGATTATGACTGCGATGACCATACTTCAGCTTGTACGTCTTTGCACCTGCTGCCCTTGCCAAGAGTTGATTGCCAAGACAGATGCCCATGAGGGGCCGAACATTAGGATTACTTAAGAATGTTCGAATGTGCTCCACGGTTTTGCTGCATTGCTCTGGATCGCCAGGTCCATTCGCAAGGAACAAGCCATCGAAGTCAAGCTGATTGAAGTCGTAGTCCCATGGAACCCTGATAACCTCAACGCCTCTGTTTACCAAGCAACGAATGATGTTGGCCTTGACACCGCAGTCAACAAGTACTACACGTTTGCCTGCTCCCTCGTTATAGCGAATGACCTCCTTGCAGCTCACCTTCTCCACCCAATTGATGCTGCCGTAATCTGTGTTTTCAAGATATTCAGAGTCCACCGAAACAACAATCCTCCCTCTCATTACGCCACACTCTCTGAGTCGCTTTGTGAGCCTTCGCGTGTCGATCCCCGTGATGGCAGGAATCTTCTCTCGCTTCAGCCATTCTGCGAGAGACTCCTTGGCATTCCAATGGCTGTACTTCTCGCTGTAATCTGCCACGACGAGGCCTTTAACATGAATCCTCTCGCTTTCCATGAACTTTGGCAAAGGTTCTCCTCCTGTATCAGGAACGCCATAGTTTCCTATCAAGGGATAAGTCGTCACCAGTATCTGCCCTGCATAGCTTGGGTCGGTCAGGCTTTCCGGATAGCCTGTCATCGCAGTATTGAACACCACTTCGCCCACGGCATTTGCCTCGTAGCCAAATGACCAGCCGCAGAACTCTGTGCCATCATCTAGTATGAGTCTCGCTTCCTTCATTGCTTTTTATATTTTTCACCTTTTCAATAGGCCTGCTTGTGTACGCCTTTAACGGCTCTTCCGCTGGGGTCGTTCATGTTTTTGAATGCGGCATCCCATTCAAGAGCGATGGCTGTGGAGCATGCCACACTTGCCTCTTGGTTTACGCTTCGTGCTGCAGACTCGCTGGGGAAATGCTCGGCGAAGATGCTGCGATAGTAATACTCCTCTTTGTTGAGCGGCGGATTGATGGGGAAACGCTCCGCAGCATGTGCCATCTGTTCGTCAGTCACGGCTTCGGAGGTAATCTTCTTCAGCGTGTCAATCCATGAATAGCCAACGCCATCGCTGAATTGTTCCTTCTGTCGCCAAGCGATCTCCTCGGGCAACATATCAGCAAAAGCCTCGCGGACTATCTTCTTTTCAATGGTTGAGCCTGGACACATCTTTGCTTCGGGATTGGTACGCATCGCCACGTCAAGGAATTCCTTGTCGAGGAAGGGCACACGTCCTTCTACACCCCATGCCGAGAGACTCTTGTTGGCACGAAGGCAATCGTAGTAGTGCAGTTTGCTGAGCTTGCGAACCGTCTCTTCATGGAAGGCCTTCGCGTTGGGTGCTTTGTGGAAATAAAGGTAGCCACCGAACACCTCGTCTGCTCCCTCACCACTGAGCACCATCTTAATGCCCATTGACTTGATGACACGGGCAAGCAGGTACATCGGAGTGGAAGCACGGACGGTCGTCACGTCGTATGTCTCGATGAAATAGATGACGTCGCGAATGGCATCAAGCCCTTCCTGTATGGTGTAGTTGATTTCATGATGCACGGTACCGATATGGTCAGCCACCAACTTCGCCTTTGCCAAGTCGGGAGCTCCCTTCAAGCCTACCGCGAAGGAATGCAGACGAGGCCAATAGGCTCGTGTCTGCGAATTGTCCTCAATGCGATGCTCGCTGAACTTCTCAGCAATGGTGACGCTTCACGGATGCCGTCAAAGCATCATGGATTTCCGATACTGAAGCCGAATTGTTCTTTACAGCATCATAGTCGAACCAGTCACGCTTATAGTATCTTTCAATTTTGAATTTTGAATTTAGCAATTTTGAATTGCCGTAGGCATAGTGCCCTGGCAGGAAAGGCTCGTATCGCTCACACTGGCCTTCGAGTGCCTTCAATTCAGAAGCAACATACACCGTGCCGTCGCTGTCATAACCTATATATAAAGGTATCACGCCGATGGGGTCGCGAGCTATCAGGAAGGCGTCCTTCTCTTCGTCATAAAGGGCGAAGGCAAAGATGCCGTTGATGTCCTCCAGAAAATTGACGCCCTTGTCGCGATAGAGCGCAAGGATGACTTCGCAGTCGCTGCCTGTCTGGAACTCATAACGGCCAGCATAGCGGCGGCGTATCTCCTGATGATTATAGATCTCGCCATTGACTGCCAATACTTGTTTCCTGTCGGGCGAGAACAAGGGCTGTCCGCCGCTTTCAGGGTCAACGATGGAGAGACGTTCATGGGCAAGGATGGCCGAGCCGCCACAATATATGCCACTCCAGTCCGGGCCGCGATGACGAATCTTCTGACTCATGCGCAAAGCCTTATCGCGCAGTTCGTGCGTCTGCTGCTTAATGTTGAAGATTGATACTATTCCACACATGTTGATTTACTATATGACAATTTATAATATGTTTTCTTTATATTTTACAAATGCTTGATTTACAAGGCGATTGCCACCTGGAGTAGGATAACGTCCGGTGAAGTACCAGTCGCCTTGATGGTTGGGGCAGGCTGCGTGCAGTCCTTCGATGGTCTGAAAGACGAACTCGACGGGGGCTCGCATTCCTGCAGGACGAAGCATTTCGGCCATCTTTCTGTTGATGTCTTCTATACTAAAAGGCTTGTAGATGGCGCTGACACAATTCCGTTGTTCTGCCGCTGGCTTACGGAGTTCTGCAAGACAAGCCTCGTATGTGTCTGTAATTAACTGCCACATGCCACGCTCTTCAATGAGGGCGATAGTAGCACGAAAAGCGCAGAACTCCTCCAGAATCACTATCTTCTTGGGGTGCAAGCGGTCGAGTATCTTGAAGATGCTTTCCTTCAATGTGGTGCCTCGAACAATGGAATCGTCGATGATGACGAGGTTGTCTTCATAGGGCCGCAGGGAACCGTATGTGATGTCATAGACGTGCGAGGCGAGGTCGTTGCGTGAGCCTGCTTCCGTGATGAAGGTGCGCAGTTTGATATCTTTCCATGCAACCTTCTCGCTACGCACATGAAGCCCTTGACTTCGCAGGCCTTCCATCATGCCGTAGAAGGCTACTTCTGCTGTGTTGGGGATAAAGGAGAAGACGGTGTGCTCGGTATCTCCGCCGATGGCTTTGAGGATGGGTGCTGTGAGCTGCTGGCCAAGTTGCTTGCGTTCGTGGTAAATGTCGCGGTCGGAACCTCGGCTGAAGTAGATGCGCTCGAAGGAACAACGGCTTTGTTGCTTTGCCTCCAAGATGGTTTCCACTGCAGAGCTGCCGTCCTTGTGTACTATGAGTGCCTTGCCTGCAGGCAACTCCTGAACCTCTTCACAAGCGAGGTCAAAGGTTGTTTGCAATACAGCACGCTCGCTTGCCACGGCAATCACCTCGTCGTCCTTATGCCAGAAGGCAGGCCGGATGCCCCAAGGGTCGCGCATGGCAAACATCTCGCCGCTGCCCGTCATACCACACATCACATAGCCGCCGTCGTAGTCCGTCATCGTGGTACGTAGCACATTTGCCATCTGCACATTGTCTTCTATATAATGAGTAATGTTTGTGCCTTCCAATCCTTTCTGTTTAGCCTCGACGAACAGGCGTTCTACTTCCCTGTCCAGCCGATGCCCCATCAGTTCGAGCGTGATATACGAGTCGCTGTAGATGCGTGGGGACTGTCCTTGCTTAACAATCTTCTCGAATATCTCTTCGATGTTCGTCATGTTGAAGTTGCCGCAAAGACAGAGGTTCTTGGCTCGCCAGTTATTACGACGCAGGAAGGGATGCACATACTGAAGACCGCTCTTGCCAGTTGTGGAGTATCGTAGGTGTCCCATAAAGAGTTGGGCACTTGTCCATTCAGGCGTTACAAGGTCGAATATCTCCGTAATAGCGTCTTTGCCTAAAGCCTTTTCGCGAAACATGTACTCCGAGCCAACAGGTGCATTCATGTCAACGCAGGCAATACCTGCACCCTCTTGGCCGCGGTTATGCTGCTTCTCCATCATCAGATAGAGTTTGTTCAGGGCGTAGGACTGCGTGCCGTACTTCTGCTCGTAGTAACTTTGGGGCTTCAAGAGCCTCACCAAAGCCACACCACATTCATGCTTCAATTGTTCCATTTTATTTTGATATGCAAGCTTTAATGAAACTCATGAACAAGGGATGCGGATGTAGCACCGTAGATGAGTATTCGGGATGGAATTGTGTACCGATGTACCACTTTAGAGATGGCACCTCAACAATCTCGACAAGGTTTGTGTCAGGATTGATGCCAACACACTTCATGCCTGCAGCTTCATACTCTTTCTGATAGCTACTGTTGAACTCATAACGGTGTCTGTGCCTTTCTTGGATATGCGTTTCATTGCCGTATGCATCGTATGCACGACTGCCTTCTACAAGTTCGCAATCGTAAGCACCCAATCGCATCGTTCCGCCCATTTGCGTGATAGACTTCTGTTCTTCCATCATGTCGATGACGTTGTGTGAGGTCTGATTGTCCATCTCGCTGCTGTTGGCATCCTTATAGCCTAGTACATTTCGTGCGAATTCAATGACCATCATCTGCATTCCAAGGCAGATACCGAAGGTCGGTATGTCGTAAGTGCGAGCATATTCAGCCGCGATAATCTTGCCTTCGATGCCTCTCTGGCCAAAGCCTGGGCAGATAACGATACCGCTCATCCCTTCTAACCGAGCAGCGATATTCTCTCTTTTGACCTCTTCGCTGTTGATGAAGTGCAGTTTTGCCTTGCGACCATTATAGATGGCAGCAAGATAAAGGCTTTCGCGAATGCTCTTGTAGGCATCTTGAAGGTCGTACTTGCCAACCAATCCAATGTGAATTTCCTGCTTTGCTTCCTGCTGCAGATGGAGGAAATGATACCATGAAACCAGCCCTGGAACAGGCTGCATCTCTCCAACCATCGAGGAGAATTGCAATGGAGAACCAAGTTTCCTAAGTATCGCAATATCGAGACCTTGGTGCTGCATATTGACAGGAACCTCGTAGATGCTTGGCATATCCTCGCTTTGCACCACACATTCCGGCTCAACGTTGCAGAAGGATGCGACCTTCCGCAAGATGCTGTCCTCCAGATGATGCTCTGTGCGAAGTATGAGTATGTCTGGCTGAATGCCCATGCTCTGCAACTCCTTCACCGAATGTTGTGTAGGCTTCGTCTTGAATTCGCCTGCCGCATGGAGGTAAGGGACATAGGTAAGGTGGATGTTAACCACGTCGCGTCCCATCTCCCATCGCAGTTGTCGGATGGCTTCCATAAAGGGGGCACTCTCGATGTCACCTATCGTGCCGCCAATCTCAGAGATGACAAAGTCGAAATGTTCGTGCTGAGCATTCTCCTTGATGCGTCTCTTTATCTCGTCCGTAATGTGCGGAACAACTTGAATCGTCTTGCCAAGATAGTCGCCATGGCGTTCCTTGTCGATGACTGCCTGATAGATGCGGCCCGTCGTTATAGAGTTGTGACGGGTTGTTTGGATGTCCGTAAAGCGCTCATAATGACCAAGGTCAAGGTCCGTCTCCATACCGTCTGCCGTCACGTAGCACTCTCCGTGTTCGTAAGGATTGAGTGTGCCTGGGTCGATGTTAATGTAGGGGTCGAACTTCTGAATGGTGACCTTGTAGCCACGAGCCTGCAGCAACTTGCCGATACTCGCGGAAATGATGCCTTTGCCTAACGACGAAACGACACCACCGGTGACGAAGATATACTTTGTTTCCATATCGTCTGCCTTATTTATGTCACTTTTCTTGTTTTTGTTGCAAAGTTACGACATTTTGTTATATTTGCAATGTTTTATCTTACAAAATGAAAAGAAAACCACAAAATCATTGATAAATATCAATTTTCGTATGTTCAAATTATCCTTGTAACACATTTGATTGTTTGGAATGACGTGAGAGATGCTTAAACTTAACGTGTGAAGTTGGACAACGACACACGTTAAGTTGAGCAATTACACGTGTGATGTTGACAAACGACACGTGCGAGGTTGTGTTAGTTATAGTTTAGGGAGACATACTTTAAGCTGGATTATCATTCGTCGGTATTCAGCGAGAAGGCGACTCCGAAGACGAAGTAGAACTTGCCCGAACAGGGATTGGAGGTCAGACCGGCATAGACGGGCAGGTGGTACTTCTGCTTGATGAGGAAGTTCTTCGTGGCTCGGAGCGAAACGTTGGTGCAGGCAAAGTCGTTGGTGCCGTAGCTCGTCGTACGCCAAGGCACAATGCCAACAGTCCCCATCCAGTCGAGTTTTGCCAGGCGGAAAGGTGCCGACAACTCGAAGTAACTGCTGTAGGCTCGCTTGTCGCTGCCGTTCAAACCATCGTTGCCAGCAAAATTCGTGTACCATGTGGCAGAGAGGAAGCCGAAGTCGTAGCCTACGAAGCCCTCCCAGACATGGGTTGTCTTGTGTGCATGATACTGGAAGTAACTGCCCTCGGAAAACCAGTAGTCGGTCATGCAGAGAGGCTAATGCCCTTGTAGCCAACGCCAAGCGTGGGCTGCAAGCTGAAGTCGCCGAGGTTCTGACCGCGCCAAATGTACTGGCTGACGAGGTCGGCACCGATAGTTGCTTCTATTTTGTCTTTTGCGCTCGTCGTGGCCATACCGACCAAAGATAGAGCTATAATGAATAATCGTTTCATGTGGAAGTGAATTATGAATTATGAATTGTAACAGAGTTCCCCATGTTCGTAAACGTCCAATCCTTCGTCCTCAATACGGGCAGGCACCCGAAGGCCGTGAAGTTTCTTGATGCCAAAGAAGAGAAGGAAGCCGCAGGCAGCAGCCCAGAGGCCGATGACAAGGATGCCGAAGCATTCTGCCCCAAAGAAGCCCCAGCCGTGGCCATAGAGCGCGCCGTTGCTCGTAGAGAGCAGGCCGGTCATCAACGTGCCGAGGATGCCACAGACACCATGTACGGAACTGGCACCGACAGGGTCATCGATATGCAACACATGGTCGATGAACTCGATGGAAAAGACCAGAACCGTTCCGCAGACAAGGCCAATGACGACAGCCCCAAAGGGCGAGACGAGGTCGCAGCCTGCCGTAACGCCTACAAGACCTGCCAGTACGCCGTTCAACGTCAGGGAGAACGAAGGCTTCTTGTACTTCAGCCAGGTTACGAACATCGTGGCTACACCTCCAGCAGCTGCGGCGAGGTTGGTCGTCAGAAACACATGACAGATGGCCTGACGATTGACAGCTCCGCTGGCAGCCAGCTGTGAACCGGGGTTGAAGCCGAACCATCCCATCCAGAGGATAAAGACACCCAGGGCTGCAAGGGTCAGCGAGTGGCCGGGAATGGCACGACTGCTGCCGTCCTTCGCGTACTTGCCTCGACGCGCTCCTAATGCCATCGCTCCAATCAAAGCGAGAACGCCACCCACGCTATGCACGATGGCGGAGCCTGCGAAGTCGTGGAAGACGTCGCCAAAGGTCTGCATCATGAAGCCGTCGGCTGCATCGTTACAGAGCCAACCGCCGCCCCATGTCCAATGGCCTTCGATGGGATATATCAGTAATGATATGATGGCGCTGTAGATGACGTACATCGAGAACTTTGTTCGCTCTGCCATCGCGCCGCTGACTATCGTGGCACTCGTGGCGCAGAACACGGTCTCGAAGATAAGAAAACCCTCTACGGGTAGGTCGCCTTTATAGAAGGAGAGGTCGCCCCAATTGGGCATTCCGATAAAGCCCGCGCTGTCGGAACCGAACATGAAGCCAAAGCCTACGAACCAGAACAGCAACGAGCCGAACATGAAATCCACAAAGTTCTTGAACAGGATGTTTGCTGTGTTCTTGCTTCTGGTAAAGCCTGCCTCGCAAAGAGCAAAGCCCGGCTGCATAAAAAACACAAGCATAGCTGCCAATAACATCCATACAGTATCTAATGAAAGTGCTATATCGTTCATAATTTATGTGTTTTTGTTATCCTTATACTTTATTTCTTGTCCCTCAATACCGTGTCGCCATGTTCGCCTGTACGGATGCTCCATGTGTCGATCATGTCGCTTACAAAGATGCGCCCATCGCCAACCTCACCCGTATGGGCCGTCTCGATAATGACTTTTACGGTAGGCTCCACAAACTGGTCGCGACAAACAATGGTCAGCGCCACACGCTCGATGACATCCGTCGAATACTGGACGCCACGATAGATGCGTTCCTGTCGGCTCTGACCGATACCATGCACGTCGTGATACTCAAACCAATCAATGTCCGAAGACAGTAGTGCTTCCTTGACTTCTTCGAACTTGGTCTTCCTGATGATTGCTTCAATCTTCTTCATATATTAAACTGTAATTAAATGAGCGTCCTATGTGTCACATTGCAATGTTTCGCCTGCAAAGGTAAGACAAAACGTTAGATTGATTGCAATTAATCGATCAAAAAGTAATCAAAACGCATGCAACAATTGATATATGTCAATAATTAATAAGATAAAAGTACGTTTTTGATGCAAAGACAAGGTAAGTTTGAACAAATTGACATACCTTTGCATCGGAAACAGACAAAGTGACAGTAAAAGTACAAATTCCAAAGCAAAATGAAACAAACAATACACTTCACAAAGATGCATGGTGCAGGCAACGACTACATCTACATTAATACATTATTATATAATATAGATGATCCGTCGGAGTTGGCACGTCTTTGGAGTGACCGCCATAAGAGTATCGGGTCTGACGGACTTGTGCTGATCGGTCGCAGTCCCATTCCCGAGGCCGACTTCTCGATGCGTATCTTCAATGCCGACGGCTCAGAAGCCATGATGTGCGGCAATGCTTGTCGCTGCATCGGAAAGTATCTTTATGATAAGGAGCTAACCGATAAGACCGAAATCAGACTTCTTACGCTCTCTGGCATCAAAGTTCTGAAACTGAAGCTCACTTCAACGAACATCGTCGAGACTGTGACTGTTGATATGGGTGAGCCAGTATTCGACAACGAAGTACAGTTCAGCCCTACAAAGAAAACGCTCCCAGAAGGCATATTCGTTTCGATGGGCAATCCACACTATGTTATATTTACAGATGATGTGGATGCAGTTAATGATAAAGGAAGAGAACTGGAATACCACCCTGCGTTTCCCGAACGCGCAAACATCGAATTTGCCGAAATGCGTCCTGACGGCATTCGGGTTCGCGTTTGGGAGCGCGGATGTGGTATCACGATGGCTTGCGGCACAGGAGCCTGTGCTGTGGCTGTGGCTGCATCGAAAACGGGACGAGCCGGCAGGACGAACCGCATCATCATGGACGGCGGCACGCTCGAAGTCGAATGGCGAGAGCAAGACAATCATGTCTATCTTACTGGTCCTGCCGAATTTGTGTATGAAGGTGAAATAGAAATCAATTCATAATAATGGCACTAATTAACGAGAATTTCTTGAAGCTATCGGAGTCCTATCTCTTTACCGAGATTGCTCGGAAAGTGAATGCTTATAAGGAGGAACATCCGAAGGCAGACGTCATCAGCCTTGGCATTGGCGATGTAACACAACCACTCGCCCCGGCAGTCATCGAGGCATT
>CACYYM010000032.1 GCA_902778625.1 uncultured Bacteroidales bacterium
GCCGCCGATGTATTTCTGCTTGCCTTCGCTGATGGCTATCTCGCGGGCAATCCACTTGAAGCCCGTGTAGCAGTCGCGCAGCTCGATGTTGTTCTTCTGTGCCATCTTTGTGATGACCTCGGTCGTGACGATGGTCTTGACGAGGAAGTCGGTGGGTTTGAGCTGGCCGAGGGCAATCTTGTTCTTGATGATGTAGTAGCAGAACATCATGCAGGTCTGATTGCCATTGATGATGGTCCATTCGCCCTTGTTGTCGCGGCAAACGATGGCGAGGCGGTCGGCATCGGGATCGGTTGCTACGACGAGGTCGGCATTGAGTTTCGTGCCGAGTTTCATGCCAAGGGTCATGGCCTCAGCGTTCTCGGGATTGGGGCTGACCACGGTCGGGAAGTTGCCGTCGATGACCATCTGTTCGGGCACGACGTGAATATTCTGGAAGCCCCAACTGCGCAGGCATAGAGGCACAATGACGCGTCCTGTTCCATGCATGGCGCTGTAAACAATGTTGAGGTCTTTCTGGCGAAGGATAACGTCCTGGTCAATCATGGCTTCCTTGACGGCAGTCATGTAGTCGAAGTCCATCTCACCGCCGATAATCTCGATGAGGTCGGGGTTGCCCTGGAACTTCACATCCTCGATGCGGACCTTGTTCACCTCGTCGATGATGCCTGTATCGTGTGGAGAGAGCACTTGTGCGCCATCCTCCCAATAAGCCTTGTAGCCGTTGTATTCCTTCGGGTTGTGGCTGGCCGTCACGTTCACACCTGCCTTTGCGCCAAGCTGACGGATGGCGAAGCTGACCTCGGGCGTGGGACGAAGGCTCTCGAAGAGATAGACCTTGATTCCGTTGGCAGAGAAGATGTTGGCAACGGTCTCAGCGAAGAGACGGCCATTGTTGCGGCAGTCGTGACCGACCACAACGCTGAGTCCCTGCTGTCCTGGGAAAGCTTTCAGGATGTAGTTCGCAAAGCCCTGAGTAGCCATGCCGACGATGTATTTGTTCATGCGATTGGTTCCAGCGCCCATAATGCCACGCAGACCGCCCGTTCCGAACTCCAAACTCTGATAAAAAGCATCTACGAGGGCTGTTTTGTCCTCATTCTGCATCATTTCGCGGATTTCCGCCTTGGTTTCTGCATCATAATAAGGCGAATCGAGCCATGCCTGGGCCTTTGCTTCGCAATCTTTAATCAATTGTATGTCCATAATTAATGTATTTAGAATTGAAATTATGCTGCAAAGTTACAAAAAAAAGTTGGAAAAAGCAAGAAGAAAGGGGAAAAAGAGAGTCTGGGGGGAAAGAGTTCCCAATTTTGCTCTGTGATTCTGTGATTTTGTGATTCTATTTCGTCTACAAAGACACGGAAAAAACTCCATTGTAACATGTAACCGTTACAAATATATGTGACATACACTACACCGGAGATCAGATTCTATTATTTATATAATAAATAATAGAGCTTTTTTGTGGAGAAGTATGTAACCTTTTTTTGTAACCGTTACATGTTACATTCCCGGGAACTTATACCGCCTCCGGGAAGTCAAGTTTGCCCACTTTCCACCAATAACCTCCAATAACTACCAATAACTACCAATAACTTCCAAAGACGCTCAGCAACTCGCAAAATTGCCGTACCTTTGTATCGTGAAAGCTGACACAACGCCAAGTGGGCATACGCAACACAACGAGGTGCGCAACTCGAAATGTTAAGTCTCCCATCGCGGCACGCTATATATGAAGTAGGGACACGCAGCGGCGCATCCCTATCCCACACAAAATCTTTGAATTACTGATTATCCTACGCTCTGGCAAAATGCCTCGTACGACTGCTCCAGACGGGCTATCTGATAGGGCTGAAGACGAAGGGAGAAAGTACCGGTCAACTCCTCCAGTCCGAAAGCAACCTTGATGATGCTGGCAAGATTGAAACTGCCTCCCGTTCCGCGTTTCATCAACTGACGGGCAACCTTCAAGACTTCGCCCCTGTCGTGCTCGATGTAACGCAAGGAACGCAACAACAGGAACAAACAAGGCAGGGTGTCCACGCGGACGAGATAGACCATTTGCTCGCGGCCTTTCGGAATGCCCATCGCAGCGAAGAGCTCCTCCACCTGCTGGGGCTGGCCAAGTTCAGGCAAGATGAGCAACGCCACCTTCTGCCGCTCCACCTCGTTGAACCCTGCTGCCAGACGACAGAACGGCGCATCGGAAAGCCCTGCCGAACCGCTCTTCAGCCGGACGAGAAAAGTCTTCATCAAGGTGATGAGATAGGCCTTGCTCTCATAATGCACCAACGCCTCCGTCATCTGCCAATAGAGGTCGGCCGGACAGTCGAGCAACAGACGCTCTCCAAGCATATAGCCTGCAGTCCGCTGCTCACTTCTGGAGAACGAAGAAAGCAACGAGACAAGCCCCTCCGCATCGCCAGCCTGAACAACAGGAAGCAGCTTCTGCTCGAGTGTCTTGCTATAATGCCGGTCGGTCAGCAAGGTCGGGATGTTGGCAAATGAAACACATCCTGGATTTCCTTCATCTGGGCGTCGGTCATGCCGTCAGGTTCGAAGCCCATCGACTTGGCTCGCAGATAGATGGTGGCAGCTTTGTTCAGGACGTCCGTCTGGTCGAAAGCATCCATGATGTCCGTGCCGACAGCCACCGTGCCATGCTTCTCCCAAAGCACCACGTCGTAGTCCCTGATCTGCTCCAAAGTGGCATCGGCCAGCGCCACAGAACCCGGCAAGGTGTAAGGCACAATGCCCAGTCCAAGTGGCGCGAAAGCCAGTGTCTCAGGAATCATCGACCAGAGCAGTCGCGTGAGCACATCTTTGCCAAGAAAGGCCTTCGAATGGCTCATGGCAACCAGTTCGATGGGGTGCGTGTGGAGGCTCGCCTTATAGCTCGAACCCGTGGCAATCAGGTAGTCGTGGATGGACAGATGCGAAGGCAATTCGCTGGTCGGCATCACCAACTCGTCGGCAATGATGACATAGGACTTGCAGTCATCCAGGATGCGAATGATGCTGCCATTCTGCATCGGCTCTCGAGCCAAGTCGCGCATGCGCTTGCCCGTCCCTTTGCAATAGAAATAGCAGCCCTGCAAATGAGGGAGCGTCGTACCGATAGGCAAAGGCTCCGAAATGGCTGGCAAGGCACGGATTTCATCATCGATTTGATCTGTAACATTGACTGTTATGTTGCCGCCATTGCGCTCAGCCCAACCCTTCTGCCAAAGGTAACCCGCCACCTCGGCCACCTTCAGCACCTCCGCCTTCAAGGACGGATGATTGTCTAAGATTGTCATAATCCTTAATCTCTAATCATTAATCCTTATTCCATCTCACCATACCGCTCACGGGTTATCTGCGAAAGCGACTTGCCACGCGTCTCTGGAGCCCCTATGACACCTATCACGAGCGACAACAACAGCAGCGCTATCATACACCAGGCAGCCAGGGTGAAGCCCTCGCCATTCTCGCCATAAATGAAGGTGAAGACCAATCCCCAAAGTGCCGAGAGACCGCGAACGACAAAGAACATCAAGCCCTGTGCTCCGGCACGGAACTTGGCAGGGAAGAGCTCGGTGCCCCAAAGCGCATAGAATATCTGAACACTGAAGCCTCCATTGATGCCCCAAAGAACAGAGAATGCCCAAAGGCTGGTCTTGCTCTCCACGCCATCCAGGACCACAACCCATGTGGCAAGCGCCGCAGCAAGGCCAAGGATGTAGAACAACTTGTGGGGCAAGCGGTCGATAAAGAATGAGAGGCAGAATGTGATGACAACCACAATGACCCAACCTATGCAGCTCAGCATGTTGGCATATTCATTGCTCAAACCACCTGCCGTCTCATAAATGTGTGGCTGGAAGAAACCCATCACGGAAGCAACAAGGTTCCACGTCAAATAGATGGATGCCAGGAACAAGACTGTGCGGACTGCTATCTTGTTGGTAAACAAGAGCTTGATGTTGTCCAAGATGCCGCTCCTATCCTTCACCCGGCTCTGCTCGAACTCTGCGCTCTCGTCCAATTGCCGCTGCAAAGTCCAGGCAATGAAAGCCACAACAAAGAGCGTCAGGAACACCACTCGCGAACTGAACACCTCAACACTCGCGGCAGGAGCCTCCATTCCGACTATCGAATGAGCCAATGTCTCGACAAAGCCATACAGGTAACCGCCCGGAGCAAACAACATGCCGAAAAGCAGGATAATCATCGGCCCGAAGCCCCACGACATCTGCGAGATGCAAATATTGCGGCCACGGTTGTGAACCTCAGAACTTTCCGAGATGTAAGTCCACGAAGCCGGAACTCCAATGCCAACAGAAATGCCCGTCACCAGGAAACCGCAAAGAAGCATTGGGAAGTTGACAGAACACATAATCAGGAACACGCCCAGCATATAGACCAAGAGGTTGTAGGTAAAGATGAACTTTCGCCCGAACCTGTCGGCAAGGAAACCACCAATAATGGCGCCTATTGCCGCACCTAAAGCATTGGCACTGATGGCATTAAGCCATCCAAGATGCATCTCGCTCAAGCCAAGATAGTTTTGCCACAGTGTAATGCCACTCGCTCCAGCCACAATAGCGCCAGCATCCAGATAATTGTTCAATGAGACCGCCAGGGTGCTCTTAAGAGACCCACCCCTTCCCCTCCCTGCAAGGGAGGGAGCGGTTACCTCTGCTGCTTGTTTATTTTTATTGTTCATTATAACTATTGTTTATAATTATGCCTTTTGAGGGCAAGGGGGTCTACCTTTTACTTGTCACATTCTTTTCATATTCCTGAATAGCGGGAATAAACTCCTCACCAACAGGCACACCATTCTTCAGGTTGAAATAGTCGAAGACCGCTCCAAATGGCAAACTCTTTGCTTCCTCGAGGAGGGCAAGGCGCTCGAAATGCTGCCCCTTGTCCTCATATTCGCGAAGCTTCGAGATTGGCTCCAGCAAAGCTTGCAACAAGCATTTCTGCGTGGCTCGCGTGCCAACCACATAAGCCCCGATGCGATTGATGCTCGCATCAAAGTAATCGAGACCAATATGAGCGCGGTCCAGAGCATCGGCACGGACAATCTCCTTGAAGAGGTCGAGCGTCTGGTCATTCATGATGGTGACATGGTCGCTGTCCCAACGAACAGGACGAGAGACATGGAGCATCAGCTCGGGCACAAACAGAAGCAATGAAGCCACCATATCGCTCACATTTTCAGTCTGCTCATAGTGTCCCGTATCGAGGGTGTACATCAACTTTCTCGTGGCACAATAGCAAGCCACAAAGTCATGAGAACCAACAGTATAAGACTCAAGTCCTATACCAAAGAGTTTAGCCTCGAGGCAAGTCTTCATGCCTGGCAGTTCTTCCTTCAGAATCTCGTCAAGACTCTCTGCAAAAAGCTCGCGATATCGCATCCGCTCTACAGTCAAGTCCTTCGAGCCGTCATGCACCCAAATGTTCATGATTGAGGGGTCGCCTTGCTTGCGTCCCATATAATCTGCAATACGGCGGCAGCGCTTTGTGTGCTCAATCCAAAACTCGCGAATGGCTGGGTCAGGGTTGCTAAGGCTAAGGTCGCCGCTCTTGGGATGCGAGAAGCTGGTGCTGTTGAAGTCGAGCTTCAATCCCTGCTCCTTTGCCCATTCTATCCAACTGTCGAAGTACTGCGGCTCCACCTCGTCTCTGTCGACAAGCTTCCCGCCAAAATCACCATAGATTTCATGAAGGTTCAGGCGATGGTTGCCAGCTAACAAGTTCTTTACAAAAGCCACATCCGAGCGAACCTCGTCGATGTTGCGAGCACGACCCGGATAGTTGCCTGTTGTCTGAATGCCACCGCTTAAGGCTTCACCACGCTCAAAACCCACCACATCATCCGCTTGCCAGCAATGCAAACTGATGGGCGTCTTCTCTAATTGAGCGATGGCGCGGTCGGCATCAACACCAATGGCAGCATAGCGCTCCTTTGCAATCTCGTAGGATTTAAGAATTTGTTCTTCTTTCATAGTATTATTTTAGTTGATAAGTTTTCAATTCAATGCTTCTTCCAACAATTGCCCGCATCTCTTCCAAAGAGTTCACAAGTCCTGCAGCACGTATTTGCACCAAGGCATTGCCCAAAGCCGTCCCTTCTTTTGGCCCTGCGATAACAGGAATGCGCAGAGCTTCAGCAGCGAACTGCATCAGGTACGGGTTTTGACTGCCGCCACCAATGACATGCAAGCGCTGGATATCGACTGGTGTAATGGTTCGGAGCATCTCCACCACCTCTGCATAGCGCTTGGCAAGACTGCGGAAGATGACCCGAACATAATCTGCTGGTGTTTGCGCTGGCTGCTGGCCTGTTTCCGAAAGATAACTGTCGATAGCGGCAGTCATCGAATCAGGATGGGCAAAACGCGGGTCGTCAGGATTGATGAGACTTTGGCACTGCGAATGGAGGCAGAGAGCATTCAGCTCGTTGACATTTGCAGGAACCTGCCCATCCATCCACTCCTTTTTGCATTGTTCCAGAAGCCAAAGACCTGTGATGTTTTTGAGGAAACGAACCGTGCCATCCAACCCGCCTTCATTAGTAAAGTTGTGAGCCAGGCTTGCCTCATTAATAATGGGCGTTGGGCTCTCTATGCCGAGCAAACTCCAAGTGCCGCAACTCAAGTAAGCATAATTGCCGTCTTTTGCCGGAACCGAAGCCACAGCCGAAGCCGTATCATGGCTTCCCACAGCCACAACTGGAACAGGACCAAGTCCCGTCTGTTCCTGAACCTTTCTACTCAACACACCCACCTGTTCGCCCGGACTTACGAGACGGCCGAAACGCGCTCTCTCAAGTCCTATCGAGCCCAATATCTTTGCGTCGAGGTCGCCAGTTCGGGGGTTGAACATCTGCGACGTGGAAGCATCTGTCCGCTCGCATATAGATTCACCCGTAAGCATATAGATAAGGGCGTCGGGCATGAAGAGGATTTTATCTGCCCTAAGCCAAGCATCTTTGTCATTCCGGCGAATTGTATCAAGCTGGAACAATGTATTGAAAGGCATGAACTGGATACCTGTACGCTCGTAGAGTTCCTCCTTGGGCATACATTCGGCAAAGTAGCGCTCCATCGCGCCATCCGTATGTGGGTCACGATAGCAGTACGGCAGACCAATAAGCTCGCCATCCTTGTCGAAGAATGCAACATCGCAGCCCCAAGTGTCTATGCCAATGCTGGTAAGGCAAATGCCCTCCGCCTTGACCTTATGCAAAGCAAGGAGAATGTCATCATATAGCTTTGGCAAATCCCAGAAGATATGTCCATTACGATGAATTTGCGTGGTCTCGAATCGCGTCAATTCGCGCATCTCAACACGTCCACCATCATATCTTGCAATAATTGTACGGCCGCTGGTCGCTCCGAGGTCAATCGAAAAGTAATATGTGGGAAGCATTGTTTTCTGTTATTTTTCATGCAAATATACAAAAATAATCGCACACGCCGGCTAGAAAAGACAAAAAATTCAACAAAAAAATCAAATTGTAACAAACGACACTCCGCCTTGCTTTACCGAAGACTTTACCTAAGCAAAAAGGGGGAAACAGAGAACAGCTCTAATTGAACCAGAGAATAAGGCATAAAAAACGCCGCGTGCGGCGTTGACAATTTCCGCGTGCGGCGTTGGCAATTTCCGCGTGCGGCGTTTAAATCCCCGCCTGCGGAGTTTATTTCTTTGAGCCTCTTGTCGGATTCGAACCACTATTTGATTATAAGATAGTTAGGAAGAGATGTGTATACCGATTTTGATTTTGTGTACACATACTCTTTTTCTACCATTTTTCAGTTGCGGATTTTATCCAACGACAATTTTCAGAGTTTTGCCTTTAGAGAGGCGTTGATTATTATTATTATTATTTAATTTGTTTTTTTGATATTCCCATATCTCTACACGGGAGCAATTAAGATTTTTTGGTTTGTTTGTTTGCCGTTTCAGTCCCGAAATTTCTTGCAGTGACTTTGAAACTCTCGTAACTTTGCACCAAATTCGTAATTTTTAGTATCACAAATGCTGGTGTCCGATAGTTATAACAGACCTCTTAATTACACTGCAAAGGTACTAAATAATAAGCAAACAAACAAACATTTTCAGAGAAAAGAACTAAAATTATATAATATGTATAGATTTCCTTCTTCAAGCAACATGAATTGTATGGGAATGGCAGTTCAAGGTGCATTTTCCAAAAGGAAAACAGGTGTATTAATGCAAGTAAAAGCGACATTTGTAATACTGCATTTAATTTGTAATGAATCCACCCCTGTAGGTAGGTGGTAATTACCAATTAAACACACATGTATTATGGAAGAAAAAACTTTCATTGAGAAGAAGACGGAATGGATTCGTTCAATCCGTCCAGGCGGCGAAAAAAAAGGTTTCGTCAGAAATTATGAAGAGATTGACACATTATCTACTCTCGTCAGCAGATTCAATCAAGGGCTGGGAAGAGATAGAGGTGTCAAGCTGACAACCAAGCGCAACTGGGAAGAGAAATCGTTTAGTATTAAATGCGAAAAGATTAAAACTTAAAGAAAGGCAAGTATGGTACAAATTAAAGCAAAAGGGACAAACACTACCCTCGCACAAAGAATCGTAAATTGTAATGATACGGTTATGACCTTGGATGATGCTGCCGAATTTCTCGGCAAGACCAGAGAGGCCGTAAAGAAAATGTGTCAACGCAAACAGATTCCATGTCACAAAGAACGTAAGTCATGGCTCCTGCTTAAAAGCGAAATTGTTGAATGGCTACGCGCTTTATGATTAAGTTCTCTCACAAAGAACTCTAAATGCGTAAAGTCCTCTGCCTGCCCTCTGCGAAGAACGCATGCAGAGGCAATTTTTTAACATCTAATCTTATCATTATGGCAAACGAAATTATTAACACTACAGATGTGGAGAAGAAAGTTATTATCGTGAGGGGGCAAGAGGTGCTGCTCGACAGGGATGTCGCAGCTCTTTATGGGGTTGAGACAAAAAGAGTGAATGAAGCTGTCAGAAATAACATTGAAAAGTTCCCTGATGGGTATGTACTGGAATTGACCGACGAAGAATCTTCATCTGTAAGGTCGAAAATTTCGACCAAACAAGAAATGCACTATGGTAAACACTCAAAGTACAACTACAAAGCTTTCACGGAACGTGGCTTATATATGCTGGCTACTATCCTGAAATCAAAGAATGCAGTGAATACTACTATCGCCATCATCAATACATTTACACAGGTGCGAGTGATGGCAAGAACGATGGAAAAAGTGGAACACGCTCCTGATGGCCAAGCATTGCAGAAAGAACTTCTAAAGAAGTCGGGCGAACTCATGGGGGAAATAATTGGGCAGAATCTTTCCACAAAAGCCATCGAGACAGAGATTGAACTTAACTTCGCTGTCGTGAAGATTAGGCATAAAATCATTCGGGGAGGTAAAGAGGAATAGCATGGAAAAGAAAGAGTATTATGTGCAGCCGAAAATCGCTGCCAAAATAGTTGAGCTCAATCAGGAACACGCCCTGCCTGTGAATATCATCGTCGGTGAGTGTGTGGGTAATCTGACCCAAATCACTTTCGAGTACGAACTGATTGACTATCATATCGTGGCATGGCTTGTGAACAAGGGTACACTGTTCTACACCTGCCTACCTGATGAGGAAATCTTGAACGATAATGATTAAACAATCTGACATCGATAGGGTTCTGGATGCCTGCAACATCGTGGATGTTGTCAGGGACTATAGCATTCAACTAAAACAGAAAGGAAGATACCTCTTTGCGTGCTGCCCTTTCCATCAAGAGAAAACTGGCTCTTTTTGCGTTTCGCCTGAGACTGATACGTACCACTGCTTCGGATGTCATGAACATGGAAACAGCATCAGCTTCGTTATAAAACATGATGGCTGCTCATTCCCCGAAGCTGTGAAGAAACTGGCTGAAAAATACAACATCGATATCGAAGAGTCCGAGCCTTCTGCACAGGATGAAATGGTACGGAAACAGAAGGAGGCAATGTACATAGCCAATGACATCCTGGCGAAATACTATCATGAGCTGCTTCTTAATAACGTAGAAGCTTCCAAATATGCCTTCGGACGATGGAATGAAGAATACTGCAAAAAACATCTCATTGGTTATTGTCCGCCTGACGCACGCCTGATTGATAAGCTTGGCATATCAAATGAAATCGTCGAGCAGCTGGGACTGAAGAACAAAGGTGGGTATGACTTCTTCAATGAACGTGTTGTCATTCCTATCCGCGACAGGAACCAGCACATTATCGGATTCACAGCTCGCCTTCTACAAATCCCCAATGACAAGTATAAAGACAAGGAGAAGGAGCCGCCAAAGTATATGAACAGCAAAGAAAGCATCATATATGACAAGAAAAGTTCATTCTTTGGTTCTGATACGGCATGGGGAGCAATCTTTCGGACTGGCATCTGTCACATCGTGGAAGGTGCTTCTGACTGTATAAGGCTGCATCTCATCGGTGTTCCTAACACTTTGGCACCTTTAGGCACTGCCTGGACGGAGGTACATTGTGCCATCATCAAGAAGAAGGCTTCACACATCTGCTTCGTGCCTGATGCGGACCCACCCAAGCCTAACGAGAAGTACGGACCTGGCATCAAGGCGGTGATGGAGTCTGGCGAAGCGGCCATGAAGTATGGCTTTACTGTCTCAGTGAAGCAGATACCCATCGGAAAAAAGAAAAAGGATCCTGACTCGTACTGTAAAGACAAGGCAAAGTTTGATAAACTTAAAGAAACAGATTTTATTCTTTGGCTGGCCGAACTCCTATTCGAGAAGGGTATGACTGCAGAGCAGGAAAGCAAGATTATTAACAGGCTTGCTTCGCTCATGACTACCCTATCTGATGAAACAACTGTTGACAGGTATATCTCGAAACTGACAAAATATGTTCCCGGGAAGCGCACTTGGCAGAAGGCTCTGGATGCACAGCGTAATGAGCAGGCGGAAGCTGAAGCGAAGGCTAAGGCTGAAAAGGATTCTGACCTTTTCAAAAAGTATGGCTTCAACATCGAGAAAGACAAACACTATTACTCTATCTCTGATAAAGGTGGGGTGTATGTATGGAGTAATTTCATCATGACGCCGCTTTATCATATCAGAGACAGCGTGAATCCTAAGCGTATCTACTTGCTGAAGAATGAACGGGGACAACAGGAACTGCTGGAACTGAAGCAGGAGGATTTGTGCTCTCTGCAAAGGTTCATGGTGAAAGTCGAAGGCTTGGGTAATTTCATCTGGAAAGCTACGAATCGTGAATTGCAAAAGCTGAAGGAACTGCTTTATGAGGTCACGGATTCGGCTGAGGAGATTGTACAGCTGGGATGGCAAAGCGAGGGATTCTTTGCCTTTGGAAATGGTATATTCCATGATGGGAAATTCCTCAAAACAGATGATGTGGGTATCGTCAGACTGCCTGAAGGCAATTACTATCTGCCGGCAAACTCTTCTATCTACAGTAAGGACAAGAAGCTGTTCCAGTTTGAACGGCGTTTCGTACATCTGGGACTTTCTACCATTTCACTCAAAGAACTTACGAATCATCTTTTCCGAGTCTTCGGGAACAATGGACGTATGGGCTTCCTGTTCCTATTGGCTACGCTTAACAGGGACATCGTGACAAGGGTGACACGCTCCTTCCCTATCCTGAATCTCTTCGGACCGAAAGGCTCTGGTAAGTCCGAGCTGGGACATACGCTGATGTCATTCTTCATCATTGATAACGTACCGCCAAATATACATAACTCTACCAAGCCTGCTCTTTGCGATACGGTGGCCGCTGTGTCAAATGCGCTGGTTCACCTTGATGAGTACAAGAATGAAATGGAGCCTAGCAAGATTGAGTTCTTGAAAGGACTCTGGGACGGCACGGGACGTACACGCAAGAACATGGATCTGGATAAGAAGAGCGAGGTGACTTCTGTCGATTCTGGCGTCATTCTCTCCGGACAGGAGATGCCGACTGCCGACAATGCGCTTTTCTCGCGTATCATCTTCCTATCGTTCAAGAATTCTTCGTTCTCTGAAGAGGAAAGGGCAAACTTCCTTACGCTTAATCAAATCAGGAAGCAGGGCTTGACGCATCTGACACTGGAGATACTCAGTCACAGAAAGAAGGTGGAAGGCTCTTTCCGCAATCTCTATCATCAGACAATGATGGAGGTCAGCGAGAGCCTGAAGGAAAAGGGCAAAGATATCGAGGATCGTATCATGATGAACTGGGTGTCGCCGCTGACTGTGTTCAGGTGTCTGGAGAGTGCTATTGACACTTCACTTTCCTATAAGGAGATGTTCAATATCTGTGTCGAAGGCATACGCTTTCAAAACTCCCATTGTAAGCAGAACAATGAGCTTTCCAACTTCTGGAAGGTGGTGATGTATCTCGTCGGTGAGAACTTGCTCGTTGACGGGGGTGATTACCGTGTCGAGTATCTGCACCGCCTCAATACGGACAAATACAAACGTGAATGGCAGGAAGCACATCCTGTTCTCTATGTCCAAAAGTCCCGATTGTTCATGCTTTACAAGAAAAACGGGAAAGCTGTGGGCGATAATATCCTTTCGGAAAGTTCTCTTGAATACTATCTCCTTAACTCCAGGGCTTATCTGGGATATAAGAAAGGAGTACGCTTCAAGGTGTTTCATGGTGGAGTTCAGAAGTTCAAGAGTGGCGGTGAAGGCGTTCCCGAGAGCAAGGTATTCCAAGCCTATTGCTTTGACTACGGTATTCTGGAAGAGGACTATGGCATCAACCTGGAACTGGCATCCGATGATGATGGAGACACTGCTCATAAGGAAGATTATGATGCTGCTCATCCTAAACAACAGACATTAGACTTATAGACATTCTTCTCTTTCTTTCGGTGCAGAACCTTCTGCAAACCCCGATTATTTGCCGCGAGGCACGTAATCGGGGTTATTTTTTGTCCGAAAAAAGCGATTTGATTCTGATAGATCATTTTTTACTTACAACATTTACAACTTATACAACATCTTATTTTATAATAAGTTAAAAGGCTTCCTCTCGGAAACATCTGACAACATTTGACAACATGGCCGATTTTTCACTTTTCTCGGCAACATAATCGGGCATTTTACAACACTGGCAACATATACAACATTTATATCTTATTTTATATCAATAAATTAGCACATCGTCGAACGTGTTGTAAATGTTGGAAGCGAAAACAGGTGTACACGAGTTAAAAATCTTTTTTTCAGAAAAAGTTTAATATATAGTTGAGATACTATCGATTATCAGTACCTTTGCAAATCATTTGAAAATTGCTGATACTATGGAAAACACTATTTTTATTACACTGGAGCCGTATCTGGCCCAATGGTTGAAACATCAGATGGGCGGTACTAGTCCGATTCCCGTCAAGAGAGCTTCGGCTGAAGCTGCTATCCTGCAGCTGTTCCTACAGAAACAACCGCGTGACTCTCAGTATAGGCCACAGATTAAAGCACTGCCTGGACAGGTGGAAATCCTGCTGCCGAGATTCCGACTGAGAGATACGCGTACTTATAACTACTTGCCGCCTCGCGGGGAGATGGCGCTGCACCAGTGCATACGCAATCGCTTCAAGGTGGCTATGTGGACGGATCTGCATACCGTCGGGAATGTGGTCAAGAGGACGGACATCGTCATCTCTGACTGGATGGAGAAACATGGCATCGAGGTGGATGATAAAAACTGGAATACCATCGCCAAGATTCTTCAGCGTTGTAGGGCTGTGTATTGCAAGAATAATCGTCTGACTGACCATAAATCTTCAAAAGACGCAGAAATATAGCTTTTTTTTCACTACCTCATTCTCGTTTTGTCCACCAATGAAGCAGTCACTTCCCAATATTACAGCCATCTATTACGTGCCTTGTGCTTCGCTAATACCCAACATCACTGAGAAGCATCGGGCCGGACTGCCTGTTGCCATATTCCCACTCCCCTCTTCCATTGAGCAATATGGCAATGCGTCATGTGAAGCTGAGCAGGAATATATGGATGGCTGCTATTCGGAGAAAACGGTGCTGCAGTTCACCACTACATACGATTTGAGCCACTACCCTGCTCTGGCATTCGTGGTCACGGATGCTGGTGGGCAGTCGTACATCATCGGGACGAAGGAAGCGCCATACCCTATCATGGAAATCACACAGACGATTGACAAGGAGGTGCATGTGAATACTGTCAAGGTGACTTTCACACGCAGGAAGTCTCTCGTTCCCTGCCTAATTTAGGACTCTTTCCTCTCGGTTTTGTCAAATTTAGGCTAATTATTCGTCTCGGTTTTGTCAAATAGTTGTGCGATTTGATACATTTACATGAAAAGATAACACTATTATAGAACTTTCTTTTATTTTGTTTTGGCAGTTCCAAGTTTTTTACTTAATTTTGCAAAAGTTTGGTAAATAATTTTATGCCTTTGACATGCCACAAACATCAATAAACAAGTCCGTTGACGAAATTATTAGGCGTACAAGAAAAAAATCGTTGTTGTTTACTTCGGATTTCCCTCAATTTGACGCTCGATATGTGAGTGATTTACTATCGGATTATGTCAAGAGGGGGAAGCTTATACGCATAGCTAATGGGGTATATCTGAAAACAGACTTTACTCGCTTTGGACCTGTGTATCCTTCACCTGCTGATATTGCTGCCGCCGTTGCAAAAAGAGACCATGCACAGATTCTGATGTCCGGTAAAGCTGCAGAGAACTACTTCGGACTTTCTACTCAAGTTCCGATGAAAATGGTGTTCCTGACTACTGGCTCGGCAAGAAAACTGAACATCGGGAATACTTCATTTGAGTTCAATAGGGCCGTTCCCCGCTACTTTGCTTTCAAGGACAAGACGATGGCGACTCTTTGCCTTGCCTTGAAAAGCATCGGTAAGGACCACTTGACAGAGGAGCAGGAAAAAATCCTGAGGAAATTCCTGACTGATTACACTGCTACCCATTCCATCAATGAGGACATCAACTTGATGCCGATGTGGATGAAAACACTAATCAAAAAATTGTTGAAAGACAAATAGATATGATACTTTGGAAAGATTTAAGCCACGATGAAAAGATTGCAGCATTGCAGAATGTGGCTGGCATCAAACATATACCTCCACAAGCAGTAGAGAAAGACTTGTGGGTCACTACTATCCTGCAGGTTGTGTTTACACTCCCCTGTGCAGACAAACTGGTTTTCAAGGGCGGCACTTCACTTAGCAAGGTGTATGGCAAAATACAGCGGTTCTCAGAGGATATCGACCTTGCCATTGACCGCTCTCAGTTCAGAATGGAAGGAGATTTGTCAAAGAAGCAGCTGAAGAAACTGCGCAAGGCTTCATCTACTTTCGTGCGCGATACATTCTGTAATGACCTGGCGAATGCTCTTTGCAATTACGGACTGAACAATCTGCATATTGAAACTGAACCGGACGGAGAAGGCGATAACACTTACCCCGAACCTCGGAAAATCCACATCGAATACCAAAGCCTGTTTACTGACACATTGGATTATGTCCGGCCTAGGGTGATGCTGGAAATCGGTGCCCGCTCACTGATTGAACCGACTGTCTCAACTGAGGTTAAAAGCATTGTGTCGGAATGCTTGCCGGATGTGGATACCACAGTGACTAATCCGCACATCACAACTGCTGTCATAGAAAAGACTTTCCTTGAAAAAGCATTCCTCTTACATGAGTTGTTTTCTACAAATGCTGGCTATCTGGCCAACAGGAAGTCAAGACATTTGTATGACTTGGAAAGAATGATGGATGAGCCTTTTGCCGTGTCTGCTATTTCAAACGATGAACTGTGGAATGCCATTAGCCACCATCGTCAGGTGTTCACTAGCATGAAGGATGTCGATTATGCGCCAGATATCCGGGGACGTATCACATTAGTACCTCCTGTTCCATTTGTTGAGGAATGGAAGCAAGACTATGATGCCATGAGAAAGGCAATGGTGTTCGGGGATTCACTTCCGTTCGACAAGCTTATAGAAAGAATCAAGATTCTACAAGAGCGTTTTCGCAAATTGTCAGAATAGCGTCTTTTACTATTCTATTATACAAGAGTATCTTTGCACCGACAAATGCTTAGATACTCTTTTTTATGGCTTATTCTAAATATCATCTTCACCTGAAAGGGTATGTCGGAGGCTACGACTTCGACAGGGACTACGTCGATTACGTGCTCTCCAAGAATCCGGATACGGAGGTGCATGTGCTCATTGACTCGCTGGGCGGGTCGCTAGCCACAGCACTCTCCATAGTGGCTGCATTCCGTGAACACGCCAATGTGCATGTTCACTACGTGGGCATGAATGCTTCTGCTGCTACCATCGTTTCGCTCGGAGCGAAGCATGTATCTATTGACGCTTCTGCTATGTACCTTGTTCATAAGTGCTCTGTGGAGTTCTTCCGATGGGCTTCGGCGAACAGCGACAAGCTGGCGGACATCATCAAGGAGGCAAAACAGATTAAGTCCGATCTGGAGAAGATGGATGCGAATGTCGCGCAGATGTACGCCTCTAAGTGTCAGAAGTCTCCAGAGGATCTTCTCGCACTGATGAAGAAAGGTGGATGGCTGACTGCTAAGGAAGCGCTTGAGTGGGGCTTTGTCGATGAGATTACCGATTACGAAGAAGATGCAGCTCCTGTCATTACGGATTCTATCGCCGCTGACATGGCTTCTTCGGGTATTCCCGTCCCATCCTGCTATTCCGGGCAGCAGCCTTCCAATATCTTCGCAAGATTCATTGACGCGCTCACAAACTTTTTCTCTAACTCTAATACATTATCTAAAATGGAACAAGCTAACACTACTCAACAGCAGGAGCAAGTGCAGACTCAACAGCCAGCTCCTCAGGCTTCAGTACAGCAGCCTGCAGCAGGTACACAAGTACAGACGCAGCAGGAGCAGCCTGCAGCAGATGCTCAGGCACAGGCTTTGGAGCAACAGCGTCAGACGCTGGAAGCCCAGCATAACACGGCTATTGCTGCCAAAGACCAGGAGATTGCTCAACTGCGTGCAGAACTGGATGCGCTCAAAAAGGCGCCTGGTGCTTCTACCTCTCAGGTGGTAGAGACAGAAAAGAAGGATAATCCTCAGGACAAGCACTCTGCTGTCGAGGACTTCTTCGCTACTCGTCAGCGTGCCACTGAGCTGTACAATCTCGTGCCGTAATCACTAACTTTCAATTTTCAATCTTCAATTTTCAATTTCTATTATGGCTGGAAAACTTAACTTTACTCTGCAGGAATATCAGGAAGCGGCTACCAAGTGGCGCTCCGACCTGCTCATGCTCCCTATCATAGGCTGTCAGGATACGCTGAAGTACATGACGGCTCGCCCTGGCATCCGCTATAAGGAACAGGTGGGAGCGCTCTCCGGAGATGCTCAGTTCGGACCGTACAAGCCCTCCCGCTCTACGGACTTCAATCTGAACATCGACTTCCGCACCCTCGAAACGTTCTTGGGTAGCGTCGTGGCGAAGTTCGAGCCTAACAGCGCTGTATCTACACTCCTCGGTCAGATTGGTGACACGAAGGGAGATGGACAGATGCAGGCGCCTACGGCTAAGCATGTGCTGGCACTCATCGCCAAGTCTCTCTCTGAGCATCTGAATGAGGCTATCTGGGCTGGTGAGCGCAATCCCAACGGTGACACAACTCTTGACTTGTTCGATGGCTTCGATACCATCACAAGTAAGGAGATCACGGCTGGTGCAATTGCTGCTGAAGAGGGCAATTACATGAAGCTCACTGATGCCATCACCAATGACAATGCGGTGGACATCGCCAAGGAGATTCTCTTCTCGCTGGATCCCCGTCTTCGTGCACAGGATCTCTATATGTTCTGCACACAGGAGTTCGCTGATGCCTACAACGAGAGCTATCTGCTCACTCATGGAGGCATCAACTACAACACGAAGTACGGACAGGACACTGTGGAAGGCTCCAATGGCCGCCTGCACATCGTGCCGATGTACAACAAGATTGGCTCTAAGTTCATCCACATCTGCCCGAAGATCAACATGCTCGTAGGTTATGACCAGATGGGCGACATCGAGTCTGTTTTGGTCAAGGAGTATGAGCCCTTCATCCTCTCCTACATCGCTACCATGTTCTTCGGTGTGCAGTTCGAGTCTATCGACAAGCGCCGCTTCAAGGTCATTGAACTGGCTGATTGATAACTGTAGAATTTCAATCTTCAATTTTCAATTTTCAATCATTCTGTTATGCCAAACTGCTCTCCTCTTCAGAAATCTCTTGCGTGGTGCATGGGTACGCCTGAGCTGCCCGGCATCCGCAAGCGGATTTACTACATCTCGAAGGACCAGATTGCCGAGTGGCCTACTTACATCCGTGATTATTATAATCGTAGAGCTAAGAAGGCTGCCTACAGAGGTGATTTCGTCCTCGTTGCCGATGCCAAGTGGAAGTACATTGACATCCTTCCCGAGAAGTCGCAGCTGACTTCGGAGCCACAGGGTGAACTGCCATCACAGACACAGTTGAACAAGCTGGTGGCTGTGTTCCCAGGGGTGAGTCCTGAAGCGTCGGCTGCTGCCTGCTATCTCAACAACAGCGACAATGTGTTCCTCGTTGAAGACATGAAGGGATTCTTCCGCGTTGTGGGATGCAGGAAGTGGTTTACCAAGACAACTGTCTCACAAGACAATGGTCAGGGGCCTACGGGTAACACTTCTACCACTATCAACGTGGAAGCACCAGACGAGGTGCCTTCGCCCTTCTACATGGGCATCATCGAAACTGAGGACGGCGACGTCCAAGGGGAAATGTTTGATGATTCGGATGACCCTGAAGTGGTTCCTGTCTATGACAACGTCGTCACCATCAATGGACTGGAATACAATGTCTCTATTGGTGAAGTGAGCATTCATGGGCCATTGAGAACAATCAACTTCACTGGTGAAAACATGCAGCAAATCAAAGTGCGCACTGACAATGTCACTGAGTCTATTGCATTGATGAACGCTGATGGCTCTGAAGCTGTATGGAGAGGCGATGTACCT
>CACYYM010000033.1 GCA_902778625.1 uncultured Bacteroidales bacterium
GGGGACAAGATAGAGATTGAGGTTTCTCGTCTGTTCTGTTCCTTGATTGTAGAAGCTGATGCTTGTGAGGTCTCTTGCTTCGCCCAGCTCTTCTTTCGTATAGAGTTGCTGTGTGAGGGAGCGACGATACCAGGTGTACGTGGGGAGGTATACAGATTCGTTCATGCTGCCGTCGCCGATGTAGTAATCGTCGTCGATGTCGAACTGTATCTGGTTCTTCATTTCATAGCATTTGCCAGAGCCATTTGGGGGGGTGGCAGGGTCGTATGCATTGTCATCGTTGTAAATTGCAATTGAAGCGTTTGAAGTACTTGGATAAGCGGCAAAATCGGAAGTCCCCGGATATACGCCAGTCTTGTCGTTAACGATGACGGCAAGGTTCTTTGTGCCGTCGTACCAGTAGGGCGTATCGAATACTATCGGTGCCCATTCGCCCTTTGTGAAGCTGACGGTGCCGCTGAAGACCTTGTAGCTTTCCGAAACTGCCAGCCAGTCGGAATTATCGTTGAAGGCAGTCTTGTCGGTAGGCACAAGATAGACGTCGAACTTTCGCGAACTGTCTTTCGTCAAGTTCATGAAAGCAATGCTGTTGATGAAGCCCGTCTTGCCAATCTCGGAAGCTGTGTATATCTGCTGCGACAAGTTATATTTCCAGTTTGTAGAACCTGGCAAAGTGGTGCTGCAGGAAAGCCCGATAATCTTGTCTTCTTCATTGAAACGAACCTGGTTCCTGTAATTAGACATGTTTGGAGTATAACTGCCTAATTGAGATATATCGTAGGGGGTGTCGTCGTTATAACGGTAAAGCGAAACATTATAACAATGTGCTCCAGCCAGGAAGTACAAAGCGCTACTATGATAATCGCCGGATCCGTCAATCATTGTTACGGCAAGATTATTACCTGTGTAATTGTAGTCGGTGTCGAATGTAATTGTAGTCCAATTGTTCGGTGTGAAATATACATTGCCGGCAAAGACTTGGTCGGCTGCAGTGACAGACTTCCACTGAGCGGAACCATAAGAAGAGTCTCCCACTGACAGATAAAGCTTAATATTCCTAATATAGCCGTTAGCAGTGCCGTTGTAAAAGCTGATACTGTGAATGGGGCGCGATTCTCCAATCTCCCAGTGTTGGTAGATCTGCTGCGAGATTGAATAATTCCAGTTGTAATGGGTCGGCAGGTAACTAATCATGTCAGAGTTGGCAGTACCAATCTCCACCACAGTAGCCTGTGCCATGCTGAAACCCGCCAACATGAGCAACGAAAAGAGTAATGATTTGAGTCTCATAAGCGATAGATTTTATTGGTTAATAATACATATTTCTTTTTTACACGCACGCATATACGCAGTATCGACAATAAGGTAAAATTTCCGTTCTCGCACGGAGAGACTCCAAACGCCGCACGCGGAAATTCCAAACGCCGCACGCGGAAATTCCAAACGCCGCACGCGGGGATTGCAAACGCCGCACGCGGGGATTGCCAACGCCGCACGCGGCGTTTTAAGACTCCCATCGCAAGGGGGATACAAAAAGCGGCAAGGCCAAGCCTCACCGCTTTATCTGATACAATTATTCAGTGCAACGTTAATACTCGTCTTCGTTGAAGAGAAAGTCATCCTTTGTAGGATAATCGGGCCAAAGGTCCTCGATGTTTTCATAGACCTCGCCTTCGTCCTCCATTTCAGTCAGGTTCTCAATGACTTCGAGAGGCGCGCCGCTACGGGTTGCATAGTCAATCAATTCCTCTCTGGTTGCGGGCCAAGGCGCATCTTCCAGTTTTGAAGCTAATTCCAATGTCCAGTACATAGTCTGTCTTTTAGTGTTTTTTAATTCGGAGTGCAAAGATACAACTTTTTTTCAATCCGCAATCATTTTTTCCATAAAATTTCTTCAGTTCCCTGCAAAAAATTTAGGCGAAGGGCAAGAACGTAAAAATAATCGCTCAAGCGGTTGACGTATTTAATGAGATTAGCATCAACAGGTTCCGTTGCTTTGAGGGCAAGGATTCGACGCTCGGCCCTGCGACAAACAGTACGGCAGACGTGAGCCAAAGCAGCAGCTCGGCAACCTCCAGGAAGCGTGAAGCCCCGCCATGTCGGCAATCCTTCGGAAGCTTGGTCAATGCTCTGCTCCAGATTTGAAACGTCGTCGAGAGTGACAACGCACGACGGCTCGTTTGGCGCTTCAGTTGCAAGCTGAGCCCCTATCACAAAAAGACGGCTCTGGATGCCAATGAGACATTCCCTATCCACCGGTTCTTCAACATAAGTCAGCAACAGCCCGACCTGAGCATTCAGTTCGTCGATAGTGCCGTAGCTCTCCAGTCGTGCACATTCCTTTGGGACGCGCTTTCCGCCAACGAGGGAGGTAGTTCCGCAGTCTCCTGTCTTTGTATAAACCTTACTCATTTAACAATCTTGAATTATCAAAAATTCACCTTATAGTATTGTTTGTTGTATTGTTTGTCGAAGAACGCTATGCCGAAGTCGTAGAGGTCGAAGCTGACGACGGACGGGATGCTTTTGAACCAGTCGCGATAGCGATGGAGGTTGTCGAGCAAGAGCACCGATTGCTCGCTCAAGTGCTGTAAAGCCGCATCATCAGGCGCTTTAAGCAAGCAAAGCCATACGTTTTCTTTTGGCAGCTGACACATGATTCTCGCCGTCTTGCACCCGCTCTGCAGGTAACGTTTCTCCCACCAAGCATCCTTCGGCAGCACGATATTTTCGGGCTGGAGATGGTTGGCAAGACGCAGCAGGAGGTGCAGGCCTCGCCTTTGCCTAAAGCGCTTCGAGAAGGGCAACGCCTTGTCCAGCTCCTTGTAGGCATAGAAGGGGTGACGCTCGTAAATGACATCCGTGATGAAACGGAAGGCAAAAGGGCTGTGAACGCCGTAACCTTTGCGATGACGGAAACGGGCAAGCCAAACGAGAGGATTTGTCACTTTTTGCATAATTTGAGCACAAAATTAATCATATTTTACGTTATTTTCAAGCTTTGACGGCATTTTTCTTGCAATTTCTCTTGCTCATATCGTATAATAAATGTAAATTCGCTGCGGAAACATGAGATTTTAATCGGTAACGATGGCTCGTTTCAATTTTTTCCTTTGCTTATTGCTCGTTCTTTGGCAAGCAAAAGCAGCAGTCTATGAAGCCTCAGAATACTTTGTGGCTCCACAGATGTGGGACAACTCTCAACGACTCCAGATTCTTGTCGATAAAGTTCACGCCGAAGGTGGCGGCACTATTCAGCTCTCATCGGGCGAGTACATCTTCCGCAGCACAATCAGATGGCGCTCCAATGTTTCCTTGCAAGGTGTATCCGTTCAGAGTACTGTTCTCAAAATGATTGGCACGACGAACTGGTCGCTCTTCATAGGTGAAAGTACAAAGCAAGGGGAGTTTCCTGCCATCGAAGGCGTTCGCTTCGAGCATTTCACCGTAGATGGTTATGAGATGAAGCCTACCTCCTACTCCACCAATTGCAAGGCTTTCAACATCCGTCCCTTGACTGATGCAATATTCGACGACCTCGTCCTGCGCGGGACGCCAGCCACTGCCCTGGGAGTTGACTTCCTCAATCGCGTTTATATAAATAATGTACGCGTCATCGAAGGCGGCCGCCTATGGACGGAAGGAAAAGGTGGCGGTAGCGGCATCGGCATCGGACTTCGTGGCTACGATGACGAGAACTTCATCATAACAAACTGTATCTGCGTGAATTGTGGCAACAATGGCATCTTCGTAGAAGACCAGTCGCGCTTCGGAAACGGAGTAAACGGACGTAAGCCGATGACCGAAGGAAAAGGACAAATCATTCGAGGTAACATCGTCAGGAACGGCCGCAACCATGGCATAAGCATTCAAGGAGCCCGACATATCAGCATCCTCGACAACCTATCCTACGGCAATGCAGGAGCCGGCTTCTATGGTAACTACTTCATGAGCGATGTCCTCATCAGCGGTAACCAACTGCTCGACAACCGCTGGGGCATCTACATCTGTCCGGCAAGCAACGTCAAGGGCTTCGACGGAACAGGCGAGTTCAGCGACATCACCATTCAGGGGAACGTCCTCAGACGCAATCAAGAAGACATGTACATCGACCCGTCAATATCTATAACCGATAATAATTAAACCACAGTTAACTTATTTATTAACAATTAAATTAAACAAGTATGAAAAAGTTATTTGCAATGGCAGCAATTGCTGTAATGTGTTTGACAGGCTGCACCGGTAACAAGGTAGCTGAAGACCTCGACTTCGAAAAGGCAACTCCCGAAGCTGTCGTAAGCGCTCTCGCAGAAAAGCTCCAGAGTGGTGACGCAACCGTTATCACAAACGCTCTCGAGACCGTTAAGGCTCAGCTGAGCAAGCTCGTCGACGCTGGCAACGTTGAGAAGGTAAGCGAGTATGCTGCAAAGATCAAGGCTTTCGTTGAGGAGAATGCAGAGGCTTTGAAGGGCTTCAACATCGACGTTACTCCTCTGACCTCAGTCATCGACCAAGTTGCAGCCCTGCCTGGCGCTTCTGTTGACGCTGCTCAAGGTGCTGCAGAAGACGCTGTTGAAGGCGCTCAGGATGCAGTGGAAGGTGCTGTAAACGATGCTGTCGATGCTGCTCAGGGCGCTGTAGACGACGCTGTTGAGGCTGGCAAGGCTGTCGTTGAGGGTGCAAAGGCTCAGGCTAATCAGGCTGTTGAGGATGCAAAGGCTCAGGCTAACAAGGCTGTTGAGGATGCAAAGGCTCAGACCAACCAAGCCATTCAGGACGCTGCCGACAAGATTAAGCTCTAAAACTTAATTGGCTATTAACAATGAAGCCGAGAGCGTTTGCCCTCGGCTTCATTCATTTATTGTTCCTTTTTATTCCATCGTCAGCTTGCCTTCTTTGGCATCAACCTTGATGGGACGGTTGCGATCCAAGCGTCCTGCAAGGAGCGACTTTGAGAGGTCGTCGAGCAGGAGGCGCTGAATGGCTCGCTTGACGGGACGTGCGCCGAAGTCGGGGTCGTAGCCTTCGTTGGCAAGCAAATCGATTGCTTCGTCCGTTATCTCCAAGCTAAGTCCGTTCTCCTTGAGCATCTTCTGAACATTCTCGACTTGCAGACGGACAATCTGCTTCACTTCGCCCCAGTTCAAGGGGTGGAAGACGATGATTTCGTCTATTCTGTTCAGGAATTCGGGACGGATGCCGCGCTGTACAAGCATGTCGCGCACATCTTGCTCACCCTTGTCGAGGTCGGCTCCAGTCAGGAGGTTGCTCGTCATGATGATGATGGTGTTCTTGAAGTTGACGGTACGGCCCTTCGAGTCGGTCAGACGGCCATCGTCGAGCACTTGCAGCAGGGTGTTGAAGACGTCGGGGTGTGCCTTCTCTATCTCGTCGAAGAGCACGACCTGATAAGGTTTCCTTCGAACGGCTTCGGTAAGTTGTCCGCCCTCGTCATAGCCGACGTATCCTGGAGGCGCGCCAATCAATCTGGTCACGCTGAACTTCTCCTGATACTCGCTCATATCGATACGCGTCATCATGGTTTCATCGTCGAAGAGGTACTCGGCCAGCGCTTTGGCAAGCTCGGTTTTGCCGACACCTGTCGAGCCGAGGAAGATGAACGAACCGATAGGACGCTTCGGGTCTTGCAAGCCGGCACGGCTTCGACGAACGGCGTTGCTGACGGCTGCAATGGCTTCTTCCTGACCGACAACGCGCTTGTGCAGTTCTTCCTCAAGATGGAGCAACTTCTCGGTTTCGCTGGTCTGCATCTTCGAGACGGGAATGCCTGTCCAGCGGCTTACCACATCGGCTATATCGTCGGCTGTGACTTCGTCGCGAAGCAGTTTGTTGCTGACGGCAGAGCTTTCCTTGAGTTGCTTCTCGAGTTCAGGCAGCTTCGAGTAGCGAATCTCGGCAACTTGAGCGTAATTGCCGTCGCGTTCTGCTTGTTCGGCTTCCTGTCGGAATTGTTGCATGCGATCCTTCAGGGTCTGAATCCTGTCGGCTTGCTGCTTCTCGTTCTCCCATTGCTGACGCATTTCCTTCTCCTGCCCTCGCAGGTCGGCTATCTCCTTCTCGATACCCGCAAGTTTCGGGTCTTCTTTGCTTTCCCTACGGATAGCTTCGCGTTCAATCTCAAGCTGCTTCAAGCGACGGCTGATTTCATCCAGCTCTTCGGGCACGGAATCGCGTTCCATACGGAGCTTTGCGGCGGCTTCGTCCATGAGGTCGATGGCTTTGTCGGGCAGGAAACGCTCTGTGATGTAGCGTTGCGAAAGCTGTACGGCAGCGATGACGGCATCGTCCTGAATGCGGACCTTGTGGTGGTTCTCGTAGCGCTCCTTCAGGCCACGCAGGATGCTGATGCTGGAAAGCGTGTCGGGCTCGTCCACCATGACGGTCTGGAAGCGTCGCTCCAGCGCCTTGTCCTTCTCGAAATACTTCTGGTATTCGTCGAGCGTTGTGGCACCAATACTACGCATCTCACCCCTTGCCAGAGCGGGTTTCAGGATGTTTGCAGCATCCATCGCGCCTTCACCCTTACCGGCACCCACGAGCGTGTGAATCTCGTCGATGAAGAGGATGATGCCGCCTTGACTTTCCGTCACTTCCTTGACGACGCTTTTCAGTCGTTCCTCGAACTCGCCCTTATACATAGCACCTGCCACGAGTGCGCCCATGTCGAGGCTGTAGAGCTGCTTGTTCTTCAGGTTTTCAGGCACATCGCCACGCAGGATTCTGTGGGCAAGACCTTCCACGATGGCGGTTTTACCCGTACCTGGTTCGCCTATCAGGATAGGATTGTTCTTCGTTCTGCGAGAAAGTATCTGCAAGACGCGACGTATCTCGTCATCACGGCCGATAACAGGGTCGAGCTTCCCCGCCCTAGCCTCGTCAACGAGATTGCGAGCATACTTCTGCAGGCTTTTCTCTTCTTGTTGATTTGGATTGTTCTGTATCATAGTCTTATCTCCTTTGCCCTTATCTTACAAATAGCGTGCAAAGAGAGAGAAGCAAGACAATTTGACACAGAGCATGACAAAATGACCTTAGGGGCGATAAAAATCCCCGCACGCGGCGTTGACAATCCCCGCACGCGGCGTTGGCAATCCCCGCACGCGGCGTTGGCAATCCCCGCACGCGGCGTTTGAAATCCCCCCTATACGAAACGAGCCTCTACCTTTCGGCAGGGGCTCGCTTCTATTACATATATTATATATACAGGTTTAGAACTCGGCGTTCCTCGGCGTGCGGGGGAAGGGGATGACGTCGCGGATGTTCTGCATGCCGGTGACGAAGAGGATGAGACGCTCGAAGCCGAGACCGAAGCCTGCATGCGGACAGCTGCCGTACTTGCGGGTATCGAGGTACCACCACAGATGCGTAAGGTCCATACCACGACGGTTGACTTCCTTCATCAACTTGTCGTAGTTCTCCTCACGAACCGAGCCGCCAATGATCTCGCCAATAGATGGGAAGAGCACATCGGTGCCCTGCATCGTCGGACCCGGAGCAACAGCGCCCTTGTAACCTACGCTTCCACCATCGGCTGTCTCTTGGTTCTGCTTCATGTAGAAGGACTTGAACGAACGCGGATAGTCGGTCATGATGACGGGTTTCTTGAAGTGCTCCTCCACGAGATAACGCTCGTGCTCGCTCGCAAGGTCGTCGCCCCATTCGCAGGGGAACTCGAACTTCTTGCCGTTCGCCTTCGCCTCCTGCAGAATCTTGATGCCTTCGGTGTAAGGCAGGCGAACGAAGGTTTCCTTCAGCACGCCTTCGAGACGTTCGATGAGCGTCTTGTCAATCATCTTGTTCAGGAACTCAAGGTCGTCCTTGCAGTTGTCGAGCGCCCAACGGACACAGTACTTGATGAAGTCCTCCTCGAGGTCCATCAGCTCTTCCTGGTCGAGGAAGGCCACCTCGGGTTCGATCATCCAGAACTCGGCAAGATGTCGGGGCGTGTTGGAATTCTCGGCACGGAAGGTGGGACCGAAGGTGTAGATGGCTCCCAAAGCGGTTGCGCCAAGCTCGCCTTCAAGCTGACCGCTGACGGTCAAGGAAGTCTGCTCGCCGAAGAAGTCGTCGTCGTAGATGATTTTGCCCTGCTCGTCCTTCTTGAGGTCGTAAAGGTTCTTGGTCGTGACCTGAAACATGTTGCCGGCACCCTCGCAGTCCGAAGCCGTGATGAGCGGCGTGTGGAAGTAGAAGTAGCCGTGTTCGTGGAAGTAGGTGTGGATGGCCATCGCCATGTTGTGACGAATGCGCAGGATGGCTCCGAAGGTGTTTGTGCGAGGACGCAGATGAGCAACCGTGCGGAGGTATTCCCAGCTTGCGCCCTTCTTCTGCAGAGGATAGGTGTTGTCGCAGTCGCCCAGAATCTCGATGGTTGTAGCCTGAATCTCGCTTGCCTGACCAGCTGCAGGGCTCTCCACGAGTTTGCCTACAACGCTAAGGCAGGCACCCGTCGTGATGCGCTTCAAGGTCTCTTCGTCGAAGTTAGCCTCGTCGCCCACAATCTGCACGTTCTTGATGGTGGAGCCATCGTTGAGGGCAATAAAGAAGATGCCTTTGCTTCCGCGCTTCGAGCGAACCCATCCCTTGACGTTGATGTCGCTTCCGTATGCTGTGCTCTTTAGAGCATCAATAACTTTTGTTCTTTTCATATCATTAAGGTCTTTAAGGTCCTTAAGGTCTTTAAGGACATTGGTTCTTTATTCGAACGCTCCCATGTGCAGCATGTCGACTTCCTTTTCGGTGAGGAAGCGCCAGTCGCCACGACGGACATTCTTCTTGGTCAAGCCAGCGAAGTAAACGCGGTCGAGCTTTATGACTTTGTAGCCGAGATGCTCGAAGATACGGCGAACGATACGGTTGCGGCCGCTATGAATCTCGATGCCAACCTGCTTGCGGTCTGTCTCGCTTGCATACTCGATAGCGTCTGCATGAATCTCACCGTCTTCGAGCTCAATGCCGTCAGCAATCTGCTTCATGTCGGCAGCTGTGACGTTCTTGTCGAGCCAGACGTGATAAATCTTCTTCTTGAGGTATTGCGGATGCGTCAGCTTCGTAGCAAGCTCGCCATCATTGGTGAGCAAGAGCACGCCAGTTGTGTTGCGGTCGAGGCGGCCAACAGGATAGATGCGTTCGCGGCAAGCTCCCTTCACGAGGTCCATGACGGTCTTGCGGTTCTGCGGGTCGTCGCTTGTCGTCACATAATCCTTCGGTTTGTTCAGGAGGATATAGACCTTCTTCTCGATGTTGACAAGCTGGTCGTGGAAGTGCACCTCGTCGGAACGCTTTACCTTCGTGCCAAGCTCTGTCACAATCTCTCCGTTTACCTTGACTACGCCAGCCTCGATGAACTCGTCAGCTTCCCTGCGAGAGCAAACGCCAGCATTTGCGAGGTACTTGTTCAGGCGGATTGGTTCGTCCGGATCATAGTGCGTCTCCTTGTACTCAATCTGCTTCTTCATGCTGTACTTTGCATGAGGATTGTAGCCAGCAGTACGTGGACGACGATTGTAGCCGCCCTGACGCTGCTGATAACCGCCTTCTCTTTGCTGATAACCGCCTTCGCGGTCGTATCGTGGACGAGACTGATAGCCGCCTTCTTCTCTGTTATAGCGAGGGCGATAGCCTCCTTCTCTCTGCTGATAACCTTCGCGAGACTGATAACCGCCTTCGCGATTGTAACGTGGACGAGGCTGATAACCGCCTTCGCGAGGCTGGTAACCGCCTTCCTGATTGTAGCGTGGACGAGGCTGATAGCCGCCTTCACGGTTGTAGCCATTGCCTTCACGATTGATACGTGGACGCATCGGACGTCCGTAGCCTTGTCTGTCGTTGTTGTAACCTTGAGGACGGTAGCCATCGCGGCGACCTTCACTCTCTCCTTCGGAGAACTTGTTTCTCCAGCTTTCTTGTTCGTTAATCATTTTCTTTAAGTGTTTTATATTCCTGTATAAGTGTATGGTGTTATTTGACGCAGCTCTTCCTTCACGGATTCGCTGACGTTCAGTTCTTCAATAAAGTTCTTGATGGTTGCTTCGTCGATGCCTTTGCCAGTTCTGGTAAGGGCTTTCAGAGCTTCGTAGGGATGCGGATAAGCTTCTCTGCGCAGGATGGTTTGGATGGCTTCAGCACATACAGCCCAGCAACCTTCAAGGTCGCGACGGATGGCATCTTCGTTGAGGACGAGCTTGCGCAAGCCTTTCAGTGTGCTTTGAATGCTGATGAGCATGTGTCCCATCGGCACGCCGACGTTTCTCAGCACGGTTGAGTCCGTGAGGTCTCTCTGCAGACGGGAGATGGGGAGCTTCTGGCTGAGGTGAGCAAGAATGGCGTTTGCGATGCCGAGGTTGCCTTCCGAGTTCTCGAAGTCGATTGGATTGACCTTGTGAGGCATGGCGCTCGAGCCGACTTCACCTGCCTTGATCTTCTGACGGAAGTATTCCATCGATACGTATTGCCAGAAGTCGCGGTCGAGGTCAATGATGATGGTGTTGATGCGCTTCATCGCATCGAACACAGCACCGAGGCAGTCGTAGTTGCTTATCTGCGTTGTGTATTCTTCGCGCTCAAGGCCGAGACTCTCCTTGACGAACCTGTTGCCGAAAGCACGCCAGTCATACTGCGGGAAAGCCACATGATGGGCGTTGAAGTTGCCTGTCGCGCCTCCGAACTTAGCCGTAAGCGGACTTGTACGGAGCATGTCGAGCTGACGTCTCAAACGATAGACAAACACCATTACCTCCTTGCCCAAACGCGTTGGACTTGCAGGCTGGCCGTGTGTCTTTGCCAACATGGGAACGTCTTTCCACTCTTCGGCATACTGTTGCAACTGAGCTATCAACTCCTCGATAAGCGGATAATAGACTTGCTCCAAAGCCTCTTTGATGCTGAGGGGCACGCTGGTGTTGTTGATGTCCTGCGAGGTAAGGCCGAAATGGATGAATTCCTTGTACTGCTCCAGATTGCCAAGTTTGTCGAACTGCTCCTTGATGTAGTACTCGACGGCCTTCACATCGTGGTTCGTCACCGCTTCGATGTCCTTCACTCGCTGAGCGTCTTGCTCCGAGAAGTTGCGATAGATGTCGCGAAGCTGCTCGTCGCTGACAGGAATGCCCTGCAACTGGGGCAAAGGCAAGTGCATGAGCGCAATGAAGTACTCCACTTCAACACGTACACGATAGCGAATCAGAGCGTACTCCGAAAAGTATTCTGCAAGGGCTTCTGTCTTGCCTCTGTATCGCCCGTCAATAGGCGAAACGGCTGTCAGCATGTTCAACTCCATATAATTAATTATGTGTTATTTGCGTTAAAAAACGGGTGCAAAGATACAAAAAAGAATCGAAACAACTGCCATTTCGCTTGCTTTTTTTCCCTTAAAAGTGAGGTTTTTCACATAAGGCCATGAAGTGTTGCCAAACACAACGTGTCGAGTTGAACATTTTAACGTGTCGAGTTGAGCAATTCGACGTGTCGAGTTGAGCAATTCGACGTGTCAAGTTGAACGATTCGACGTGTAGAGTTTCTAAACACATTTAATAAATAATGTGGTTTTGATGCTCGGAATTGAAAAATATGTTGTATCTTTGTTGTCGAAAACTAACAAAAGAATAACTATTATGGAGAAAATCATCGGACTTATCGACGCGCCATTTACCCCATTTTACGAGAATGGCGACATCAACTTGGAACCCATCCCAGCTTATGCTAAAATGCTGCAGAAGAACGGATTAAAGGGTGTGTTTATTAACGGAAGTAGTGGCGAAGGCTATATGCTGACGCCTGAGGAACGTATGCAACTTGCCGAAGCTTGGATAAAGGCTGCTCCAGAAGGCTTTAAAGTCATCGTTCACGTAGGAAGTTGTTGTGTTCGCGAGAGCCGCAAGCTTGCCGAACACGCTCAAAAGATTGGTGCTTGGGGCATCGGAGCTATGGCGCCTCCATTCCCCAAAATCGGTCGAATCGAAGAACTGGTGAAGTATTGCGAGGAGATTGCCGCAGGAGCACCTGCCCTACCCTTCTATTTCTACCACATTCCAGCCTTTAATGGAGCCTTCCTGCCAATGGTGGACTTCCTCAAAGCAGTTGATGGTCGCATCCCAAACTTTGCCGGCATCAAGTACACCTTCGAGAGTCTCTACGAATACAACCAGTGCCGACTCTATGGCGAAGGCAAATTCGACATGCTTCACGGCCAAGATGAGACCATCCTTCCCTGCCTCGCTATGGGTGGAGCAAAAGGCGGAATTGGTGGCACAACGAACTACAATGGCAAGAACCTTGTTGGAATCATAGATGCCTGGAACAGAGGCGATTTAGAAGCTGCACGTCAACTACAGGATTATTCGCAGAAGGTCATCAATGTTATCTGTCATTTCCGCGGAAACATCGTGGGCGGCAAGCGCATCATGAAACTGATTGGACTCGACCTCGGACCTAACCGAACTCCCTTCCAGAACATCACGCCAGAAGAGGAAACGCGCCTCAAGAAGGAACTCGACGAGATAGGTTTCTTCCAACATTGCAACATCTTTTGAATGAAGAATCGGTTATCGGTTATCGGAACAACCAACTCGTTAACTTGTTAACTCGTCAACTCAAAAAGAATGAAGAATAAAAGTATCCTCCTTATTATAACCTTGTGCCTATGCGTTTGCAGTTCACAAGCAGCAGAGAAGATCAAGGTGGCTTGTGTGGGCAATAGCGTAACCTACGGCTACGGCCTGCAAGACCGCGAGCACGATTCCTACCCGGTTCGCCTGCAGCAGATGCTGGGCGAAGGCTACGAGGTGCAGAACTTCGGGCACTCGGGTGCTACCTTATTATATAAGGGACATCGGCCGTACATCGGTCTGCCGGAGTTCCATCAGGCGCTCGACTTCAAGCCCGATTGGGTGGTCATCCATCTTGGCTTGAACGACACAGACCCGCGCAACTGGCCGGACTGGAAGGAAGAGTTCATCCCGAACTATCGCGCCCTGATTGATTCCTTCCGCCTGGTGAACCCCGAAGCCCGCATCCTTGTCTGCAAGATGACGCCCATCTTCGACCGTCACCCACGCTTCCAGAGCGGCACACGCGACTGGCACGCACAGGTCCAGAAGGCCATCGAGCAGGTTGCACAAGGAGCCGGAGCACAGCTCATCGACCTCTTCACGCCCCTGCACTCGCGTCCCGACCTCTTCCCCGATGCCCTCCATCCCAATCCCGAAGGCGCGAAGATTCTGGCGAAGACCGTCTATTCGGCTCTCACGGGCGACTACGGCGGGCTGCAATTGCCGCCTGTCTATTCCAGCGGAATGGTCTTGCCGCGAGACGAACCTCTCCTGTTGGAAGGTCGTGCCAATGCACGAAGCAAAATAAGACGCGTGCTGAGCAAGGACGGCAAGGTGGTGGATGAGGGCGAGACCTTCTCGCGCGCCGATGGCTCGTGGAGTATGGAGATGTCCGAAATGAAGGCTGGCGGCCCCTATACGCTCACCATCACCGCCAAGCCTTTGAACCCCGACCATTATCGCTTCTATTATCCCGAAAAGTACCCTTATCTTCTTGACAACCTGACGAAAGCCGAGCCGCAGACGCTCACGATAGACAGCCTCTACTTTGGCGACATCTGGCTGGCCAGCGGACAGTCGAACATGGAGCTGCGCGTGGACCAATGCAACACGCTCGAGCAGGACCTTGCCGACGCCAAGCGCCTCACCAACCTACATATATATAATATGCCCGCGCGTGCAAGGACGGATGCTGTGGAGTGGGATGACAGCGTGCTTGCCTACACGAACCAGCTGCGCCACATGGACTTCCAGGGATGGAAGACTGCTTCGCCCGAATCGGTTCGGAGCTTCTCTGCCGTCGCCTTCAACTTCGGACGCGTGCTTTGCGACAGCCTGCCCGACGTGCCCATCGGCATCATCTGTAACGCCGTGGGAGGCTCTACGACGGAGTCTTGGATTGACCGCTCGACACTCGAATGGGAGTTCCCCAACATCCTGCGCGACTGGCGGAACGGCGACTTCGGGCAGCCTTGGGCGCGAGGCCGCATGACGCAGAACATCGCCCACGCCCTCAATAAGGAGTCGGCTGCATACAACCCTCTCCAGCGCCATCCCTACGAGCCCGCCTACCTCTTCGAAGCAGCCATCGCGCCGCTCGGACATCTGCCCATCCGTGGCGTCATCTGGTACCAGGGCGAGAGTAATGCCCACAACATCGAGGTACACGAGCGGCTCTTCACGCTCCTTGAGCAGTCGTGGCGCAAGTTCTTTGCCCAGCGATGGAGGAGCGAGTTCCACAAGAAGCATCCCCTGCCCTTCTACGTCGTCCAGCTCAGCAGCCTGCCGCGACCGTCGTGGCCTGCCTTCCGCGATAGCCAGCGACGCCTGGCCATCCACCCCACCTTTAGAGGGGACGATAGGGAAGGCTTGCCAGACACATGGATAGCGGTCACAAGCGACCTCGGCGACCCTAACGACGTTCATTATCGCACGAAGCGTCCTGTAGGCGAGCGCCTTGCCCTGCAAGCCTTGAAGCACACCTACGGCCATGAGTTGGTTTGCGAAGGCCCGACCTTGCGCTTTGCTGGCCGCGGAATGGACAACGACATCTTCCTGCATTTCGACAATGCCGACGGCCTCACCTGCACAAAGGGCTTCGAGATTGCAGCCTACGATGGCATGTTCCATCCTGCCGACATCAAGATAGAGGGCGATAAGATTCTCCTCTCCTCGCCTGCCGTCAAGTATCCAATGCTGGTCCGTTACGGATGGAGCGGCTTCACAGATGCCGACCTCCGCAACAAACAGGGCCTTCCTGCCTCGACCTTCAGCACTACGGTAAGGTAAAAACGAACTGAACCGACTCTCAATATAGTTTCAATTGGTCACACAATAGCCTCAAAAAGACGAGCTGTTTGCGCAAAAACTGCAGCCGAAGGGTCTCAAATGCCCCTTGGGAGTGTAGAAATCATGGTTTTGTTGTCATTTTATGAGAACATTAATTCCGTCAAGTGAACAGAAAAAGCATGAAAATCCACCCAAAACTGGCGTCTCAAGCATGCTTTTTGAGGCTTTTAAGAGGGTAAATTTGCAGAAATTTGCACCTTCTTTGAGACGACCGAAGCAGTCAAGGATGCTGTAACACTTTGCCTTTTAGAGAGTTAAATAGCCTGATATACTGTCTGCAATCTCTAATCTCAAATCTCAGTTATTATTTAAGTGGTATCCACATCCCTCTCTTATATATATTATATATTATAATTAATTAATTATTAATAAGTTATAAGTATTATAAGAGATGTTTTCCGGTGTGGAGGGTACCTTATTTTTTAATTGAGATTTGAGATAACTGAGATTTGAGACTGTCTGGTGTCTCTCTTCTTCTCCAAGGCCTCTAAAAGAAGACAAACTCATTAGGGAAATCAGACACCCCGCAGAACCCCTCTAATTTGCCCCAGAATCGCCTCAAATGCCCTTGACGTATATTTCTACCTCCGAAGCAAAAGGAAGCCCTCTACGGGGCTTAAAACGAGAATTTAAAATTCTTTGAATTTTAACTTGACTTCACTTCGGCTGACACACCCCTGCTTGAAGTCAAGTTCTTTGGCCTTATAGAGGAAGACAAGAGGCTGTGACAGATGACAGTTGTGACAATTAAAAATAAGTACCTATACCCCTTTCTAAGTATTACTTAACTACTTAATATATATATAGTTATATAGTATATATAGAGGAAAGGGGACATCAAAAAATAAACTGTCACAACTGTCATCTGTCACAGATAATCGAATAATTTCATCTAATAAGCAGATTTACAATAGGATACGACATTGGTAAGGCTTCTGCTCTCAGGATTTCCAGCCTCGAAATGTGACAAAAAGCATCAAAATAAGCCTCTTTCAGGCCTCGAAACACGTACTGAAACCCCTCGTTCCGATGTTTTTTCCTTTCATTTGCGCACATTTGCTTGTCGGAAAAATTCAACCAAAAGGCCTCTTTCGGATGGTTTTTTGCACAAAACAGGCCTTTCAACACGCGAAAACGGCACTTTCAGCACGTCAATTGTCACAAAAATACACGTTAAACTGTCCATCGCGGCACGTTAACTGTCACAACTAAGCACGTTAAAATGGCCAACAACACACGTGTAATTAGCAAACTTCACACGTGTCGTTTGCAATTTACTTGTTGGTACTTCATTGGGCACGAACGCCCTTATTTCTATTAATAAAGGTTAAAATTCGGCCAAATACGTCATCTTTTGGGCTTTTTTCTGTGTTTCGAACGCCATTTCCCCATACTTTTGCAGCAGAAACAAGCAAAAAAGATGAAAACGAACAACAGACGAGAGGCTATCCTCAGCAAGACGGAGTACGACATCATGTCCATCATTTGGGACATCAACCGCTCCGTCTCTGCCCGCGAAATTTACGAACTGCTCGACCCGAAGCCTGCCTACACGACACTCGCCACAGAAATGCGGATGCTCTACGAGAAGGGCTTTGTCGATTATTTCAAGAAGGACGGCGAGGGCAAAACGCACTACTACATCGCCAAGATTGGCAAGGGCGAGTACGTTCGCAAGGCCATGCACGACGTGAAGAAAACCTTCTTCGGCGGCAACCTGCGCTCCATGCTCAGCTTCTTCATCCGCGAAGAGGAACTCTCCGAGGAGGAACTCATCAACTTCCTGCACGAAATGGAGGAACAACTTACAGTTCATAGTTCATAGTCCATAGTTCATAGTCCATAGTTCATAGTTGATTTACTTCGAGCTAAAGCAAATTCTTCATTCTTCACTCTTCATTCTTCATTTTATTCACCATGTCAGCTTTCCTCATCTACGCCATCAAGTCGGCCATTCTGTTGACCTTGCTTTTCGTGCCGGGCATCTTCCTGATGTTCAAGGAGAAGATGTTCCGCTTCAACAGGATGACGCTCCTCGCCATACTGATGCTGAGCCTCGTGCTGCCGCTTTGCAACTTCTCCCGTCTCTCGATGGACCGTATGCCAGCCGTACAAGCCATCGAACGAGGACTGATACAAGCCGGCATTCCAGTAGAGATTCCAAATTATATTTCTACAGAAGACATCACAAGCCAGGAGAAGCCTTTCCCTTGGTTCTACGTCGTCAGCATTCTCTACGGCATAGGCGTGATGACGATTCTGTGCATCCGTCTGCGCGAGGTGCTTTCCATGGGGCTCATCATCCGCCGCGGAAGCATCTGGGCAAAGGAGGAAGACGGCATCCGCATCTATTGCCACGCAGAGAATGTGGCACCCTTCTCCTGGCTGCGGAATATCGTCATCAGCGAAGCCGACTACAAAGAGAACGGACGCGAGATTATCCTGCACGAGAAGGCTCACATCCTCTACCATCACTCCGCGGACATCCTTCTGCTCACGCTCGTCGAGGCCGTGCAATGGTGGAATCCCTTCGTCTATCTGCTAGGGATGTACCTTCGTGATGTGCACGAGTACGAAGCCGACGACTACGTCCTTCGTCAGGGCATCTCCTGCCACGCCTATTCCGAATTAGTCATAAGGAAAGCTGTAGGCGCCAACAGCTACCAAATTCCAAGCGGAGCCGACGTAGCCGCGTGCTTTACGTCCTCCCCATGATTGCATTGGCGCTGAGCGCCTTTGCCACGCCAGAGTTCAAGACAGCAAGCAACTTCATCGAACAGACAGTCAAGCACACGGACAACATCTTCATGCTGAAAGGCAAGGTTGCAAGCAATTTGAACGTCAACAGATACCTCGTTTACATCTGGAACTACAATCCGAACGAAATGCCGCAACTCATTGATAGCGTTGACGTAAAGGACGGGAAGTTTGACTTCTCCATTAACCTCGACCAACCATACTCCGGCATGTTGAAAGCCATAAAGAACGACGGTTCGACAGGAACATTCAATCTCGAGTTTCTCTTCGTGCCAGGCGAGGACTGCAAGATAGACGTAAAGGGCGAAGGCTTGAATGAATTCGTCCTAAGCGGCAGTAAGTTCTATCGCGACTGGCAAGCCTTTGCCCAGTTTTATGAGAAGACACAGAAGAAGGCAATCGCTCTGAATGGTGCAGGCGACGATGAGTACTTTGCTTCTTTAGCAGATTATAACCGTCGGCACAAAGGCGAAGAAGGCTCTCTCATGTATCAGTGCATGTGGTTGGCAAACTCAAATATGGACTTTTCTATGTTCGACGACATTCAAGGCGGTCGTTTCAAACGTTACATTCAACATCGTAAGATTCAGTACAACAAGGAGACTGTCATCGACATCCACATCGACAGCGAGGACAGGCTCTCCTGCGGCATCAATCATGCCAAGCTCGAACCCATCTCTCCAAAAGACCTAATGGAACTGCTCGCTAAGCACAGAGAAGAACCGACCGTCATCAACATCACTTCGGAGAAGGAGTTCGACCAGATGGAACACGTCTTAAGGGAAGCCTCACGTAAGAACGAACACCTGAGGATAAACTACGAAGTCAAGCCTAAGGGAAACTGAAAGATTCTTCAGACTTTAACAAGAATGCTCCTACGTTTCGTGCGTTGGAGCATTTTTTGTCACTTTCTTTCGTGCCAAGTATTTGCTATTTGCAGATAATTCACTATCTTTGT
>CACYYM010000034.1 GCA_902778625.1 uncultured Bacteroidales bacterium
TTTTTCATCCCCGCAGGCGGCGTTTCAAACGCCGCACGCGGAAATTGCCAACGCCGCACGCGGGGATGCCCATCCCCGCACGCGGCGTTTTTTACCCCCCTGTGCGGGGTCAGTCAGCTTGCTCTGTAGAATTCAGAAATTCGTCGAGCGTAATACCCTCGACTTTAAGGAAGCAGGCACGGACGGTCTGGGTCGTGCCGAAGCCAGCGCCGAGCGTGTCGTTCAAGGTCTTCACCTCGCCCCGCGCAATCATGTGCTTCAGCTCGGCCACACGGAACGAGCTGATGTAGTCGTGCACATTGTTGAAGCCCTGGCTCCTGACGCTCTGCAGGACGAGATGGCGGTTCAGGCCCACCTCCTGGCAGAGGCGGTCGCGTCCGAACGTACTGTCCTTCCACTCTTCCCGATGGTTCTGCATCCAGAAATTGATGCGCTGGAACCGATGCAGGTTTGCCTCGTTGAAGTCCTCCAGCTCCTTCTCCTTGCTCTCCTCGGGCACATCCGCCACTTCGCTGATGACGGGGCGCGGCAGCTGCAAGGCGAGCGTCTCCAGCGTGCGGAACATCAAATAGAGGTTCAGTGCGGTGAAAAGCCCGACGTAGATAGCAAGCAGCGCCGTATTGTAGTAGATGGCAACGCATGTATAAAAGACCACCGAAACCCCCAAAGCGATGCAGTAGCCCAGCAGGTATCGCGGCACGTTCGCGTGGCGGACCAAGCGGTGCGGCAAAAGGAAGATGTTCACGATGTAGTAAATGCTCAGAACGAGTGCACAGAGTCGCATCAGGATGTCGCTGCTCAGAATATTCTTCACCAGCTCTTCCGCCGAATAGATATAAACGATACGGCTGCCCAAGAGCGCCGCTCCGATATAAATGGCCAACAGCACCAGAATGGGGCTTGCATAGCGCCACATGCGCTCCCACTGCAGGAAGCCCGGCATAGAGATGTTAAGTGGGTAAATACTCTGCAAATAGCAGGCACAGAGCACCGCCAGCAGCATAGCCGGATGCAGAATCCCCGGCTCGCCCTCAGCAATGGCGTGACTGAAACACGAGGCTCCGAACAACGTGCAGCAGAAGATGCCGTTCACCCAAGCCAGACAAAGATACTGCACCCTGTGACGTGCAAAAAGACCCATCACGGCAGTAATTACAAAGTGCACCAAAGCAGACCCGAAGAGGGTCATGAAAAGAACATTTTCGCTCATATCGTTTTGTGTTTTCGGTTGCAAAGTTAAACCTTTTCGTTCAAACTTTCGACCTTTTCAGATTTTTTTTGCGGGAAAAGCGCGCGCGTATTATAAATAATAGTATATTTGCACAAATAATATAAATCAATCAACTTAAAACACAAAAACCCTATGAAAAGAACTACACTATTATCCCTGCTCACCATGCTCCTCCTCTTCGTAGGAAGCAATGTCTGGGCACAAGACGAGCCGTTCTACACGCTCTGGACAGTGTCTGCAGAAGGCACTAACCACACGAACTACACTCAGTACTTCGACGACGAACACGACGGCATGACGTGGAATGCACCGGGCAACCAGAAGGTCAGCAACGACATAACCGACCGCTGGCGCATCGGTGGCAAAGAGATCGAAAACGTAGATCGCACTATCACGGCCAAGACCCCGATGGGCAGTGCCATCGACCGTGTTGTCCTCAACCACTTTGGCACCAGCCGCTCAGCAGTCACTGTCAATAGCCTGACCCTGACCATAGCAAGCGACGTGAACTATGCCGACATTATCGACGAGGTTGTTCTCACGCCTGAGATTGCGACGGGCGAAGCAGGCAGCGAAGAGTTCGTGCCCACCGCCGAATCCCTCACAGAGTGGCCTGTTGATGCGTACTACAGGCTGACCATCAACCTCACCAACACCACCAAAAACAACGGCGGCTTGGACATCGCTTCCATCCAGTTCTTTGCTCCCGGCGGCGGCAGCACTGTAACGGTTGCTAAGCCTGTCATCACACCTAATGGCGGTACATTCACCGAGCCTCAGGAAGTGACCATCACTGCCGACGCAGGCTGCACCATCTACTACACAACCGATGGTGCTGAGCCCACTAGTGAAAGCACAGAGTACACCGCTCCCTTCACCGTTAGCGAGAACTGCATAGTCAAGGCCATCGCTTACGACGCAGACGATAACGCCAGCGCCATCGCTTCCGCCGAGTTCACCTTCACCAATCTCGCTGATGCCATCGAAACCATTGCTGAACTCTGTGCAGCAACACCGGCATCGGGCACAGAACAAGTCCTCGTCAACTTCAACGACTGGGTTGTTACAGGTCTGAGAGGCAAGAACAACGTCAACATCCTCTTCACAGATGGCAACAACGGTATCCTCCTCTACCAGAGCAACCACGGCTTCAACGTTGGCGACCACATCACAGGTTCTGCCACAATCAACCTGACAACCTTTAAAGGCGCACCAGAGATAACAGGCCTCACTGCCACTACCGAAGGTGTGACAGTCACCGCAGGCGAAGAAGCAGCACCTGTCGCATCTACCATCGCTAATCTCGACAACACAAAGCAGGGCTGCGTCGTTGTGCTCGAAGACCTCACCTACAGTGCAACCAACCAAGTCTTCACCGATGCCAGTGGCGCTACCATCGCATTCTATGACGGCTTCAGCACAGGCTTCACCCCAGAAGATGGCAAGACTTATGACGTAACAGGCATCGTCCTGTGGTATGACAAACTGCAGATTGCTCCGCGCACAGCCAACGACATCGTTGAGGCTGGAGGTGTTGTAACCGTCGCCAAGCCTGTCATCACTCCTGATGGCGGAACCTTTGCAGAGCCACAGACCGTGACGCTTACTGCCGGCGAAGGCTGCACCATTTACTACACAACCGACGGCACAGAACCCACAGAGGCAAGTACGCTTTATGAGGCTCCCTTCACTGTTAGCGAGGCCTGCACCGTAAAGGCTATCGCTTACGACGAAGACGACAATGCCAGTGAGGTTGCCGAAGCCACCTTCACATTCTCCGAAGCTATCTCCTCTATCGCCCTTCTTTGTGACGCTGCCACAGATACAGAGCAAACAGTTCCCGTAAGCATCAACAACTGGGCTGTAACAGGTGTCAACGGCAATCAAGTCTATCTCTCCGACGGCACTAACGGTATCGTGCTCTATCAGAAGAATCATGGCTTTGCAGTAGGCGACGTGCTCAACGGCACTGCTTCTGTTACCGTGGTTAACTTCAAAAAGAACGATTTCACCTATCCCGAAATCATGGGCCTTGCCGCAACTACCGAAGGCGTGACTGTTACGAACGGCACAGAAATCGCTCCTCAAGTTGTCGTTGTCTCAGATCTTGCTACAGACGTTATCAACCAGCAGGGCAACCTTATCCGCCTTGAAGGTGTTACCTATAGCGACGGCAAGTTCGTTGACGAAGACGACAACGTGATTACTCCTTACAATACATTCAAGATTTCGGATTATCCCACACTTGTTGAAGGCCAGACCTACAACGTGACAGGTGTTGCAGTATGGTTTGGTTACTGGGAGATCGCTCCCCGTACAGCCGACGAGTTCGAGCTCGTTACCAACAAGCAAATGCCCGAGTCTTCTTGGAGCGTAGAGGAAGAAACAGTAGACTTATATGGCACGCCGACTGCAGTCTTCACAACCAACTCCGATGGTGTTGTTACCTACGAGAGTTCCGACGAAGCCGTTGCTACTATCGACGAAGCCGGCGTCATCACACTCGTTGGCAGAGGCGTTACAGTCATCACCGCTAACGTAGCAGAGAGTGACAACTTCCTGCCCGACAGCAAGAGCTTCACACTCACAGTTACAAAGGATGGCTATGCACAAGCTACATTCAAATATACCGACGAAGATATCCTGGGTCAGGGCGCCAGCGGCGGCGGTGCAGGTTTCTCTGCAACTCGCGATGATGTGCTCACCCTGACATTCACCAACGCTTTTGGCAATAGTCAGCATATCAAGGTCTATGGTAATGCTTCAAACGACATAGAATACAGCAACGTTGAACTTAGCGTCGTTGATGGCTATGCAATCTCTCAGATTGTCTTCACCATTACTGGCGATCAGGACAATCGCAGTGTCTGGGTTGACCAGTTCGGTGCAGAGGCAGCATACAGCGAGGACAGCTTGAACGTTACTTGGGCTGGCATGCAGAACAAGGTTATCCTGAACAACCTCTACAACACGAAGACTCTCAGGCCCAAGCAGGCTCGCATCAAGACCATTGATGTTACTTACATCAAGCTCAACGAGACAGGCAAGACCATTACCATCGGCGAGACTGGTCTCGCTACCTTCTGTGGCGCAGAGAAGTGCGTCCTTTCCGGTGCAGAGCAGTTCGCCATTGCAGGTGCCATCACAGGCGCTGAAGGCCGTGTCCTCACTGTTGACACGCTCACCTCTTCAATTCCTGCAGAAGTAGGCGTGCTCCTGATGGGTGCTCCTGGCGAGTACAAGGTTTACACACATCCCGACCTCGTGGAGGTTGTTCCTGAAGTTAATCTGTTGACTGGTGTGCTTGAAGACACTGCTGCTCCTGTTGGCAGCTACGTTCTGCAGGAGCAGGAAACAGTTGGCTTCTTCGAAGTGGTTGCAGAAGATCCTATCACTGTACCCGCAGGCCATGCATACCTCACCATTGAAGGTGCAACAGCTCCTGCCTTCTTCTTCACTCAGGAAGACTACGAGACTGGCATCAACAAGGTCGTAGCAGAAACGAACGACGCTATCTACAACCTTGCAGGCCAGCGCCTCAGCAAGATGCAGAAGGGCATCAACATCGTGGGCGGCAAGAAGGTTCTTAAGTAAAGCAAGACACGCTAATATAAAAAGAAGTCCCATCCGAAAGGGTGGGACTTCTTTTTGTTTCTCTGCGGTCAGTAAAGCCGAATGAACTCGTATGTGTTGCCGAGTTCCCTGAGGTAACGCTCGAAGTCTTCGAGGGCGATGACTACTGTGCCGCGACAGTCGTTAGGGTGAAAGGAGAGCGTCTTGTGCTCGGGCTGACGATAATTGTGGTCGTCGAGGAGAGCGGCATCTAGGAACAAGTGGACATGATGCTCCTCGTCGTTGATAAGGCCAAACGGCGAGACGCTGCCCGGTTCGAGCCCTAAGTACTTCATCATCCTTTCTGGCGAAGCGAACGACAGCTTGCCGCACGATGGCTTTCCCTGTGCTTGGAGAGCAGCCTTCAGGCGTGCCTCGAGGTCGTGTATGTCGAGGTCGTGGTCGCAATGGAAGCAGATGAGGTAGTGCTGATTGCCTTTGTGGTTGCGCATGAAGATGTTCTTGCAGTGTACGGAACCATCGTCGCGCCACCAACGCTTCGCTTCCTCGATGGTTTTGCCCTCTGGATGCTCGTAGCAAGTGAACGGTATGTTGTGCTCTTTGAGATACGCGAGCACCTTTTCCTGTCTGTCTGACATAGTCGCAGGTTATTTATAAATTTGTTGTACAATACGTTAAGAGACATTGGCAGCCTTCCGAGACGTCGCGCCATGTTGCTTCGAAGTCGCCTGTGTACCACGGGTCGGCAACGTCGCCAGGCCGGTTCGTGAAGTCGAGCAGCTGACGTATCTTGCCATCGGGGTCGCCTCCGCAGATGACTTTCATGTTGCGGATGTTCCAAGAGTCCATGCCGACGAGCAGGTCGTAGCGTTCGTAGTCGCGTCGCGTCATCTGCCTAGCTGTCTTGCCTTTGCAGGAGATGTCGTGCTCTGCCAGCTTTCGCCTGGCAGGCGGATAAACGTCGTTGCCTATCTCTTCGGTCGATGTGGCAGCCGACTCGATGTAGAACGCGTCCTCCAGCCCTGCTTTACGCACGAGGTCCTTCATCACGAATTCCGCCATCGGACTGCGGCAAATGTTGCCGTGACACACGAAAAGTATCCTTACCATATATTATATATATATATTGTTTTTGGGCACAAAGATACAAAGAAATGAAGAATGAATAGCGAAGAACGAAGAATTATTTGTATCTTTGCGGCAGATATATCTATAAAATACGAACGATGAAACACGCTCTGACACTTTTCCTGCTTTTGCTTCTTGTCTTGCCGCTTCAGGCAGAGAACTGGATGAAACGTCTTCCCGACGATGCCTACGTTGCCACGCTTTCCATTCCTGGCAGTCACGATACGGGCACGGGCAACGGCTTCCCGGGCATTACGACGTCCATCTACGGACCCTTCGGGAACCAGTACGCACGCACTCAGGACAAGAACCTCGAAGAGCAATGGAACATGGGCGTTCGTGCCTTCGACCTTCGTCCGTGCATAAAGGATAACTACATCAACGTGAATCACGGCATCATGCCCACCAACTTGCGATTCGACAACGCGCTCTATTTCCTTCGCGACAAGCTGATAGAGAACCCGTCGGAGTTCGTCATCATTCACCTCCTTCATGCTTCGGATGGCGACGACAACGCAAGCAACTACGGCGAACGCCTGCTCGAGCTTCTTAACCGCGACGACCTGAAAGACTTCTTTGTCGACTTCAAGAAAGACCTGACGGTAGGGGAGATGCGGGCAAAGATACTGCTGCTCAGCCGCAACGAATATGCCGACCAGCCCGTCGGAGGTTTCTTTCGCAACTGGACGGGACAGCTGGATTGGACCGCGCAAAGAAACGGCAAGATTGTCGGAGCAAGCGGATCGACCGCAACACTCTATATGCAGGACTTCGCGGAAACTTACAGGGAAGGCGACTTGGACCGCAAGGTCGCTGCTGTCCGCCAGTTGCTCGACTTCAGCACAAAGCACGCCACGACATCGGCAACGAGCATCGTCTGGGTCTATAACTTTGCTTCCGCCTACTCCAAGACGTCGAGGCTCTACATCCCATTCATCATAGACCAGGAGATAAGCTCGAGCGACGGCTATCGCGACAACGCCGCACACACCAACGCAGCCATCATCGACTATCTGGCCGACCCGTCGAACACGGCCGGACCTACTGGCATCATCCTTGCCGACTATGTTGGCGTGAACACGAGCAACGGGTATGAAACGCGAGGGCAAGAGCTTGTGGATGCCATCATTGCCAACAACTTTCGCTATCTTCGCGATATGAATGAGGTGGGTGAGGACGATGCAACTTACACTAAGCCAATCGACATGACCGCACGCATCGTGAATGCCCGCTTCAACAGCAACTTGCTCTTGGGGTGGGAAGGCGATCAGTTCGGGGCTGTCAACCCTAACGAGAATGCCGAGCACTTCAATCGCGAGTTCAATACCTACCAGACGATAACGGACCTGCCAAACGGGGTCTATGCCATTAAGTGCAAGGCCTTCTATCGTGCTGGCGAGGCGCAGGAGGCTTACGACCATTATCGTGCAAGAGACTTGACGCTTCGTAATGCCCGACTCTTTGCCACAACCGGCACGAGGACCCTCACCTTCCCAATCGTCTCGCCATTCTCGAAGAGCATTACCAGCCCGAAGGGTGTGGGCCGAGAAATCGCCGCGAAGAGCGGTTCTCGCAACTACTACATTCCCGACGACATGATTGCGGCAGAGTATTATATGCACTCGGTAAACGCTTACGACAATGTTATCTTCGCCGGCGTCTATGACCACAAGCTCAGCTTTGGTGTCAGAAAAGAAGCTACGGCTGGTGTTGACTGGTGCGTCTTCGATGACTTCACCCTCACTTACTACGGCAAAACAGCCGACTCGTATCGCAAGTGGATGACGGAGATGAAGAAACGCAAGCTCAGTTACACCGGCGTGACTGTCAGCACAGTATATCTGGATGCCTACAACGACGCATTCAACGCCACAGCGAGTTCGCGTGCGGGAGCCAATATGGCGATGGATGCCATCAATGCCGCCTGGGAGGCAATCGCCTTAAACGCAGAACTTTGGGCCGAGTACAAGCAGGTCGCAGCCGAAGCCGAAGCAATCCTGAATGGCACTCAATACAGCGAAGATGCCAAATCCTTCCTGCAAGACTATTATACGTACGTTTATCGGAAGCACCTCTCCGCACTCGATCTCAGCAACGAAGAGCTGCCAGAGTACATCGAGGAACTGCGCGACTACATCAATCTGGTACAAACCGGCGGCTGGACCGACATTTCGTCTGTGCCAGAGGGAAATGTCGAGCACCTGAAGGCAAAGAGCTGGTGGACCCTGGACGGCAAGTCTGTCTCCAGTCCCAGGCAGTCAGGCTTGTACATCTTCCGCAGCTCCGACGGCAAACTTCACAAGGTGCTCCGCTAAATTCAGCACGCCGTCATTCCAATCTCAACACGTCGTTTTTTTAACTTCGACACGTCGTATTACAAAACACGGCACGTTATGTTCGTTATACATACATGTATCTATAATTAAATGTACATGTATGTATAATTATAGATACATGTATGTATAACGAACGTCGTGTGCCGCGTCGAGTTTTGTAGCGTATAGACCTTTGTATCGCCTTATTCTACGGGCGGTACTTCGATTTGTGAGCCGTAGCGATGATACTCGTTCGAGATGGACTGTTCCTGAATGTAGCGTGCAAGTTCGATTCGGCCGTTGCTGACTGGCGGCGCTTGCTCGATGTACTTGTCAACGGCTGCGGCAGCCTCGAAGACGGCATCGGGCACCACTGCGGAAATGGTGCGAACGCGGTCGTAGCTCTTCAGGCTTCTCAGGAAGTCATCGAGAGATTCTGTCTTGACCTGCTTGCAAAGCGGACTTACTTCAGCGAGCAAGGCACAATCCTTGTCCATCGAGACCGTAAGCGGCGTGTGAACCGTCTTGGCAGCAAGGCATACCATCTTGATTTTCTTTATCGATTCGTCGCCAAAGAGACGCAGAACCATGCCGCCTTGCAAGGGCAGATAGCGGAAGACGTTCTGTTCGCCTCGGATTTCGGGATGGAGGTTGCGGGCATGGCGGAACTCCTTCTCGTACCACTCAGCGTAGGATGTGCGGTAGTCCGTCGTGGCGCTCTTGTCGGTGATGTGCATGAACTGCGTCACGTAGTTCGGTCCGCCAGCCTTCAGGCCGGGTCCGAAAGCGCTGAGCTTCATGCCGCCAAAGGGCTGACGGCCCACGATGGCACCCGTGATGCCACGGTTGATATAGAGATTGCCTGCAAGGATGTGGTTCTTCCAGTAGCGTTGTTCCTCTTCGTCGAGTGATTGCAAGCCGCTCGTAAGACCGTAGTCGAGTCCGTTCACAAGGTTAACGGCTTCCTCGAGTGTGTCGAAAGGTGCCACGGCGAGCAGCGGAGCAAAGAGCTCTGTGCGGAAGGTAAAGGAATCTGGCTTGACGTCGACCTTGATGGTGGGGCGCAAGATAAAGTGTTCCTCGTCGACATATTCTGGCGCTACGAGCCAGCGTTCGCCTTCATCAAGTTTGAAGGCGCGCTCCAGCTTCTCGTTCTTGTTCGTAATCATCGGGCCGACGATGTTGCCGGCATCCCATACCGGACCGGTCTTCATGCTGACTGCACAATCCTTCAGCTTCTCGAAGAACTCCGGATCGTCGTAAACTGAGCGTTCCACAAGCATCAGCGAGCAAGCGGAGCACTTCTGTCCTGCATTGCTGAAAGCCGAACGGCATGCGTTCATAATAGCGTGGTCTCGGTCGGCCTTTGCCGTAACGATGATGACGTTCTTGCCTCCCGTTTCTGCACTCAAAGGCTTTCGCGGGTTAGCGTGTGCGAGAGATTGTGCCGTGTCTGTGCCGCCGGTCAGGATGACGTGCTTCACCACAGGAGATGACGTCAGCAGACGCTTGCCCTCGCTATCTGGCACAGCCAGTTGCAAAGCCTCCTTCGGGACGCCTGCCTCGTAGAATGCCTTGACAAAGAGCTCAGCTACAGGTGCTGCGACGGTTGCCGGCTTCAGGATGCAAGTGTTGCCTGTGGCCAAGGCTGCAACGACGCCTCCCACAGGAATGGCGCACGGGAAGTTCCACGGCGAGATGACAAGCACGGTGCCTTTTGCCTTTAGCTCTATGTCGGGCAGGGCTGCAAACTTCTTCACTGTCGTTGTGTAGAAGCGGCAGTAGTCGATGGCCTCGCTGACCTCAACGTCGGCTTCCTCGATCGTCTTGCCTGTGACAGCACACATGCAGCCGCACAGGTCACCGCGCATCTCTCCGAGGACGTTAGCCACAGCGTACATCAGCTTGTGGCGCTCTTCAACGCTCTTCTCGCGCCAGCCAGCTGGATCAGCTTCGGCTGTAGTAAGGATGGCAGACACCTCTTCGCTTCCGATGATGTTCGCCTTTGGCTTTTGCGTCTGCCACTTCTCGAATATCTTCTCCACCCAACGCTGGTTGCACTCGCGGTCGAAGTCGGTATCGGGTTCGTTGTGCAGCTCGTCCTGCGGCTCCTGTCCCTCGTAAGGCTTGTTGCGGTCTTGGGTGCGGGTGGGCGTGTGGTCGAGGTGGTCCTTCATATTGTAGGCATTGATGAACTGCTGTTGCAGCTCCTTCCATTCCTTTGTGTCGGGCTTCAGCGAGAAGCTGTGCGTAAGGAAGTTGTCGGGAGCAGTGTTCTCGTCCATTCGGCGCACGAGGTAGCTGATGGCATAGAGGAAGTTCTCCTTTGTCACCACCGGCGTGTAGAGGATGACGTGGTTGCCGAGCTTCTTCTGTGCACGCCAGACGTGATTGGCCATGCCCTCCAGCATCTCGAAGCAGAAGCAGTCCTTCGGCGTCTGGTACATCTGGGTGAGTAGGAAGGCGTAGGAAATAGTGAAGAGGTTGTGGGAAGCCATGCCGATGTGCAGCACCTTGGCGTTCTCTGGCTTCAGGCCGCGCTCGATGAGGTGCAGGTAGTTGGCATCCACTTCTGTCTTCGACTTGCGCACGGGGTTGGGCCAGCCGCGCAGGTCGCTGACGATGTTCTCCATGTCGAGGTTGCAGCCTTTCACGATGCGCATCTTGATGGGCGAACCGCCTTCGCTGACACGTTTGCGGGCGAACTCCAGCAATTCCGTCTGGAAGCCTTCTGCATCGGGAAGGTAAGCCTGGACCACGATGCCGGCCTCGTAGTTCTTGAACTGAGGCTGTGCGAGGACATCCTTGAACACGCGCATCGTGAGGTGAGCGTCCTTGTATTCCTCCATGTCAAGGTTGATGAACTTGGGCTTCGTCACGCCATGTACGTCGGTGTAGGGATTGTCGATGGCAGCCTGATAGAGGGCGGAGATGCGGCGGATGAGCTCCGGATAGCATTCCTTATAGTTTAGAGCGTGGGTCTGGGCATAGATGCCTGAGATCTTGACGGAGATGTAGTTGATGTCGGGCTCTTTCAGGGCCTCGAGGTAAGAGGCGAAGCGTTTGTCGGCCTCTGTGTCGCCCAGCACGACCTCGCCCAGAAGGTTCACATTCTGCCCGATGTCTTCCTTGAAGCGCGTGGCAAGGTGCTGTGTCAGGCTGGGTCGTGCGGCATTGATGATGACGCGGCTTGTGTCGCGGCGCAGACGCCACTTGATGATGGGTACGGCAGCCCAGTTGAACAGCGGCAGGTAGGCAAACTTCCGGTACATCCAGAACAGCGCACGGTCTGTACTGCTCAGAAAGTGCGGAATGCCGTACAGGTCGATTAGCTCTTTGACACGCAATGCCAGCTTCTGCGTGTCGCGTATCTGACTTGTTTCGTCCAACATACGTACGATGAACTTCTTGTCTGTTGGTGTTGTCACCATCGTGCCGTACATGTGCTGTTCTTCCTTTTCGGTGCTCGTTAGGCCCGAGTAGCTTTCGTCATAGAGTTTCCGCATCCATTCGAAAACTTCTTCAATGGTTGGTAAGTTCTGTTCTGCCATGGTAGAAAAGGTGTTAATATAGTTGTTCTGTGAAGACAAAGATAGCGATAATATCAATTCGAAGAAAACATTTTGGGAAATATTTTCTTCAAAAGACGAAGACTATCGTTAACTATACGCCTCTCTCTGCCCAATCGCTGCGGTCGAGGCTGCGATAACCGATGGCTTCGGCTATGTGCTGAGTCTGAACTTGTTCGTTGCCAGCCAGGTCGGCAATAGTGCGAGCGACCTTCAGAATTCGAGAGTAGGCTCTGGCACTGAGTTTCAGGCGCTCCATCGCCATTCGGAGCATGTCGAGCGAGGAATTGTCGGGCTCTGCAAACTTATGGAGCATCTTCTCCGTCATTTGGGCGTTGCAGTGGATGCCCTTGTATGGTTTGAACCGCTCCTCCTGTATCTTTCGAGCCTTAATCACCCTTTCGCGGATGACGGAACTCGGCTCGCCAGGCTGCATCTGGCTGAGTTGAGCAAACGGCACTGGCTGTATCTCGCAATGGATGTCTATGCGGTCGAGCAGGGGACCGCTGATCTTGTTCAGGTATCGCATAATTTGTCCGGGCGTACAACAGCAGTGCTTGTCCGGATGGTTGTAGTAGCCGCATGGACATGGGTTCATGGAAGCAACGAACATGAACGAGCAGGGATACGTTATGGTATATTTCGCGCGAGAGATATTTATGACGCGATCCTCAAGCGGCTGCCTCAAGACTTCGAGCACGGAACGCTGAAATTCCGGCAATTCATCGCAAAAGAGCACTCCATTATGGGCCAAACTGATCTCCCCTGGCTGCGGATTTGCACCGCCTCCGACGAGTGCCACTTGTGAGATGGTGTGGTGCGGCGAACGGAAAGGACGCTGAGCAATGAGCGAGCAGTCGCTCTTCAGCTTGCCTGCCACTGAGTGAATCTGCGTCGTCTCAAGGCTTTCGCGAAGCGTAAGCGGCGGCAGAATGCTTGGCAAACGCTTTGCCAACATGCTCTTGCCGCTGCCAGGAGGACCAACCATAATCAGGTTGTGTGAACCTGCTGCAGCTATCTCAAGGGCGCGTTTTACTTGTTCCTGTCCTTTAACGTCGGCGAAGTCGAACTCAAACTCGCTCTGTTTAGCAAAGAACTCAGCTCGAGTGTCAATGATGGTAGGTTCCATGGGCTCCAAGCCATTCAGGTGTCCGATAACTTGGTTGATGTGTCGTGCGCCATAGACCTTGAGGTTGTTCACCACAGCAGCTTCGCGAACATTGTCTTCTGGTACGAAAAGCCCTTCGAAGCCTAGTTCGCGGGCCTTGATAGAGATTGGCAATGCACCCTTAATGGGCTGCAGGGAGCCGTCTAAGCTCAGCTCGCCGACCATCATGTAACGGTTCAGCATTTGCGAGTTCACTTGCCCATTCGTGGCAAGGATGCCAATAGCCATGGGCAGGTCGAAGCCTGAGCCTTCCTTCTTGACATCGGCAGGAGCCATGTTAATAGTGATAGCGTAATGTGGGAAGTTGTAGCCACTGTTCTCTATTGCTGCAAGAATGCGCTCATAACTCTCTTTCACGGCACTGTCCGGCAAGCCTACAAGAACAAAGCGTGCCCCTCGGCTGGTGTTCACTTCAATCGTCACGGCAGATGCCTGAAGCCCTTGAACGCTGGCGCTGAATGTCTTAACTAACATATTGAGTTCTATATTATATATATAATAATGTATAGGTCAAAGTTGTCGACAGCGAATAAGAACGTGCGAATTGTCGCTGAGGGTCGTCGCAAAAAGGTAAATGTTGCCACCTTCGCGAAGCTTCAGTCGTTTCCGTAATTCTGCAACTGTTGCAGGGAAGTTGCGGACGGTCAGATTGCATTGGTTGATGTCTGCCAACATTCGCTTCAAGTCCTTTTTTGTGAAGCAGCAAGAGTCCTCAATCATGAAGGTCCTACCAGGGAAATCTTCGATGAAATGGGACGAAATGAACAAATGGCTGAAGGGATGCAGCTTCTTGACACCATAGCTTTGGCAAAGCGCATTCTGCACGCCAGCCTTCAGAATCGAGGCATTCGGCTCGTAGAGATAGTGGTCTAAACAATTGGCAATATCTGGCTCGAAATCCCTTGATTGCGCACAAAACGTTTGGACTGATTCGGTGATATTTGTGCAATAATAGCAAGCCTCGTTGCTCATCTTTTGTCTGCGAAGCACCATCATGACTTCCTTGCATTCGCTCTCAACACTTACCACATGTACCTCGCTGACATTATGAAGCCGTCGAATTGTATCCTGTATGTCGAGCATCGGCGACAATTTGACCAGCACGGTGGGAGCATGTTCGAGGAGTTTGTCTTGCATAGATTCGACATTTGGGGAGCAGTCACTTAGAGCAACGACCTTCCTGCCGACCGCATCTCGCCTACTTGGGTCGAGGTAGATAAAGCAAAAATTGCCCATTCCATCGAGAAAATCTTCACAAGTCTTATTGTGAACCGTTGCCTTTTTTAATCCAAGGAGCGGAAAGTTGTGACGCGCAATTTCACAAAGCGTTTCGTCCTGTTCCACATAATCTGCTTCCTCGAAATACTTAGCTAAAAAAGAGAAATCAATCCCGAAGCCGCCAGTCAAATCCACCATTTTTTGCCTTCCTTCTGGCAGAAGTCGCTTCACTAGCTGATGCTTGTAGCGTGCTGTTTGCTCGCTACTGCATTGTTCCATCGAAAGTTTTGCGGGATAGAGAACTCCCTCAATCTTTGTCCACGACGGTAATTTCTTTTCCGCAGCCTGCCTTCCTGCTATCTGTTGAAGGCAGTAACGTAAGTTTATGCCGTCTGGAACCTTGCTCAACGCCAAAGCCCTCACGTCGGCATCTTTGTTCTGTGCTATGAAGGCTTCGTCGGTCATGCGGAATGAATGATTATTTCTTTGGCAGTTGCTGCATCGAGCGTGAGTTGTTTCTGCAATTCTTCAAGCGAATCGAAGTGTTCTTCGTTCCGAATTTTCTCGATGAAATCGATAGAAATTGACGTTTCGTACAAGTCACCGTTGAAGTCGAAGATGTGTACTTCGATGCTGATTTCTCCGTTCGTTTCAATTGTAGGCCGATGTCCGATACATAGCATTCCACCATGTTTCGTGCCGTCGGGTAACCTGACCCAAACGGTATAAGCGCCACAGGCAGGCAGTAGTTTTTCCTTTGGAAGTGAGAGATTAGCTGTGGGGAATCCTATTTTGCGACCAATCTGCTTGCCTTCTGTCACTTTTCCTGTCAGGAAATATTGATAGCCAAGCATCGTGTTTGCACATTTGATATCTCCAGTTGTAATCAGATTTCTAATTCTGCTACTGCTCACCTTTTCGCCCTCAAGTGCTTTGGCCACAATCACCTCAATGTCTGTCTCCTTGCCCCATGCGAAAAATTGCTCATGCGTTCCGCCTCCGTGACCGAACTTGTGGTTATAGCCCATCAGCAAGAGCTTGGCATTCAGCTTGTCTCGAAGTATTGTTTGCATGAACTCCCTTGCTGTCAACGTGCTCAGTTCCTCCGTGAAGGGCAGCACGACGACTTTTCCATTAAAATGCTCGGAAAGCAGAGCCAGTTTCTCCTCTTGCGTCGTAAGCAGGGAGGGGACAAAATCTTTCTGCACCACCGTTCTCGGATGTTGGTCGAATGTAACGGCCACAGGTGTCAATCCCTTTGCTTCAGTCAGATCTTCCAACTGTTGCAAAAGGAACCTATGTCCAAGGTGCACACCATCAAAGAAGCCTATGGTAACAGCAGTTTTATATATCATACCGAAGTGCAAAAATAATCAAAACTCTTTGTGAAACCAAATTTTTCCCGCTTTCATTTGCATAATTCGACAGAAATGTCTACTTTTGCAGCCGATAAACGCAAAAGCGTGCATCATTGGACTTGTAGCTCAGTTGGTTAGAGCAACAGACTCATAATCTGGAGGTCCCAGGTTCAAGCCCTGGCTGGTCCACTCTGAAAATCAAGCACTTACATGGCTTTAGTCGGCGATTTTGCATCATGGATAGTCATTGAGTTTCAGTGGCAAGATAAAGCCTTTTTTTGTATCAATTAGCTATGCAAATATCAAGAATAATATTAAAAACATACAAAATCGTATTTCTTTTACAAATATTACGCGGTTTCTATTCTCTTAATAAAATTATTTTGTAATTTTGTAGCAAAATTACGATAATTAATAAAATATTATAGTATGATACGAGTTTTTTGGGCAAAGAACTATCTTTCCATTCGCGACAAGCAGGAATTAAACTTCGTGGCCAAGGGCCCATCTTCGGAACTTGTCACAGAAGTTGCTGATGG
>CACYYM010000035.1 GCA_902778625.1 uncultured Bacteroidales bacterium
TACGACGATTCCATAAACTGACAAAACAAACACACAACTTTTTTCAAAAAACAATACACTATGCTATACCATACATTATATATAATATACGCGCGCGAGAAAAGGATGGTCTGAATGGGCTTCATTGGCTTAATGGGTTGGATAGGAGTTATGGGAGTAACGAGGAAATTGGGAACGCTGCACAGTATGTTTTATAACGCAGCACGTTAAGTTGGCAAACTTGGCACGTTAAGTTGACAAACTTGGCACGTTAAGTTGACAAACTTGGCACGTTAAGTTGGCAAATTAGGCACGCCGAGTTTGGGAATTAAACGTGTTATGTTGGGGAGTTCTCTTCTATATTATTATTATATAAGAATGTTTTGGGGGATATGTTTGGACGTTCCGAGAAAAAGCGTTACCTTTGTCACATGATTACGCAAAAAACTTCAATTTGACATGAATCATATCAAGAATCTTTGTGCCGTTGCCTTCATGATGCTTGGCTTGGCGGCAAATGCACAGACAGACGAGGAGACAATCACTTATCCCCAACTTTTCTTCGGTGCTCAAGCAGGCACACAAGTTACATTTACGGACTACAACAACTGGGAGTTGTTTACCCCTACTGCCAGTTTCAGCTTTGGTTCTTTTTTCACACCGGTCGTTGGTGCTCGCCTGAACCTTAACGGTGCTTGGAACAAAGGCGGATATATCGATAGCGAAGAGGACTTCAGGTATAAATACAAGTACTTGACGACAGATGTTGACCTTATGGTAAATCTGGTAACGCTGCTTGGCAAGAAGAACTGGTATCCAGTAAATGTCTATCTGATTGGCGGTATAGGCTTTAACTATGCATGGGACAACGACGAGGCTTTTGCTCGCAAAGACAAGCTGATTCTAGCGAATGATGATAGCAAATACAGTCATAATGGCCGCATCGGAGCACAGGTAGATTGCAACATCTCAAAGCACTTCAGCATTAACCTCGAGCTTACAGCCAACACTTTGAAAGACCGCTTCAACAGTAAGTGGCATAACAAAGGCGATTGGCAACTGGTTGGACAACTTGGTGTGACCTATAAATTTGCTGCAAAGAAGTCGAAAAAAGAGCCTAAAGTCACAAAGGCTCTGGAGTTGGAGCCTGCTGAGGTGTGGGAGACAAGACAAGACACCATCTGGTACGACGATGTTGTCGAGACGCCAAAGGACGTGAATGGCTCTACAACATGGACGGTATTCTATGATGTCAACAAGACAGACTTCTCGGCTGATGAGCAGTTGGCAAACATCGGAGCATTCCTGAAGGACTGGAAAGACTGCAAGGTCGAGGTGAAGTCATATGCCGACGCCAAAACAGGCAATCCCCAAATTAATTTAGACCTCTCGAAAGAACGTATGGAGAAAGCCGTTAAAGCTCTGACCGATGCAGGAGTTCCTGCGTCATCCATCACTTCGAACTACTACGGCGACACCATTCAACCCTTTGCCGAAAACGACAAGAACCGCGTTACCATCATTATTGCGACAGGCCAAAAGGATGGCAAAGACAAAAAGATGGTGAAGAAATTCAAGACAAAGGACGTTCGATACAGAGTCAGATAACTCATCTCAAAGCCTCATCCTTCGCCATATCCAGTTTGGAACAAGGCGCCAAAAGAACGTGAGAATGCGGTAACGGCAATCGATTACCCGTATATGTCGGCGAAGATAGATGGAGCGAACGATGTCTTTTGCCACTTTCTCCGGGCTCATCAACATGGGATAACGGAAACTGTCATTAAGCAAAGCGGTATCCACAAAGCCTGGACGAATGTCGGTAAAACAGATGTTCAGGTTTCGTTGATGTGCCTGTTGCTCCAACGCTTGCATATAAGTTGCCTGCAGAGCCTTGGTGGCGGAATAAGCAGGTGCAGGTCCTAAGCCCTTTGTCCCAGCTATAGAAGTGATAGCTGCAATGTGTCCCCTGCCCTTTTCTGCAAAGTAACGGTAAGCCACACCAAGCATCCGGGTGAAGCCCAAAGCGTTGGTTTCCAGCGTTTGAAGTTCGATGTCTTCTTCCAAAACACGGTTCTGCTTGCCGATTCCCGAGGCATGGAAGTACAGATCAATCCCTCCAAGACGCTCGATAAGACTTTGCAGCCGCTCTCCTGCATCGGGTTTCGTGACGTCGAGACACATTACCTCGACAGAACCGGAAGCAGCCTGGGCCTTCAACTCCAGCAGAGGTTCTTCCCGACGAGCTGCTATGCCAAGGCGCCAACCGTCTGCAATCAGCAACTTCGCCACTTCCCGACCGATACCGGAACTGGCTCCTACAATGACTGCGGCCTTATTTATGCTCGCTCTTTTCATTTTGTTAGCCTTTCCGAACCCTTTTGTCTTTTGCTTGCCTTGCAAACTCGAAGAGCGACAAAGGCAGATGGCAATAACCATCTGGTGTTTTGTCGAGATAATCCTGATGATATTCTTCTGCCGTATAGAAGTTTTTCAAAGGCAATTTTTCCACGACAAAAGGCTGTTCGTAGCGTTTCTGTTCTTCTGCGTAAACCTTTTCAATGATGGGTAAGTCTTCGGCATCAGTATAATAAATACCTGTCCTGTAACGCGTTCCCTCATCGTGTCCCTGCTTATTGAGACTGGTCGGGTCAATTGCTTTGAAGTACATCTGCAACAGGAACTCAAGGCTTGCGATGTCTGGATTATACTTTACATGAACCGTTTCAGCGTGGCCCGTTGTGTCGGTATAAACTTCCTTATAAGTCGGATTGGCTGTGTGTCCGTTCGCGAAGCCCACTTCTGTTTCCACAACTCCCTCGATCTGCTTGAAATAATGTTCAGTTCCCCAGAAGCAGCCACCTGCTAGAAAGATGTCTTTTGTAAGCATACACTATCATTTCGGTTAATAGAAAACAAAAAGAGAACTCCTTCTGGACGTCCTCTAAATGCTTCGTTTGAGCCACTGGCCGGATTCGAACCGGCGACCCACGCATTACGAATGCGTTGCTCTGGCCAACTGAGCTACAGTGGCAAACGCGGGTGCAAAGGTAAGACAAATAATTCAAAATTCAAAATTCAAAATTCAAAATTATTGGTTTTCTGTGCGAAAATGTGTACTTTTGCACTTGAAAAAGCATAAAAAGCAATGAATAAGAAGATACTTTGGCTCGTCGGAGTGCTGGCTGTCATAGTGGCTGGTGCTGCTTTCTTTGTGTTCAGCTTGGTGTCGGCAAAGGCTCCAAATGGTGATGACGAACGTGGCAGACTGGTTTTCATCGACCGGGATGACACGATGGACAGCGTCAAAGTGAAGTCCGAGCTTGGTTGGCGTTGGGACTTATATAATAAGGTATTGAGTTTCCGACCTCGCACGGGTCGTTATAGGGTTAGTCCTGATATGACTTGCCTGCAGCTCTTCCGACTGCTTCGAAACGGATCGCAGGAGCCCGTGAAGCTTGTCGTACCCAATTCACGCACAATGGACAGGCTTGCTTCTGCGCTTTCGCAAAGCCTGATGGTTGATTCCGCGGAGATTGCAGGGGCGCTGACAGACAGCTCCTACTGCGATACGCATGGCTACACGACTGCCACCATTCCCGCTCTCTTCATTCCGAACACGTATGAAGTCTATTGGGACATTACTGTCGACAAACTTGTTGAGCGAATGGAACGCGAGAATGATTACTTCTGGACGGCTGAGAGAAAGGCTAAGGCAGCGGCTTGCGGACTGACTCGCGAAGAGGTGGCAACACTAGCAAGCATCGTCGATGAAGAGACTGCGAACGATGCCGAGAAGCCGATGATTGCAGGGCTTTACCTCAATCGACTGCGTCTGGGAATGAAGTTGCAAGCCGACCCAACCGTGAAGTTCGCGGTGGGTGACTTCACACTTCGTCGCATCCTGGGCAAACACCTGTTGACCGATAGCCCTTACAACACGTATCGCGTGGAAGGACTCCCGCCTGGACCTATCCGCATACCGAGTATCGCAGGTCTGGACGCCGTTTTGAATCATGCGGAACACCCGTTCCTCTACATGTGTGCCAAAGAGGACTTTTCGGGCACGCACAACTTCGCGAGAACTCTTGCAGAGCATTATCAGAACGCTCGACGCTACATTCGAGCCTTGAATGAACGTGGGATAAAATAGCGTTCCTTGTGCTTCGCTACCAAATACACCGTGCCTAGTTGGTAATTTTAACGTGTTAAGTTGAGCAACTCGGCGTGTTAAAAATTAATTTTAACGTGTTAAGTTGAGCAACTCGGCGTGCTTAGTTCGAAGACATTACCTTTCGGAACGGTCAATTAGCACTTTTATGCGTTCGTTCAGGGTCTTTGCCTCCTGAAGTTTCGAAATGGGAAGGTGCATTCTGTAGCGCCAATAGTTCTTCGGATTGGCAGGCACATTGATGCGCTCCTCCTCGAGGTTCGGGTTCCTGAGACCTTCGTCCATCGCAAGCCAATCCTGCAGGCTGATGAGACAAAGCATGGAAGGCGAGTTGAGATGATGTGCCACAATCTCCTCGCAAAGCCAGCCAAAAGGCTCGCTTGGTGCTGTGCCATCATGCTCCAAGACATTATTGTAATATAATTGTGTACGGTTCTTGTCCTCCTTCCACCACAGTCTGAGGGTCGGCATATCGTGCGTGAAGATGGTATCTACACTGCGATAAGGGTTCTCATGAAGTTGGGCGAAAGGCACTCCAAAAGCCTTCGGCATGGCTTGTATCTCAAGGCTCAGGATACCGAGCTGCTTCATGACTGGTCCCACACAAGCCGGCACCATTCCCAGGTCCTCGCCACAAACGAGCATATTGCTTGCTCCGATGAGTGCTGGAAGCTTTTGCATCGCCCCAGCTGCCCAGAAGTTATTGTGTCTGCGGAAGTAGAAGTCCTCGTACAGACGGATGAATGCGTCCTGCTGGAACTTGGGAAGATTGCGCCAAGCACTTTCTCCGATGACACTTATGCGCGGGTGATAGAGGTTGGGCTGCTTGGCGTCTGGGATGAAAAGCTCAGGCTCGAAAGGCATTCCGTAAGATTCTATCTCCTCGATGCTCATGGGAAGTGCAGGCGAGAACTGCCCGAGAAGAGCCGTTTTGCTGCCCTTCGGAATCTGCCAAATGCGGAAGAAACCGAGGATGTGGTCAATTCTGTAAGCACTGAAATACTGTTCCATGTCTCCGAGTCGCTGCTTCCACCAGAGATAACCATCTGCCGCCATTCGTTCCCAATCATAGGTCGGGAAGCCCCAGTTCTGGCCGTCACGAGCAAAATCATCAGGCGGAGCACCAGCCGACATGTTCATGTTGAAGAGATGTGGCTCGTGCCAAGCCTCGACACTACAAGGACTTATGCCAATCGGCAAGTCTCCCTTCAGGAAGACTCGAAGGTTGCGAGCATAATCGGCTGCTTCCTTGAGTTGCTTGTGAAGCAGATATTGGACGAATGCATAAAAGCCAACTTCCGTGGAATGACGTTCTATGTACTTCGTTACGGCACTTCGATTGTAGCTCGAAAGCGTTTTCCATTTGGAGAAATCGGGTGTTCCATAGGTGTCCCTCAAATGGCAGAAGACCTGGTACGGCTGGAGCCATTCAGCATTTTGCTCAGCGAACTCTTGAATTTTGAATTTTAAATTTTGAATTGATTGCTCTTCTTCATAAAGAACATGCAAGTACGCTTCCTTCAACTTGATGACTTCCACGTAGTCGAGAGCCGAGAGGGCATTCAGCTTTTGCCACTTCTTTTGGAACGTCGAAAGCTTTCGTTTGTCCGCCAAAGGCACTTGACGAAGGTCGAGATAAATGGGATGAAGGGCATGAACGCTGATAGCATTGTAGGGATAACTATCGGTGTACTGACGCGTTTGAGTCGTGTCGTAGATAGGAAGAAGCTGGATGGCGTGCATTCCTGTCGAGGCTGCCCACTCAGCCATCCGCTTCAAGTCGCCAAAGTCCCCTACTCCTTGACTGCCTTCCGACCTGAGAGAAAAGAGCGGAACCACAAGCCCGGCAACCTTCCAACGAGGTGCTTCCAGTCGAATCGAACCGTCTGAAAGGGAAACAACCCATTGATTGCCGGCTAACGCGAACTGGTCACTCGAAGGTGTTTGCCTGTTTGGACCTTCTTCCCAAGTGATCGAATGGTTCTCCTTTACCTTTATATATTTATATTGGAAAGGCAAGCGAAGGCCATCGGCACTAATCGAGAGAAGCCATTCTCCGTGCTCTGACGGCATCATCGGTAAGGCGCGTTCCACATCCCAATTGCCCAAAGCAGGCTGGTCGCCAATAAGCGCCACCCTTTCTCCCTTGGCAAGTTGAGGCGCTTGAACGCGGAAAAGGAGCGTTCTGGGGAAGAGAGCAACCAAACTAGAAGGCGTGTCCCACAGCCCATTTGCAACCTTGTAAGCATCCGTATAGCAGTAAGACGACTCGGGCACATCGCGCCAATGGTCGATGAAGAAGTATGTCCGGGCATCATCGGCAGGGAAAAGTCGCGGCACAACATCCCATTCACGACGAACTATCCCTGCCTCGTTTGTAATGACATAACTGTATCGGAACTGCTTTCCACGTGCTCGAAGCATGCTCAAGCCCTTCCAAACAAGGCCATCTTCCGTTTCGAGAGGGATGCGTTGCCAGTGTGTCTTGCCCTCCGCAGAAAGGAAGCAAAGTTCGGCTTCAACGTTCTGTCCCCACTCTGTCCTGTATTCTATAGAGAAATTAAGCGTCATAAGTACTTTTTCTTGCGTTTTCCTTAACAAAATTAGGAAGTTTTGAAGAAAAAGACAAGTCAAGAGAAAGAAAAATGTTAAAATGCTTGCATAATAAGACAAAAATGCCTAAATTTGCGGTATCATACAAGTCCGAAATGGTTCTAAAGTGTTAGGACGCAGACATTATACGGGCGTACTGGTTAGATCGGGATACTCATCAATTTACATTTTATTACCGAGAATAGTTTCGTATGCTAATGGCGTGCCATCCCATATTTGGTTAGATGGATTACAAAGGCAGCGAACCCTCAAAACCTGTTTTTCGGAGTTTCATCACATCACCAGTGCGCCCTTTTCTTATGCCCTTACGTTTGAGCTGTTTTACCATTGCGTTTGGCCAATTTTACCATTGCGATTGGCCAATTTTACCATTGCGATTGGCCGATTTTACCATTGCGATTGTACTATTGTCCCAGCAGAACTCGCTCAACTTCACCAACCTCATCTGTCAGACAAAGGATGAGATTCTTGTATCTTCCCGTATCAACAAGGTGCATTATCAATGGCCAAACGGGTACTTCTTCTGTCCAAAACTTCTTGCCCATAAAGATCATCGGGGAAGCATAACCAAAGGTGAGATAATGGTTCTGCACGGCTTCTTGGAAGATTTCCTGTAGTGTGCCGGCACTTCCAGGCGTGTAAATGACGCCTCCAGTTGATATCGTGAGGATTCCATCCTCGCGAATACTGTTGTCGAAATACTTTGCGATGTGTGTTGCGAAAGGCGTAGAAGGCTCATGACCATAAAGCCAAGTTGGAACGCCAAGGCTTTGGTAACCGAGATTGGGGAAGCGATTGTGCACTTCCCACGCGGTAGAGAGCCAAAGTTTATCAGTATAATGAGGTGCTACAGAGAGTATGGAGAGCGCTTCTTGCAGTTCGTCTTCGCTTCTTCCTGCCATCCAAGCACCCAAATGCGTTGCTTCCATCGCTCCCGGACCACCGCCAGAAATCATCAGGAAACCTGACTCGGTAAGCCGTTTGCTGAGCAGAAGCGTCTGTTTGTAAGCGACATCAAGGCGCGAAAGACTGTGTCCACCCATCACACCCACGAGTTTATGTTCGTCGAAATGCGAGAGATAATCCTGCAGACAATCGCTTACGGAATGGTCGTGAAGCGTTCGAGCGAGCGTTTCCTTAAAGTCTGTAGCATACTTTCCCTTCTTCAGGAAATGCCGATAGACACGTCCATCGAAGCATTTCTCATAGCTTTCTGGCTCAGCAGGATTAAAGCCGTCGTAGAGTTCTTCAGGTGAATAGAGATGATTGGGAAAACCAAACTCTTCGCCCATATTTGGGAGGAAGAGGCAATCCTTTGACTGTCGCTTCAATCCCATCGGCAAACGGCAGCTCAAGAAAAGGCATTCGCGATAAATATGAGCAAGTGCAGATTCCGGATTTGCCGTGAAGTCAACGGATTGGAAGGCTATCCTTCTAAGTTCCTGCTCTGGCGAACTCAGCAATTCTGCCAGCTCGCTTTCGTTCTTTATCTGTTGATATCTGTCTCTCATAAAGCCTCTCTCCTACCCACGTCCCTCAGGGGAAGGGGAATGTTTAATAGTTCTTCTTGAATTGACGGTCAATCGAGCGACGGTCTTCCTTCTCCTTAAGTGTCTCCCGCTTATCGTATTCCTTCTTGCCTCGAGCAATATGGATGTCGAGTTTGGCGAGTCCTTTCTCATCAACAAACAGGAGAGTTGGCACGATGCTGAAGCCTGGAGACTTGACTGTCTGCTGTATCTTGCGAATCTCTTTGCGGTTGAGGAGGAGCTTTCGGTCGCGCCTTTCCATATGGTTGTTGTAGCTGCCTTGCTCGTATTGCGCTATATACATATTCTTGACCCACACCTCGCCCTGAATCACATAGCAGTAAGTGTCCACCAGACTCGCTTTGCCTTTGCGGATGCTCTTAATCTCGGTGCCAGTAAGAACGAGTCCTGCCGTGTATTTATCCATGAGCAGGTAGTCGAACTCAGCCCGTTTGTTCTTGATGTTTATGTCTTTCCCCTTGTTGGGAATCAATGATTTAGCCATTGTCAATCTGCTTTGATAACGTGGACGAACTGCTCGAGATGGTCGTCAACATAATGGGCAATTGTGTCCGTCACCTCTTCTTCCATCTCGATAAACTCGTCGTCGAGGTCGTCGAACTCAGGGTACTGCTCGAAGAGCGCCATGAACTGCTCGTCTGTGCAATCTTTCGTGAGGGCCTCCGAATGCTGTTCGAAAAGCTTTCTGCCCTTATAGATGAGCTTGCTGAACTCGTGAGCGCCCCAAAGCCTCATGGCTTTTGCGAAGGGATTGAGGAAGATGAAGGGGCCGTAACCATTGTGAATGAGCTGGATGAAGCCGCCGTCCATCACCTCTTCCCGAAGGATGAAGTAGGCCAGCAAAGTCGTTTGCTCGCCGTTCAAAAGCGGCAAAGTCTCTGCATTCACCACGCCTCCAACACTATCGAGGATAGCGTCGTGAACCACCTTCAAGAAGGCATCAGTGCCCTGACCTGCAGCTTCTTGGAGCTTTATTTCTGGTATGTTGATTTTCATTTCTTGCTTTATTGTGCGACAAAGTTACGAAAAATAATTCATACCTCGTTATTAACCACACATTATTTTAGGCTATAATGTTCTCTACTATTATGAAAGACGCACTTTCTTGCTTTTTGACACAATGTTCGGTTCTAGCCAAATATGCTTACAACTTGCATTTCTTTGAGGCTCTGAGAATCGATTCTTTTGAGTCAAGATGTGCCGAGGCTTAAATTATCGCATTCTCGCCAAGTTTACATAACCAATTGATAATGTAATGATTATGTTTCTTTAAAACAAATTTAATAGGTCAAATTGACAACTTCACCTTGCAAAATGGGTCAAAATTGCGTGTTTTTCGACCGATTTCGACGTGGGGAAATGCCAAACTTAACGTGGGGCGTTGGCAAACTTAGCGTGTTAAGTTGGTCAACTTGGCGTGCTAAGTTTGGAATTTACCTTAACCTAGTTGGCAAAAGAGGCGTGTTTCGACTCAAGACGAACCATTTTGTGCCTGAAAACGCCCCATTTTGAAAGTGTCAAAATGACACGAAAACTATTCTTTTCCTACACAAAATGGATAGACGAGCAGGTCTTGAAGTTCGCCGATTGGCTGCTGCATCAGATTGGCCAGAATGTACTCTCCCGCCTGAAGTGACTGGCGAGGTTGGCAGATGAAACTATCGCTTTCAGCTTTTATGTCGAAGTCTTTGGGTTCCAGCCTTGTATAGTTGCACTCAATCAGCAACGGACGAAACATCTTCCTGTAGTATTTCGAGGCTTTCAGACGGATGAGGACATAGTCCACGAGGACTTCCTTTTCGCTTGGCGTGACCCGAAAGACGGGTCGGTTTCCCTCTGTCAATTGCGAGGCGTGGCCGCCCGAAAGATAGTGCGTCAACTTGCTTTTCATCTGATAATCCACAATCTTCCAGCCCGGCTTCAATTCGCTTTGAGTTTGCTGGACAGGAATCTCCACCCAACCCTCGCCGACGGCCAATTCGACCTTCTGCGCCCCTACATTAAGGGCGGAAAGGAGCATCAATAGACTTATTATCTTCTTCATAACACCACAAAATTAGGCAATTTGTGAGAAATAACAATGAAATGCTTGTCGTTTTGAGGATTTTTAACTACTTTTGTACTCGAGTTAACGAGTTGACGAGTAAACAAGTTGACGAGTTGACACATTCTAAAGCTCAATTAACGACCATGACTATTGCTATTGTTACCTTGATGCTGCTCGGATACCTGCTCATCTGTACCGAACACATTACCCGCATCAACAAAGCCACCGTGGCGCTCTTCTGCGGTGTATGGGGCTGGGTTCTGTATATCTGCGTTGGTCCCTACTACATCGAGACGCTTCACGACGCAGGGTTCCAGGAGTTTCTTGGAGACAAGGACTATAGCATCAGGGCTGTCAACGAATTCATCCGGCAGAAAGTATTCGCCACACACATTGCCCAGCTGACCAGCGTTGTGATGTATCTGCTGACAACAATGGCGATTGTGGACGTCCTGGCAAACAACGGATGCTTCGATTTCATCACGAAGCTTTGCCGAAGCCGCAAGACTTGGGTCGTCGTCACGATGCTTGCTTTGTGCAGTTTCGGCTTGAGCGCCAACCTCGACAACCTGACTTCTGCCGTCATCATGCTCATGGTGATGAACCGTCTGGTCGTCAATCACAGGCAAAGGATGCTCTTGGGTGCAATCATCGTGATTGCCACGAACTGCGGCGGATGCTTCACCGTCATTGGCGACGTCACTTCTCTGCTCGTTTGGACTCGTGGAGCCGTCAGTCCGACGAACTACACTTCCGCACTGGTCCTGCCAGCCCTCTTCGCCACAATCATCCCCACCTATCTTATCGGCAGGAAACTTCCCACACACCTCGACCTGAAACGAAGCAGCGTGATGATGTACAGAGGCGACGACGGCGACATAAAACTCTGGCAACAACTGCTCATGCTCTTCCTCGGAATAGGCGGTTTGTGGTTTGTCCCAACCTTCCGCTGGCTCACGAACCTGCCACCTTTCCTGGGCGCTCTTTGCGTTCTTGGCGTGCTTTGGGTGGTGAATGAAGTCATCAACCGCAAACGCATCCTGAGCGACCAACCCATCACCACCACGACCAATCGCAGCCTGCAATATGAAGTGATGCAGATGATTATGTTCTTCCTCGGCATTGGTCTCAGCGTGGATATCCTCATCGAAATCGGTGCGATGGACAGCGTAAGCCATTGGTGCGACCAACATATACATAATATATATATAATGTCGCTCGTCCTCGGAGCCGTCAGCTCTGTGATGGACAACGTCGCTCTCGTGATAAGCGGCATCTCCATCTATCCCGTTTTGGACGGAAATGCAACCGAAATGACCGAATACATGCAGAGCTTCGTGCGAAACGGGCAGTATTGGCACCTCATCACGCTGAGCGGTTGTGTAGGCGGCTGCCTGTTGCCAATAGGAAATACGGCAGGCTATGCGCTGATGAAGTCCGAGGATGTCACCATTTGGTGGTACCTGAAACACATCACTTGGAAGGTGCTTCTGGGCTGGTTCTTTGCTCTTGGCGTTTACTTCCTCGTGGATTATTTCCTGAGGTAGGACCCCCTAACCCCCTTTAGGAGGAACAACTATGGACTATGGACTATGAACTATGAACTGAATCGCCTCGGAATAGATGCCCTCAATGCCATGCAACAAGACATGTTGCAAACGGCTCGAAAGGGTTCGTCGGTCGTGCTTCTCAGTCCCACAGGCTCGGGCAAGACGCTTGCTTACCTGTTGCCTTTGCTGGAGAAACTTGATGCAAAGAGCGATGCCCTGCAAGCGCTCGTCATAGTTCCTTCAAGAGAACTGGCAATTCAGACAGCCGATGTGGCTTGCAGACTGTGTTCCGAGCTGCGTGTCTGCGCTTGTTATGGTGGAAGACCGGCAATGGAAGAACATCAGCTTCTGAAGGGTCTTCGACCTCATCTCGTGGCAGCAACTCCAGGACGACTCCTCGACCATCTTCAGAAAGGCAATCTGCTGGCCGATAACGTCCAGACACTCGTCATCGATGAGTTCGACAAGTCGCTCGAGTTGGGCTTTCGCGAGCAGATGAACGACATTTTAGGAATGCTCCCGTCAATAAAACAACGCATCCTCCTCTCTGCAACCGATACCGAAGATATCCCAGCTTTCGTGGGCACTCGAGATTATGTCCGCCTCAACTTCCTTGATGAAGAGACCGACGACCGCATCAGCCTCTTGGTCATCAAGTCGCCCGAAAAGGACAAGTTGCAGACCTTATATCGCCTGCTTTGTACGCTTGGAACGCAGAAAAGCCTCGTTTTCGTAGGTTACAGAGAGAGTGTGGAACGCGTTGGAGGCTTCCTTGAAGAACAAGGCATCATGGCCGACATCTTCCACGGAGGCATGGAACAGCGCGACCGAGAAAGGGCGCTCTACCGCTTCATGAACGGTTCGGTGGGTGTCTTAGTCAGCACCGACCTTGCCTCTCGAGGGCTGGACATCTCGGATGTGGACAATATCATCCATTATCATCTGCCCTTAAACGAGGAAGCTTGTACGCACAGAAACGGCAGAACGGCAAGGTGGGACATGAAAGGAAGCGCCTATTTCATCCTCGGACCTGAGGAAAGTTTGCCTTCTTATATCGTCGAAGAGGTCGAAACATTCAGCTTGCCCACAAAAGTTCCCAAGCCAGCCAAGCCGCTTTGGATTACATTATATATAGGTAAAGGCAAGAAGGATAAGATAAGTCGCGGGGACATCGTGGGCTTCCTCACTAAACAAGGCGGCCTCGAAAGCAGTCAAATCGGCCGTATCGACGTGCTGCCACATTGGTCTTATGTAGCTGTAGAACGCGCCATCTCTCGCGAACTCCTCAATCGCATCAAAGGCCTCAAGATTAAGGGACAGAAGACGATTTATGCCCTCGCAGGACACTAAGAATTGCACAAAACATGTATTTATTGTGCATTTTTCTTCAAAAAACTTGCACAAACGAGAGAATTGTGTTACCTTTGCAGCCGATTTTAACCAATTTAAGGTAAAAAATGAAGAAAACTACACTTTTTTTGATGGCTTTTGCCACAGTTAGCAGCGCATTCGCAGGCGGTCTCCTGACCAACACCAACCAGAATGCAGCCTTCGTCCGCAACTTCGCTCAGGAAGGTAAGATTGACTTAACCAGTATCTATGCCAACCCTGCCGGCGGCGCTTTCCTTGAGAACGGATGGCACTTGAGCCTCAACAACCAGTCGGCTTTCCAGCGCCGCAACATCGAGACGACGTTCCCGCTCTTCCAATTGAACGAGGAGAATCACGACAAAACGCATCTGTTCGAGGGCAAGGCCACAGCTCCTGCCATTCCCTCTTTCACGGTTTCCTATAATAGAGACAAGTGGAGCCTTTCTGCTCACTTTGCCATCAGCGGCGGTGGCGGCAAGTGCGAGTTCGACAGAGGACTCGGTTCCTTCGAAGCTCTCTATAGCGGCAGGCTTTTCGGAGAAGTGCCTTTAGCAGTCAATGCAAAGCTTCCCGGGCAGGTCAAGGCAGGTCTAATCTCCGCTGGTGTACCTGAGCCTTACGCTACAGGACTTGCCGGCACAGGCACTTACAGCAGCCGTCTGACGGGCTATGACCTGGATGCCTACATGCGTGGACGCAGCTACTACTTCGGACTTCAGATAGGCGGCACCTACAAAATCCTTGACAATCTGTCTGCCTTCGTTGGCATTCGCGGTCTCTATGCCTCTTGCAACTACAATGGCTACGTGCAGGACATCAGTGCCAGCTACAGCTATCAGTACAACGTGCCTGCCAACCCGGCAGCTGGCTTCCCTGGCACAAGCGGTAGCGGCAACGGCAGGGAAAGCCTCTCCGACTATTCGCTTTCCCTGAATTGCGACCAGACGGGCTTCGGCGTGACACCCATCATCGGCCTCGACTGGAAGATAAACAATCATTGGAACATGTCTGCCAAGTACGAGTTCTGCACCAAGATTAACTTGAAGAACAAGAGTGAGATGAACCACTTTGCTCAAGCTCAGGCTGCAGACCCCACCAGTCCTCTCTCCCAGTTCAAGGATGGCGAGAAGGTTCGCGAGGACGTTCCTGCACTCTTGGCGCTTGGCATTGAGTACTCTCCCATCGAGAAGCTGCGCCTGGACGCTGCCTACCACCAGTTCTTCGACAAGGACTCCAAGAAGTATGGCGGCAAGCAAAAGCTCATCGACCACAATACTCATGAGTTCATCCTTGGCGCGGAGTACGACCTCAGCAAGGTTGTCACCATCTCCGGTTCTTGGGAAATCACGCGCTATGGCTTGAACGACGCATACATGAACGACCTCTCGTTCAACCTCTCAAACTACATGTTCGGCGGCGGTGTGCGCGTTCATGCCACGAAGAAGCTCAGCATCGACCTTGGCTACATGTGCACGTTCTACAACAGCCGCGATGTGACGACAATGACTGCCGCAGGTCCTAAGGTTGACCACTACGACCGCAAGAACCACACCTTCGGCATCGGCTTCAACATCGACTTTTAAGAGCGTGAGGGTTTATAGTTGAAGATTGAAGATAGAAAGATTGAAAATTGATAATTGAAGATTGATAATTGAAATGCCGCTCGGGAAATCTCGGGCGGCTTTTTTGTGTAGATTCCAAACGACACACTTATAAATTCCAAACGACACACTAGTAAATTGCAAACGACACGTTAGTAGTTTGCCAACGACACGAGGGTAGCTGGATTCAACCGCGTGTTTACTTCACCAACTAAATTGGGTCAAAACAGACCGAAACAAACCTTAAACTGAATCATGTAAAACACTGTCTTACAATTAACTCCGCTTAACTAACCTTATTCTTCACCTATTGCGCGTTTGCCCCGATTAGAGTAATTTTGTACCGCCATTGTACCTCGGGTGGATGAGCAGAGGGTTCGTAGGGTGTTCCCTTAAATCACCTTA
>CACYYM010000036.1 GCA_902778625.1 uncultured Bacteroidales bacterium
TCTTTCTTGCCCAATGCCTCATAGTAGAATGCGTAGGTCATACAGGTACAGTAATCGCCATTTTCCAGTGGATTGCTTTCCATCAGCGACATACACTTCCTTGCCTTCTCTACTTTTTCCATATATGAATAGTAATACAGCAGATAGGAGAGCGACTCCTGATACTTGTGAATGTCACCCGATTGCATGATGTATGCGAAGGCCGAGTCACTTGCCGCCTCTGCCTGTCGCATGCTATCCATATCGATGTACGTAGCCGCAATGTGATTGAACGGCAACACTACATCGCTCTTCGTCTGCCTGCAGCTCTCCAGTTCTTTGAATCCGTATTCCAACGCATCAGGATAATCCTTCACCATATAGTAAAGGTAGTTAAGGTTGGAGTAAGTGTTCCGCAGCATAATGGGGTCGCACTCCTTCGGGTAGTCAAGGGCAAAGTCAAGCGACTTGAAAAAGTTCTCCAGGGCGCTGGGCGTGTCCTGAAGGTCGCGATATGTGCTACCGGCATAGTAATAGACCTCCTGTTGGCTTTGTCGTGGAGCCTGATGCGCAGCAGGTCGTACTTGTTCCTGGCGTACTCGCTCTTGTCTCTAACGTCGAGTTCCAATGAGTCGAGCATGACAAGCGCCTTCTCGGGGTCGTGGTTCCCAATAGTCTTTATCTGCTCCATCTTCTCTATGATGCCATCGCTAGAGCACGACACCATCAGCAGGATAGCGATTAGGCAAACTATCTTCTTAGCTTTCATTTTACCTCTGTTGTTTGTTTTTCTGATGCAAAAATACAAAGAATTTCTGGAAAAGAAGCCAATTATTTGTTTCAATGTGTTTCATGAAACAAGATGAAACAAGATTTATTTGGTCGTTTGGCTCTTTAGCTGTAATTTTGCTTCGATATTTAGAAGTTAATAAAATGGCGGCACGAAGCTCCTTCATCGTGAGATGCGGGAACTATTTTAAGAATAAATAACACGCGTTGCTGTCATAATTTCACAGTTAATACGTTATAATATAAATAATAAGAGAAGAAATGAAAAAGACAATTATCACCATCCTGCTTGCCCTCGTCGCAGTCGCAGGGCAGGCACAGAAACAGGTTGTATGGGAGAAACCATCAGCTTTTATAAGAAACACAGGAACTGAGTTTAAGATTACAAAGGTAGAACTAAAACAGACAGAAACGGTGCTGCATGTCAGCGCCAAATTCTACCCTGGCGATTGGATACGTTTCGACAAAAAATCGTTCCTGCAGACACCTGATGGCAAGAAATATACCATCACGGGAGGAGCAAAGACCAACGAGAAGGAGAGCGACCTTCTGCTTGATTCCCTCTTCTGGATGCCTGAAAGCGGGAAGGCTGACTTGGCCCTTCACTTCAATCCAGTGCCACTCGACACTAAGGAGATGGATTTCATGGAGGGTTATGGCGAAGGGGATTTCCAGTTCTGGGGCATCTATGACAGCAAGAACAAGCAGAAAATGGTGCTTCCTGACGAATGGCAGAATGTGAAATACGCCAAGGACGAAACTCTGCCCGAAACAAAAATCAATAAAGGGGCAGCTACCATCAAGGTGAAAATGCTCGGCTATAAGCCCACAATGAAATTATCCTTCCTTGTAGGTGGATTTACTCCATTAGGTTCAAGGGAACACTTCCACAAGGAATTTCCATTTGCCGATGACGGCACCTTGAAGATTGAAATTCCCCTGTGGATAGCTCGCGAGGTGACCGCTGGTGTTCCAGGAATGTCCTTCCCACAAATCCTTATCGCTCCAGGACAGGAGACATCCATCCTGATGAAGATCAGCACAGACAACCGTCCGTTCCTGGCATTCAAGGGCTATCTCGCCAAAACCAACATGGACTTGGTGAATGCATACGACAACTTAGAAGAATACATGAGTGGAGAAAACATATATCTAAAGGTCAAAGACTGCAAGACACCGGAAGAGCGCCTACAATGTCTGACGGACATCTTCAACGAACGTGTAAAAGCTTTTAGGAAAACAAAATACACGACAGCGGCGAAAGATCTGCTCTGTATGAATGCAGAAAAAGACTTTGTACGTTGGACACGAGACTTCTCTTTTACATTCAGCCCATACAGAATTGATGAAAACGGAGAGGTCTATGAAAGTTATGAAAATCTTGAAGAGAAAATGCGTGAAAATGCAGATTTGCTCCAACTTTCCGCCGAAAAGTATGCATATACATGGAAGTATTTGAACGAACCCAGTTCTCCATGCAGCGCAGCATTCTGGGAGACAATGGTAATAAATTTTGACAAAAATGCCAAAAAAAAGAATGCCTTCAACGCGGATATTAGACAGATACCGTTTCTATTAAGCACTAATGATGAATATATTGTAAATAAAATTTTTAAGGAAATGGCTTCTGAGGAATGCAAGAATATCTTCCTGGAATATCAGGCAGAGCAACAGCGTATCGCACAGCAACTGGCCAGTCAGGAGAGTATCTTCTTTAAGAAATATGACGAGGTTGCTCCAGAAAACATCCTTCAGACTATCCTCGATAAATATAAGGGTAAGGCTGTGCTAATTGATATTTGGGCAACATGGTGCGGTCCCTGTCGTATGGGTCATAAGGCCATGAAACCCATGAAAGAGCAGATGAAGGGACAGAACATCAAGTTTGTCTATATCACCTCTCCCTCATCGCCGCTGTCCACATGGCAAGAGATGATTAAAGACATTGATGGCGACCATTATTTCCTAACACAGGAACAATACGACTATCTTCTCGACCACTACAAGTCCGACGGCATCCCCACCTATGCCATCTACAACACTAAGGGTGAAGAAACTTTCAAGCAAATAGGCTTCCCAGGTTTAGACGAAATCAAAGAAGAAATAGAAAAAGTATTGAAATGAAAAGACAAATCATCACCATCCTGCTTGCCTTTTTCGCAATCGTTGGGCAGGCGCAAGAGGCGAAGTTCAGAATGGAAGGCAACATCGGAAAGTCAGACTATTCGGGAACGGTGCATGTCATTGACGTATTAACGGATGACACCATTGCTACAGCTCAAGTAGAAGATGGAATGATGCAGCCTGTCGAAGGAAGATTTGAAACGATTCGGATGTGTAGAATTGTGGCGAGTGATAGCAGTTTCATGCGATATACTTTATTCTTAGACGAAGGAACGACGCACATAGATGGCGTGGACGAAGACGGACATCTACGACTGAGCGGAACGCCTGTTACTGATGACCTCAACCACTTTAACCTTGCCATTAAACAAAATGTTAATGAACTGAGAAGCGGCAGACGTAATGATGCAGAGTGTGATTCTATTGCCGATAGCCTTATTTGCGACATCATCAGTCGTCATGCAGATGATATGCTCGGCTTGAATATTTTGACGGAAATGGCAGAGGTTTCGCTTCAACCAAACGCTTGGCTCGAACTGCTCGGGAAGATTGATTCGAAGTTCTACGAGAATCCTAAAATTGCCGACTACCTGTCTAAGACAAAGGAAGAAATGGAGACACGCGCTCGGACTTGGGGCGGCAGCATGTTCGTGGACTTCGCCGTTGAGTACGAAGGCAAGACAACGAAGCTCTCCGACTATGTGGGCAAGGGGCAGTATGTGCTCGTCGATTTCTGGGCATCGTGGTGCGGCCCGTGCCGAGCCGAGATTCCCAACCTCATCGCTGCTTACAACAAGCATAAAGACCAAGGCCTGCAAGTCCTCGGCATTGCTGCATGGGACAAGCCCGATGCGACGCTGAAAGCCATCGAGGAAGAGAAGATTCCCTACCCGCAAATCATCAACTCGCAGGAGATAGCCACCGACCTCTACGGTATCAAAGGCATTCCCGAAATTATCCTCTTCGCCCCCGACGGCAAGATATTGAAGCGCGGCCTACGCGGAGAGAACATCGAAAAGGAATTGGAGAAAATCTTCGGAGAATAAAGACAAACACGAACATGAAGAAAATCATCATCACCATCCTGCTTGCCTTTTTCGCAATCGTTGGGCAGGCACAAAATAAGACTTCGGCATTGGTGCGAGGAAGCATCTTGAACATGCCCAAACAAGCAGAGGACCAACTTTGCATCTATTACTACAATCCTCTGCAAAACATCTTCCCAAACGAAATACCATTGCAACCCGACAGCCTCGGGCGGTTCGAGGTGGAAGTGCCATTGACGGACACATCACACGTTTTGTTCTGCTATCAGAAGCTTATGCTGTCACCCGGCGAGACATACGATGTGGAGCTGAACGGCGGGGACCTCAAACTCACATGCAATGGCAGCGAAATCTCACTCGCAAACGAAATGCTCAATCATGAGCCGCCACAATGTTCGTGGCACTTCAGTGAAATGGATGACAAGACGGACGCCTACGTGCTGGAAGCAGCAGAGAAGGAGCTACAACGCATGGAGGCGGCCATCGATTCCATACAGCAGGCCAATCCTTCCCTCTCGCCCGAGTGGCGTTACTGTGCACGATACCGTGCGCTAGCAAGCCTCGCACACATGGTCGTACAACGACACTTCGATAGTCCCGCCGTGCGGCAGAATTCCGACGGCAGGCTATGGCAATGGCTGCACGACCGCTTCATCTGCGACCTGCCGCGTCCATACAGCATCATCGGGGACTACTTGGGCTACATCATCACATACTACACGGAGGAACTCTTCGCGCCCCGCACCGGCAGCAAGTACAACTTGTCCGGCATAGACACAGCCATCGACATCGCACTTGAGCAACAGGCCGACGGGACAATCAGCAAAACAGTTGCCTTTTCCGATAGCCTCCGCACACTCCGCATAATGCTACAAGACTACAAGGCACTCGTCGAGAGCAATGCCGCTGACTCCCTACTTGACAGCCATCCCTTTGAGCGTGCCGGAAAAGAGTTCCTTTCAGGCCCATATTTCAAGAACCTTTTCAGGAATGGACTCGTGAGCGAGCGTGAGACGGCTCAGCACATCAAGCGCGTTGCCTCCCTCAACATGCCAGAGGAAGTCCGCGACTATGCACGTGCGGCGTTGCTCTATAATGAGGTCGAGCAATACCATGCGCCGCTTCGTCCTGCCCTGCAAGCACTGCTCGACAAGGTGAAGAACGACGACTTCCGCAACCTCATCGTCGAGCGAAGCAACTATTATCGTGACCTCGCCTTACTTAAAGATGCTGACGAAGCAAGCCTAATGCCCAACGAACCTCTGGCTGGGCTCACCGATGGCAAGGAAATCTTCGACAAAATCATTGAGCCTTATCGGGGGCGTATCGTGTATGTTGACTTCTGGGGTACTTGGTGCGTTCCCTGCAAAAACTACCTCAAGAACAACACGCACCCACTTCATCAGGCGCTGAGTGACTTGCCCGTCACCTTTCTCTTCCTTTGCAACGGCAGCGAGACAGAAGCCTGGCGCAGCACCATCGCAGAATACAAACTCACGGGCGAGCACTTCGTCCACTACAACCTGCCAGCCGACCAGCAGCAGGCCGTCGAGCAATACCTCGGCATCCACAAGTTCCCCACTTACATCATCTTCGACAAAGAAGGCCAGCGCGTCACGACAGAAGCCAACGAGCCACGCCCCTATCATCCCGAATCCGTCCGTGAAACAATGCTGAAACTGAATGACAAATAGAACAATGAAAAGACAAATCATCACCATCCTGCTTGCCCTCGTCGCAATACCAGGGCAGGCGCAAGAGTTCACTCCCGTTGTGGAAGATAGCATCGACTTCGTTATCAATGGCACGACGACCAGCACAGAGGACAGCGTGATGTGGTGGCAGTGCGGGCCGTACCCGAAAGGACCGATTGAGGATTACTTTGTGCCGATAAAGGACGGGCAGTTCCGCATCGAAGGCCGTCTGCCGCGACACATCTTCATTCAGGTTGCCGCCGACGAAGGCAGCGACCTTAACCTCATTGTCGAAGAAACACCGACGACCGTCAACCTTGAGACGTGCGAGGTGTCGGGCAGCGAACAGCAGAAAAGATTCATCCTGATTCAGAAAGAGGAGCGCGAGATAGAAAGAAAGATGTGGGCAGGCGTAACAGATGAGGAGCGAGAACACATCAAGGACATGGCTTGGGGCGACGAGCCGATGAAGACCGCCGAGGACAGCCTGCTGGTGCGTCGTTGCAAAGAGGGCTGGGCGGCAATCGACTCGCTTCGCTTTCTGCGCTACAGCGAGAACCTCGACAACTTCCTGCCCGCCTACTATCTTTACATCGCACATGCCGACATGACCTTAGAGCAGTTCGCGGTATTCATGCACGAGGATGCTCCCTACGCCCGCCATCCTGCCATGAGTCATGTGTGGGTGCAGTACAAGGGCTTGAAGGAACAGCATGCCGTCAACGGCAATCCTTTCCGCGACTTCGAGGCGGAGACGCCCGACGGACTTCTGCATCGTCTCGCCGAATATGCAGGACGGGGCGAGTATGTACTGCTCGACTTCTGGGCTTCGTGGTGTCACCCCTGCATCGCCTCCTTCCCTTTTATGAAACGGATGCACGAGACGTATGACAGTCGCGGTCTGCGCATCATCGGCGTTTCCATCGACGAAGACAGTGCCGCCTGGCACAAAGCTCTCGATAAGCACAGACTTCCGTGGCTGCAACTGCACGAGACTTCTGCCAGCCAGAGCAGCAAGACAGCGGCGTCCGACCTATACGGCGTGTCGGGCGTCCCGACGCTCGTCCTCATTGCCCCCGACGGCAAAGTCCTCTCCCCCGACGTAAAGAGAGAGGATCTCAAATCCAAGCTGGCAGAAATCTTCGGAGAATAAAATGCTCTTGAAAAACGAAAACGCTTTTGCCCGCAGCGGGCAAGGCCGAAACAAAACGAAAACAGACTACCGCAAGACAAATAAACTCTAAAAGAAAATGAAACAGACCATCATCACCATCCTGCTTGCCCTCGTTGCAGTCGCTGGGCAGGGGCAATCCATTAACTGGAAATTAGAGGGGACGGTAAAGAATGCTGCACCGACTGATACGCTGTCTGTCATAGATATGGAAAAGCAAAGATCAGTAGCTACTCTTCTTGTTAGGGACGGTAAGATCGTCCCTACCAGCGGAACGCTCGACGAGCCTGCTGTATGCGGTATTGCTAAAGAGGGAAGGCGCGGCTGGATTATTGCCTTTGTCATTGAGGAAGGAACCGTCAACATCAGCATAGACTTGGAAAAAGGCTATGTGCAGCAAATCGGCGGCACACCTGTCAATAATGAGTTGGCTGAGTTGTTTAGGGAGCAGAACAGCAACAACAGCGACCAGACAAGCTATAATCAGAATATGTTTAAGATTGTCAGCGGCATCGTCGAGAAGCATCCCGGTCATATTGTTTCGCCTTTCCTCATTAGCTTGTGCAAGAGCATCTATACGCCTTCGGAGTCACTCGACTTGATTGCAAAGCTTTCGCCAGAACTGCAAGCAAGCCTCGAGATGGAGCGGCTGAAAGAAAGCTTGACCTTGGTACAAGAAACAGAAGAAGGCAAGATGTTCAAGGAGCTGGCTGGCGAGACACCCGATGGGAAGCCTACAGCCCTTTCTGACTTTGTGGGACGAGGAAACTATGTGCTTACTGACTTCTGGGCTTCTTGGTGTGGGCCTTGTAAGGAAGAAATTCCCTATGTCATTAAACTATATGAGAAATACAAGGATAAAGGATTGAAAGTAATAGGCATTACTGTTAGCGATACGCCCGAGAAGTCCGACAGTATCGTCAAGCAGATGGGCATTACTTTCCCGCAAATCTACAAGTCAACACCCATGAGCATATACGGCGTGACAGCCATTCCGCATACTATCCTCTTCGCCCCCGACGGCAAGATATTGAAGCGCGGCCTACGCGGAGAGAACATCGAAAAGGAATTGGAGAAAATCTTTGGAGAATAAAAACATACCTGAACATGAGACAGACTGTCATCATCATCATGCTTGCCCTTTGCGCAATGACCGGGCAGGCGAAGAACAAAACCATCGTTTGGAACGAGCCGGCAAAGGCGAACAGAAAAAATAAATAGCTTGCCCAGCGCGGGCAAGGCTCTTGAAAAACGAAAACGCATTTGCCCACTGCGGGCAAGGTCGAAACAAAACGAAAACAGACTACCGCAAGACAAATAAACTCTAAAAGAAAATGAAACAGACCATCATCACCATATTGCTCGCCCCTCGACTTTTCCGTATATCATGTTGCAATTTCGCAAAATAATCAATAAATTTGCACTCGGATTGTTACAAATCGCATACTCGGGCGTTATATAGATAAAGCCATTATTGTAACCATTATGAAACGCTTGCTTTATATATTGTTTCTGCTTTGCTCCTCTACTTGGGCACAGGAAACGCCTGAGGCTTTCCGTCCGCAGATGAATCGCCTGACGGCCTTTGGAAAATCCATTCCGCAGGAGATGGTGTTCGTCCATATGGACAATACCTGCTACTTCCTGGGTGACACACTTTTCTATAAAGCATACGTGCAAAGGAGCGACACAGGCAAGCCTACCAACCTGAGCGAGGTGCTGTATGTGGAGTTGCTCAATCAGGACGGCTACCTCGTTGAAAGACAAGTGCTGAGGCTGAAGGGCGGACAGGCAAACAGCAGCTTCTGTCTGGTGGATACACTTTATGCCGGCTTCTATGAGCTAAGGGCTTATACACGCTGGCAGCTCAACTTTGGCAGGAAGGAGCATCCGCATAACCAGTACATGCACCGTTGGTTCCTCAAGAAGGAGTATGCCAAGGAGTACTTCGTGGATTATGACAAGCTGTACAGCCGTGTCTTCCCTGTTTATGATAAGCCTGAAGTGCCCGGAGAATACTATCGGGATATGACCGTACGTCCTCTCAGGCGGGACTATGCGCCAGAGAAGATTTCAAAGAAGCCCGTCGTTTCCTTGTTTCCAGAGGGCGGCAGCCTTATAAGTAGAACCAGTCAGAGAGTGGCATTCGAAGCGAAGGACGGCGAAGGCAAGTATGTGGATGGCAAACTTTTTGTGCTGAATGAGAAGGGCGATACTATATCTTCTGCCAGAACAGAGAACAGAGGCAGAGGATGCTTCGAACTCAATATCCGAAAGGACGATAAATACAAGGCTTTCTTTGAAGATAAGGAAGGAGTGCAGACAAAAGTCTCTCTTCCCGACATTCTCTTAGCAGGAGCCACAATGAAGGTTGAGCAGGATGCTTCTTCCGTCAAGGCTGACATCAACATACAAGGCATAGAAAGAGATTCCATCCTGCTTCTTGTCACGACTTGCGGAAGGCCAAGGATGAAGATTCCCTTCGTGGGAGAGTCGCTAACCATCAGCAAGGACTCCCTGCCTGCAGGAGTTGCCCAACTGACATTAGTGAAAACGGGAGACATTCTGGCAGACAGGCTTGTTTTCGTTCATAAATCAGTCCAGCAGGAAGCCCCTCTGCAGATACTCGGACTGAAAGAAAACTATGAGCCTCTGGAGCAAGTCTCTTTGAAAGTTCAGGGCAAGTCGAATGCCTCTCTCTCCGTCTCTGTAAGGGACAACGTTTCGAGCGACCTTGTCTATGATAACGGCAATATCATGACCGAAATGCTCTTGTCCAGCCACATCAAGGGCTTCGTAGAGAACCCTGGTTACTACTTCGAGGCCGACGATTCGGAACACCAAAGACACCTCGACCTCTTACTTATGGTACAGGGTTGGCGGCGGTTCGACATCAAGCAACCTGAGATTGTAGAGCCTTACGAGAAATCACAAATGATAGTGGGCGAAGTGTGTAAATATACACCCCTCGACCAAGAAGACGGTTTTATTCTTGTATTAGCGATGCAGCAGGAAGACATTTACATGCGTCATGGGTATGGAGGTCCGATTCCTGTTCGAGGCACAGGTGCGGGAAATGTGCAAGGTTTTTTGTTCACTCCTACGGACGAATCCCCCTTGCCCCTCTGGTACACGGAATTTGAACGTGATTCCACCTCTGTAATAGACAAACCCCTCCAGACATATGACTATGAGACACTGAGCAATCCAATGCGGAAAACGCGACTCCATGCAGAATATGTTCAACCAGGAGCGACTCCTGTTTATGGGGATTTGACTATAGGGGAAGATGGCAAGTTTTCCATTCAGGCACCCCACTTCGGAGGATATTGTCTCATGCATCTTGCTGCAGCAAATCCTGAGGATGTAAACAAAAATGAAAAGAATGGTAAGGGGAAAAAGGGTAAAGTGGTTCATCATCAATGGCTTTTGCCAAATTCGGGTGAATATGCGAACTATAGTATTAGAGTCCATAGATGCTACCCTCATTTCGTCAAACCATATGAATACTACCAGCAGCAGTTCCTTGCAGGGGAAGAAGACGAAAATAATGTCGGAACAGTTAAAACGGGAGATGTGACAACACTTCAAGAGGTAAAGATAAAGGCAAGAAGACGAATCCTGCGCAAACTGAATCTGGGAAAACCTGCTCTTGTATTGGATGCTTATGATGCTTTTAACCAAATTGTAGATGCTGGACTGACGTGCGCATACTTTGCTGGCTCCATGTCATTCAGCAATACCCTATCTCGGCTGCTTATTGGTGATATGGGTCTGGATCGGACGTATCCAATGGAAAGGAGATGGGATGGAAGAAACATATCTGTCAACAGCATACAATTAAAAGAGGAACAGCTTAAGTACAATCATCTGGAGAACTTGAATAAAGTGTATGTCTATACGGACTATTCTCCTCGAATGGAAGGGAACTCTCAATTTAGTGGTACAGACCAACCTTCAGTAACCATTGACCTGCATCGTTTTCTTGATGATTCAAAGCGTGTAACATATAGGGACCGTTTCATAGTCCTTGATGGCTACTCTACCTCAGCAGAGTTCTACCACCCCGACTACAGCAAGATGAAACTCCCAGAAGGAAAGAAGGACTACCGCCGCACACTTTATTGGAATCCCGACCTAAAGTTGGATGCCAACGGCGAGGCCAATATCACCTTCTATAACAATTCTCGCCAGACAACCCTTTCCGTCGAAGCCGAAGGCCAAGCCCCAGACGGAACCCTACTTTGGACAAAATGAAGCAAACCATCATCACCGCACTGCTCGCTCTCGTCGTATGACTGTGATGATGAGTTCTGGATATATGTACGCTATGGAAGCCGTGACACCCCAGAGGAATATCGTTGGCTGAAATCTGAGACATTCAAGGTCATTGATTATGTCAAAAACGAAGAATGCCTGAAAGCTTACGATTGGGCAACGTCGATAGAAACGCCAGTTTCCTTTGCAGAGGACAAGAAACAGTATTTCGACCTCTCAGGCCGTAAGATAAATGGTCCATTGCCTCATGGCATTTACATCGTTGGAGGCAAGAAAGTGTTGAAGTAAGATGCGGACATCACTATGGATTGAGGTTGTCATGCTTATTATTGTTTGCCACTCATAATTGGCTTTTGACTTGACTTCGTCTTGTTCTGTCACGACTCGGCCATTCAAGTAAACTTGATGGCTCTCGCTGCTCCATCACTTCGCTGTTAGTCCACCACACCGCGAGGCTTTTCACCTTTGCTGCCGCTGAGAACGGCTTCTATATCGAATTCTTTCTCCTGCTCTTCTCTTTTGCTTTCAACAGAAATTAGGGCTGCTTGTTTGTTGGCGTAGCTTTGCTTGCTATTTCATCTTCTATTACACGCCGTACCACTTTGTCTGTTCTGTGATTTCCTACTCGCGCTTTCTATTTTTCCATTGCAAAGGTCGGGCAAGCGTCATGCTGCAAGGGTCGTAGTCCCTACTTGGCTCGAAAAAGTTTCAAAGATTTTGGGGTGCAGTTGCTCCTTTATCCAAATTCTCTGCGTCATCCTGATTGAAATTTTTGTCGGCCATCTCTTGACATTTACATTCCTTCTCCTTGCTTCCGGCTGTATGCACTGTAAAAATTAAAAAAGCTAAGTAATTCAATCTTACATTAAACATTCAAAGTTATGGTACACGTTACATGTCGCAAAGGGCAAGCTCTCGCACATGGCATGATGGACGTACAATATATCGAAGTTTATCAAATAGCTTAATCATTTATTCACATATGTCAAACAATCTAAATTCTACAATCATGACAACAAACAATTCAATCCTCGTCGATAATGTTCGCTCGAACAAGTCTGACAACATGGTATGGGCTGAGATGGCTTTCCTGCTGAAGAAGCAGACAGGCCTCTACATCTCTGACATCTGCCTCACTCGTCTCTCGCTGGAGATACGCAAGCTCAAAGAGGCTGCCCTCACTCCTGAGCAGAAGGAGGCCAAAGAGCACTTCGATGAAGCTGTTGAACAGTTCGTCGAGGAGCATAGCGTTGACAATGTTCTCGCTAAGGCTGATGAAGAAAAAGCCAAAGCAAAGGGCAAGCGCAAGAGCAGCAAGCCCAGAGCTTCAGCTAAGAAGCAGAAGGAAGAGAAAGAGAAGGTGGCCAATTAGGTCACCTTCCTTCTTGTTCTGTCTTTTTAGTTTTTTTCCTTTTGCCTTACCTTTGCAGAAAATTCTTCTGCAATGCTAACGCTTGACACTTATACTTTCTCTTCTGCCCTGCCAGAATCGTTTACCATCGAAACAGAACAGGATGAAGATCATGTCGAGGTGGATATCTTTCTTGATGGGCAAACTGCTTACTCCACGCGGCTCTATGCGAATAGTGCAGGAGTCTGCACGTTCTATGAACTGCGCTCCATCGTGGAGCAATACATGATTGCCCATAATCTTACGCTGGCTTCATTCGAGCTGATGATTTCGCACGAGAACGGGGGTGAACAGCTTGAAGACAAGTACATCATCTTCTCACGGCACAAGCATGTCAACAATGATACGCTTGACTTCCTGGAGTCGCACTTCCTTGTTAATCGCCCTGTCTATGTGATGCCGCGTAAGTCGTATGGCTCCATCTCGTTCTTTGCTACGCCTGAGGAGTATTGCACGCCTTTCATGGACTGTGTCTTTGAACGAGATGGGGAGATTGTCAATTATAAGCTGGATTATCCTCTCTACTACCACAATGTGCCGTATATCTATCATATATCCATTGCGCCCTTGTCTATCAAAAATATGGTGATTGCTGCAGCAGAGGACTACGGCAAGCTGCTGTCATTCACTGTTCATGCTGGCCACCGCTCGATGACGGTCTATGTGGTGGAGGAAGAGCCTACCATCCTTTTCTCGTTCCGCAATAGCTACAATTCTTTAGAGTCATTGCCGGTCTTTGGCACTACTACGCTGAAGACGGAGGTCAGCAGGAAGGAGGCTGTTTCATTGAACATCACTTCCTTCTATGACAAGTCGGTGTCACGCAAGTGGCAGGTGAAGACTGTACCGCTTTCACAAGAGGAAGCTCATTGGTACAATGATTTCCTGGAGTCCGACTGCGTGACACTCAATCTGTCTAATGATTACTCTGACTTGCGCATCCTTATCTCGGACATCACTTCGGAGATTAGTGATAGTGCAAAGGACCTTGTACACATCAAGTTCTCCTGGAGATTCGAAGATAACTCTATATGGCTGGATGAAGACAGGTTCCCGCAGGTCTTCTCTGCACCATATAACGACACCTTCAAATAGTTTCCTTTTCATTCTTTCTTAACTCTTAATTTTTAACTCTTAACCTTCATCATGCAATCTATTCACATTTCTACTGTCAGAAAGATGCTGCAGGCTCCTGAGCCTGTCGATATCAAATGCTGGGCGAAGGACGGACGCATCCTTGAACTGAATAATGTGCTGCCGCTGCGATACAACTTCTATGAAGGTACGCAGCAGCCTTGCTTCCTCTGATGTCTTTTCATCTTCTGCCCTACTGTCGTAACTTTGCAGCATGAAAAGAACAACATCCATAGAGAATATCTTCAGGCCGCTCAGTGAGCAGTCTGTGCAGTCTGCGCTCACTAATGAGGTGCAGATTGCGGATATTCTCGAATGGGTGCTGGAGCAGGTCGGCCCTTCTGAGGTATGGCAGACATCCTTCTCCATCAGCGAGGAGTTCCTGCGACGTCTGTACTTCATCACTCGGGGTGGCAAGGCTTCGGCTATTCACCTGGTTCTGGACTTCAAGGCTACGAACAAGACGCTCCACTTGTGGAGGTTCATCGATCAGGTGATTTCTGATACTGTTCTCGCAGACAACCACTCGAAGGTCTTACTCGTGCAGTCTGCTTCAGGGGTTAAGGTATCTATCATCACTTCGCAGAACTTGACACGTGGTAATCGTAATGAGGCTTACATCATCACTACTGAAGCTGCCGTGTTTGACAAGTTCCTCGCTGAAGTGGAACATCTTATCAAATGGCACTCGGTGCCGCTTTCAGAAATACTGTCTCAAAAAATATCGGAACAATGAATTTCACTAAAGAACAACTTGAACAAATCAACAAGTGGGCTTCTATCTATCTGCCCATCTCGGACATGGCACTCATGCTGGATATTCCTGCTGAGATGCTGCGTGATGAAATACGCAACGAGCATACGGAGGTATCGCTGGCTTATCACAGGGGCAAGGCTTCCTCCCGTGTGAAACTGCATCAACAGGAGATGTTGCTGGCACAGGTAGGGTCGCCTCTTGCCATCGAGAACGCTCATCGTAATCTCCTTGATATGGAGGATGATGAGTAAATCACAGCGGTAGCAAATTCTTCATTCTTCACTCTTCATTCTTCATTCGTTCACAATGCCCTTCCCTGCAGTACAAAATGTAGTCACCACGGACTTCTTCACAGCTGAAGATGAGCTGAGAAAGTTGTTTCCTGCCGCTTCCGTTGAGCGTGTCCTGCGCCTCCGTGAGCTTTACAACTGGGTTATATCTAACCCGGACTGTAAAGACAAGGAGTTCGTGGATGTGGCCATCGGTAGGTTTGGCATCTCTAAGACGCTGGCTTACGATGACCTCAAAATCATCAAGTCTGTCCTGCCGAATATCACGCAGGCTTCCAGGGATTACCATCGCTGGAAGTACAACGAGATGATTCTGGAAACATACCAGATGGCGAAGAAGCGCAAGGACACGAAGACAATGGAGAGAGCGGCCACCTCATACGCGAAGTTCAATAATGTGAACGTGGAGGACGAACAATCCGTGCCTTACGACATGATTGTTGTCCAACCGTTCACAGCTACTGATGACCCGACTGTCCTGGGCATCAAGCCCATACCGAACATCGAGAACGTTATCTCGGACATGATTGAGAAGTATCGCGCTGAGTCGCTTGATATTGATGACATCGAGTATGAGGATGCGGACATCATCTATGATGACTATGAAGAAGTCCGGGAAGATGATACAGACAGCCCAAATCTTTAATCTCTAATCCTTAATCCAAATTTGCCATGACAAATTTCAATTGGAATGCCACTGCCTTCTTTGAACGGCTGACTGCCTCTAACAAACTGGCACAGCAGGAACACTTCGCCTTCCTTCGGGTGAGCGGACTGGAAGGGCTGGAAGAGGCGCTGCATACACTTCAGCGGCAAACCGCTTTCGTGGCTGTTTCGGACATCGCACAGGGTTATACGGAGCTGAATAATACGCCGCATACCAGAAGGGTGAAGACCATCTTCATCTGTATGCGTCATGCTCTGGACAACATGATTGCCCGACAGCAATGCATGGACACGATGCGGGAGCTTTTCCGGCAGTTCATGTCGGTGCTCATCCAGGAGAAGGTACGGGTAGAACGTGAACACATCTACCTTGACCCGCGTATCTCCTTCAATGAGATTCCGCAATACTTCTTCTCAGGATGCGCCTGCGCCTACTTCCAAGTGGCTACGGATGTCTATACGGACTTGCACTTCAATACCGAAGAATGGAACACCGACATGGGTATTTCCTGCTAATCTTTTTCTATGGAGAAACAGCTTAACGAACAACAGGCCATCGAGGAGCGTGCCAAGTACGTGGCTGCGTTCAATGACACGATGATTAAAATCTGGCAGGAACAGATTACACTCCTTGGGGTGATAGACACGGGTCAGCTGCTGCGCTCTCCGGTAGGTGTTCGCGCTACGGCTGACGGCAAGGTGTCGGAGGTACATCTGTCACAGGCTTTCCTCGAATATGGCTTGTGGCAGGATTACGGCACAGGAAAAGAGGTGCCGAGGGGGAACAGTGGCGACCTTGGCAAACCGAAGGTTCGCAAAGAACGCCACTGGTTCAGCCGCAAATACTATATGTCGGTGATGAACATTAAAGAATTTATGGCAGATTCATTGGGCCGCCAGTTTCAAGGCATCATAGCTGAAGCCTTGTACCAAAAGAAGTTCAGCCGGAAGTACTGATTTAGTTTCAAGGTGCTTCATGAAACAAGATGAAACAGGTTTTATTTTGCTGTTTGGGGATTTTGCACTATATTTGCGGGCAGAATGAACGGTTTTCGTCGAATTAAAGTTATTTAATGCCCTAAGAACATAACATTTCGAATTCTCAAACGTAAATATAATATAAGGTACAGAGAAATTACATTGAAATCATGGGGCATTGGCTGCAAAAACAGGTCAATGTCCCATTTTTTTTGAAAAAAAGTTGCCGACGGTTAAATCTTTTTCGTAACTTTCGGGTCTTTATAGTAGATGCATCTGAAAAAAACAAACAAAACGATGAAGGAAACAAGTGACATTACAAAGGAAAAACTCGCCGATGTGTTCAAGACCGAGCGGCCGCGACTGCTCAGGTACGCCTGCTACAGGCTTGCGGACGGCGACGATGCGGAGGACGTGCTGCAAGAGACGTTCCTGAAGCTGCACACGCGGCTCTCCGACACCGAGGACGGGCAGATAGACAACCTGCCGAGCTACCTCTTCCGCACACTGGCGAACATTTGCACCAAGTGGCAGACAAGCGCCAGCCGCTTCAAGACCGTTCCCTTGGACACAAGTGTCGATGTGGCCGACACCATTCCCGACAAGCAAAACGAGGACAACTACAAACGCATCGCCCGACTGCTGACGGAGATTCCCGACGAACAGGCCGAGGTCATCCGCTTAAGAATCTACGGCGACAACAGCTTTGCCCAAGTCGCCGAAATCCTCTCCCTGCCGCTCCCGACGGTCAAATCCCGCTTCCTATACGGACTGGAGAAAATCCGCCGGAGCATGAAACAAAACAATTAACAACGATTAGAAAGGAAAATAATTATGAAATGCAATGAATTCAAGGAAAAGGTTGCCGACCTTTTCGACAAGACAATCGACATGCAGACGCAGGCCGAGTTGGACGAGCACATGAAGAGCTGCCCCGAATGCAAAGCATATTATGACGAGCTACGGGAGACCTTCGACATGCTCCAGCCCATATCAAAGGAAAAGATAAAAGGTGAAAAAGAGAAAAAGGCGGTAGCAGATTCTTCTTCGCAAAACGCAGGCGGAAGCTTTAGCTCGACGAAGTCAACAATCTTCATTCTTCGCTCTTCGCTTATGAAGTTCGCCGCCATCTTCATCGCCGCTGCCTTCCTCTGCGGAATGGCGTACGCTGCCTACCATGCCATATCGGTGAAACAGGAGAGCGAAAGGTGCACCAACGAGAAGATGCTCGCGCTTACTGAAAACGGAGAGAAAGTCGTCGTGACTTGGCTCAAAGGGACATGGGTTGAAAAAGACAATGGTTCATACATTGAGGACTATCCCATTGTGCACTCTCCCGCTTTGCCTCTCTGTGGAGAGTATCGTGCTACCGTCAAAGTTGACGGCAAGAACATTGATGCAGGCAACTTGCCTGATTTGCCTGCATCATCAGTAAAAAAGGTTGAGATACACTTCTGCGAAGGGAAAACTGTGAACCTCATCACCACGCCTGTTCAAATACCTGCCGACATAAAGGGCAACGTCAACCCTGAACTGACCATCCTGCTGACGGGCACTGTGCCCAAGGGAGCCTACCAGCCTGTCACCATCTGGAAGAGCAAGGGCATCAAGGAGAGCTATGACTGGCACGACTACATCTACACCTCGTGGACTGGTCAATGGGAGAACATCCGCATCCATCTGAAGGAGGCAGTCAACCGCAAAGACCATCATGTCCGCATCAACGTTTGCAAGGGCACTCCGCAGAAGCACATCGACCGCATCAAGAGCATCATGAAGGAATGCGGCGTGAAGAACTACGAAATCGTAAAGCAATAAAATGGTTTTTTGAAGTTAATAAAATGGTGCGCCAACAGGCTCCTGCGTCGTGAGATGCGGGAGCTTTCATGCGTCAGAGAACAGAAATTGCGCCGTTTGTCGGAAGCTATGGCTTGAATATGTGCGAAACGAAACCTAAACACGGCATCTTGGGCAAAAAATATGGCGAAACCGTTTGCCGTGAAGCACAAAAGGCATATATTTGTAGTGTTTTAAGAAAAACAGAGGCTTGCCCACGTCGGGCAAAGGCGAACTGAAAAAATAAACGGCTTGCCCAGCGCGGGCAAGGCTCTTAAAAAATAAAAACACGTTTGCCCAGCTTGGGCAAGACTCTTGAAAAACGAAAACGCCTTTGCCCGCAGCGGGCAAGGCCAATGAGAAACCAAAACATATTGATTCGCCCATAGTTTAGCTCTTGTACCATCGGTGCAGGAGCTTTTTTTCTGTCTTTTCGTGCATCATTTCATAGCCGTACCTTTGCAGAAAACTTTTAGCTATGGAATATATCTCTAGAGTTGTCGAAATGATTTCGGCTTTCCGTGCTGAGACAAGGCAGGATGCCATTACGCCTGACTCGCTCGGTTCTCTGCTCCTGCGGATGATTAATGCGCTGCGCTATTTGTGGAGCTCTTCTACGCATCCTTTCTATCATATTCAATGTGATACGAAGGATGGACGTCTGATTGTCAAACACCCTACGGACTTGATGCAGAAGGGATATGTGCCTTACCTACTGCGGTACTCGAAGAAGAAACCTCGGTACCGCGACATCGAGGACAGGCACACGCGCTCGTACGGACCCATTATGCGTGGCTGGCATCTCTTCTATGATGAGAAGAAGCTGCAGATGGCACCTAATGGGGTCGTTTATATAGGAAAGAATATCGGGACCGACAAGAATCCTGAATGGGTGTATGAGGAGAACTGCCGAAATCTGTTCGGGAATATCCGTGAGGCTACGGAGGAAGATGGTATCATCTATAAGGTGGGGTTCGGTAGCCGTGTATATCGCGTCAAGAACAATCACCGCTTCCGCTTCGGGGTGGTGTTCGGACCGCCACTGCCCGAAAAGGGCAACCGCTCACTGAAGTTCGCTGAGTGCGTCACGAACATTGCGGAGTTCTATGTGAACTTCCACAAAAGATCGGTTCGGGAAGATGGGGATGAAGGGTACAAAATCTCCTACTCCATATAAAAAGTGTGAGCAGCACAAAGGCCGCTCATCAAACATAAAGGAGTTGGCATACGCCAGACAACTATATAAAGTGAGCCTTGTCTCGCTCGACTTCTGGTGCAAAGGTACAACAATAGTTCAAAATAGCAAAAGACACTTGTTTTTCGTATGAAAAAGAAACGTTTTCAACATAGCATTTGCTTCTCTGGCATTCATTACGGACAGCGCAAAGGTGTTCAAGGATGACATCGATATCGCACCCATTACGCTCTCCGATGGCACGCAGTACATGCCTTGGGGTGGCGATAACATGATGCCGTACAATATCCTTGGCATGATTGAGAAGGATGAGACACTCGCCACTTGTCAGATGTTCAATGCGGAAGTGTGCTACGGCTCTGGCCTGGTATATAATACCGATGGGTGCGCTTCTTCTGTCAAGGAGGAGGTGGAGGACTTCCTGCTTACCAATTCGCTGCCGTCTTACTTCCTCGGGGTCTGTCAGGACTTCAAGCACTTTGGATGGTGTGTCTCGGTCATCATCCTGGACAATGAGGGGAAGCGCATCGTTCGTCTATACCGAAAGGAGGTGTGCTACTGCCGCTTCTCTCCGGCTAAATCGGATGGGCGCATTGAGTATGTGCTGTATGCCAACTGGAACAAGTCCCTGGCATCCATCAAGGAGGTGGAGAAGATTCCGCTGCTTTCGTTCGACAACCCTTGGGGGGATCTGCAGCAGCGGATGCAGAAGAAGTCGTCTGGCAGGAAGTTCGCGGTGGTCTGTCGTGTGCCGACACCGGACAGTACGTATTATCCTATCCCTTATTACGCTGCTCTCTTCAAGGGGAATTGGTACAACATCAAGCAGCTTATCGGGATGGCGAAGGAGGCGAAGCTGAAGAACTCGGCTCCGCTCAAATACCACATCGAGGTG
>CACYYM010000037.1 GCA_902778625.1 uncultured Bacteroidales bacterium
CCGGCTGCGAAATTACGCCCAGTCTTACCAAGAACCACAACACGTCCGCCTGTCATGTATTCGCAGCAATGGTCGCCTGCGCCTTCGATGACAGCAATCGCTCCGCTGTTTCTCACGCCAAAGCGCTCGCCGACCTGTCCGTTGACGTATAGTTCTCCACTTGTAGCACCATAAAGCCCCGTGTTGCCAGCTATGATGTTGTCCTCGGCATGGAACTCAGCATTACTTCCACGAGAAGGCAAGATGCTGATACGTCCTCCGCTCAGACCTTTGCCGAAGTAGTCGTTAGCCTCTCCTTCGAGCCTCAGGCTCATTCCTTTCACAGCAAATGCACCAAACGATTGCCCAGCAGAACCCTTGAACTTGATGTTGATAGTCCCGTCCGGCAGTCCTGCTTCACCATATTTCTTGGCAATAACGCCCGAGAGCATCGTGCCTACAGCTCTGTCGGTATTCTTGATGGCGAAGTCGAGCGTCGTCTCTTCCTGCTCGTCGATACTCTTCAGCACCTCCTTAATTATCTCCTCATCTTTTACTCCGCAGACCTTTGTAAACTCGCTTCTGTCCCAATAGAGAGGTATATCTGTGGCGGGCTGATAAAGGAGACGGGAGAAGTCGATAGTCTTCTGTTTGTCTGTAACACATGACGATTGTATCTCTAGCAGTTCCGTGTGGCCGATGATGTCCTTCAATCTGTGAACACCTATCTCGCTGAGATATTCTCGTACCTGTTGGGCGAGGAAGGTAAAGTAGTTAACAACGTACTCCGACTTGCCCATAAAACGGGCACGAAGGCGTTCGTCTTGCGTAGCCACGCCTACAGGGCAGGTGTTGGTGTTGCATTTGCGCATCATCACACAACCCAAAACAATAAGCGGTAACGTGCCGAATGAGAACTCGTCTGCGCCAAGCATGGCCATGATGATGACGTCCTTGGCAGTCTTCAATTGTCCGTCAGTCTGTAGGCGAACTTGACTGCGCAAGCCATTCTTTACAAGTGTCTGCTGTGTCTCGGCCAGTCCAATCTCAGGACTAATGCCAGCAAAGCGCATGCTACTTGCAGGACTTGCGCCCGTTCCACCTTCTGCACCACTAATGACAATGAGGTCGGCCTTTGCCTTTGCCACACCAGCGGCAATGGTCCCAACACCACTTTCGGCAACCAACTTGACGCTGACCGCAGCCGTCGGATTGATGTTCTTCAGGTCGAAGATGAGTTGCGCAAGGTCTTCGATGCTGTAGATGTCGTGATGAGGTGGCGGAGAGATGAGGCTGATGCCAGGAATGGCATTACGCGTCTTGGCAATAATCTCGTTCACCTTGAAGCCGGGCAACTGTCCGCCCTCGCCAGGCTTTGCACCCTGCGCCACCTTAATCTGAATCTCCTCAGCATTCACAAGGTATTCAGCCGTCACGCCAAACCGACCTGATGCAATCTGCTTGGTCTTGCTGCTCAGACTTACGCCATCCACTTCCGTATGATAGCGGGCATTATCCTCGCCACCTTCGCCAGTGTTGCTGCGTGTGCCAAGTTTGTTCATGGCCAACGCCAAAGCCTCATGTGCCTCGATGCTTAATGCCCCAAACGACATGGCACCCGCCACAAAATGCCTGACGATGCTTTCCACCGGCTCTACCTCGTCGATGGGCGTTGGCTTTGCAACTTTCTTGAACCCGAAAAAGTCGCGGATGAAGATAGGCTTCTCCTTCTCGTCCACCATCGCAGACCATTCCTTGAATTTCTTGTACGAGCCAAGCCTTGTGGCAATCTGCAGGTTGGCAATCGTGTCGGGATGCCATGCGTGTAGGATGCCATCCTTTCGCCAAGAGAACTGACCGTTGTTTGGCAAGAACTCGTTAATATCAGCAGGCTTGAATGCCTCATCGTGTAAGCGAGTCGCATCACGGGCAATCTCCTTCAGCCCGATGCCACCAATGGTGCTTACCTCTGTGCCGAAGTACCTCCTGAGCAAATCCTCGCCAAGTCCGATGCTCTCGAATATCTTTGCGCCCCGATACGAGCGTATGGTAGAAATGCCCATCTTGCTCATTACCTTCTTCAGGCCTTTATCGACCGCCTTGATATAGTTGGCTTCAGCGGTAGCGTATTCCTCCTGAATCTTATGCTTCTTCACGAGGTCGTCCAAGACTGCAAAAGTCATGTAAGGACAAATGGCACTCGCGCCATAACCTAACAACAAGGCGGCATGCATCACTTCGCGAATTTCGCCACTCTCTACGATAAGAGCCGTTTGTACACGCTTACCGACGGAAATCAAATAGTGATGAACAGCACTTACTGCCAACAATGATGGGATAGCGGCGTGTGTCTCATCGATGTCTCTATCAGAAAGAATGATGTAGTTAACACCTTCATTTACACTCTGCTCGGCTTCTTTGCATAGGTCTTCAATGGCTGCGCGAAGTCCACTTGCTCCCTTCTGTATCTCGAACAAAATAGCGAGCTTCTTAGTATTGAACCCCTTGTACCTTATATTACATAATATATCGAGCTGTGTGTTCGTGAGCACAGGCTGTGGCAAGCGTACCATCTTACAGTTCGAGGCATCGGGCGTCAGGATGTTTGTGCCTACGGCTCCTATGTACTCTGTCAACGACATCACCAGTTCCTCGCGAATGGGGTCGATGGCAGGGTTTGTTACCTGGGCGAACTGCTGACGGAAGTAGTTGAAGAGAATCTGCGGACGGTCGCTGATGACTGCCAACGGCGTGTCGTTGCCCATCGCTGCCACAGGTTCCTGTCCTGCTGTTGCCATCGGGACAATCGTTCTGTCGATGTCCTCCTGTCCGAAGCCGAAGTTGATGAGCTTGCGTTCGTAGTTCGGGACAGAATTCTCGACATGCCGACCGCTCTTGAGCTTCTCCAACTGGATACGGTTCGCCTGGAGCCATTCACGATAGGGGTGCGCCTTTGCCAGTTGTTCTTTTATCTCGCCATCATAGTAGATCTTTCCTTCCTGCGTGTCGATAAGCAGAATCTTACCAGGCTGCAAGCGTCCTTTGCTGACAACGTCGCTTGGTTCGAAGTCCATCACTCCTACTTCCGAAGCCACTACCATTATGCCTTGCTTCGTAATCGTATAGCGACTGGGACGAAGGCCGTTTCTGTCGAGCATGCCGCCTGCATAGCGTCCGTCACTAAAGAGTAGTGCAGCAGGTCCGTCCCACGGCTCCATCAAAATGGAGTGATATTCGTAGAAAGCCTTGAGGTCCTCGCTTATCGGATTCTTGTCGTTGAAGCTTTCGGGCACAAGTATTGCCATTGCCTGGGGCAGCGAGAGACCACTCATCGTAAGGAACTCGAAGACATTGTCAAGGCTTGCCGAGTCGCTCATTCCTTCCTGAACGATAGGCCGCAAGTCCTTGATGTCGCCCAAAGTCTCGCTGCTGAGCACGCTCTCCCTTGCTTTCATCCATCCACGATTGCCTCGAATGGTATTGATTTCGCCATTGTGTGCCAACAGACGGAAGGGCTGCGCCAGCTTCCACTTCGGGAAGGTATTGGTAGAGAAACGAGAATGTACGAGGGCAAGTCCGCTTGTAAAGTATGGGCTTGACAGGTCGGGGAAGTATCTTCGCAGTTGCCCGGAAGTCAACATGCCCTTGTAGATGATGTTCTTCGAAGAAAGGGAGCAGAAGTAGAAGTCCTCGTTGTCGGTGCGTTTCTCTATGCGCTTCCTTATCTTATATAATATGCCGTCGAGCTTCGGAGCTTGCTCTTCAGTCGCTCCTGTCACGAAGATTTGCTTAATGTCAGGCTCAACGTCTCTCGCTCCCACGCCCAAAACATCGGGACATGTCGGCACAGTCCTGACATGCATCAGCTCCAGTCCTTCGCGCTCAATCTCTTCTATCATTATGCTCAGTATTGTTTGCTGGGCCTTTTCGTCTTTTGGAAGGAACACAAGCCCCGTGCCGTACCGACCTTTCTCAGGTACAGGAATGCCTTGCAGGAGAATGAACTCATGCGGAATCTGCACCATGATGCCTGCACCATCGCCCGTCTTGTCCCTGGTCTCTGCACCACGATGCTCCATGTTCTCCAGCACCTTCAATGCATTATCAACAAGTTCATGGCTCTTGCCGCCATGAATGTTTACCACCATACCCACGCCGCAGGCATCGTGTTCGTATGCTTCTTGATATAAACCCTGATTCATTTACAATTTGACGATTTACAATTTACTATCAATTCGGCGAAGTGCCTTTTCTGTATTCTCATGTGTTCCAAAGGCTGTGAGTCGCACGTAGCCTTCTCCCTGGGCACCAAAACCAACGCCTGGAGTGCAGACTACATGTGCAGAATGAAGCATCCAGTCGAAGAATTCCCAAGACGTCATGCTGTCAGGTGTCTGAGTCCATAAATAAGGTGCATCTATGCCGCCATAGACCTTGAAACCCATTCCTGTCAACGCTTCTCGCATCATGCGTGCATTCTCCATATAGTAGGCAATCGTGGCCTTTATTTGTTGCTTGCCTTCAGGTGTATATATAGCTTCGGCAGCTCTCTGGGCAAGATAGCTTGTGCCATTGAATTTCGTCGATTGACGGCGGTTCCAAAGTTTGTTGAGTGGCAACCTTAATGCCTTTTGAACTATGGTATATCCGCATCGGATGCCGGTGAAGCCTGCCGTCTTGGAATATGAGTGGAACTCCACAGCACATTGCTTCGCGTCAGGAATCTCGTAGATGCTGTGAGGTACGTCTTCGCTTTGTATATAAGCCTCGTAAGCCGCATCATAGAAGATAAGCGCATTCTCGCGAATGGCATAATCCACCCACACCTTCAGCTGTTCTCTGTTGAGTGTCGTGCCCGTCGGATTGTTTGGGTAACATAGGTAGATGACGTCAACATGCTTGCTCGGCAACTCAGGCACGAAGCCATTCTCTGCCGTACAGGGAAGCTTGATAATCTCTCTTCCCGCCATCGTGTTGGCATCAATATATACCGGATAGACTGGGTCTGTAACGGCTACCACACAATCCCTGGAGAGTAGTTCCTGAAAGTTTCCTGTGTCACTCTTTGCGCCGTCGCTGACGAACACTTCGTCTGCCTCAATGTCTATGCCTCTTGAACGGAAATCATTCTCTACGATGGCTTTACGCAGGAAGTCGTAGCCGCGCTCTGGACCATAGCCTCTGAATGTGGCAGCCCCAGCCATCTCGGCCGTTGCCTTGTGTAATGCCTCGATGACTGCCGGGGCGAGTGGTTGTGTTACATCGCCAATGCCAAGGCTGATGACGTCTGCCTTCGGATGTTCCTCCTTATAAGCATTCACT
>CACYYM010000038.1 GCA_902778625.1 uncultured Bacteroidales bacterium
TAGTAAACCAGTAAAGGAGAACCGCCACAAGCCAATGACTGTGGATGAGGCCATCGAGTACACGCACATCCCCAGGGGAACGATGTACATGAAACTGGAGGACGGCACCATCCCTGCCACCAAGCCTGGCAGAAGATGGATCCTGTATCAGGATGAGCTTGACAAATGGCTGGAGACGAAGCGCAGGAATACCGTTCCGATGACCGCAGATGAGGAGAACGATACCATCCTCGCTTCACACAAACGAAAGCCAGATAAGCATGACTGGCAGAACGAAGCCGACACCAGTCCGACATAACCCTGTTTTCAAGTCACATTCAAATCTCATTATTAACAACGGCTGAGGGCTGACCAATGCCAGCCCTCACCACAAAACAAAAATTACAATGAAGTACAACAACGTAAAGTATGGAATCCTGCTGACCAGAGAGCAGCTTGATTTCCTCAAAGATGACAACCAAGGCTTCCACCGCATGAAAGCCTTTGATACTTTTCTCTCTTTGGCGGCAATAGAGCCTTTCCATTACGAGAAGAAGAACTTTTCTGCTGACCTCGGTATCGGTCAGTTTGCCATATCGAAAGTAGAACTCGCCGAACTATGGCACTGTGACCGCAAAACTGCACAGAAAATAATCGACCTTTTCAATGAGGTGGGTATTCTCACATCTATTGCCAATAACCGCACGACTATCCACACAATCCATTGTCTGGCGTTCTGGTTTGTGGACGGGCGGGATGCTCCCATCAAGAATCCGAATTATCATCGGAATACAGTCACTCCCAATCTGGCTGACCAAGGTAATGCCAACCCGACATATTCTAATGATAATGGCAACAGCCAACAAACTCCATCTTCTTATATCAATCCCGTTCCATCTTTGGCTAATGCCAACAACGATGAAAGGGAAGAGAATAAACTATCTCCATACGGAGAGGATGGACAGCTGCCTGTAGGTTACTTAGACCAACTTGACGAGCACTATGCCAACCTGCTGCCAGGAGCCGATAAGCCATATAGCACATCAAATGATGTCGCATTAGGCGGTACTCCTGCTATGCCTACCAATCCAGAGGGCATCTCTGATGTTGAAGGCTCGACCAATCAACTTGTCTCGCCAATTCCAAGTACAACAGCTGCGGATGCAGCCGACAGTGCCGAATACCCACTGCATGGCAGCGACTGACAGAAGGCTAAAGCCGCGGACAAGCCCGAAGAAGAGTGATTTTTTCTGAGGTCTAAACAAGAAGTCCCAATGTCTGACAGATTTGCTTCGCTGCACTGTCCTTCCACTGGGCTCTTGCGCCGCTCGCAAGCTCGCACCGGGCTGTCCAAGGCTTGTACTTCAATCTCTCTTTACCAATCTTATCATTCATTATTATAAACGATTTCATTATGCAAAACAAGAAAACATCTAAGACCTCAGAAAAGAGGCAGAATAAGGGACACCACATCGATGTCCGCTTCACGGAAGAAGAATACAACCAGATTGTAACCAATGCCAACAAGTGCGGAATGCACAAAAGCAACTATGTCCACGATGCAGTCCTTGGACACCAGCCAAAGCAGTTGATGACCGAGGGACAGGAGGAAGCGCTGAAAAGTCTCTCCGCTGCAAGGTCAGAACTTGTCGGCATCCGCAATGCCCTTCACGGACTGCCGCAGGAGGTGAGGAAGCGTTACTTCAGAAACGAGCGAATCATGACGGCATGGATAGAGGGCGTGAACTACCTCATCCAGCACTGGGACACCATCAAGGAAAACTTTGGAGGATAGGACTATGATAGCAACTGCAAGACCCATAGCGCATGGTCAGGCCATGACCAACTATGCCACGAAAGACTTCCGTGCCGACATCGTGAAGGTGAACCTCCTGACAGAGGATCTGCCCCCGATGGGCATGTGGGACGAGATGGTGCTCCACATGAACCGCTTTAAGCAGAAGTTCGCCCGGAAGCCCATTGACAAGACGTCCATCCGCATAGAGGTTTCCCCATCCATGAACGAGAGTGACGGATGGGAGCTCGATGACTGGCGACACTTCACTGAGGAGTTCGTGGACGAACTTGACCAGGTGACCAAGACACCAGATGACAAGCACAAGAATCTTGTCCCGACGAACATTAAGAACTCGCAGTACTTCGCTGCCCTTCATTATGATGCCAAATCTGGGATTCCCCACCTGCATCTGGTGGTGAACCGCATCGACAAGGACGGCAATATCAATGACTGTCACTTCATCGGCGAGCGAGCTGTGGCAGCTGCCCAGGCCATCAATCTGCGCCACGGCTGGAAGGATCCTATGGAGATACGGGGTGAGCACCTCCAACAGATAACCGACGACTGCATGGATATACTCAAATCCTTGCCACGTTTCGATTGGACTAATTACGTTTCCTTGCTGACTAGGCGAGGCTATAAGGTTAAATTGCAGCGTGATAAGGAGAACGTAGTCAGAGGCTATTCCATCAAGAAGGGCAATTCCTCTTTTAAGTCATCCGACCTCGGCAAAGGACGCAACCTGATGCCGACAAAGATAGAAGATACATGGAAGAAACTGCATCCTGTTCAGAAGCCGACAGCTGTACAAGCGCCAAAACCATTGGACAGCAAGACTCCAATCACGCATAGACCGTCAACGGCACAGGCATCATCCTCACAAGCCAAACCGACTGCCACATCAAATGACTACCGACAGGTATTCCTTATCGATGGCAAGCAGGTACAGCTGAGCATCCCCGAAAGAATTTACAAGGAGCTTGACAGTAACATCGAGGTTACCGAAAACAGCAATGCCACGCATGGGGACATTCTGAAAGTCGCCATGCTGTTGTTCCTGAACTACGTCGATGCAGCTACTGCCATGTCCGAGTCTTATGGTGGCGGTGGTGATGCTGGCACAGGTTGGGGAAAAGACAAGGATGAAGACGAACTTGAAAGGGCCAGACGCTGTGCCAAGATGGCAAACTGGCTCTGTAAGCCGATTGTCAGAAGATGGAAACGAGGTAAGTAATATAAACAGATTATCAACACAAGTAATACATAAAAATATGTCACAAAAAGACAAATACAATAACCTCGTGCAGTCCATCAAGGATGACGAGGAAAAAGAGAAAGAGCAGAACTGCTTCGATGCCACCTTGGAGCAGATTAAGGAGGCGCTTGCCCTGTTGCAGAAATTGCTTGAAGCAATTAAAGAAGCGAAAGAAAGTAGTGTAACGACACAGAAAGGTCTCAAAGCAGCAACCCAAAGCGCAGACAACGCTATCACGGGCATTTGCAACGCCATTGTCCAGGCACAGCAGACACCTGTCAAAACGAGGCTTGATGATGAAAGTCTGAAACAGCTCCATGACAGTCATACCCAATGGCTGGGACAGGAGAAACAGACACTTGACGACCATCACAGGCAGCAGAAAGAAAGTTGGCAGAAGCAGAGCCAACGACTCACAGACATCGTGAAGAACAACGAGGGCGTATGGATTTCCACAAAACTATTCTATATTGTTGGCTCTCTTTCCCTACTGTCAATCATAACGCTTGCCATAGAGATAGCTTTCTATGTGTATTTCAAGTGGATAGCATGATAACTATTAACGTACATAATGACATCAATAAAGGTAAAGTTCAGACCATCCACAGTGGATGGCAAGGAGGGAGGTCTCTATTTTCAGATTATCCACAACAGAGTTGTCAGGCAGCAGAATACTGATTATAAGGTCTTTGCTGAGGAATGGGATGCAGAGTCTGAAAGCGTTATCGTAAATGGATTGGGTATTCAAGAACGTCTGGCATGGGATGTGGCCCGTCTGGAAAAAGTTGTCCGCTCGTTGGAAACGGAACGTCGTCGCTTCACAGCAGACGATGTGATCACCATGTTCCATAAACTGACCAAGGAGTCCTCCCTCTTTACCTTTATGCATGGTGTCATAGCACAATTGAAGCAGTTGGGGAAAGTCCGAACTTCAGAGACATACACGGCTACACTCAAAAGTTTCATGGCTTTCCGAGACGAGCAGGATGTACCACTTGATGGCATAACATCTGACATGATGCTCATGTATGAAGCTTACTTGAAAAGCAGAGATGTGCGCATGAACACCATATCGTTCTATATGCGTAACCTTCGAGCTGTCTATAATCGTGCTGTGGAGAAAGGATTGATAGCACAGCAATACCCCTTCCGGCATGTCTATACGGGAGTAGATAAGACAGTAAAGCGAGCTATACCTATCAAGGCCATCAAAGCCCTGAAGGAGTCGGACTTATCCATGAAGCCATCATTGGACTTCGCCCGTGATATGTTCATGTTCAGCTTCTATACAAGAGGAATGTCTTTCGTGGATATGGCTTATCTCAAAAAGACAGACCTTCAAAACGGTATTCTAACCTATCGAAGACGAAAGACAGGTCAGGAACTGACCATCAAGTGGGAGAAGTGTATGGCTGAAATCATTGCCAAATACCCAGAAAACAAGACTGATTATCTACTCCCTATCATCAAAGAGCAAGGCGATGAACGAAGGCAATATGACAATGCCCTTCACTTGGTCAACTATCGTCTGAAAGAACTTTCGACAATGTTGAAACTCCAGCGACCGCTGACTATGTATGTGGCTCGTCATTCATGGGCGAGTGCAGCCAAGGCAAAGAATGTACCTTTGTCTGTCATAAGCGAAGGAATGGGACATGACTCTGAAGCAACGACACAAATATACCTCGCTTCATTGGAAACGTCGGTTGTGGATAAAGCAAACAAGATGATATTGGGATTGTTGTAAACAAGGATTTGTTTAGCAAAATTCTCAATCTCTTTCTAAGAGACGGATATTTGAGTACAAAGATACTAATTTTTGATCAAAATACACATTATTTAATAAGAAAACACGCTTTTGGCATATCATTTTTATACTTTGTTTAGCAAATCGCTATGCAAAACGCTCAAAAAACGAGGAA
>CACYYM010000039.1 GCA_902778625.1 uncultured Bacteroidales bacterium
CGGCACACCGACACCCGAATTCGACAAGCATGCGCAAATCTACTTGGAGAACATTCTCGACAAGAGCCACCCGCTATGGCAGGCAGGTGCCCGTTATCAAGCAACCTACGCCTACGTCCTTTCACCGCTTACCGATGAGATACGCCTTGTGCCGAGCAATCGTTCTGCAATCCTCTTCAAGAACATACTTACAGAAAGCGAGATGGCGTACGCCCAGCACTCGATGAAACAGGGCGAAACGCTGCACTACGCCCTCATCCTCGCCAATGTCTATAAGCGCGGCATACAAAAAGTGGAGTTCACAATTAAGAAGAAATGAAGGGTGTGTCATTGGCCTGTCCGAGTGAATCAAGAACAGATTAATCGTGATTTATATGATAGTATCAAAGAAATCTCTGGGAGTAATCGGCCTGTTGATTGTACCTTGTTTTGCTATTGGCCAAAACTGCATGCACAATACAACGGTCAAGCAAGACAGCATAGCCATTAGAACAGACTCTTTATGTCAGCAGAAGGCTATGTGTAAATGTGACACAGTTAGAATAGACAGTTGCCAACAGCAGCATGGACTATCTTTTGTCCGCAAAGAGCAAAGGCAAACATGGAATATTAGTCCTAATGCTGTAAAAATGCAGAAGTTCGACCCATACAGAAAGAAATTTACCGATATGCGGATAATGGAAACTATAGGCTCGCACATAAGCAGATAAGATACATCCTAATTTTGTCTCATTTTAAACTATTTTTATGACGTATTCTAAAAAAGAATGTATTTTCAAGATGACAAGAGTCTTTCTTGCTTCCTTCATCTTGATGTGTGTTTTCCTGTTGCCCTACTTTGCCTATATTTTCTCACAGGATATTCCTTTCAGTCGTACAATATTGGATATAGGAAACCTTCTGTGGCCGTTAGCAATTTTTGCCGTCTTACTTTACGAAGACAAGAAAGAGAAGTTGGGAATATGGTGTAATCCGAGCCTTGGAGTGAACCTGAAAACAGTTGTTCTGTCCTTGGCATTGGGAGTCCTCTGGCAGCTCATTATACTTCTACTGACCTCCTTGTTTGACGCGCCTAACACAGACCCTCGGGAGGCCTATACGTTGGCGCCCCTTATCCTGCATATATTCTCCTTTTCCATCATCGGCCCCATTGCAGAGGAACTGTTTTTACGGAAATGGTACATATCCATGATGGAAAGAGCCTCTTTCAGCAAGACAGCGATTGTCGTTTCCAATGCACTCATCTTTTACGCGGCACATGTGGGTACAGGCGTTTGGAGATTTGATACACTGATGATGGCGGTCATCCTTTGCCTGATGTATATGAGAACCAGAGATGTTCGCTATTGTGTGATTACGCATGTCACATGCAATCTCTTGGGAATCTTCTCTGCTTATTATTTCGTATAAAGCAATCTTCTTGCAGTTTGGAGGTTATATGAATCAATTACTATATATCGTCTGGAATCCGGACCTCGTAGCATTCAGATTGGGTCCTCTGTCGGTGCGATGGTACGGGCTTTTGTGGCCAATCGGGCTCGCACTAGCCTATCTCGTGGTGAAACGCCTGTATAAGGAGCAGAAAATCAAGGACGAACTCCTCGCCCCACTCTTCATCTACTGTTTCTTCGGTATCCTGATTGGTGCCCGACTGGGGCATTGCATCTTCTATCAGCCTCAGGATTTCCTGACTTCAGGGAAAGGCATCATAGAGATGCTGCTGCCGATACGCTTTATGGCTGACGGAAGCTGGAAACTGACAGGCTATGCCGGACTAGCTTCGCATGGCGGAACGCTGGGACTCATGATAGCCCTGTGGCTATATGTCCGCAAGACAAAACTGAGTATCTGGACGGTACTCGATAATATCGCCATCGCTACAGGTACCACAGCCTGCTGTATCCGTTTGGGCAACCTGATGAACTCAGAGATTATCGGAAAAATCTCCGATGTGCCCTGGGCTTTTATCTTCGAGAAGGTAGATATGATGCCCCGTCATCCTGGTCAGCTCTACGAAGCCATAGCCTATGCCGTGCTCTTCTTCATTATGTGGACACAGCATAAACGGATGCCAGAGAAAATAGGTACAGGCTGGTATTTCGGCTTCTGTCTGACGTATATCTTCACTTTCCGTTTCTTCATCGAGTACACCAAGGAGATACAAGAAGCCTTCGAGGCATCGCTGCCCATCGATATGGGTCAGATACTCTCCATCCCGTTTATCATCAGATGCAACACATACGTAAAGGGTATGATGATGCGAGAACAGAGTGAGATTGAAAATCGCTTGCTACTGCGCTCGACCTCTAGTCGCTTGCTACCTGTGGGACGCAAGAAAGGCCTCAAGAACAAGAAGGCAATTATTATAATGGCACTTGCCTTTATCCTGATGGCAACTCATGCCGAGGGTCAGGTGAAGTGGAAACCACTGCTGAAAGCCGTGGAGTTTTCAGAGCACGACTTCGTGGACACCATCAGGGTAAGAATAGAGAGTGGTGCGGTGATTGTACCCATAGAGATAGCCGGACAAGAGCGACATCTGCTGTTCGACACGGGAGCGGAGCACGGCTTCTGGTTTGGCAGTCAGGAGGAATGGATGAAGCCAACAGATGTTGACAGTGCCAAATGGCGCGACATCAACGACAAGACGGGTGCAGCTTCAGTCTTTAAGATTCCGGAGATGAGGATGGGCAACTTGGGGCTCAGTAACTATCCCGTCAGCGTGGGTGGGCATCTTGGTGACTACATCTGCGGGAGATTTGACGGACTGATAGGCTTTGACCTCGTGACCAAAGGGCTGACGGTAAAGTTTGACACGAAGGACAGTCTGATGATACTGACCGACCGTAAGGGCTTCTTCGACGAGGAGGCGAAAGGGCAGCCCACAGTGAAGTACTGGCTTGCAAAACCCACCTATCCGCTGGTCTATGTAGAGTTGCCTTTCGGCAGTACCTATATGTTGTTCGACACGGGAGCCGTCGGGCATGGAGTGGACTTGTCGAACCAAGCATTGGCACACTGGTTGAAGAAAGAGAAGAAGCGGGCGACGATAGACAGCGCAACACAACTGAGCGACACAACGCTCAATGCGAATATCGGACTCTACGGGGTTCATGCCGACACATTATTGGAACGCGTGGTTCACCTGCCGACAGTCCAGATGGGCAGTCTGACCGTCAAGGATGCATACGCCTCGTCGGCCAACATGAGTATGCTTATAGGTTCTGCACTGCTGAAACACGCCTCGCTCATTATCGACAGTGCGAAGAAGCGCTATGTGTTCCTGCCGCATGACGGCAGCGGCGACATCACCTTGAATGACAAGACAAGTCACAGCATGAGGCTCGTTCCGACGGACAGTACAGGCACTCTGCAAGCAGTAGTCCGCAAGGATTCGGAGGCTTACAGAAAAGGAGTCCGCACAGGCGACATGCTGATAGAGGCCGACGGCATCCCCATCGATGACGTTTGCACCTATACTGCCATCCGTCAGCGCAAGAAATCAGGCGAGGAAATCCATTTCCTGTTCCGCTCACCCGATGGCACGGAGAAGCGCGTAGCTATAGCAAGAACGGAATAAGAAAGCAACTCCAAGTAAACCTTCTACGGAATACTGCCCACGATAGAAATAGCATAGTAACAGGATAGAGCCTGCTACTATGCTATTATCCCGAATGGAGGTTTTTCCTATCTTTTCATGCCATTGTTGTAACTACGGCTATACAATTCCCGAGTTCGCAGTTCCTCCAACGCATCATGAGTGCCATCACGCCAGCAATGTTCGACCTTGTCTTTGGCAATACTCCAGATTTCATCACATAGCTGCTTTCTGTCGCTGCCATCGAAAGCAAGGAATGCTTCAATGGCCTCTGCCTGCGATTGGTTCAGGTGACGCTGATAGGAACAGTTGCCCATCTGGACGACAGCTGAGACGGCTGCATCAAAGAGCTGGTCACGCTGTTCCTGCTTCTGGTGGTATGAATCCCATGTGCCATCGGCTATACGGAGCGCATCCTGATGAAGTGATTGCAGTACGTCATCGTCTGGATTCCAATCTGTCTCTGTCTTGGCAAGCATCTTGGCGAAGTGGATGGCGTCGTCAACATAAGCCTTGCGCCCATCCTCTGTCTTCTCATCATTGATGGCACTCCATATGAAGTCCTTAAGCCCTTTGGTAAACTGCTTCATGCCTGCCTTCCATTGGTCAACTACTATCTGAACTACTTTCTTGAAATTCAGGCTGCATGTTGCAAATATCAAATCTCTTAATACTTTCAACCTGTCAAGCAAGGTATTATTCAAGGCTTCTGACACCTTTAGCTGATTACCCAACCATTTTATGGCTTCGTCCTTGGTAAGCTGCTGGCCATTCTTGCTGCCTCCCTTCCAGCAGAGAGGTGTTCCGTCTTCCTTGACTGCAAGCCGCTCTTTCTTAATGCGCTGCTCATACTCCGTTCTCGTCTTGACCATTTCAGCATCATGTTCTGCCTTGGCTTCTGCCTTTGCCTGAGAAACGGCTGCTTGTATGTCGGTCTCGGCTTTAATTGCCGCATCTTTCTTTTCCCTTTCACGGCACTTGGCCAATTCCTCCCAAGTGAGATTCTGCCCCTTTTTAGTGCCAGTGGTCCACATATAAGGCAATCCTTCCTCATTGACAGCCGTTGTCGCTTGGCGCAGTTCCTCTTTATGCACCGCATCCTTCTCTTCAAATGCTTTCCTTACTGAGGGACTTAGGCCGGCATTGAACATCTTATCGAACAAGGATGCCTGAGCCATCTTCTCGGCTTTTGCTTCCTCTTCGGCTATTTCTGCCTGAAGTTTCTCTTTCTTCTCTTCTTGCACTTTCAGGATGTACTCGTTACGCTCCAGATGGGCAGCTCCCGTATCTGCCTTCCGCTTACCTCTTTCCATCTCTAATGCATCAGCTACCATATCTTGAATTTGCGACATATCATCAGCGTTCAGTTTGAATGACTTGCCAGTTGTATGGTCTATCCAATCCCAGATGATGTGTGCGTGGAGGTTGGGTTGCCAG